>NZ_JAXQNS010000009.1:0-259596 GCF_034427815.1 Pseudomonas gebzensis
CAGAGAAAGTTTCAAAGCGCTTCAAATACACGCGAGGCGCTCCCTGCGCCTCGCGTGTCTCCACTCCAAGATCAAAGGCTGGGGAAGGCGAACTGCGAAGCTTCGTGGCTTTTACGCTGCGGCCAGCGCTGGGTGATTGCCTTGCGCCGGGTATAGAAGCGCACCCCGTCCGGGCCGTAGGCATGCAGGTCGCCGAACAGCGAACGTTTCCAGCCACCGAAGCTGTGGTAGGACACCGGCACCGGCAGCGGCACGTTGACCCCGACCATGCCCACTTCGATCTCGTCACAGAACAACCGCGCCGCTTCACCATCTCGGGTGAAGATGCAGGTGCCGTTGCCGTATTCATGATCATTGATCAGCTGCATCGCCTCCTCCAGGCTCTGCACACGCACCACACACAGCACGGGGCCGAAGATCTCTTCTTTATAGATACTCATCTCGCAGGTGACCTTGTCGAACAAGGTGCCGCCCACGAAGTAGCCATCTTCATGCCCTGCAACCCGCAGACCACGCCCGTCCACGACAAGCTGCGCCCCGGCCGCAACGCCTTCTTCTATATAGCCAACCACTTTGTCACGCGCAGCAGCCGTCACCAGTGGGCCCATGTCCAGACCGCACGTAGTGCCGGCGCCAATTTTCAGCGCCTTGATCTGCGGTTCCAGTTTGGCAATCAGCGCGTCAGCCACCTGGTCGCCGACACACACCGCCACCGAGATGGCCATGCAGCGCTCGCCGCAGGAACCATACGCCGCGCCCATCAGCGCGCTGACCGCGTTATCGAGGTCGGCATCGGGCATCAGTACCGCGTGGTTCTTCGCACCGCCCAGTGCCTGCACGCGCTTGCCGCGTTTGGTGCCTTCGGCATAGATGTACTCGGCGATCGGTGTGGAGCCGACGAAACTCAGTGCCTTGACCTGTGGCGCTTGAATCAGCGCATCGACCGCTTCCTTGTCACCGTGCACCACGTTGAGGATGCCCTTGGGCAACCCGGCTTCAAGCAACAGTTGCGCGATGTACAGGGTCGAGCTCGGGTCACGCTCGGACGGTTTGAGGATGAACGCGTTGCCGCAGACGATGGCCAGCGGGTACATCCACAGCGGCACCATGGCCGGGAAGTTGAACGGCGTGATACCGGCAACCACGCCCAGCGGCTGGAAGTCGGACCAGGCATCGATGTTCGGCCCGACGTTGCGGCTGTATTCACCCTTGAGGATTTCCGGGGCAGCACAGGCAAACTCGACGTTCTCGATGCCGCGCTTGAGCTCGCCAGCGGCGTCTTCCAGGGTCTTGCCATGCTCCTGGCTGATCAGTTGCGCAATCTGTGCCTCGTGTTGCTCCAGCAATTGCTTGAAACGGAACATGACCTGCGCCCGCTTGGCAGGCGGAGTATTGCGCCAGGCCGGATAGGCTGCGGCGGCAGAGTCGATGGCCTGCTGCACGGTCGCCTGGCTGGCCAGCTCAACCTTGCCAGTGACCTGACCGGTCGCCGGGTTGAAGACATCGGCGGTCCGGCCGCCGTTGGACACCATCTGGCCGTCGATCAGGTGCTGAACGATGCTCATGCAAAACTCCGTAAACAATAAGGAAGGTCGGGGCACGCAGCGCGCGTGCCCGTCGTCAAAGCGGCGCGGATCAGTCGACGCGGTTCAGGTGCTCGCCAACGGCATCGAACAGACGGTCCAGTTCCTGCGGCTGGGTATTGAACGTCGGGCCGAACTGCAGGGTGTCGCCGCCGTAACGGACATAGAAGCCGGCTTGCCACAGCTTCATCGCGGTCTCGTATGGGCGGACGATGGCATCACCGTCGCGCGGAGCAATCTGGATGGCACCGGCCAGGCCGTAGTTGCGGATGTCGACCACGTTCTTGCTGCCCTTGAGGCCATGCAGCAACGTCTCGAAATGCGGCGCCAGCTCGGCAGACGCCTGCACCAGGCTCTCTTTGCGCAGCAAGTCCAGCGCCGCGATACCGGCGGCGCAGGCCACGGGATGCGCCGAATAGGTGTAGCCGTGGGGGAATTCCACCGCGTACTCCGGCGTCGGCTGGTTCATGAAGGTGTGGTAGATCTCGCTGCTGGCCACCACGGCGCCCATCGGGATGGCACCGTTGGTGACCTGCTTGGCGATGCACATCAGATCCGGGGTGACGCCGAACGCTTCAGCGCCAGTCATGGCGCCCATGCGTCCAAAGCCGGTGATGACTTCATCGAAGATCAGCAGGATGTTGTGCTGGGTGCAGATCTCACGCAGGCGCTTGAGGTAGCCCACCGGCGGCGGCAGCACCCCGGCAGAGCCAGCCAGCGGCTCGACGATGACCGCCGCGATGTTCGAGGCGTCGTGCAGTTCGATCAGCTTGAGCATCTCGTCAGCCAGGGCAATGCCGCCCTCTTGTGGCAGGCCCTTGCTGAAGACATTGCCCGGCAGCACGGTGTGCGGCAGATGATCGACATCCAGTAGTTGGCCGAACATCTTGCGGTTGCCGTTGACACCGCCCAGGCTGGTGCCGGCGATGTTCACCCCGTGGTAACCACGGGCACGGCCGATGATCTTGGCCTTGCTGGCCTGACCTTTCAGACGCCAGTAGGCGCGAACCATCTTCAGCGCAGTGTCGGCGCATTCGGAGCCGGAGTTGGTGAAGAACACGTGGTTGAGGTCACCCGGGGTCAGCTGGGTGATCTGCTCGGCCAGTTGGAACGACAGCGGATGGCCGAACTGGAAGGCCGGCGCGTAGTCGAGTGTTGCCAGTTGCCGGCTGACCGCGTCAGCGATCTCCTTGCGGGTATGACCAGCGCCGCAGGTCCATAGCCCGGACAGGGCGTCGAAGATTCGCCGGCCCTTGTCGTCCACCAGATGATTGCCGTCGGCCGCCACGATCAGACGCGGATCGCGGTGGAAATTACGGTTCGCCGTGTAGGGCATCCAGTGGGCATCCAGCTTGAGCTGGCTGGCGATACCGACAGGCGCGGCTTCAGGCATGTTCATCGGCGGTTCCTCGAATGACGATCAAACAACGATGGGGAGTGATTGCCCATAAGCTGGCACGGCGATAAAGTCTGGAAAACCCTACTCTTCTAACCTTCAGTCAGTGGCGCACTAAACTAATGAGCCGACGCCCCGAGGCACTCGCCCAGGTCAGTGATTTCGACATACGCCTGTTGAAAATTTTCCGCAGCGTGGTGGAGTGCGGCGGATTTTCGGCGGCCGAGACCATTCTCGGTATCGGCCGCTCGGCGATCAGCCAGCAGATGAAGGACTTGGAGCAACGCTTGGGGCTGCGCCTGTGCCAGCGCGGACGCGCCGGGTTTTCGCTGACCGAGGAAGGGCGTGAGGTGTATCAGTCGGCGTTGCAGTTGCTCGGCGCACTGGAATCGTTTCGCACCGAGGTCAACGGCCTGCACCAGCACCTGCGCGGTGAACTGAACATCGGCCTGACCGACAACCTGGTCACCCTCCCCCACATGCGCATCACCCATGCGCTGGCGGAACTGAAAGACCGCGGGCCGGAAGTGCATATCCAGATTCGCATGATCGCCCCGAGCCAGGTCGAGCAAGGCGTGCTCGATGGCAGTCTGCATGTTGGCGTGGTACCGCAGACCAGCCCGCTGTCGGGGCTCGAGTACCAACCGTTGTACAGCGAACGCTCCCTGCTGTACTGCGCAGTGGGCCATCCACTGTTCTTTGCCGATGACGCGCACATCGATGATGAGCGCCTCAACAGCCAGGATGCCATCGCTCCGACCTTTCGCCTGCCGGCGCACGTGCAGGCGTGCTATCAGGCGCTGCATTGCACCGCCAGCGCCTCGGACCGCGAAGGCATGGCCTTTCTGATTCTGACCGGGCGTTACATCGGCTATCTGCCCGATCACTATGCCAGCGTGTGGGTACAACAAGGCCGGCTGCGGGCGCTCAAACCCAAAGAGCGTTTCCATGACCTGGGGCTGAGCTGGGTGACGCGCAAGAACCGGCGACCGAATCTGGTGTTGCAGCGGTTTCTCGATAGCCTGGCGGCCACACGCTAATGCTTGTCAGGTGCGCCCAGGCAGGTACTCTGTCCGACAATCGGTACCACCCCCATCCGACGGAAATCGTCCATGAGCCTTGAAGTTCCCGCGCACCGCCTCTCTGCCTCGGGCAAGCCCGCCGGCCGCATCCGCCAGAAGAACGAGCGAGCCATCATCCAGGCCGCCGAGGACGAGTTCGCCCGTCATGGTTTCAAGGGCACCAGCATGAACACCATCGCCTTGAAGGCCGACCTGCCCAAGGCCAACCTGCACTACTACTTCACCAACAAGCTGGGTCTGTACATCGCGGTGCTGAGCAACATCATCGAGTTGTGGGACAGCACCTTCAACCACCTGCACGTTGACGACGATCCAGGCGAGGCGCTGAGCCGCTATATCCGCACCAAGATGGAGTTCTCGCGGCGCAATCCGCAGGCTTCGCGGATCTTCGCCATGGAGGTGATCAGCGGCGGACAGTGCCTGAGCGAGTACTTTTCCGCCGATTACCGTGACTGGTTTCGCGGGCGGGCGGCGGTGTTCGAAGCCTGGATCGCGGCGGGCAAGATAGACCCGGTCGACCCGGTGCACCTGATCTTCCTGTTATGGGGCAGTACTCAACACTACGCTGACTTCGCCACGCAGATCTGCCAGGTCACCGGCCGTAGCCGCCTGACCAAGCAGGACATGGAAGATGCCAGCAACAACCTTATCCACATCATTCTCAAAGGCTGCGGCGTGCAATCGCCTGTCTGACCCGGACCTATGCCCTCTACCCTGCTTGAGCTGTGCGAGTTTCGTGAAGAAATCCGCAAGAGCCGTTTCATCACGCTGGCCGCGCCGATCACCACGCCCAACGAGGCCATGGGCTTTATCGCTGAGCACAGCGACCTGGCGGCAACCCATAACTGCTGGGCGTGGAAGCTCGGTGGCCAGTACCGCAGCAGTGACGACGGCGAGCCGGGAGGCACGGCGGGTCGGCCCATTCTGGCGGCGATCGAGGCGCAGGATTGCGATCAGGTGGTGGTGCTGGTGATCCGCTGGTATGGCGGGATTCAGTTGGGGACAGGTGGCCTGGCCCGAGCCTATGGCGGTGGCGCCAACAAATGCCTGCAGCAAGCGGCCAAGCGCTTGCTGGTGCAACGTAGCCTGTTCACCTGCAGCTGCGCTTTCAGTGAGCTGGCGCTGGTGAAACTGCGCTTGGCCGACGTCGATGGCCTGGTGCTGGATGAGCAGTTCACCGCCAATGGGGTGGACCTGCAAGTGGCGTTCGCCGAGGATCACCTCGACACCCTGCAACCACAACTGGCGGACCTCAGCCGCGGGCGAATTCGCCTGCACAAGCCCTAGCCAGGTTGCGCACAGCAACTGTGCGCCTGCCTGTGCATAAGCTTGGGGCATACCCCTGTAGGCCACGCGCTACAAGGCGCGCAGACTTTTGATCAATAATTGATCAGAGCCGACTTGCCGGGCGTTCGTCCACGGGATGCCAACAGGTTATCCCCAGTTCCGCGCAATGATCGCGATGATGCAAACCCTCCCCCGGCCGCCACCGTGATTGCACACAGTTGCGGTGGAGCAGCCTGTGGATAAGCCGTGCGCTATCCCCCGTGAGCCGCGCGTGGCAAGGCCTGCAGAGAATTGGTTGTTATTTGATCAAAGGTTTTCCACAGGCTCGACGGCAATGCGCCGTGCCGCCGGGCCCTGGGTTATGCTCCACGGTCTTTGACCGTTACAGGAGCGTCGCAATGTCCACAACACCTTCCGCGCTGATCATCGGCGCCTCCCGTGGCCTGGGGCTCGGCCTGACCGAACGACTGCGCGAAGCCGGCTGGGATGTCACCGCCACGGTCCGCGACCCGCACAAGGCCCAGGCGCTGCAGGCCGTGGCAGGCGTGCAGGTGGAAACCCTGGAGATGAACGACGATGCGCAGCTCGAAGCGTTGCTTGAGCGCCTGCGCGGCCAAGTGTTTGACCTGGTGTTCATCAATGCCGGGGTGATGGGCCCGCAGCCGCAAGCGCCACACAGTGTCACGCTCGACGATGTCGGCCAGCTGTTCATGACCAATGCCGTTGCACCGATTCGCGTTGCCACCCGCCTGGTTGCCCAGGTGCGTGAGGGCAATGGCGTGCTGGCGTTCATGAGCTCGGGGCTGGGCAGCGTGGCAAGCCCCGATGGCGGCGAAATCTGCCTGTACAAAGCCAGCAAGGCGGCGCTCAACTCGATGATCAACAGCTTTGTGGTGCAACTGCAGCGCAGCGACCTGACCGTGCTGGCCATGCACCCGGGCTGGGTACAGACCGCCATGGGCGGCGACAGCGCGCCGCTGGACGTGGCCACCAGCACCCGGGGCCTGGTCGAACAGATCACCGCTCAACGCGGCCATCCCGGCCTGCGCTTCATCGATTACCAGGGCCAAGCGCTCACCTGGTGAATTGAATGCCATGGCGCGAGGCTCTACACTCAGCGCCTCGCCCCACGGCGGACCTGGATCAGCAGACAGGGCAACACTGAGCTGGCTTACCTGAACCCATTTTCAGAGGAGCCGGCGCCATGCCTGCGATCCGTACCTGGTTGAAATCCCCGCTTGCCATCTTCACCGCCAACGACCTCGACGCCCGTGGCGGGCTGGTCATCGAAGGCGGCGTTATTCGCGAACTCATTCCCTTGGGGGGCCGCCCCACAGAGCCCTGCGAGCAGGTTTTCGATGCCCGTGAGCACGTCGTGCTGCCCGGCTTGATCAACACCCATCATCACTTCTATCAGACCCTGACCCGGGCCTGGGCGCCGGTGGTCAACCAACCGTTGTTTCCCTGGCTGCAGACCCTGTACCCGGTCTGGGCACGGCTGACGCCCAAGGCCTTGGCGCTGGCCAGTGAAGTGGCGCTGGCCGAGCTGTTGCTTTCGGGCTGCACCACGGCGGCCGACCATCACTACCTGTTCCCCGATGGGCTGGAAGATGCCATCGACGTGCAGATCGAGGCGGTCCGCAAACTGGGCATGCGGGCCATGCTCACCCGTGGCTCGATGAGCTTGGGCGAAGCGGACGGCGGCCTGCCACCGCAGCAGACCGTGCAGCAAGGCGAGGTGATACTCGCCGACAGCCAGCGACTTATCCACAGCTACCACGAGCGCGGTGCCGGCGCCGTGATCCAGATTGCCCTGGCGCCCTGCTCGCCGTTTTCGGTCACCCCTGACATCATGCGCGCCAGCGCCGAGATGGCCCAGGCACAGGATGTGCGCCTGCACACCCACCTGGCCGAAACCCTTGATGAAGAGGCGTTCTGCCTGCAGCGCTTTGGCTTGCGTACCATTGACTACCTCGACAGCGTTGGCTGGCTCGGACCCCGCACCTGGCTGGCCCACGGCATTCACTTCGAGGCGGATGAAATCGCGCGCCTGGGCGCTGCAGGCACCGGGGTGTGCCATTGCCCGAGCTCCAACATGCGCCTGGCCTCGGGGATCTGCCCGACGCTGGCACTGGAGGCCGCTGGCGCCACCATCGGCCTGGGCGTGGATGGCTCGGCGTCCAACGATGCATCGAACCTGATCCTGGAAGCCCGTCAGGCCTTGTACCTGCAGCGCCTGCGTTATGGCGCCCAAGCCATCACCCCGCAGCGCGTGCTGGGCTGGGCCACCCGCGGCTCGGCGCGGTTGCTGGGGCGTGATGACATCGGCAGCCTGGCGGTGGGCCAGCAGGCGGACCTGGCGCTGTTCAAGCTCGACGAACTGCGTTTTTCCGGCAGTCATGATCCGCTGTCGGCCTTGCTGTTGTGCGGCGCTGACCGGGCAGACCGCGTCATGGTGGGTGGCCAATGGCGAGTGCTCGATGGCCAGATTGAGGGGCTGGACGTGCAGGGTCTGATCGCATCGCACCGGCAGGCAGCGGCGCAGCTCATGGACGGTTGACCGCGCAGCCCTACCCGCGTCGATGACAGGCGCCTGCGCCCATCGGTCGCGGGCCCGGTTGTAGGAAAATTTTCCAGTAGAATAGGCGCAACCGTTCCTGATCGAGACTGATACACATGTATGACTGGCTGAATGCCTTGCCCAAGGCCGAACTGCACATGCACCTGGAAGGCTCCCTTGAGCCTGAGCTGCTGTTCGCCCTGGCCGAGCGCAACAAGATCGCCCTGCCCTGGAATGATGTCGAAGCGCTGCGCGGTGCTTATGCCTTCAACAACCTGCAGGAGTTTCTCGACCTTTATTACCAAGGCGCCGGCGTTCTGCAGACCGAGCAGGATTTCTACGACCTGACCTGGGCCTACCTGCTGCGCTGCAAGGCGCAGAACGTGATCCACACCGAGCCGTTTTTCGACCCGCAAACCCACACCGATCGCGGCATTGCCTTTGAAGTGGTGCTCAACGGCATTGGCCAGGCACTGCGCGATGGCCAACAGCAGTTGGGCGTGAGCAGCGGATTGATTCTGAGCTTCCTGCGCCACCTCAGCGAAGAAGCCGCAGAGAAGACGCTGACCCAGGCGCTGCCTTTCCGTGACGCCTTCGTTGCCGTAGGCCTGGACAGTTCGGAACAGGGCCATCCACCGAGCAAGTTCGAGCGCGTATTCGCCCGCGCTCGCCATGAAGGCCTGGTTGCCGTGGCCCATGCCGGCGAAGAAGGCCCGCCCGAGTACATCTGGGAGGCGCTCGACCTGTTGCAGATCAAGCGCATCGACCACGGCGTGAGGGCCATCGAAGACGAGCGCCTGATGCAGCGCATCATCGACGAGCAGATCCCCCTGACCGTGTGCCCGTTGTCCAATACCAAACTGTGCGTGTTCGATCACATGAGCCAGCACAACATTCTCGACATGCTCGAGCGCGGCGTGAAGGTCACGGTGAACTCCGACGACCCGGCCTACTTCGGCGGCTACGTGACCGAGAACTTCCATGCCCTGCACCAGCACCTGGGGATGACCCAGGACCAGGCGCAGCGCCTGGCGCAGAACAGCCTGGACGCTCGACTGGTCTGACGACCTGGCGGACGCCCGGCACGGCTAGCCTACCTGCAGGCTGGTGACGCGGGCGATCCGGTTGATGTGCTGCAGGCCCAGTGGGGTGACCTGCAACGCACGACTTACCTCCTGCTCGCGCACCCAGCCCGATTGCACGAACAGCTTGAACAGGGCCCGCCCCAAAACGCCGCCCAGGTGCGGGCCCTGGTCACTCCACTCGCTGCAATGACAGATCACCCCGCCTCGGCTGTGCTGAGGCGCCAGTGCATCGATGAATACGCCGATGCGCTCTAGCTCCAGCCTGCCCGAGGAGGTCACCAGCCACTGCTCGCCATGCCGCTCCAACCAGCCGGCATCGGTGAGGCGCTGGTACAGCTCGGCCGCCAGTTCACCGCCCAGATGATCATTGCACAACCGTGCGCGGCGCATCGACAAGGGAATCTGCAAGGGAAAGGCTCCCGGCCGCGGCTGATCCGTGCCGACCACCAGGTTCGCCAGTGCCTCGACCGCCGCGCCGACCTCGGGGGTGGCCAGCCGGAAGTAGCGCTTGCGCCCGCGCGATTCCAGCCTCAGCAGGCCGGCCGTCGACAGCAGCGAGAGGTGAGCGCAGGCCGACGAGCAGGTCAGGCCGGTCATCGTCGCCAGCTCTGCGGTAGGCCGTGGTGTGCCGTCGATCAGCGCCCACAGCATGGCACTGCGTTTGGGGTCGGCCATCAGACTGGCGATACGGCTGATGCTGCTCACTGCTTTCATATCTGCGTTGCTCCCTACGAGATAGCGTTCGGGGCCGACCCAGGCAGGCGCCTGGACTGGCCAACCGGCTGACGAACAATGGGTGGCTTTCTGAACGGTCCCTGGCCACCGGCCGCACTTCGCTTGCGAAGTGCCGAAACGACCGCCTCAGGCGGGCGGCCAGGGCGAGTATAAGCCGGGACAAAGCAGGCGCTGGACAGCGCTGAACATGCAGGAGGCGGGCAAGTGCAGAGGGTCAGGCCACCCATGGAGGAACTATGTCCATTAAGGGCATTGGGCCATCTCGCAAACTGCCCCTAGCCAACGCGTCGGAGGGCGATTTGGCCATGGTTTATCCAAGCTGACGGGCGACATTGCCGACAACCTGCTTCCACAGGGATTGCAGCAAAAGCAGACTCAGCGACATCACGCTGAGGGACGTCCCCGATCAGCGCGACGATGACCGGTGTGGCGAACCACCACGCCCGATCTACACTGGCTGTTCGCACGCTCGTGGAGGCTTTGGTGATGAGAATCGTCGTCAGTACATCCCACCGCAATCGGACCTGCCCCTGGCAGGTGCAACTCGATCAGCATGTCGTGAGTTTTCGCAGCGAGGACGAAGCACGGCATTTCGTGGCGCTACTGGAGGCCCGCTTGCGCGCGCCTCATCCGCTTACGCAATGGCCTGCCAGCGACGCGTCAGCAGCGCCACACTGACCACCAGTACACCGCACAGGCTGATCACCAGGCTCATCGGCACCGCACTGCCATCGGCCAGGATGCCCACCAGCGCCGCCGCTCCGGCGGCGACGCTGAACTGCAGACACCCCATCAAGGCCGAGGCGCTGCCGGCACGCCCGCCCTTGCCGGCCATGGCGCACGCCGAGGCGTTGGGAATGATACAGCCCAGGCTTGCCATGCATACGAACAGCGGCACCAGCAGCGGCCACAACTGTGCCGGATGCAGGGCGGCCATGAGCAACAGCAGCAGGCCGCCCCCCAGGTACACCCATACAGCCTTGGCCAGCAGCGCGGTCGGGCCGAGCCTGGTCAACAGCCGCGCATTGACCTGAGCGGTGAGGATGAAACCGGCGGCATTGATGCCGAACAGCCAGCCGTAGTGCTCGGCAGGCACGCCATACAAGGTGATGAACACGAAGGGCGAACCGGCGATATAAGCGAACATGCCGGCGATGGCGATGCCGCCGGTCAGAGCATGGCCAATGAATACGCGATCGCGCAGCAGGCGCAGGTACTGCCCCGCAGCCCCCGACAGCGGGGCGCGAGCGATGTGTTTGGGCAGGCTCTCGGGCAGGCCTCGGGCGACCGCGATCAGGCAGCCACCGCTGAACAGCGCCAGGACCAGGAAGATCGACTGCCAGCCGACACTGTTGACCATCACCCCACCGAGCATTGGCGCCAGAATCGGCGCCAGCCCCATCACCAGCATCAGTTGCGAGAAGACCTTGGCCGACTGCACGGCATCGCAGCTGTCACTGACGATCGCCCGCGACAGCACCATGCCGGCGCAGCCGCCCAGCGCCTGAACGAAGCGGGCCGCAATCAGCGTTTCCAGGCTCGGCGCGTAGGCGCACGCCAGGGACGCGAGCATGAACAGCGCCACGCCAAACAGCAGCGGCCCGCGCCGGCCATAACGGTCAGCGACCGGCCCATAGACCAGCTGCCCGAGCGACAGGCCGAGGAAATACACCGCCAGGGTGGTCTGGATGTGTTGCGCATCGGTGGCGAAGGCCTGGGCCATTGCCGGGAAGGCGGGCAGATAGAAGTCGATTGCCAAGGGCCCGAACGCACTGAGTGCGCCCAGGATAAGGACGGTTCGTAGGTTCATCGGGAATCCGTAGCAGGCTAAGCAAATAGCCAGTCTACCCGTCCACGCGCCGCCAGGGGAGGAAACCTGACCCCTGGCGATGCGTGAGCCGGCCTCAGGCGACTTCGGCTTGGTAACCCTCTTCACGGATCAACTCAAGAATCTGCTGGGCCGCCAACGGGCTCGTCACGCTGACTTGCCTGGCGGCCAGGTCGACCGTGACCTCAGCGGCTGGGTCGCGCGCCTGGACTGCTGCAGTGACGGCCTTGACGCAGTGGCCGCAGGTCATGCCTTGCACGTTGAATACTTGCATCGTCAGTTGCCTCGTCTGGGTGGTTTTTTACAGTCTCAACCTTGCCACCACGGCAAGGTCAAGGGGCTAACGTTGCACCGTGCTGGCATTCGCAGCGCAGCTCGGCCAAGCTGGAACGCTTGAGCCGTGAATGAGCAGGAGAGCGTCGATGATCAGAGCAGTGATGGGTGTGGCCGCGATGCTGGGCGCGTTATGCGCCATGCCACCGGCCAGCGCCGAAGGCAATTCGGATTACAGCGTGCTGATCATTTCCCGCGAGCGTCTGGAAGTGGCGACCAACTGCGAGATCGGCATCTACCTCAACGGTCAGCTCACCGGGCGCCTGTTCCAGGAGCAGTCGACCGCCTTCAACCTGCCTGCGGGGCCGGTGGATGTGCGCCTGCGCATGCTCCCAGGGCAAGCGCCCGGGTGCGGCGCGGGCCTGGTGAACCAGCACCAGCAACAGCTGAACCTGAGCGCCGGACAGATCAACAAATACCGCATCTCGATGAGCCAGAACGGCTTGCACCTGACCCGAGCAGGCTTGGGCTATTGACCTTGACCACATGGCAAGGTTGATGCTGGTGGCCTGAACGGGCGCTGTCTGACAAAACGCTCGAGCGAAGGGTTGGCTGTTTTCAACGCCGCGCAACCCAGCTTCGAGGCTTTACAGACCGCGCCCTGGGACCTGACACAGGGAGTAGCGCCATGTCTGCCTTCACCACCTACCAACTGCCCATCACCGGAATGACCTGCGCCAGTTGCGCCGGGCGTGTCGAACGCGCCCTGGGCAGAGTCAGCGGTGCTGCGGACGTCAGCGTCAACCTCGCCACGGAACACGCCCGCGTGCAGGCGCCTGCGGGCAGCCTGCCCGCCCTGCTCGACGCCATCCGCGCGGCCGGCTATCAAGTGCCGCTGCGTACCTTGGAGCTACAGATCGGCGGCATGACCTGCGCCTCGTGCGCCGGGCGCGTCGAGCGGGCCCTGAACAAGGTGCAGGGTGTGCAGCAGGTCAGCGTGAACCTGGCCAACGAACGCGCCCACGTCGAGTTGATCGCCAGCCTGGATGACGCAACGCTGATCGAAGCGGTACAAAAAGCCGGCTACAGCGCCAGCCTGCCGCGCAACCATGCTAACGATGCAGCCGCCGCCCAACGCCGGCTGCGCAACGAGCGCATTGCAGTGGTCGCGGCCGTACTCCTGGCCCTGCCGCTGGTGCTGCCGATGCTGGTGCAGCCGTTCGGCCTGCACTGGATGCTGCCGGCCTGGGCCCAGTTCGTGTTGGCCACGCCAGTGCAGTTCATCCTCGGCGCGCGCTTCTACGTGGCCGCCTGGAAGGCAGTGAAGGCCGGCGCGGGCAACATGGATTTGCTGGTGGCCCTGGGCACCAGCGCCGGTTACGGGCTGAGCCTGTACCAGTGGGCCAACGCCCACGCCGGCATGGAGCCGCACCTGTACTTCGAAGCCAGCGCCGTGGTGATTGCCCTGGTGCTGCTGGGCAAGTACCTGGAAAGCCGCGCCAAACGCCAGACCGCCAGCGCCATCCGCGCCCTCGAAGCGCTGCGCCCGGAGCGCGCGGTACGCTTGAGCGAGGGCCGCGAAGAAGACGTGGCCATCGGTCAGTTGCGCCTCGACGATCAGGTGCTGGTCAAGCCGGGTGAGCGCTTCCCGGTCGATGGCCTGATCCTCGACGGCCACAGCCACGCCGACGAAGCGCTGATCAGCGGCGAAAGTCTGCCGGTGCCCAAGCAGCCCGGCGACAGCGTGACCGGCGGCGCGATCAACGGCGAAGGCCGGCTGATCGTACAGACCCAGGCCTTGGGCACCGAGACCGTGCTGGCACGGATCATCCGCCTGGTGGAAGACGCCCAGGCCGCCAAGGCGCCGATCCAGAAGCTGGTGGACCGGGTCAGCCAGGTGTTCGTCCCGGCAGTCCTGGTGCTGGCGGTGCTGACATTGGTCGGCTGGTCGCTCAGCGGCGCGCCCATGGACGTCGCCCTGATCAACGCGGTGGCGGTGTTGGTGATCGCCTGCCCGTGCGCACTGGGCCTGGCCACGCCAGCGGCGATCATGGCCGGCACGGGCGTTGCCGCTCGGCACGGCATTCTGATCAAGGATGCCGAAGCGCTGGAGCGTGCCCACGCCGTGAACCGCGTGGTCTTCGACAAGACCGGCACGCTCACCTCCGGCGCGCCGCGCATCGTTCACAGCCAGGCCGCCAGCGGCACGCTGGACGATGCCTTGCGCCTGGCCGGGGCCTTGCAGCGCGGCAGTGAGCACCCACTGGCCAAGGCCATGCTGGAGCAGTGCCAGGCACAGCAGTTGGACGTCCCGCCGGTAACCGACAGCCAATCACTGACCGGCCGCGGCATCGCCGGGCGGGTCACGGGGCGCGCGCTGGCCCTGGGCAACCGCCGCTTGCTTGATGAAAGCGGCCTGGCCCCAGGGCAGCTGGCCGACAGCGCCCAGGCCTGGGAAGCCGAAGGCCGCACGTTGTCATGGCTGATCGAGCGTGGCGAAACGCCTCGCCTGCTCGCCCTGTTCGCCTTTGGCGACAGCCTCAAACCCGGCGCTCAGCAGGCGATCCAGGCATTGCAGGCGCGGCACATCAGTAGCCACCTGCTGACCGGTGATAACCGTGGCAGCGCCCGTGTGGTGGCGCAGGCGCTGGGCATCGATGACGTGTATGCCGAGGTGTTGCCGGCCGACAAGGCCGCCACCGTGAACCGGCTGAAAACCGATGGCGTGGTGGCGATGGTCGGTGACGGCATCAACGACGCCCCGGCACTCGCCGCCGCCGACATCGGCATCGCCATGGGAGGCGGCACCGACGTGGCGATGCAGGCCGCCGGCATCACCCTGATGCGCGGCGACCCGCGCCTGGTGCCCGCAGCGCTGGACATCAGCCGCAAGACCTACGCCAAGATCCGCCAGAACCTGTTCTGGGCATTCATCTACAACCTGGTGGGCATTCCACTGGCCGCCTTTGGCTACCTCAACCCGGTGCTGGCGGGTGCGGCGATGGCGCTGTCGAGTGTCAGCGTGGTGAGCAATGCCTTGTGGCTGAAAACCTGGAAGCCCGCTGCGCCCCCTTCGGAGACACCATGAACATTGGACAAGCCGCCCGCCGCAGCGGGCTCAGTGCCAAGATGATCCGCCATTACGAAGCCATCGGCTTGCTCGTTCCGGCCGCGCGCAGCGACAGCGGTTACCGGCTGTACCAGGCGCACGACCTGCACCGCCTGGCCTTCATCAAGCGCTCACGCGACCTGGGCTTTTCGCTCGACGAAGTGGCCCGCCTGCTGACCCTCTGGCAGGACCGCCAGCGCGCCAGTGCCGACGTCAAGGCGCTGGCCCAGCAGCACATCGACGCCCTCGACCAGCGCATTGCCGAGCTGCTGAGCCTGCGGGAAACCCTCGCGCACCTGGTGGCCGGCTGCCAGGGCGATGACCGCCCCGACTGCCCCATCCTCAAGGACCTGGCCCAAGGCTGCTGCGACTGATTTCAGCCGCCAGCGCATGCGGCACCGACACCTGCGCTCCAGATACGACAGGTTCATTGCCCACAGCGACGCCTGCGTCAATGAAAGCGGCGATTGGCCTTTACAAAAAGGCGCTCCTGCCGATGTCCCGGTTACAGGTGGCGCTCGCCCCTGACCTGGGTTTCTGGAGCATGGATGAACATCAAACAAAAACTGACCTTGGCCTTTGCCGTGATTGCCGGCCTGCCCATCGTCATCGTCGCCACCCTCGTGATCATCAACCTGCGCGATGACTCGCGAGACGATTTCGTTGACAGCAGCACACGGGAGATCCGCCAGGTCGGCAACGCCATGCAGTTGTTCTTCCAGGGTATCGACCAGAACGTCGAGTTTCTCGCCAAGCAACCTGTGGTGACTGCCTCGGGCAGCAACCTCAACAAGTACCTGACCGCCGACGCCTCGAATCAGTTGGGCGAACAGGACCAGAAGGTCCTGGCCCTGCTCGATCAGCTCGGCTCGACCCACCCGTCCTACGCCTACATGGCCTATGCCCAGGCCGATGGCGGCTACGTCGGCTGGCCGGCCGGACAGAAGCTCGCCAGTTACGACCCGCGCCAGCGACCGTGGTACCAGCTAGCCATGGCCAACCCCGGCAAGACCGTGCGCACCGAAGCCTATTACTGGGCGGCCGATGATGCGGTGCTGATCAGCACCGTGCGCACGGTTTCGAACCCGCTGGGCACCAGCGGGGGCGTGGTCAACGTCGACGTCTCGCTCAAGGGCCTGACCGACCTGATCAAGAACATCAAGGTCGGCGACAGCGGCTTTCTGATGCTGCTCGAACACGACGGCAAGGTGCTGGTGAACCCGCGTGACGCCAGCCACAACTTCAAGCCGGTGGGCGAGCTGGCCGGCGGCTATGCCGCCCTGGCCGGAGCCGGCAAAGGTCTGCGTGACATCCAGATCGACGGCGTGCGCTACATGGCCAACGTCTACCCCGACGAAGCGTTGGGCTGGATCTTCGTCGGCCTGATTCAACAGGACGAAGTCATGGCCAGCACCACCCGCCTGAGCTGGGTGATCGGCATCATTGCCGTGGTCCTGGCCGGTATCTTTGCGCTGGCGGGCATGGCGTTTGCGGGCGTCATCGTGCGCCCGATCAATGGCGTGACCCGGGGTCTCGAAGACATTGCCCAGGGCGAAGGCGACCTGACCCGCAGCCTGGAGGTGCATGGCAACGACGAAACCGCGCGCCTGGCCAGCTGGTTCAACCAGTTCCTCGGCGCCATCCGCAGCCTGATCCAGCACATCAGCGGCTCGGCGAACAAGATTCTCGCAGCGTCGGCCACGGCGTCCCAGGTCTCGCACGACATGGCCGAGGCCGCCGGGCGCCAGCGCGAAGCCGTGGACATGGTCTCCACGGCATTCCATGAGATGGTGGCCACGGCCAACGAAGTCGCACGTTCCTGCAGCCAGGCCGCGCAGTCGGCCGACAGCGGCCAGCAGCAGGCCCGTGAAGGCCAGGCCCAGATCGATGCAGCGGTGTCGAGCGTTGACCGCCTGAGCCAGGAAATCGAGCAGTCGGCGCAGTCGATGCAGCAGCTCGAGCGCGACAGCAACGCCATTCAGTCGATTCTCGGCACCATTCGTTCGATTGCCGAACAGACCAACCTGCTGGCACTCAATGCCGCCATCGAAGCCGCGCGCGCCGGTGAGCAGGGCCGCGGCTTCGCAGTGGTCGCTGACGAGGTGCGGGCACTGGCCAAGCGTACCGCCGATTCCACTGCCGAGATCGATGGCTTGCTGGGCAACCTGGCCAACCGCACCTCGCAAGTGGCTGGGCAGATGCATGCCAGCCTGGAAGTGTCGGTGCAGTCGGTAACGCGCATCGGCATGGCCCGCGACAGCTTCGGGCAGATCCGTGACTCGGTGGACGTGATCCGCGACATGAACACGCAGATCGCGACCGCCGCAGAAGAGCAGCATCAGGTGGCCGAAGACATCAACCGCCACATCGCCCAGATCCATGGCGATGCGCAGCGGGTGGCAGAACTGGCCCATTCGGCGCGACAGGATTCCGCGAACCTGGCTGGGTTCTCCAATGAACTGGATGCGCTGGTCAAGCGCTTCCGCACCTGAAACCACCCCGACGCACGCTACCGACCCGGCGTGCGTCAACTCAGCGTCACGCGCCATGGATGACAATCAGTGCTTTGCCCACTCCCCTGCCTTGCATGAAAACAATAAATCCGGAGCGTCGTAGATGAACATCAAGCACAAACTCACGTGGGCCTTCGCGGTCATCGCCGGCCTGCCCATCGCGGTCGTGGCCGCCATCGTGGTGCTCAACCTGCGCAATGAAGCGCGCGACGATTTTGTCGATAACAGCAGCAGGGAAATCAGGCAAGTCGGCAACGCCATGAACATTTTCTTCAAGGGCATCGACCAGAACGTCGAGTTTCTGGCCGCGCAGCCACTGCTCGGCGGTATCAGTGACGGGCTCAACAAGTTCATGGCAGCCAAACCTTCCTATGAGCTCACCGACCAGTCACGAGAGGTGCTGGCCTACCTCGACCGCCTGGCCAAGACCCACCCGGACTACGCCTACATCTCGTACGGCGTGTCCGACGGCGGCTATGTCAGCTGGCCGGAGAGTAAGAAGCTCGACGGCTATGATCCGCGTGTACGCCCCTGGTATCAGAAGTCCATGGCGGTGCCTGGCAAGCCAGTACGTTCCGAGGCCTATTATTGGGCCGCCGATGACATGGCCCTGATCAGCACCGGCATCTCGGTCGCCAACGGCTTCGGCGCCACCGGCGGTGTGGTCAACGTCGACGTCTCGCTCAATGGCCTGACCGAGATCGTCAAGAAGATCAAGCTGGGTGAAAGCGGCTACCTGATGCTGATCGAAAACAACGGCAACGTGCTGGTCGACCCGCGCGACGCCAGCCACAACTTCAAGCAGCTCGCCAGCCTGGGCGGTGACTACGAGACCCTGGCCAAGGCCGGCAAGGGCCTGGTGGAGGTGCAGATCGACGGCGAGCGCTACATGGCCAACGTCTATCAGGACGAGCAATTGGGCTGGACCTTCATTGGTCTGATCCAGCAGCAGGAAGTGATGCAGAGCGCTACCCGCCTGAGCTGGATCATCGGCGTGGTGGCACTGGTGCTGGCAGCGCTGTTTGCGGTGATTGGCGCAACGTTCGCCAAGCTCATCGTGCGGCCGATCAACAGCGTCAGCAGCGGGCTGGAAGGCATCGCCCAGGGCGAAGGCGACCTGACCCGCAGCCTGGAGGTGCGTGGCCGCGACGAAACGGCGCAACTGGCCGGCTGGTTCAACCAGTTCCTCGGTGCCATCCGTAGCCTGATCCAGCACATCGGCGTGTCGGCGAGCCAGATTCTCAGCTCGTCGGCCAGTGCCACACGCGTGTCCGGGGACATGGCCGATGCGGCCGGGCGCCAGCGCGAAGCGGTGGACATGGTCTCGACGGCATTCCATGAAATGGTCGCCACCGCCAACGAAGTGGCGCGCTCCTGCAGCCAGGCTGCGCAGTCGGCCGACAGCGGTCAGCAGCAGGCCCGGGAAGGCCAGGCGCAGATCGATGCGGCGGTGTCGAGCGTGGACCGCCTGAGCCAGGAAATCGAGCAATCGGCGCAGTCGATCCAGCAGCTGGAACGCGACAGCAATGCGATCCAGTCGATCCTGGGCACCATCCGTTCGATTGCCGAACAGACCAACCTGCTGGCGCTCAATGCCGCGATCGAGGCGGCTCGCGCCGGCGAACAAGGCCGCGGCTTTGCCGTGGTCGCTGACGAGGTGCGGGCGTTGGCCAAGCGTACGGCAGACTCCACTGCCGAGATCGATGGTTTGCTGGGCAACCTGGCTAACCGCACCTCGCAAGTGGCCGAGCAGATGCATGCCAGCCTGGAAGTGTCGGTGCAGTCGGTAACGCGCATCGGCATGGCCCGCGACAGCTTTGGACAGATTCGTGACTCGGTGGACGTGATCCGCGACATGAACACACAAATTGCCACAGCGGCCGAGGAGCAGCATCAGGTTGCCGAGGACATCAACCGCCACATCGCGCAGATTCATGGCGATGCGCAGTTGGTGGCGGAACTGGCGCAAACAGCGCGCGTGGATTCGCAGAGCCTGGCTGGGTTGTCCAACGAACTGGATGCGTTGGTGCGGCGCTTCAAGACCTGATCGGTCGCGGCGTAAGGGCAGCGGTTCAAGACCCGACAGGTCGAGGCGTGAGGGCAGCGGTTCAAGACCCGACAGGTCGAGGCGTGAGGGCAGCGGTTCAAGACCCGACAGGTCGAGGCGTGAGGGCAGCGGTTCAAGACCCGACAGGTCGAGGCGTGAGGGCAGCAGCCATGGTCGAGCCCCGTGCCTGCTGGGGACGGGGCCGCCGGGATGGGCGGCCAGTGTCGGCCCAGTGCAGGCATCAGCGATCAGCCTGCCAACTGAACAAACGCGTTCCTGTAGGCAGCGGCTATTGCCGCGATGGACGGCAAAGCCGCCCCAGGGCTGCGACCCCTATTCATGCGTGATCGTGGGCGCCTGGAGAGGGTCGGCTTCGCCGCCCATCGCGGCAATGGCCGCCTACTGGGACTGCGTTTGACTGAACGCGGACGTTGGTCGAGCCACCGCCGCCCCTGCGGGAGCGGCCGGTGCGGCGCTCCGGATTGCCGCGATGGCCGGCGTAGCCGGCCTGGTACAGACAACACGGATTCAACTGAAAGAGCCCACCCAGCGGGTTTTTGCGCGGGCTTGAATGAAACACGGTTGGCCTCGGCCCGAGCGTGTAGAAGCCTAACGCTCGACGATCACCGTCACCCCCTGCCCGCCTGCGGCACAAATGGAGATCAATCCCCGGCCCTTGCCGGCCTTGGCCAGCAATTTGGCCAGATGCGCGAGGATGCGTCCGCCGGTGGCGGCGAACGGATGCCCTGCGGCCAGCGAGCTGCCCTTGACGTTGAGCTTGCTGCGGTCGATGGCGCCCAGCGCACCGTCCAGCCCCAGGCGAGTACGGCAGAAGTCTGGGTCTTCCCACGCCTTGAGGGTGCACAGCACTTGTGCGGCGAAGGCTTCGTGGATCTCGTAGTAGTCAAAGTCCTGCAGGCTCAGGCCATTGCGCGCCAGCAGGCGCGGCACCGCATAGACCGGGGCCATCAACAGGCCTTCCTGCCCCTTGACGAAATCCACAGCGGCGGTTTCGCCGTCCACCAGATAAGCCTGCACCGGCAGACCGCGCTCGGCGGCCCAGTCTTCGCTGGCCAGTAGCACCAATGACGCGCCGTCGGTGAGCGGGGTTGAATTGCCCGCGGTGAGCGTGCCCTTGGCGCTGCGCTGAAAAACGGGTTTCAGCCGGCTGAGCTGATCCAGGGTGAGCTCGGGCCGCAGGTTGTTGTCGCGGACCAGGCCCAGGTACGGGGTCATCAGGTCGTCATGCCAGCCCTCGGCATAGGATGCTGCCAGGTGCTGATGGCTTTGCAAGGCCAATTCATCCTGGTCGCTGCGCTCGATCTGCCAGGTCTGTGCCATCTGCTCGCAATGCTGGCCCATCGACAGGCCGGTACGCGGCTCGCCGTTGCGCGGCAGTGCCGGCTTGAGATGGCCGGGGCGCAGGCCGAGAAAGGGTGTGAGCCGCTGGCCAAGGCTTTTGCCGCGACCCGCCGCCAGCAGAATCCGCCGCAGCCCTTCATTGACGGCGATGGGCGCATCGGAAGTGGTGTCGACGCCACCGGCCACCGCGCAATCGATCTGCCCCAGGGCGATCTTGTTGGCCGCAAGCAATGCAGCCTCCAAGCCCGTGCCGCAGGCTTGCTGGATGTCATAGGCCGGAGTCTGCGGCGACAGGCGCGAGCCCAGTACGCACTCGCGGGTCAGGTTCATGTCGCGCGAGTGCTTGAGTACCGCCCCGGCAACCACCTCACCCAGACGCAGGCCATGCAGGCGGTAACGCTCCACCAGCCCTTCCAGCGCGGCGGTGAGCATGGCCTGGTTGCTGGCCGTGGCATAGGCCCCGTTGGAGCGGGCGAAAGGAATACGGTTGCCGCCCAGAATCGCGACCCGGCGAGTTGATCCCATGTGCTGCTTCCTCCTGAAACTGATTGATCGGCCCTTGGCAGAAGGGCCAACGCGGCTGACGAACAATGGCCCCTCAGCGTAGGTGTTTTTACCGGGGTCGAACGACCCACCCGGGAAGTTGGTCCACACTGCATGTTTGCCTTTCCAGGAGACCTTCCCCATGAGCGATCGCTACATCGGCTTTGCCAACTCTGCCCTCGGTCGACGCGTGGTCGATGCCCTCGGCCTGCCCCGCCCTGTCGCCCTCGAACGCTGGCAAGCTGGCCGTATGCGGCCGGTCGACGGCGCCCTGGTGCTCGGCGGCGGACCGCTGGCCCAGCAGGTACAGGCCCTGGCCGCGACCCTCACCGAAGAGCTCTATGCCTATGAATGCGCCGACCTGCAAGCACCCACCTGGGTCGCCGGGCTTGGCAAGAAGCTCAAAGCCGTGGTGTTCGATGCCAGTCACCTGTCCGACAGCGACCAGCTGCGGCAGTTGCGCGAATTCTTCCAGCCGCTGATGCGCAGCCTTGCGCCGAGCGCCCATGTGGTGATCCTGGGGCGCCCGCCCGAAGCCCTCAACGACCTGTCGGCCAGCCTGACGCAACGTGCCCTGGAAGGTTTCAGCCGCTCGCTGGCCAAGGAGCTGCGCAACGGTGCCACGGCCCAGCTGCTGTATGTCGGCGAAGGCGCCGAGGCGCAGCTTGAAGGCGCGCTGCGCTTTTTCCTTTCGCCGAAAAGTGCGTTCATTTCCGGGCAGGTGCTGCGCTTGCAGGCCTGTGCTGCGCAGGTCACGGACTGGAGCCGCCCCCTGGCCGGACGCCGGGCACTGGTCACCGGTGCCGCACGCGGCATTGGCGCCTCGATCGCCGAGACCCTGGCCCGCGATGGCGCCGAACTGGTACTGCTCGATGTGCCCGGCGCGCAAAAAGACCTCGACGCCCTGGCCGCACGCCTGGGCGCCCGCACCCTGGCGCTGGACATCTGCGCCACCGATGCGGCCCAGCAACTGCACGACGCCCTGCCCGAGGGCATCGACATCGTGGTGCACAACGCCGGCATCACCCGCGACAAGACCCTGGCCAACATGACCCCCGACTACTGGGACTCGGTCATGGCCGTCAACCTCAAGGCGCCACAACAGCTGACCCAAGCGCTGCTCGACGGTGGGCGCCTGGGCCAGGACGCACGCATCGTGCTCCTGGCCTCGGTCAGTGGGATCGCCGGCAACCGTGGCCAGACCAACTACGCCGCCAGCAAGGCCGGGCTGATCGGCCTGGCCCAGGCCATGGCCCCGCTGCTCGCCGAACACGGCGCGACCATCAATGCAGTGGCCCCTGGCTTCATCGAAACGCACATGACCGCCGCCATGCCCATGGGCCTGCGCGAAGCCGGGCGCCGGCTGAGCTCACTGGGCCAGGGCGGTCGCCCGCAAGACGTTGCCGAAACCGTCGCCTGGCTTGGCCAGGCCGGCAGCGGTGCGGTCACCGGCCAAGCCCTACGGGTCTGCGGCCAGGCACTGATGGGAGCGTGACATGACTCGACCATGGCTCGACCTGCACAGCCCCGACTCGCGCGCCAGCCTGTACCTGCGCGCGGTGAGCAAGCGCAAGATCAGCGGCAGCACGCTGCCCGCCCAGGGCCTGCGCTGCTACCTGCGCATACAGCCCGACAACCTTGCCGCCTACCGGCGGCTGTGCCACTTCCCCGACGACGGCCGCTTGCCAGGCACCTACCCCCATGTGATGGCGTTCAACCTGCAGTTGCAGTTGCTCACCGGCGCGGACTTTCCGTTCCCTCTGCTGGGTTTGGTGCACCTGAACAACAGCATCGAGGTGCGCCGGCCACTGGGCGGCCTCGAGGGTTTGCAGATGGCGGTCTGGGCTGAAAACCTGCAACCCCACGCCAAAGGCGGCACATTCGACGTCGTCAGCGAAGCGTCCGATGGCCTCGGCCTGCTGTGGCGCGAGACCAGCCGCATGCTGGTACGCGGGCTCAAACTCGACACCAGCACCCCCGCGGCCGGTGCCGCCGCCGAGCGCCCCGAGCCTACCGGCCTGGTGCAAGCCACGCGCTGGTACGCCGACCGCGACATCGGTCGGCGCTACGCCAAGGTCGCCGGCGACTACAACCCCATCCACCTCAGCACCCTGAGCGCGCGGCTGTTCGGCTTCCCCAGCGCGATCGCCCATGGCATGTGGAGCAACGCCATGGCGCTGGCGGCGTTGAAGGGGCACCTGCCCAAAGCGGGCTATCGCTTCGAGGTCGAGTTCCACAAGCCCGTGCGCCTGCCAGCCGAGGTGGTGCTCAGTGCCACTGAAGCGGGGCCTGCCGGTGAGTTGCGTCTGCACGGCCAGGAGCAGCGGCTGCACATGTCGGGTCGCTGGGCGGCGCTCTGATCCAGCGGGCCCTGCCAGGCCCCCAACGCGCTTGCTTTGCCGCCGGCCTCCCCCGAAGCTATGCGGCAAAGGAGCGCTTATGAATTTACAAGAATTGACCGAACGCCTGCACCGCATCCGCGACACCAACGACTGGCAACGCTTTCACAGCCCGAAGAACCTGGCCATGGCGGCCAGCGTGGAAATGGCCGAGCTGGTGGAAATCTTCCAGTGGCTCAGCGAAGACGAATCCCGCCGCCTGGCGCCTGAGCAACTGGCCCATGCCGGGCAGGAAGTGGGGGATGTGATCCTCTACCTGCTGCTGATGTGCAGCGAACTGGGTCTGGACATGGACCAGGTGGTGCGCGCCAAACTGGCCGACAGCGAGCGGCGGTTCAGCAAATGAACGACCGCCATTTCGATGAGCTGGCCACGCGCTTCGCTGAAAAGATCTACGGCGGCGCCAAGGGCGCGATTCGCCTGGGCGTGCTGCAGGCCGACCTCTCACAAGCCCTGCCGCAGCGCCCGTTGCGCGTGCTCGACATCGGCGCCGGCCTTGGCCACATGGCCCTGTGGCTGGCCGAACAGGGCCACGACGTGACCCTGGCCGAACCTGCCGCGCCCATGCTCGACGGGGCTCGCCAGCGCTTTGCCGACGCGGGGCAACGTGCAACCTTCATCCAGGCGCCCTGGCAGGCGCTGGGCGAGCAGCTCGCTCAGCCCTACGATCTGGTGCTGTGCCACGCCGTGCTGGAATGGCTCGCCGAACCCCAAGACATCCTCCCGACCCTGCTGCGCCTCACCGTACCTGGCGGCTGGTTGTCGCTGGCGTTCTACAACCGTGATGCGCTGGTGTACCGCAACTTGCTCAAAGGCCATTTCCGCAAGCTGCGCAGCAATGAACTGGCGGGTGAAAAACAGAGCCTGACCCCCCAGCGCCCGGTGGACCCGCGTCAACTGCGCACGCAACTTGAACCGCACTGGCAGGTCGAAGAGGAAAGCGGTGTCAGGGTTTTTCACGACTACATGCCCCGGGACTTCCAGGCCAAGGCGGCACTGGCCGATGTGCTCGAGATGGAGCTGGCCCACCGCCGACACCCCGCCTTCGCCGGGCTCGGCCGTTACCTGCACTGGATCTGCCGACCGCGCTGAGCGATTTGCCAGGCGCTGTCTGGACAGTCTTGAGCGAAGCTCAGACAAGGCCGATGGCGGCCCCGTGAAAATAGCTGGGGACGCCTAGTCGGGGACGCCTAGTCGGGGACGCCCAGTCAGGGACGCCCAGTCGGCGGCGTCAAGTCGGTCATGTCCAGTCGTGGCCGGCCTTGCGAGCCTGGGCGCCCCCGGCTGTGTTCAACGCAACATCACCGAGTCTCAAGGCTTTTCAGACAGCGCCTACCGGGAGTGACCCATGTTCTATCGCCTGCTGTGCCTGGCCTTGCTGCCGTTCGCCGTGGTCGGCTGCCAAGGTGCCAACCCCTATGTCGCCAGCAGTCGGCCATTGCCGCCCGCGCCGCCACAGGCTGCCACTACGTTCGATGCCAGTGCCTATCCAGCGCCGGCCCGCGACTACGGGCGCTACCGCACCTGGGCCTGGCGCGACGCGCGCCTGCCCAGTACCGGCGCCAACACCGACCCCGCGCAATTGGCGCAGGTGCTGGCCGAGGGCCTGGATCAACAAGGCCTGCGCCCGGCCCGGGGCGGCCAGGCTGATCTGTGGGTCAGCGCTGACCTGCGCATTGAACGGCGTGTGCGACAGGTGCGCGACTACGACAGCTACGACCCGTACTCCAGCCCTTATGGGGGCGTGGGCTACGGTGCTTACCGCAATGGCTATGGCGCCTACGCCAGTGGGCCGATCACCCGTACCTATCAGGTCGAGGTCAGCGTGGTACACATCGTGCTGTTCGATGCCCGCGATGGCCAGGCGGTCTGGAGTGCCAGCGCCGAGACCGGTACGGGCGGCCAATCGATCCGTGACCGTGAAAACGCGCTGCGCGAGACCGTGCAGAAAGCGCTGAGCGGTTATCCCCCACGCTGAAGATTCGGAGACATCATCATGCTGCGCCCTTTCGCTGTGCTCGCCTTCGCGCTGCTGTTAGGCGCCTGCTCGACCGCCAATGTCCAGCACGATTACGACGGCAGTCGTGACTTCGCCGGCTACCGCAGCTGGGCCTGGGAAGACCCTGCGCTGGAGTACCGCCCGGACGATCCGCGGATCAAGAGTGACCTGACCGAACAACGTATTCGCCAGGCCGTGGCCGGCCAGCTCGACCAACGCGGCTTGCGCCCGGTGCAAGCCGGCGCGCGTGCCGACGTCAAGGCGCGCGCCTACCTCATCGTCGAAGACCGCCAGCGCGAAGTCGTCACCAGCTATGGCGGCGGTTGGGGCGGTGCCTGGAATGGTTACTGGGGCGGGCCGATGTACAACGAAACCCGCAATGTCGACTACAAGGTCGCCACTATCCAGGTTGACCTGTTTGATGGCCGCGACGGCAAGCTGGTCTGGCGCGGCAGCGCCGAGCAGATGATGAACAGCGGCCTGCCTGGCCCCCAGGAACGCAGTGCGGCGATTCAGAAAACCGTCGCGCAACTGATGGCCAGCTATCCACCACGCTGATACCGCTGCTCAGTGATGGCAGATCGCCTTCAACTACCGCAACGTAGTACGCTCTACAGCCTCCATCACGGTTCGCTGCAGTGACGGGGGCCGCCGCGCAGCCCAGCCTTGCCGGACAGCGACCTCGTCGCAAGACAGTTGCAGTGCCAAACAGCAGATCAGTTGTCGCGGCATCGAAGTTTTTGGGCGGGCGGCCTGCTGCGGGCCGAGTTCACGTCTACCCTGACGCTAACGCTGTAGGAAATGTCCCAGCGCGTTGTCAGACGGACCTCTAGAACGGCGGTCGATGCCTGTCAAAGCGCCTAGAACAAGGATGGCAATTGATCGATGCACAGCATGGTCCTTCTGATGTGGCTGGCCTTGTGTAGTGAACAGGATGTCCGCGAGCGGCAGGTATCCGAAGCCCTGACCCTTGGCGTTGGCGCCTGTGCCCTGGCCTGGTTGTTCGTCACCGGTAACAGCTGGTTGGGGGCAGAGGCCAGCGATGCGGGCTGGGGGCTGGCGATCGTCATGCTGCTGACCCTGCCCGGTTACTGGCTGGGCCGGCTGGGCGCCAGCGATGTGAAGCTGGTGGCCGCACTGGCCTTGGCCAGCAGTCACCATTACGTGCTGGGGACCTTCATTGGCGCCGGGGTGTGCGTGGTGCTGTGGATGCTGCTGCGGCGCCGGCTGCTGGCGCTGCTCCATCCCAAGGTGAAAAAGCGCCTGCAGGTCCTGGCCGAGCAGATCAATGACAAGCAGCCATTTGCGCCTTATGTACTGGTCGGATTTCTCCTGACATCGATTTGGACCCCGTAGCACAGACTGTGGTCACAATCCCATAACGCCTGCGCGGGAGCGCAGGACGGAGTTTTTTTATCGCCGTAAGTGGCAGGCCCGGGATCAGGGCCTTGAAGCAACAGGGAGTTGACCATGATCAAGAGTGTCAGCGAGGTAAAAGTGCTGGTCGTCGATGACCAGCCCGCAGACGTCGAGCCGCTCTGCGATTTTCTTGAAAGCCATGGCTACAGCTGCGTTGCCGCCTACAGCGCCGAACAAGCACTGAGCCTTTATCGCAACGACAGCGCCATCAGCTTGTTGCTGTGCAACCTGCACTTGCTTGGCTTTGATGGCATCGAACTGGTGCACCAGCTCAAGGCCATCACCCAGCCGCCGCGTTTGTTCGAGGCGATCCTGCTGACCGGCCATGCCGATAAGGCCGACCTGATCCGTGCGCTTCGTGAAGGCATTGCCGATTACTACCAGCAGCCGGTGGAGGTCGATGAACTGCTCAAGGGAGTCCGCCGTCAGGAGCAGTCGCTGCTTGAGCGTCGGCGTCAGGCGCGTGAGCTGGGCAGCCTGAACCAGCGCCTGCACCACTTGGCTGAATCCATCGATGAGCTGTACCAGGATCTGGAAAAAGCCCGCGGCCACACCATGCACCGCCGCGCCAGCGACCCTGCCGAAAGCGAACCCGAGCTGCCGGCCGTGTTCCAGAAGCTGTCGCCGCGCCAACTCGAAGTGGCGCAGCTGGTCAGCCAGGGCAAGACCAACTTTCAGATCGCCTGCGAGCTGGGCATCACTGAAAACACCGTGAAACTGTACGTGTCACAGGTGCTGCGCCTGACCCACATGCACAACCGTACCCAACTGGCCCTGGCACTCGCACCGCGCAGCTCGCCGCTGCATCAACGCTTCACCGCGCATTGAGTGCAGCGGCCCGGAGCGCGCCGGGCTGTCGCACTGTCAATCACTGACCTGAAACGCCACCCGCGCGGTTTCGCCGCTTTCGTCCAGAGCACTCAGCTCGATCCGGCCAGTCTGCTCGAACGACACCGTCAAGCCCTGCTGGTCTACGGTTTCACCTTGCGGCTGACCGTTGACGAACCACCAGCGTCGACCATTGCCGCCCAATGCCGAGACCTGCAGTTGCAAGGGTTCACGGTTGTTGGCCGGTCGGCGCAGGTGGTCACCCGCGCGTACCCCAACAATCGACAACGGCGGCGCGCTGATCGCCACGTGCGGGGGGCAGTTCGGGTCGATGCCGGGCAACCGTGCGGCGCGCCGCTCCTGACGCGACAGCCATGGCTCGAGCGCGGCCGGCCATAGCGCCACCTGCCGGGACCGGGCGCCAGGGCAACTCGAATCGACCCGCAGCCCGTCAGGGTTGACCCACACGGTTTCACTCAAACCCAAGCCCAGCGGCTGATCAGCGGCCTGTAACGTGGGCGGCGTGGTGCCCTGCAAGGTCCAGGCGAAACGCTGGCGCCGGCAGTTGTCGTCCTTGCGCGCCATGGGCTGGCCCAGCGGCCAGCAGATCGCCGCTACGCCCACCGAATCCGGCACTTGCTCGGGCGCTGCCACAATGCCGCGCTGGCTGTCGCGGTTGCTCAACAGGTCATGCACCTGCAGCATCAGTGGCGCCGCAGAGGCCAACCCGAATTGACCCGCCACCGGGGTGCCATCGGGCCGGCCAATCCATATGCCGATCAGGTAGCGAGGCCCTACACCGATCGACCAGGCATCGCGAAAGCCGTAGCTGGTGCCGGTTTTCCAGGCCAGTGCCGGCCGCTGTACCAGCTCGGCGCGCGGATCGCGGTCCGGCCGGGCCTGGCCGCTGAGAATCCGCCGCACGATCCATGCCGCGCCCGGTGAAAGCATGCGGCGTTCGATCAACGGATCTTGTGGTTGCAGCCGAATCTGCGCGCTGCGGCCTTGGCGAGCGAGCGCGGCATAGCCTCCGACCAGATCGTCCAGACGGCTGCCCGCGCCGCCGAGAATCAACGACAGGTTCGGCTCGGCCAGCGGCGGTAGCGCCAACGGCACCCCCGCCATGCGCAACTGCGCGGCAAAACGTTTGGGCCCGTAGGCTTCAAGCAACTGCACTGCGGGCAGATTGAGCGACAGCGCCAGGGCGGAACTCGCCGACACCGGCCCGCTGAAGCCGCTGGAAAAATTGCCCGGTCGATAATCGCCATAACGGCGCGGCACGTCCTGCAGCAGTGACTCGGAGTGGATCAGCCCATCGTCCAGGGCCATGCCATACAGGAAGGGTTTGAGGGTCGAGCCGGGTGAGCGCAGGGCGTGGACCATGTCGACGTGGCCGAAGCGGCGGGCGTCGCTCAGCTCGATGGAGCCCAGGTAGGCGCGCACGGCCATGGTCTTGGCCTCCACCACCAGGATCGCCGCCGAGGTGCGCTCGGGCAGGCGCGCGCGCCAGCCCAGCAGCAGGTCTTCCAGACGTCGCTGCAAGGCGGCGTCGATCGTGGTGCGGATCAGCGGCGCACTGCCGGGGACGTTCAGGCGCCGCGCCAGCAGCGGGGCCAGCGCGGGGTCCTGGCGGGGGGCGAGCAACAGCGGTTCTTCGCCGGCCTCACGCAGGCTTGCCGCGGGCCACACTGCGTAGTCGGCCAGGCGCTGGAGCACTTTGTCGCGCGCCGCCTGCGCGCGCTCTGGATGACGGTCCGGGCGCAAGCGGCTCGGCGCCTGGGGCAGTACGGCGAGCAGGGCGGCCTCGGCATGGGTCAAGTGCAGCGGCGACTTGCCCAGATACGCCCAACTGGCGGCCGCCACGCCCTGCAAGGTGCCGCCGAAGGGCGCGCGGTTAAGGTAGATCTGCAGGATCTGCGCTTTCGACAGGTGCCACTCCAGTTGCGCCGTGCGCCATAGCTGGCGCAGCTTGCCGCGCAGGGTGCGGTCGTGCGGGTCGAGCAGTCGCGCCACCTGCATCGACAGCGTGCTGCCGCCAGACACCACGCGCCCGCCGCGCAGGTTGAGCCAGGCGGCCCGCGCCAGCGCCATCGGGTTGACCCCAGGGTGGTGATAGAACCAGCGGTCCTCGTAGGTCAGCAACGCCTGCAAGTACAGCGGCGATACCTCATCGGCCCCTACCGGATAGCGCCACACGCCCTCGGCATCGGCAAAGCGCCACAGTGGGGTGCCGTCTTCGGCCAGCACCACGCGGGCCAGGTCATCGCCGGGCAGCGGCAGCGGCCACAGGCGGTCGGCGCTCCACAGCAGCGCGATGAGCACCGCACCGCCCAGCACTCCCGTACGCAGCAGGCGACCGAGACGGCTGCGTGGGCGTACGCGGCAGTGGCTGAAACGCCGTGATACCCACTCAGACTGCCGTGCAAACCGCTCAGCAATGCTCATGAACACCTGCAAGACCGCGTGTGACCTGACCGTTTGCACGGTGCCGGAGGGTGATCACACGCGTTTTCAAACGGCGCCTGGCTTGCCATCGGGAACCGACCTGGCAGGATGGTGGCCAAAGCGCAGAGACCGAATCGTTCATCAGGAAATCATCATGCATGTAGAAGGCTTTTTCGAATGGCTGGGCCAGGCGCTGGGATCGCTGATCCGCATCATCGTCGATGCCATGAGCGGTCTGTTCAACCTGCTGGCCAATGCAGGTGGCAATTTCATCGAGGGGTTGTCCCGCACGCTGGGCATGGACACGTCGCTGATCAGTATTCTGGCGCTGATCGTTGGCCTGATGCTGCTGTACTCGGCAGTGCGTGCGTTCATGCGGGCATCGATTGTGCTCGGAATCATCTGGGGGCTGCTTGGGCTGTGGGTGATGAGCTGGGTGGTGCATTGAATGGCAGCAAGACTTCGGGCCGTAGCCGCCTGGTGATCCTCCGTTGCATGGGATTACACGGGGTTCACTGATATAGCAGAGGCAACCGGGGCGCGTCTCGGTTGGCTGCGATGAGCGACGAGCGAGGCGTATCGCCTCGATGAACGCGATTTCAGCCATTGGTCTGCTCCGCAGCCCATCGCGCCGGGCCGGCCGCTCTCTACGAGTCGAGCTTCCTGCGCCTTCGGCATCTGGCTGGCGTTTGCGGCCATCCTGCACCCTTTGCAGCAGGTTCCGGGGGCAGGCAGATAGCCCTGCCCCCTTTGCCCACTTAGCGAGCCTTGATCAGCATCTCCCCAAGGCTTTCACCCACCGCCTGGATCTCAGGGCGGTACATCGACTCGATCTGTGGCGGGGGAATGCGATAGCTGCCAGGGGTCACCGCGCGGGCCAGATACAGCAGGTGCGTGGTGCCATAGCCATCGAGCTTGAGCGAGGCGACGTAACGGTCATCGCGAAACTCCTGATGCACAACGTTGGCGTTCTGCATCGAATCGCGCCATTGCTTCACCGCGCTGCTGGCGTTGTCCAGGCTGGCCGAGCTTTGCGCCAGGTTCTGATTTTCCACTTCAAGCCCAGCCGGCAGCAGGTCGACCACCAGGGCATCGGGCACGCGGTCCTTGGATTTGAGCGCCAGGTGTACCAGCACCAGGTCACCACTGCGCAGATTGCCGAGGTTCAGCGCCTGGCCGTTGAGGCCCAGGTACTCACGGCGAATCTCCATGCCATTGCTCATGGCCGGCGGCGCCTGACGCGGGTAGCCCGACACGGTCAACTGCTGGTAGAGGGTGTCGCTGCTCTGGTTCTGGATGCTCAATGGCGAGGCCAACAACGGGCCCTCCAGCTTCATGCCAGACTCGGCATTGTCGAACTCACGCACCTCACCGGCGCTGTCCAGCCGAGCTTTCCACGCGGCCTCCGGCTTGTTCATCAGGCCACGCCCGGCGAGGAACAGCGCGTTGCGTTCCTGGGTCGACAGCCAGTTGCTGGCGGCCAGTTCGTCCGACAGCGCAAACAGCCGCTGATCGACCTGGTTGCTGGCCAGCTGGTTCTCTTGCAGCAAGGCGAGAATCAGCGCCTGGTCGCGCAGGGCACTGCCATAGTCGGCCATGTAGCCTTTGCCACGACCAATCGCCAGACCGGTCTGCAAGGCCTGCTGGGCGCGCGGTTTGTCACCCATCTTGTCCAGCGCCACGGCCAGTTGCACCAGCGGCAGGCCAGAGCGGGCATCGGTACGACGTTCGAACAGGCTGCGCAAGGCGCCCAGCGGCGCCTGCTGATTACGCGCCAGCACCAGCGCGGCGTAGGCCTGTGCGGCGAAGCGGGTATGTGCGGCGTTGTCGCTGTAGTCGGCTTCGATCAGGTTGGGTTCCTGCACATAGCGCAGCAGCCGCTCGCTGGCTTTCTTCAAGGCGTCGGCCGGTACGCCGAAGCCTTGCTCGCGGGCGCGTTGGAGGAAGTCGGTGACGTACGCCGTCAGCCAGTATTCCTCTTCACCTTCAGCACTCCACAGACCGAAGCTGCCGTTGAAGCGCTGCATGCTCAGCAAGCGCTCGATGCCCACCTCGATCTTGCGCTTGCGCACATCGTCCGGCTCACCCTTGATGCCCAGGCGCTTGAGGCTTGCGGCATCGGCATACAGCGACGGGTAAAGACCGCTGGTGGTCTGTTCCAGACAGCCGTAGGGGTAGGCTTCCAGGGCGCGTATCTGCTCGGCCAGATTCAGCGGCGGACGGCTCGACAAGACCAGGCTTGCCTCAAGACCGGCGGGTTCGAAGGCGGCCAGCTCATTGTCTGGCAGGCTCCACGGCTGGTCCTTCAAGGCAACGCGGTAGTGCTTGAGCATCGCCGGATAAGCCGGGCGAATGCCCAGCGTCCAATCGCGGGTGTACACCGTGCTCGGCTCGTTGGGCAACTGCAGGCCGCTGACCTGCACCTGCACTTTGCCCTGCCCCAGGCCGCCTTGGGCCTCGACCGGGATGAGCAAGGTGCTGCGCTGACCTTCGGCCAGGCTGACCTGTTGCTCGGCGGGGCCGTTGAGGCTGATCTGGCCTTCGGTGTGCAGTTGCACGGTCAGCTGCTGCGCGCGGCCAGACAGGTTGGCCAGGTCCAGCGCCAAGCGCGTGCGGTCACCGCCGGCGAGGAAGCGCGGCGCCGACAGCTCGGCAATCAGCGGCGCAGCGACCACGGTCTTGCCTTCGGCAACACCGAAGTGGTCGTCGGTCCAGGCCTGGGCCATCAGCCGCAGCTCACCGTTGAAGTCGGGAATGTCGACCGTGGCCACGCCTTCGCCCTTGTCGTCCAGGGTCACCGGCACGCTTTGCTGGGCGACGATGGTCACCGTGGTATTGGGGCGCTTGCCGCCCTTGGCCATGGCGGCGTCACCACCAAACGCCAGGCTGGCCAGACGGCCCTGCCCGGCTTCGATCAATTGCCCATAGATGTCCAGTTGGTCAGCGCCATAGGCCTTGCGACCGAACAGGCCGGTAAACGGATCAGGGGTCTTGAAGTCGGTGATATTGAGAATCCCGACGTCGACCGCCGAGAGCAGCACGCGCACCTGTTTCGGTACGCTGCCGTCGGCATTCACCGCCTTGAGCTTGACGCTCAGCGGCTGTTTCGGGCGCATTTTCTCAGGCGCTTGCAAGGTGAGCGCGAGCTTGCGATCAGCGCGCTGCAGCGGCAGGTGCAACACGCCTACAGCGCGCTTGGGCGTGGCATTGACTTTGCGCTCGCCGGGGCGGATCACCAAGGCGCTGACGTACAGGTCATGGCGCGCCCATTTCGGGTCTAGCTGGATGTCGAAGGCCTTGCCGTCTGCCGGCACATCGATGGCCTGCCACCACAGTGGACCGTCGGCCGACTCGATCATCAGGTAGCCGCTGCCGGCGGCAGGCGGGGTTACGGTGACCTTGGCGGTGCTGCCGTCGCCATAGGCCGGTTTGTCCAGCGCCAGCTTGACCTGGTCAGGCCTCACGGCGCCGCCTTCGGCGTTGTCTTGGGCGCGGTAGCCGGCCCAGAAGCGCTCGCTGGAAACGATACCGGTCTGCGGATCTTCCACCTCGACCCGGTACGGGCCCCACTCCACCTGGAAACTGAGCTTGGCGGTGGAACCGGCCTTGATGCTGACCGTTTCTTCACTTTCGGTGAGGAATTTCTCGTTGAAGTTGTAGCTCCAGCCGTTGTCGTCCGCGTAATTCCAGTAGTAATCGCGGCGCTCGCGAATCAGCCGCACCTTGAGGTCGTCCACCGCCAGCTTCTTGCCCTCGCGGTCGGCGACCAGCACCTCGAATTCCACGGCAGCGTCGCTGTCGGTTTCCTCACCGTCGAACAACCCGCGCAGCCCGGGCAAGCGCTCGGCCGGCCAGATGGGTTGTTCCAGGCGACGGGTGATGGGCCGGCCACCGGACTCCTGCAGGCTGGCCTGCACGGTCAGTTGCAGCGGCGAACGGGCCTCGGCCCAGCGGCTTTCGATGTCCAGGCTGGCCTTGCCGGCCTGGTCGAGGGTGACTTCATCAAGTTCCAGGTCCTGGCTCAGATCGCTTTCACTGACCGAGCCGAACTGGTAACCCGGCAGACCCGGCACGGCTTCGCGCAACGGGCGTACATACGCCTGGCCGCTGAGGCGGTTGCCTGCGGCCGGCGCGCCATACAGGTAACGGCCGTTGACCTGAATGTGCGCCGTTTCGTCAGGCGTCAGCGGTGTGGGGCTGCCTTTGAGTTCCAGCGCCAGACGCTCGGGCAGGAAGTCCTCGACCAGCACCTCGAAGACCTGCTTGCGACCACCGCCCAGATCGAAGAGCAACTGCCAGCGGCCGGTCGGGGCTTCGCTGGACAGTTGCAGCTGATACTGGAACAGGCCGTTGGCGTCGGCTTCCCAGACGAACTTGCGGCTTACCTGTTCATCCGGGCGGCGCACTTCGACGTTGATCGGCTGGGCCTTGACCGGCTTGCCATCCTGGTCACGCAGCAAGCCGTTGAGCAACACGGTTTCACCCGGACGGTACAGGTCGCGCGGGCCGAAGACGAAGAACTGCAGGGGGTTGGCCTGTGGGCCGGTGATGTCGAACTCAGCGAGATCCAGGGCTGCGGTGTTCAGGTTCAACAGCGTGGTGTTCACGCCCTGGGTGGCGATCAGGGTGTTGGCCTTTTCATTGATCGGCATCTGCGCGTGGCCGTCGCCGTCGGTGCTGGCCTGAGCGAGCAGCTTGCCCTTGTCGTCGTGCAGTTCGAGCTTGACGCCGTTCAGCGCCTTGCCGCCTTCCAGGGCTTGGGTAAACACATCGATGCGGTCACGGTACCGGTGCGCAGACAGGCCAATGTCACTCAGGGTGAACAAGGTGGCCGGCTGGGAATAGCCATAGACACCCGACGCACGCATCACTGCCAGGTACACGCCCGGCGCCTGCAGCGGCTTGATCCCGGCGATCGGCAACAGCACGGTTTCGCGGGTATTGCGCGCAGGGTTGAGGTCGAAACGGCCGCTGTAGACCAGCTCGGCCATGTCCAGGGTTTCCTTGGACTGGTAGTAGTACAGGCTGCTGTTGCGCCCCCAGTTGGCCAGGAAGTTCGAGAGCATTTCGGGCTTGACCCGGAAGAACTCGACATCGACCTTGTCGACGTTCAGGGCGATCACCGGCAGGCCTTCGGCCAGGCGCGTGGGCAGCAGCGAGCCGCGGCTGGCGAAGCCGACGGTGGCCTGCATGTCGCGGGTTTCCAGGCGGCTCACGGCGTCGGCGGCCAGTGGCTTGCCATTGACCCCGAGCAGGCCCTTGTCGATGGTCAGCACCAGCTTGCGCTGCGGCTCGAGGTGGCGCAGGCGCAGCTCCATCTGGTTGGTGGACAGCTCCCAGGCGCCGTCAACCTTGCCCTTGACGGTATCGACCAGGTGCAGCTTGCTGGCGAAGTCCTGCTCGGCGTCCAGCGGCGCGGAGAAGCTGATCGACAACGCGCTGGCGCCGTCGACCTGCACTTCCGAGACATCCAGCACGTTCAGTTCGCGGCCCTCGTAGCGCTTGGCCAGCACCGCTGGGTCTTCGCGCTTGGCCGGCGCGGCCTGGGCAGGGGCCGCAGGCTTGTCGGCCGGCGCTGGCTTGGGCGGCTCGGAGGTAGAGGAATCACAGGCACTGAGCAGTGCCAGCGCACAGGCCAGCAACAATCCTTTGTTGAACATGAGGGGTGGACTCTTCGGCAGCGTGGTCGTAAGGACGGCAACTATAGCCCACCGGGAAGCAATTCACGCGGAGGGCTGCGTGAGCTGAGACCGTGTTGGCAACGATTGGTTGCTGCCGCGCAAGCGCGCTTTACAAAATGTGTCCAAGACAGTGCAGGCCGCTAGAATGGCGCACCCTCGCCAGGCCGCGCGACGGATCTGACTGGAGTATCGATGCCCTCACTGCTCACCGACTGGCGCCACCGCCCTACCCACCGCAACGTCTGGGCGCTGGCGGCGCCGATGATCCTGTCCAACCTCAGCGTGCCGCTGGTGGCGCTGGTCGACAGCACGGTCATCGGCCACCTGCCCCATGCGCATCAGCTCGGCGCGGTAGCGGTCGGTGCCATGCTGTTCACCTTCATGATGGGGCTGATGGGTTTCCTGCGCATGGGTGCGACGGGGTTTGCGGCGCAGGCGGCAGGCCGCGGTGATGGCGATGCACTGCGCCAGGTGCTGGTTCAAGGGTTGCTGCTGGCGTTGGGGCTGGCGCTGCTGATCGCGGTGGTCGCGGTGCCGTTCAGTCAGCTGGCGTTGCAAGCCATGCAGCCCAGCGCCGCCTTGCAGCAAGGCACGCAAGCCTTCTTCCATACCCGCCTGTTCGGCCTGCCCGCGGCGCTGGCCAGCTATGCGCTGGTGGGTTGGTTCCTCGGCACACAGAACGCCCGGGCGCCGCTGGCGATTCTGCTGACCACCAACCTGCTGAACATCCTGCTCAACCTGTGGTTCGTGCTTGGGCTGGACTGGGGCGTGGTTGGCTCGGCGCGGGCCTCGGTCATTGCCGAATGGAGTGGCGCCTTGCTGGGCCTGGCCCTGACCCGCCCCGCACTGCGCGCCTATCCGGGGCGTATCGTCTGGTCGGCGCTGCGCCGCTGGACGGCCTGGCGGCCGCTGCTGTCGGTGAACCGCGACATCTTTCTGCGCAGCCTGGCGTTGCAATGCGTGTTCCTGTTGTTGACCGTGCAGGGCGCCCGCCTGGGCGAGGCGACCGTGGCCGCCAATGCCCTGCTACTCAATGGCCTGCTGCTCGCCGCCTATGCCCTCGACGGCCTGGCCCATGCGGTCGAAGCGTTGTGCGGGCACGCCATCGGTGCCCGCCAGCGCGAGGTGCTGCGCCGCTCGCTGGTGGTGGCCGGGGGTTGGTCGTTGCTGATCAGCCTGGTCTTCGCCGCACTGTTCCTGGCCTGCGGCCACCTGTTCATTGCGATGCAAACCGACATCGTCAGCGTGCGCGAGGCTGCCGACCCGTATCTGCCCTATCTGGCCGTGCTGCCCTTGGTGGCGGTCTGGAGCTACCTGCTCGACGGCCTGTTCATCGGCGCCACCCGTGCGCGGGAAATGCGCAATGCCATGCTGCTGTCGGTGCTGATCGCCCTGCCCTTGGCCCTGGCATTGCGCGGGCTGGGCAACCATGGACTATGGCTGGCGTTTCTCGCGTTCATGGCGCTGCGGGCGGTGACACTGGCTGGGCTCGGCTGGCGTTTGCACAGGCGCGGGGGTTGGCTGTGAATGCGCCGTGAGGCCAGGTGGACGGCGGTTGCAGCCGTGGGCGGGCTGCGCCGGCCTGCTACAGGCACCGCACAGCTGCCCCGCGAGGGGCACTGTGCGGTGCCCGGTCTTCAGGACGACAGGTAGGACGAGCGAGTCAGGCCCAGGCGCAAGGCATCCAGATACTGCGTACGCTCACGCGGGGTGATCTTGGCGCTGGCGACCTTGTCGCGGTAGTGGGTCATCAGTTCTTCGGGCGACAGGTGCACGTAGCGCAGCATGTCCTCGATGGTGTCGTGGGTCTCGATGCCAGCGTGGTACACGCTGCCGTCGGCGTTCTGGTAGATGTTCACCGAGTCGGTGTCACCGAACAGGTTGTGCATGTCGCCGAGGATTTCCTGGTAGGCACCGACCAGGAAGATGCCCAGCAGGTAGTCCTCACCCTCGTTGATGCCATGCACCGGCAGGCTGGTCTCGATGCTCTGTTCGTCGACGTACTGATTGATCTTGCCGTCCGAGTCGCAGGTCAGGTCTTGCAACACGGCGCGGCGCAGCGGCTCTTCATCCAGGCGATGCAGCGGCAGGATCGGCAGCACCTGACCGATAGCCCAGGTATCGGGCAGGCTCTGGAACACCGAGAAGTTGCAGATGTACTTGTCGGCCAGCTTGTCGTTGAGCTCGTCGAGCACCTGGCGGTGCGAGCGCTGACGGGCTTTGAGCGAATTGTGCAGGCGGCGGCACACGGCGAAATAGCACTGCTCGGCCAGGGCCTTCTCGCTGAGGGTGATCTTGCCGTCGGCGTACTGCGCGGCGATGTCGCCCATGTAGTGGGTGGCGCGCCAGTAGGTCTCGGTGACCATCTCGATGTCGGTCGGGCCGAGCAGGTCGACCAGCCATTGCACGGTCTCGGGCAGCGTGGCCTTGTCATCGATGGTGGGTATCTGGTCGTTGTGCTTCTCGACGTCGGTGACCTGCACCACCAGCATGGCGTGGTGGGCGGTCAGCGCGCGACCGCTCTCGGAGAAGATGTGCGGGTGCGGCAGGCCCTGGGCGTCGCAGAACTCCTTGAGCATGCCCACGACCACGGCGGCGTAGTCGTCGATGTCGTAGTTGATCGAACTGGCGTTGCGCGAGTGAGTACCGTCGTAATCGACACCCAGGCCACCGCCGACGTCGATGTGATCGACCGGCAGGCCGAGCGCACGCAGCTCGCCGTAGTAGCGGATCGCTTCCTTGAAGCCGTGCTGGTAGTCGGCCAGGTTGGCGATCTGCGAACCCATGTGGAAGTGCAGCAGGCGGATGCCCTGGTCGAGGCCCGCGTCCTTGAAGCGCCGGACCACCGACAGCAACTGCGCAGCCGACAGACCGAACTTGGACTTTTCACCGCCGGTGTCGGCCCACTTGCTCGACGCCAGCGACGACAGACGCACGCGCAGACCCACCTGTGGCTTGACCTTGAGCTCCTCGGCCTCCTCGATCACCAGCGCCACTTCGGACTCTTTCTCGATCACGATGAACACGTTGTGGCCAAGCTTCTGGCCCATCAGCGCCAGGCGGATGAACTCGCGGTCCTTGTAGCCGTTGCAGACAATGGTGCCGCCTTTGGGCGCCAGGGCCAGCACAGCCAGCAGTTCCGGCTTGGAGCCGGCTTCCAGGCCGATGGAGACGTTCTGCGTGGCGATGATGTTCTCCACCACCGCTTCTTGCTGGTTGACCTTGATCGGGTACAGCGCGGTGTACTGGCTCTGGTACTCCAGACGCGCGATGTTGGCATCGAAGGCACCGGTGAGCTGGCGCACGCGGTCTTGCAGAATGTCGGGGAAACGCACCAGCAGCGGCAGGCTCAAGCCGCTCTGACGCAACTCGTCGACCTGCTCGAAAAGATCGATGGGCGAGCTGTCGGGGCCGTTGGGGCGCACTTCGACGCGCCCGGCTTCATTGATGGCGAAGTAGCCAGCGCCCCAATGGCGGATGCCATAAACACTGCGGCTGTCGGCCACGGTCCACTGGCTGCCATCGTCTTTGCGTGTGCGTCGTACGGACATTCAAGTCCCCTATAAAGAAGTCAGAACACTGCCCTGGGCAGAGCGCAAGGCAGTGTAGAAGCTGAAAATGACGGTTCGTCCATGCTGGGGATAGACCCCGGTTGCACAAGCGAGTTTAGAAACGCAACGGTAAAAACCCCGGGCGCTGCCTGAAAAGCCTCGAATCGAAGGCTGAACGCGACCGCGTCGCTCGCGACCCGGTCGCGTAATGAGTGGTGCGCAAAGCGCCTGGGCCCAGGCCTCAGCCGCCGGACTTCTTCGCCGTGAAGCCGCGTTTGCTCAGCTCACCGATGAGCAGCTCGACGTGGTCACCCTGAATCTCGATGACGCCGTCCTTGAGCGCACCACCGGTGCCACAACGGCGCTTGAGCGCGGCGGCCAGTTCCTTGAGCGGCTCGGCGGCCAGCAGCACCCCGCTGACGGTGGTGACCGTTTTCCCGCCACGGCCTTTGCTCTCGCGGCGCACGCGGGCAATGCCGTCACCTTCAGGCACCTGCTGCTGGCAGATACAGGCATCGACGGGCTGGTTGCAGTCAGGGCAATGCCGGCCGGCATCGGTGGAATAGACGAGACCGCCAAGGGCGGCAAAGGAGGACGTTTTCTTGGCCACTTTTGTGCCTCTGGCTGAGGACAAAAACTGGTCGAACCGGACGTTGGGTCGACCGCGAGGCCCCACTCTGGCAGGGGCGGCGCTCATTGCCACGGCTGAGGTGGCAACCCATAAAGGGCGCGCAGTTTAACCAGAAAAGTCTGACGGCCCAAGTAGCGGATTGCGCCATTTTGCGCCTGTTTTGCGACCTGACCGCAGGCAGCCGCGCGTCAGAGGCCGACCGTACGCCGGTAGCGTTGCAAGGCGGCCAGGGAATCGGGGCAATAGGGCTTGTGCCGGCTGTCGAGTTCAGCGGCGGCGAGGCTGATGAAGCGCGCTTCGAGCACCTCTTCGGGCTGCAGCCGCAGCGGCCCGTCCCACACGGCGGAAAACACCGCGCACCACAGGTGGTTGTCGGGTTGGTCGAAGAAGAATTTTTCATGAAACTGCAGATCGACGCCGCTCACGCCCAACTCCTCCTCCAGCTCACGGGCCGCCGATTGCGCATAGGTTTCCCCGGCGCCGACCATGCCGCCCGCCGCCACGTCCCAGTAACCTGGGTACAGCGCCTTGCTCAAGGTGCGGCGATGTACGCAAAGCTCGCCCTGGCTGTTGAAAAGCAGGATGAAGGTGCCTCGGCCAATCAGCGCACGCTCGCGCAGCTCAGCCCGTGGCAAGGCGCCGAGCAGTTCGTCCCGGGCATCGACCCAGGCGATCAGCTCAACGTCAGAGGCCGCGCGGTGCGCGGCCTCCAGAGGTGCAATCGGCATATCAGCCCTGCGACAGCAGCTGACGCAGGTCGATCACGGCAGCGTTGGCGCGGGAGATGTAGTTGGCCATGACCAGCGAGTGGTTGGCCCACATGCCGAAGCCGCTGCCGTTGAGCACCATCGGGCTCCACAGCGGTTCCTGCGAGGCTTCCAGCTCGCGGATGATCTGCCGAACGCTGACGGTGGCGTTCTTCTTCGCCAGGACATCGGCGAAGTCGACCTCGATGGCGCGCAGCAGGTGCGACAACGCCCAAGCCTGGCCACGGGCCTCGTAGAAGACGTTGTCGATCTGCAGCCACGGGGTTTCGACCAGCTCTTCATCCACCTGAGGCGCCTGACCCGGCACGATGGCTTCGGTCTTCAGGTTGCTGTTGAGCTTGACCCGACCCACGCTTGCCGACAGGCGCTGGGACAACGAGCCCAGACGCGTGGCGACATCGCCCAGCCAGTTGTTCAGGTTGTCGGCACGGGTGTAGAAGATCGCGCCTTTGTCACCGGCTGCCAGGCGAGCCTGGTAACGCGACAACGACTTGATGCCTTCCTCGAACTCGGATTCGCTCGAAGGCAGAATCCAGCTCTTGTGGTCGAAGTTGAAGCGCGGCTCGGCCTTGGCCAGGTCGGCGTCTTCGGTCGACTGCGACTGCGAACGGGCGAAGTCCTTGCGCAGCGCACGCGACAGGTCACGCACCTGAACCAGCACGCCGTATTCCCAGCTCGGCATGTTGTCCATCCACAGGCCCGGTGGGAAACGGTCGTTGGCGATGTAGCCGCCTGGCTTGTTCAGCAGCGTGCCGGCGACGGTCTTGAGCGTTTCGACCGTGGTGTAGCCGACCACCATTTTCTGCCCGGACTGCTGGGCCGCCGATTGCGCCGTCTGCTGGACCGGGAACAACTCGGGCTCCTGGCTCCAGTACCAGCTCAGACCGATGCAGACCACCAGGTACACGCCCACGACGGCGGCAATCACAGTGCCCCAGGCCCCTGCGCGGCGGCGAGGTTTGGCTTTGCGGGTTTCAGCCCGCTCGCGGGGCGCTTCGGTGGCCTCGCGTTTTTTCCAGTCCAGCATGGCGTTAGTCCTTAATCAGTCACGTCGAATACGAAGCATTGTGCGGATACAGCCGATCCTGCCCCGAAGCTGTTCACTTGAATCGAATCGGAGCCGCCAGGGCTGGCGTGCAGCCCCTGACCGCTCACTGGGGCACCCGACAGGCGCTCCCACAAAGCTGGCTTTACCTTGCAACGGCCGGTCAGGCACCCAGGTTAGCGCGACAAGCCGCCAAGCCGCTCCGATCGCTCAGGTGAAGTGCATCACAGCCGAGGGCCGGCGCTTTCGATGCAAGTCCTGCGGGTTGGACCACAGGGTAGAGTCAGGGTGCCACGGCAGATCACAGCGTCAGCACTATAAAGCAGACATCGCCATGCGCATACGCGACCAACCGGTCAGCAGGTAGTGATCGGTCATTGCGCAAATAGTCCAATCCCCTCGAACAGTCAGACGCCAAGCAGTGCTAGCATGAGGCCACTATTTAGCTGCCCCATCGCAGTGAGCCCATGAACCAGCCAGCCCCACCTTGCCCCGAACGCATCAAGCATCTGTCCGCGCAGCGGATGGTGCAACAAACCCGGGATGTTCTGCTGTTGTGGCGGCGGCTACGGCACGGCGACGACGCCTGCCTGAACGAACTGCTGGAGGCGAGCCTGCGCCTGCAGCGCTGGGCTGAACGTCTCGAGCAAGCGCCGTTGGCGGGTCTGGCCCAGATGATCGGGCAGCGGCTGCAGGCGCTCGTCCTGTGCCCGCCTCCCTACCCCACCCTTGCATTGACCGAGCTGGAAACGTTGATCAAACGCTTGTCGCGGGCCAGCCTGCGGCGCGGCGACCAGCTCGATGATGTGCCCTTGCCACCCCTGCGCCGACCGTTGTATCTGCTGCTGCAAGACCACGAGCACGCCGAGCGCCTGGCCAAGCAGTTGGCGTTCTTCGGCCTGGCCGCGCAGGCGTTGCACAGCGCCGAGGCACTGCGGGCGTCATTGCTCGAGCAGCGTCCTGAGGTCGTGGTCATGGATGTCGACTTCACAGGTCCCGGCCGCGGGCTGGAGCTGGCGCAGGCGCTGCAGGACGATCCGCAGCAACCGGTGGCGCTGCTGTTCTTTGGTTGCGATGAAACCAGCACCAGCGCCCGCCTGGCCGCCGTGCGCGCCGGGGCCAAGGCGTTTCTGACCGGCAAGCTGGAAGCCTCCACGCTGCTGGAGAAGATCGAACTCTTGAGCAACCCGGCGCACATCGACCCATTCCGCGTTCTGATCATCGATGACTCGCGAACGCAGGCGCTGCATACCGAGCGCACGCTGAAAAGCGCAGGCATCGCGACACGCGTGCTGATCGAGCCGCTCAAGACCATGGATGCGCTGGCGGACTTCCAGCCCGATCTGATCATCCTCGACATGTACATGCCCGGTTGTACCGGCGCCGAGCTGGCTCGGGCCATTCGGCACTGTGATCGCTATGTGAGTGTGCCGATCATCTACCTGTCTGCCGAAGACGACCTGGACAAGCAGCTTGAAGCCATGAGCGAAGGCGGCGATGACTTCCTGACCAAGCCGGTGCAGGCCCGCCAGTTGGTGACCACCGTGCACAACCGCGCCGCCCGCGCCCGCCATCTGAACGCGCGGATGATCCGTGACAGCCTGACCGGGCTGTATAACCACACGCACATCCTGCAATTGCTCGAAGACAGCAGCCACCGCGCGCGGCGCGAGGCGCAGCCGCTGAGTTTCGCCATGCTCGACATCGACCACTTCAAGCGCGTCAATGACCTGCACGGGCACTCCACCGGCGACCGCGTACTCAAAAGCCTGGCGTTGTTCTTGCGCCAACGCCTGCGCCGTACCGACTTCATCGGCCGCTACGGCGGCGAAGAGTTCGCCATCGTGATGCCCAACACCGAGCTCGATGCCGCGCACCTGGTGCTCGACGACCTGCGTCGACGCTTCGCCGAGCTCAACTACCCCGCTCAGCCGCACGATCTGCAATGCACGTTCAGCGCCGGTATTGCCAGCCTGAGGCAAGACATGGACGCCCTGAGCCTGAGCACTACGGCTGATGAGGCGCTGTATGCGGCCAAGCACAGTGGGCGTAATTGTGTGGTCAAGACGCCAGATTGACGGGACATGGTGGCTGGGGCTGCTGCGCAGCCTGATGGAGCGGGGTTGCTGTCGTAGGGCTGCTGCGCAGCCATCGCGAGCAAGCTCGCGCCTACATGGCCCCATCAAGCAGCCCATCGCAGTTGAAGACGCGCAGATGGTAGGAGTGAGCTTGCTCGCGATGGGCGGCAACGCCGCCCTACACCCGCTCGCCGTACCGCCTGATCGAGTGTGACTGCTGTTGCTGGGCTGCTGCGCAGCCATCGCGAGCAACCTCGCGCCTACATGGCCCGTTAAGGAGGCTGCAAACCGGGGCGATAGCCATTAGCCACTTATTTCTGACGCCAAACCCCGGTCGTCATCAATCGGTCATGGATTGGCCATACTGTCAGCGCCGTCATCCCCTGCCGGAAATGAACGGCCATGCGCCTCAAGCTGCTGACCAATCTCAATACCTTGCTGCTGATAACCGTGTGCATCGCCTTGGGCGCGACCCTGTGGTGGTCGCAGCAAGCACTGCAACGCCCGTACCAGATGATGGAGCGTTATCTGGCGCTGGCGCAGCAGTTCCAGGCCGGCAGCGCGGGCAACATTCAGGCCTACCTGGGCAGTGGTGATGCGGTGCGCCATGCGGCCGCCACACACGCCATCGACCAGTTGCAGGAGAACCTCGCCACCTGGCCGAGCCCGTTGGCCGATAGCCTGCACCCGAGCGTGAACAGCCTCCAGGCGTTCACTGCGAACGACTTGCTGGCCGCCGGCAAGCTGGCCGGCAACCCTCAGGCGCTGCTGCTCCAGGCCGAACGCGAGCTGGGCGCCAACCTTGAGCAACTCGCGCGTTATGCCAACGGCGGCACCGCCGTCCAGGCCGACGGCTACCGTGCACCGTTGCTGGACGCGGCCGTGCACCTGGGCCGGCTGTCGCTGGCCCGGGACAAGCTGGTCAGCAGTGGCCGCGCTGAACTCGCCGACGAGGTGCAGCGCGAGCTGCAATCGATCAGCGTCCAGGCGCAATTGATCGATGCCCTGCCGTTGCTCGGGGTATCCGCACCTGCCGAGTCGAGTGCCGACGATTTTGCCGCCCTGATGGGGTTGCAGAGCCAGGCAGAAAACGCCCCGCAAGACAGCGGCGTCGACCTCAAACGGCAACTGCAGAGCCTGCTCGGCCGTTATCCGGCCGAGCTGCAACGCACCCGCGCGCAGATCGAGCAACGCAGTGCCCTGGCCGCCAGCACGCAACAACGCCTCGATGCCGTGCAACAGGCAATCGCCGCGCTGGAGCCGCAGGTCCGCGCGCTACACGGGCAGATCCAGGGCGAGGTGCGCACGCTGCAGGGGGTGATGATCGCGCTGATCCTGCTGATCGCGCTGCTGATCGATGCCTTGCAGCGGCGCCTGGCCCGCACCTTGAGCAACCTGGCCCCGGCGCTGTCGCGCTGGGCCGAGGGGGATTTCGCCGAGACCATCGCGCTGGGCCGCACCAACCGCGAGCTGCACGATATCCAAGCGTCGCTCAACCGCCTGCGACACTACTTGGTGGAGCTGGTCGGCACCCTGCGCCATCACGCCGAGCAGGTCGGCGGCAGCAGCCACGCCCTGGCCGACATGAGCAGCGCCCTGCACGACGGCGCCGAGCGCCAGGCCAGTGATACCGCGCAGATTCGCGATGCCTTGGGCGAGCTGGAAGCCACCATCGTCCAGGTGGCCAGTGATGCCAGCGCTGCGGCCAACGCCAGCCAGGCTGCCGGCAGCGCGGTCGAGCAGGGTCAGCGGGTGATCGGCGGCAGCCTGTCGGGGCTGCGCACTTTGGTCGACGAGGTGCAGGGCAACGCGCGCAGCATCGAACAACTGGCTGAGGAGTCAGCCACCATTGGCGGGGTGCTGACAGTGATCCGTTCGATTGCCGAGCAGACCAACCTGCTGGCCCTGAACGCCGCCATCGAAGCCGCCCGCGCCGGGGACATGGGCCGCGGCTTTGCCGTGGTCGCCGACGAAGTGCGCTCGCTGGCGCAGCGCACCACCGGCGCCACGGGCGAAATCCAGCGCTTGATCGACCGCTTGCAGCAGGCCGCCCGGCAGTCGGTGGAGGGCATGCGCACCCAACTTGAGCACGCCCGCCACACCGCCAGCCAGGCCGAAGCGGCCGATGGCGCGCTGGATGAAATCGTCCGCGCCATCGCCACCATCGCCGAGACCGCCGTGCGCATCGCCGATGCCACCGCGCAGCAACGCGGCGCGGTGAGCGAGATTCGCGGGCACAGCGAGCGGATTCATGAACTGGGTCACGACAACCTGCAGCGCATCGGCGAGGGGCGCGAGCAAGGTGGCCAGTTGCTGCGGTTGGGGGGCGAGCTGAACACTGCGGTGCGGGCGTTTCGGGTGTAGGTGTCCGCTCGCTGCAACGCATCGCGCGGGTGGGCAGGCCTGTAGCAGACCGGCAAAGCCGATCCAGGGCCGCCACCTCTGTTTGCCTGCTGTTGCGCGGTGCCTGAATGGGGCCGGTTGTGCCGGCCATGGCGGCAATAGCCGCCTACAGGGGCTGCTTTTTCGCGAGACGCGAGTACGCACTGGAGACCGAACGAACCTGCCCACCGCGCGCGCTGTACAAGCGGCTATTGCCGCGATGGGCGGCAAAGCAGCCCTATCCCCCGGCACCCGAGCGTTCAGACGCACAAACGGACCAAGACGACGAGGGGCGCGCAGCAGGCGTGGCTCGAATCCACGCGGCGGGCCCTTGCAGTCCAGCGAGGCGCTGAAGCGCTCGCCCCTCTGCCTGACCTGCCTCCATGACCCGTGCAAACAACTCCGCTATGATGCGCGCACGTTCCACCTTGCGAGTCCGTCATGCGCCGCCTGTTTTTCCTGCTGATTCTGCTGCTGGCAAGCCCTGTATTTGCTGCCGGACTGCTCGACAGTCGCCCGAGCGCCACGTTGGGCGCGGCGTCTTCCAGTAACCAGGCCGACTTTCTGCCGGTCGAGCAAGCCTTCCAACTGAGCCTGGTCAAGGCCGACGCGCAGAACATCACCCTGCGTTTCGTCGCCACCGACGGCTACTACCTGTACAAGCATCGCTTCCAGTTCCGCAGTGAGCCGGCCGATGCGGGCATGGGCAGCGCACAGATTCCGCCCGGCGAACCCAAACACGATGAATTCTTCGGCGATGTGCAGGTGTACCACGGCGTCACCGATATCACTGTGCCGCGCCAAGGCGCCACAAGCGCCTTCACCTTGCTGGTGGGTTATCAAGGCTGCGCCGACAAAGGCCTGTGCTACCCGCCGCAAAGCCAACGCCTGAGCATCCCGGGCGATGGCCCAAGCGCTGATTCAGCAGCGGCTGCAACAGCCGAGGGCTGGAACTGGAAATCGCTGGCGCTGTTCTTCCTGGCCGGCCTGGGCCTGACCTTCACCCCGTGCGTATTGCCGATGCTGCCGATTCTCTCCGGTGTGGTGTTGCGCGGGCAGGTGGGCGGCGCTCGCGGGCTGGCGTTGTCGCTGGCGTACGTGGTGCCGATGGCGGCGAGCTTTGCAGTGCTGGGCGCGCTGATGGGGCTGTTCGGCGCCAGCCTGAACCTGCAGGCGCAGTTGCAATCGCCCTGGGTGCTGGTGCCCTTTGCGTCGTTCTTCGCGGTGTTTGCCCTGGCCATGTTCGGCGTGTTCGAAATCAAGTTGCCGCAGGCCTTGAACCAGCGTTTGGATGGTTATGCGCAACGTACCCGCGGCGGCTCGCTGTTGGGTGCGGCGGTGCTGGGGGTGTTGTCGAGCTTGCTGGTATCGCCTTGCGTGTCGGCGCCGCTGGCAGGGGCGCTGCTTTATATAAGCGCCAGCGGCGATGCCCTGGGCGGCGCGCTGAAGCTGTTTGCGCTGGGCCTGGGCATGGGCGCGCCGCTGGTCCTGATCGGTGTCGGCGGCGCGGCGTGGCTGCCCAAGAGCGGGCCATGGATGAACACGGTCAAGCATGCCGTGGGCGTGCTGTTGCTGGGCCTGGCCATCGGCTTGCTCAGCCGCGTGCTGCCGGGGCCGGCCACCTTGCTGCTGGTGGGCTTGCTGGCAGTGGGTGTGGCGCTGTTTCTTGGCACATTGGAGTGGGCGCAGGTAAAAACCCCGCGCCAGCGCCTGGCACAACTGCTGGGCCTGCTGCTGCTGAGCTACGGCCTGGCTTGCTGGTACGGCGCGCTGAGCGGCCAGGGTGACCCGCTGCGGCCATTGCCCAGCGCGGCAGCGCCCGGCTCGGCGGCGAAAGCCGTCAGCGAAAGCCGCTGGCAGACCCTCAGCACCCCAGCGGCGCTCGACGCTGCACTGGCCGAGGCCAAGGCCAACGGGCAGCCGGTACTGCTCGACTGGTACGCCGACTGGTGCATCAGCTGCAAGGTGATCGAGCACGAGGTGCTGAACGCCCCGGCCGTGCAATCCCACCTGGACGCCTTCACTCTGCTGCGCCTGGACATCACCCAGAGCAACGCCGAACAACGCGCCCTGCTCGACCGTTACGGTCTGTTCGGCCCACCTGCCCTGCTGTTCTTTGCAGCGAACGGCGACGAACTGCGTGCAGAACGTGTGGTAGGTGAAGTGAACGCCGAGGACTTCGCCGCAGTGCTGAACCGAGTGGCTGACAAACTCGGGCACTGACGCCGGCATCTCGCGCCCAACGTGAAAAAATGACCAATTCCGAGCTTTCAGTCACGTACTTTGGCCGAACCTCGGACATCGTGCTGACTATTGCCGGGAACTGGACACTCACAATCGTTTGCGGCATAGTCGCCGCGCTATGTCGAATTGCCCTACAAAACCAAGGAATCGCAGATGGCAACCCTATTGGTGCTGCATGGCCCCAACCTGAACCTGCTGGGCACCCGCGAACCTGGCCATTATGGCGCCACTACGCTGGCCCAGATCAATCAGGACCTGGAGCAGCGCGCACGCGCCGCAGGCCATCACCTGCAGTACCTGCAGAGCAATGCCGAGTACGAGTTGATCGAGCGTATCCACGCCGCGCGTGACGAAGGCGTCGACTTCATCCTGATCAATCCGGCTGCTTTTACCCATACCAGTGTCGCGTTACGTGACGCATTGCTGGCGGTGAGCATCCCATTCATCGAAGTGCACCTGTCCAACGTGCACAAACGCGAACCGTTCCGTCATCACTCTTACTTTTCCGACGTAGCGGTAGGCGTTATCTGCGGCCTGGGCGCCACCGGCTATCGCCTGGCCCTGGAGTCCGCGTTCGAACACCTGGCTGCGCACGCACAGCCCTGATGACACAAAGCCGTGGCCCTGGGGCCACGGCCTCGACTAAACGTTGCTGATACGTTTTCAACTTACATCCCCGACCGAATCCTGGGAGTCGCTTAATGGATATCCGTAAAGTCAAGAAACTGATCGAGCTGCTGGAAGAGTCTGGCATCGACGAGCTGGAGATCAAGGAAGGCGAAGAGTCCGTCCGTATCAGCCGTCACAGCAAGACCCCGGCTGCCCAGCAGTTCTACGCCCCTGCGCCGATGGCCGCACCGGCCGCAGCCCCTGCTGCAGCCGTGGCTGCCGCGCCTGCTGATGCAGCAGCCCCGGTCCTCAAAGGCACCGTGATTCGCTCGCCAATGGTCGGCACCTTCTACCGCAAGCCGTCGCCGACCTCGCCGAACTTCGCAGAAGTGGGCCAGAGCATCAAGAAAGGCGACACCCTGTGCATCGTCGAAGCCATGAAGATGATGAACCACATCGAAGCCGACATCGGCGGCGTCATCGATGCCATCCTGGTGGAAGACGGTCAGCCGGTTGAGTTCGACCAGCCGCTGTTCACCGTCGTTTGAAGCGCGGAGAGCCAACGATGTCTGGGAAGCTCGAAAAAGTCCTGATCGCCAACCGTGGTGAAATCGCCCTGCGCATCCTGCGTGCCTGCAAAGAGCTGGGCATCAAGACCGTCGCCGTGCACTCCACCGCTGACCGCGAACTGATGCACCTGGGTCTGGCCGACGAGTCGGTCTGCATCGGCCCGGCGGCCTCCAACAAGTCCTACCTGCACATCCCGGCGATCATCGCGGCGGCCGAGGTCACCGGCGCTACGGCGATTCACCCTGGCTACGGCTTCCTGGCTGAAAACGCCGACTTTGCCGAGCAGGTGGAAAAATCCGGCTTCGCCTTCATTGGCCCGAAAGCCGACACCATTCGCCTGATGGGCGACAAGGTTTCGGCCAAGCACGCCATGATCGCCTCGGGCGTACCGACCGTACCGGGCTCCGACGGCCCGCTGCCCGAAGACGAAGACGCAGCCCTTGCGATCGCGCGTCAGGTTGGCTATCCGGTGATCATCAAGGCCGCTGGCGGCGGCGGTGGTCGCGGCATGCGCGTTGTGCACAAGGAAGAAGACCTGATTTCCTCGGCCAAGCTGACGCGCAACGAAGCAGGCGCGGCGTTCGGCAACCCGATGGTCTACCTCGAGAAGTTCCTGACCGACCCACGCCACGTGGAAGTTCAGGTGCTGTCCGACGGCCAGGGCAACGCCATTCACCTGGGTGACCGTGACTGCTCGCTGCAGCGCCGCCACCAGAAGGTGCTGGAAGAAGCACCGGCTCCGGGCATCGACGAAGCTGCGCGCCAGGAAGTGTTCAAGCGCTGCGTGGACGCATGCATCGAGATCGGCTACCGCGGTGCGGGCACCTTCGAGTTCCTCTACGAGAATGGTCGGTTCTACTTCATCGAGATGAACACCCGCGTCCAGGTCGAGCACCCGGTCTCGGAAATGGTCACCGGCATCGACATCGTCAAGGAGATGCTCAGCATCGCCGCAGGCAACAAGCTGTCGTATCGCCAGGAAGATGTGGTCATCCGTGGTCACTCGCTGGAATGCCGGATCAACGCCGAGGACCCGAAGAAATTCATCCCCTCCCCCGGCACCGTCAAGCATTTCCACGCGCCAGGCGGCAACGGCGTGCGCGTCGATTCGCACCTGTACAGTGGCTACTCGGTTCCGCCGAACTACGACTCGCTGATCGGCAAGCTGATCGTGTATGGCAAAGACCGTGAAGAAGCCATGGCGCGCATGCGCAATGCCCTGGACGAGATCGTCGTCGACGGCATCAAGACCAACATCCCGCTGCACCGCGACCTGGTGCGTGATGAAGGTTTCTGCAAAGGCGGCGTCAACATCCACTACCTCGAACACAAACTGGCTAACCAGGACTGATCGAGCAGCAGTGCGATGACGACAGCCCCGGCCTTGCGCCGGGGCTGTTTCGTTTCAGAACCCGGCAGCCTCCACCACCGCGATGGCGTGGTGCTGGTAGTGAGCGCTGCCCACTGCGTGACCCGCGCTGTTGCGCACGATGCCATCGCTGCCCTGGCGCAGCGGCTCGGAGCGCACCCGGCTCATGAACTGTTGCGCGCGCAGGGCCAGCGGCCCATGCGCACCTTGCTGGGCCGAGCGCATGAGCGGGGTCAGGACCCTGTCGACCAGATCGCCGTTCGTGGTGTAGACCCGGGTTACACCGGTGCGCAGGTCGAGGGTCATGCCGTAGGTGTTGCCCAGGCAACTCGAATAGGACCAGTGCTCCCAACTCGGGCGCAGGCCGTTCTGGCGCAGCACCGCACGCACCGGTGCGCCGATGCTGTCGCCGCCCAACCAGTCCCCACCGGCCATGACTGCCGTGACCTTTTCTGAAGCCTGCACGCGAAGACGCGCCAGCACCCCGCGCACCGACTGCTCGATGAGCGGCTTGATGTTGTGGTCGAAGTGGATCACGGCGCCGGCGCGGGTCACCGGGTTGTACAGCGAGACTGCAACGCAGCTCTGTACGTTGAGGGTGAACAGGTAGTTGTCGGCCGTCTCCGGCACGAACCGCGCGACCACTGCTTCGCCTTGCAGGGCGCCGCGCTGATTGTCCGGATGGCCTGCCCCGCCGGTGATCTGCCGCGGTGCGGTGATGCGCCCGGCATCACGTGCCGGCGCACCGCCACGCAGCCCGGTACTGTTGGCCAGCCAGCGGCCCTGCGGGCCGAGCGTCACCGCCTCATGGTGATAGCTGCCGGGGTTGTTGGCCTTGAGCACGCGCAAGGTGCTCTGGGCGGTGTCGTACTCGACCTTGAAGAAACGGCCCTGGTGGCGAATGAAATGTTCGCCCCTCGGTGCCTGCGCCGTTGCCGGCGAACGCCAGGTGCCGGCCCAGATGCCTTCCTCGGCCACCGCCTGAACGCCTTCAGGCGCACGCTTGAGCGCCCACTGCGGATCGAAGCGCATCGTTGGCCGCTGGGGCGCGAGGCTGACCGCCGCGCGCGGTCGAATCAGCTGGTGGCGCAGGTCGTTGAACAGCGGTTTGATCGCCTTGAGGCTCGCGCCAGGCAACTGCAACACCAGCCCCAGTGCGCCCCATGAGGCCTCGAGCCAGGCCTGCAGCGCCCGCGTGGTATCGCCTTTGCTGTGGGCGATGACCGCCTCGCGCAACGGTGCGACCACGAACCAGGCGCCGATGAACAGGGCGAACGGTGGATAGACCATGCTCAGCGGCGCGGCGAACATCAGACCTTTGATGACCTGGCCACGCACCACCTCGGCGTGGCTGTTGGTGGCGTCCTCGACATCGGCCAGTGCGTGTTCGATGTAGCGGTCGTACTCACCCGCCAGCCCCACCACCTGGTTGACGCGGCGCAGCGCATCGCGGTGGCCGCTGCCGGCGGCCAGCGCCTTGAGCCGGCTGAGCACCCGGGCTTGCTGGCTGAGCCGGGTACGTGCCAGCAGGTGGCTGCGCAGCGTACCGCCCGCTGCCGCGTCCAGCTCGCTGTAGCGGCGCAGCAAGACGCCGTCGGGCGCGTCGGCGGTGTACAGCCAGTCGTCGGCCTCCCCGGCCACGACCAGGCGAAAGACGTAGACACCGAGCACCACCGCGTCATCCACGGTGAGACGCACCAGCCCCGGGGTGTCGAGCACGGTTTCTGCGGTGTCCTGCGGGATGTCCAGGGTCACCGTGGCGGCCAGCGCATTGACCCGCGCCAGCAGCCCTGCGTACACCGTGTCACTGATCTGCCCCTGCGCCGAAGCCATGCGCAGGTCGCGGCCCATGCCGGCGACGAGCGCATGGGCGAAAGCGTGTTGCCGGGCTCGATAGTCGGCGGCCGAGGGCAGCAGGTAACGGGCGCGCATCATTGCCACATACGCATCCCCCAGATAGGCACTGCGCGCATAGCGGGCCAGGTCGGCGCTGCGCAGCGCCGAAAGGTCTTGGCCGACCGCCGAGCGCACACCGCTGTCGGGATGGTCGATGCCCGTGTTGTCGTCGTAGCCGAAACACACCAGGTCCACCAGATTGACCGACGCCAGGCGGCCATCGGCCAGGCCTGGCCGGTAATCGATGATGATCGACTCGGGGTCCACGGCCTCTGTCACCCCTTGGCTGCGCAGGTACGGCTCGATTGCCTGGGCCACGGCCGTACGCGCGTAGTGCTGGAAGCTCTGCCAACCGTGGAGGGTGTCGGCAAACGCCTGCTCAGCGTGACGAGCCTGTTGCCGCAGCAGCGTGATGGCGCGTTGTTCGTCCAGGCTCAAGCCGCTGTACCAACTGGGCACCACACTGCGTTGCACCTCGTCTTCACGGGCCTGCAAGCGCGCCTGAACGCCGTGCGCCAGGGCGCTGCGGTAGTCGGCAAAGCGGTGTCGACGGTCTTGCTGCAGGGACCAGTCCTGGGGCTTGTCTGCCACCTGCTCCATCTGCAGGGCCACGGCTTCACGCTGCGCCATGGGCATCTGCGCGAGCAGGTAGGCCCGCCCTGCGGCGCTTGCCATCCAGCCGCCCAGCTCCTGGTTCAGCGCGCGCAACGAGCGCAACACTATCCATTGCTGAGCGTCGGGCTTGGCCGGTGCATAGAGCAACGCGCTCTGAAACGCACCGAGCTCGTCAGCCAGGGTGAATAGCAGAAGGTCGCTGCACAGCGCGTCGAACAACCGCACGCCGCTGACCGAGGCGCCGGCCGCAGTCCCGCTCACGGCCTGCAGCAACCGCTCATACTGGACCGTCGGCAGATGACCGGCGAAATGGGCCAGCAACGCGCTGTATTTCAGGGCCAGGTCGGCGGCATCGAGCAGGGCGGTGTGCACGTCTGCCTGCTGATGACGGGCGCGCATGGCCCCGAGGTAGCCCGCCAGATGATCGGTGTCGGACACCAGCGACTGCACCTGGGCAGCGCTGGGTGCCTCGCCCAGGCGCACCTGGCTGCGGGTGCCTGCTACGTCGTACAGTTGGTCGAGATCAAGCGCACCGCGGCTCGCCAGCTCGGTCAGGGTGGCCTGCAGAGGCGGGCTGCCGGCGGCATCCTTGCGCAACAGTCGGACGCTGATCAGGTCCGGTGACAGTGGGTTGTCAAAGCGCTCACGCAGCGCCTCGCTGACCTGGTCATGAACGTAGGCCTGCAGGGTGCTCACGCCTGAAAGTAACCCCCAGGTGCGCTGTTGCGCGGCGCTCCACAGTGCCAGGGCCTCGCGCAATCGCGCGTGTTGTGGCTCATCGAGCGATTTGCGCCAATCTGGCAACTGCGCATTCATCAAACGGTCGATGGCCTCACGCTCCTGCGCGGTGGCCAGGTTGAGCAGCACGGCCTGCCCGTGCCAGGCCTGCTGCAGGGTTTCGATCACCGCGCGCGCGGCGTCGGCGTCCAGCGTGGCCAAGGCGGCAGGTTGCAGGGCGGTGTGCAGTTCAGCGCGGTGCGCCGCCAGCCAGGCCTCGATGCACAGTCGATAGGCCTCGGGTTCTGTGACATCGGCAGGCGTTGCGCTCCAGTGGCGGCGCAGGGCGTCGTCGTAAAAGTCCAGCAGGCGACTGCCGAGGCTTTCCACCAGTTGCACGATGATTTCACGGCGCCACGCCGGAATCTCCTGGGTGACCTGGCCGTCCCAGCGCCACGGCGCGTGTTCGGCTTCGTCATAGGCGAACGGCTGCTCGGTGATGTGCCGCTGCAGGGCCGCGTCGATCATGTCCTGAACGAAACGGGGATCGACGGGACCTGGAAAATAAGTGCGCAGCTCGACGCCGACCTGCTCTTCCAGGACATCGAGAAAGCTCATCTGGGTACGCAGCCGCGCTTCGACGTGCGCGGCCCAGTCGACCAGGCGGTCCAACGTGGCGGCGGTGGCAGAAGGGGTCAGTGGTGTGGACGTTGGCGTGGTCATGGCAAATGCTCCAGCAGGATGAGGGCTGAAAACTGCCCGGCCAGCCCTCTGCACGTGCGCTATTTATTGCTGCGCCGCTGGCCGGGTAGTTCCCCATCTCACAGCGCCTGGCGTAGACTGCGCGCTTTGCGCAGCGCCCGCTGCCCTGTCGAATTCTCTAAGGTGCCCGCCATGCCCTGGCTGCAAGTACGTCTGGCCATCAGCCCGGAACAAGCCGAAACCTACGAAGATGCGCTGCTCGAAGTTGGCGCGGTGTCGGTCACGTTCATGGACGCCGAAGATCAGCCGATCTTCGAACCGGATCTCAACACCACCCCGCTGTGGTCGCACACCCACCTGCTGGCCCTGTTCGAGGCCGACGCACAACCCCAGGCGGTGTTCGCCCACTTGCGCCTGCTGACCGATGCCGAGCTGCCCGAGCACCACGCCGAGGTCATCGAGGACCAGGACTGGGAGCGCAGCTGGATGGACAACTTCCAGCCCATGCGCTTTGGCCGTCGCCTGTGGATCGTACCCAGCTGGCACGAGGCCCCGCAGCCCGACGCCGTCAACCTGTTGCTCGACCCAGGCCTGGCCTTTGGCACCGGCACCCATCCCACCACGGCGTTGTGCCTGGAGTGGCTCGATGGCCAGGAACTTGAAGGCAGCCATGTGCTGGACTTCGGCTGTGGCTCGGGCATCCTTGCCATCGCAGCGCTGCTGCTCGGCGCCACCGATGCAGTCGGCACCGACATCGACGTGCAGGCGCTGGAAGCCTCGCGTGACAACGCCGGGCGCAATGGCATCGCCGAACAGCGCCTGGCGCTGTACCTGCCCGAGCAGATGCCGGCGATGAAAGCCGACGTGCTGGTCGCCAATATCCTCGCCGGGCCGCTGGTCTCGCTGGCGCCGCAACTGGCCGGGCTGGTGCGCGACGGCGGCCTGCTGGCGCTGTCGGGCATTCTTGCCGAGCAAGGCGAGGACGTGGCGGCGGCCTACGCGGCCGACTTCGAGCTCGACCCGATCGTCGAGCGTGAAGGCTGGGTGCGGATCAGCGGTCGCCGCCGCGTGGCCTGACAGCAGCCAGTGCCTTTTGGGCATGGCCAACCCGGGCGATGATGCCCGGGTGCTCAGGCCCAATGGCACTGACCGACTGCGATGCACGGCAGAGAATCCTCAGGCAGATCACGCGCCGACCCCGCTTAGGGTCTCGCACCGCCTAGACTCACTTTTCGCCCCACTCCCACGGACCGCCGCATGACCGACAGTTTCGTCACCCAGTGCCCGCATTGCCAGACGCGCTTTCGCATCACGCATCATCAGCTGAGCGTGGCCCGTGGCGTGGTGCGTTGCGGCCAGTGCCTGCAGGTGTTCAGCGCCGCTCGACAACTGCTGGAACAGAGCCAGGCCACCAGCGCCGAGCCGCAGGGGCCAGGCCCTGAAGCGTCTGACGGTGCTGCGACCGCCGTGATCGCCGCGTCCACCAGCGCGCCTCAGCCCACCCTGCCGCCCGTGGTGGTCGGGCCTGCCGCGTCGACCCAGGCCGATTGGGAGGCCACCACCTCGGCGCTGGAGGCCCTGGACCTCGACCAGGCCCTGGCCAGCCTGGAACGGCGCCACGCGCCCGCCCCTGCGGGCACGTCCGATCAGCGCTCGCCGCTGCACGCCCGGCGCGACGATCACAGTGTGGACGATGGCACTCACGAGCCCTTCGGCACCGCCGACCGCGGCCATGTCGAGGAACCCCCGGTGCCGTTCGCACCCGTGCCTACGTTGGTCGAGCCGGAACAGGTGCAGACGCAAGATGAAGACCTGCGCAGCGAACCCACGTTGCGCTTTGACACCGCCGCCGCCGCTGCGGCCCACGAACCGCGCCTGGGCCAGGCCGTGCACGACGATGACGCGCCCGCCCTCGGCGGCCTCAACGCGTTGGACGATGCGCCATTGCGCGAGCGCCTGTCGGCGCAGGATGACGACGACTCGCTGCACGACAGCGACCTACAGCCCGACGAGCGCCTGGAACCGAGCCTCGGCCCGCGCACCACTCGCGCAGCACGCAAAGAGCCGTTGATCGATGTGCTCGACGACCCGCTGCAACTGGGCTGGGAACGCCCAGCCCCACGCTGGGGACGGCGTCTGTTGTGGGCGCTGGCCTGCCTGCTGGCCCTGGGCGTGCTGGGTTTCCAGTACGTGGCCTATCACTTCGACGAAATGGCCCGGCAAGACCGCTACCGGCCACTGTTCCAGCAGCTCTGCCCGATGCTGGGCTGCACGGTGCCGACCCGCGTCGACATCCAGCGCATCAAGAGCAGCAACCTGGTGGTGCGCAGCCACCCAGACTTCAAGGGCGCGCTGATCGTCGATGCGATCATCTACAACCGCGCCCCGTTCAGCCAACCGTTCCCTCAGCTCGAGCTGCGCTTTGCCGACCTCAACGGCCAGTTGATCGCCAGCCGCCGCTTCAAGCCCAGCGAGTACCTGTCGGGCGAACTGGCCGGGCGCGGCGACATGCCCAGCCAGACACCGATCCACATCGCCCTGGACATCCTCGATCCGGGGCCAAAGGCGGTGAACTACAGCCTGAGCTTCCGTTCGCCGGATTGAACGGTCAGTGCCGGTGCGCCACGCCGCGCCTGGGCGAGCGGTTCGCTGTCCGGTCAGGCGCAAGGGCCGCTGCCCCTGCGCACCCGCGCCTGACGGGCGCCAGGCCAAGCGGCAAGCGTTCGGCGACAGGCCCCCGGTAAAAGCGCAGCCGCTTCTGTCTTGAGGCCTGCCAGGGGCAGCCTGCCGCGCGCGACCCGGCCGAATCCGCGAGCGCGTGCCGCTCGCCCACCCTGCCCGACCGCGCACAGCCCCCGAAAACTGCTCAGATTTTATCCAACTCTATCTTTATCCAGTCACCGAGAGCGGGTATCATGCCCACCCTTTTTCGAACTCCAATGATTCGGCCCCACAACAGGGAACACCTATGTCGGCGGTACGCATCGGCCCATACACACTGAAGAACAACCTGATCCTTGCGCCAATGGCCGGGGTCACCGACCAGCCTTTCCGTACGCTTTGCCAACGCCTGGGCGCGGGCATGGTGGTGTCGGAGATGGTCACCAGCGACCTGAGCCTGTGGAACAGCCGCAAGTCGCGTCTGCGCCGCATCCATGAAGGCGATCCCGAGCCGCGCTCGGTACAGATCGCCGGTGGCGACGCGCAGATGCTGGCGGCGGCGGCCCGGGCCAACGTCGAGGCCGGCGCGCAGATCATCGACATCAACATGGGTTGCCCGGCAAAAAAAGTCTGCAACAAGGCTGCCGGCTCTGCTTTATTGAGAGATGAGGCGCTGGTCGAGGACATCCTCAACGCCGTGGTCGGTGCGGTGGATGTGCCGGTCACGCTGAAGATTCGTACCGGCTGGGACCGGGCGAACAAGAACGGCCTGAACGTGGCGAAGATCGCGGAACAGGCGGGCATCCAGGCCCTGGCGGTGCATGGCCGCACACGGGCCGACCTGTACACCGGCGACGCCGAGTACGACACCATCGCGGCAATCTGTCAGGCGGTGTCGATTCCGGTGTTTGCCAATGGCGACATCACCTCGCCCGAAAAGGCCCGCGACGTGCTGCAGGCCACTGGCGCCAGCGGCCTGCTGATTGGCCGGGCCGCCCAAGGACGACCGTGGATCTTTCGCGAGATCGCGCACTACCTGGACACCGGCGAGCACCTGCCGGTACCGGCGCTGGACGAAGTGGAACGCATCCTGCTGGAGCACCTGAGCGCCCTGCACGCCTTCTATGGGGAGGTGATGGGCGTACGCATCGCCCGCAAACACGTGGGCTGGTACCTGGCGACACGACCCGGCGGCAAGGAATTTCGCGCCCGGTTCAACGCGCTGCAAGACACGCAGGCACAGCACGACGACATTGCCGCGTATTTTCAGCAGACGCGTCGAGAGCACCTTGAGACAGAGGACGGACAAGGGGTGGCCGCATGACGATGATGACCGAGACATTAGTGAGTGGAACAACGCCCGTGAGCGACAACGCCAACCTGAAACAGCACCTGAACACGCCGAGCGAAGAAGGCCAGACCCTTCGCGACAGCGTCGAGAAGGCGCTGCACAACTACTTCGCCCACCTCGAAGGCGCCACCGTCACGGATGTGTACAACCTGGTGCTCTCGGAGGTCGAGGCACCGTTGCTGGAAAGCGTGATGAACCACGTCAAGGGCAACCAGACCAAGGCCAGTGAAATGCTCGGGCTCAACCGTGGCACGCTGCGCAAGAAGCTCAAGCAGTACGACCTGCTCTAATTTCCGAACCCCAATCTGAAAAGGCGCTCCCGACCAGGAACGCCTTTTTTGCTGACTCCACCGCGTTATGGAATCCGAAATGACCGACCAGACTACCCGCCTGCCGATTCGCCGCGCCCTGATCAGTGTCTCCGACAAGACCGGGATCCTCGAATTTGCCCGTGAGCTGCAGCAGCTCGGGGTCGAGATCCTGTCCACCGGCGGCACCTACAAGCTGCTCAAGGACAACGGCGTCAACGCGGTGGAAGTGGCCGACTACACCGGCTTTGCCGAAATGATGGATGGCCGGGTCAAGACCCTGCACCCGAAAATTCACGGCGGTATTCTCGGCCGCCGCGGCACCGACGATGCCATCATGGCCGAGCACGGCATCCAGCCGATCGACCTGGTCGCGGTCAATCTCTACCCTTTCGAAGCCACCATCGCCAAGCCAGGCTGCGACCTGCCGACCGCCATCGAGAACATCGACATCGGCGGCCCGACCATGGTCCGTTCAGCTGCGAAAAACCACAAAGACGTTGCCATCGTGGTCAACGCCGGTGACTACGCCAACGTTCTGCAAGGCCTCAAGGCCGGTGGCCTGACCTACGCCCAGCGCTTCGACCTGATGCTCAAGGCCTTCGAGCACACCGCCGCCTACGACGGCATGATCGCCAACTACCTGGGCACCATCGACCAGGCCCGTGACACCCTCGGCACCGACGAGCGCAGCCAATTCCCGCGTACCTTCAACAGTCAGTTCGTCAAGGCCCAGGAAATGCGCTACGGCGAGAACCCGCACCAGAGCGCGGCGTTCTATGTCGAGGCGAAGAAGGGCGAGGCGAGCATTTCCACCGCCATTCAGCTGCAAGGCAAGGCACTGTCGTTCAACAACGTGGCCGACACCGACGCCGCGCTGGAGTGCGTGAAGAGCTTCGTCAAGCCGGCCTGCGTGATCGTCAAGCACGCCAACCCGTGCGGCGTGGCCGTGGTCCCGCAAGAGGACGGCGGCATTCGTCAGGCCTACGAGCTGGCCTATGCCACCGACACCGAATCGGCCTTCGGCGGCATCATTGCCTTCAACCGTGAGCTGGACGGCGAAACGGCCAAGGCCATCGTCGAGCGTCAGTTCGTCGAAGTGATCATCGCCCCCTCGATCTCCCAGGCTGCCCGCGACGTGGTCGCGGCCAAGCAGAACGTGCGCCTGCTCGAATGCGGCCAGTGGCCAGCCGAGCGTCCACTGGGCTGGGACTTCAAGCGCGTCAACGGTGGCCTGCTGGTGCAGAGCCGCGACACCGGCATGATCAGCGCCGACGACCTGAAAGTGGTGACCCAGCGCGCACCGACCGAACAGGAAATCCACGACCTGGTATTCGCCTGGAAAGTGGCCAAGTTCGTCAAGTCCAACGCCATCGTCTACGCCAAGAACCGCCAGACCATCGGCGTCGGCGCCGGGCAGATGAGCCGCGTGAACTCGGCGCGGATCGCCGCCATCAAGGCGGAACACGCCGGCCTGCCGGTCGAAGGCTCGGTGATGGCGTCGGATGCGTTCTTCCCGTTCCGCGACGGCATCGACAATGCGGCCAAGGCCGGCATTCGTGCGGTGATTCAGCCAGGTGGCTCGATGCGCGACGCTGAAGTGATTGCGGCAGCCGATGAAGCCGGTATTGCCATGGTCTTCACCTCCATGCGCCACTTCCGCCACTGATTTACAGGGGCCGGCCGCGCTGGAGCAGGCATCTGCTGCGTTGGGGCCGGGTTCGCTGATGCTCATTGCCAGGAGGCGACTCCGCTCAGCGAACCCGGCCCCGCCTTGCATCTACCTGCTCCATCGCGACCTCGTCCAGTGTGGGGTCACGTAACCCCTGAGCCTGAGAAAGAATTCGAGGTTTTGACATGAACGTTTTGATCATTGGTAGCGGTGGGCGTGAGCACGCCCTGGCGTGGAAAGTGGCGCAGGACCCGCGCGTCGAGAAGGTATTCGTGGCGCCGGGTAACGCGGGTACGGCGACGGAGGCCAAGTGCGAGAACGTGGCCATCGACGTGACCGCCATCGAACAGCTGGCTGACTTTGCCGAGCACAATGTGCAACTGACCATCGTCGGCCCGGAAGCGCCGCTGGTGCTCGGTGTGGTCGATCTGTTCCGCAGCCGCAACCTGGAATGCTTCGGCCCTACCCAAGGCGCTGCCCAGCTGGAAGGTTCGAAAGCGTTCGCCAAGGACTTCCTGGCCCGCCACCGCATCCCGACTGCTGAATACCAGAACTTCACCGACGTCGAGCCGGCGCTGGCCTACCTGCAGGAAAAAGGCGCGCCGATCGTGATCAAGGCCGACGGCCTGGCGGCGGGCAAAGGCGTGATCGTCGCCATGACCCTGCAGGAAGCCGAAGACGCCGTGCGCGACATGCTCGCTGGCAACGCCTTCGGTGATGCCGGCTCGCGCGTGGTGATCGAAGAATTCCTCGATGGCGAAGAAGCCAGCTTCATCGTCATGGTCGACGGCCACAACGTGCTGCCGATGGCTACCAGCCAGGACCACAAACGCGTCGGCAACCAGGACACCGGCCCGAACACCGGCGGCATGGGCGCCTACTCGCCTGCGCCGGTGGTCACTGCCGAGGTTCACCAGCGCGTGATGGACCAGGTGATCTGGCCCACCGTGCGCGGCATGGCCGAGGAAGGCAACGTCTACACCGGCTTCCTGTATGCCGGTTTGATGATCGATAAGGCCGGCAACCCCAAGGTCATCGAATTCAACTGCCGCTTCGGCGACCCGGAAACCCAGCCGATCATGCTGCGCCTGGAATCGAGCCTGGTACTGCTGGTCGAAGCTGCATTTGCCAAGGCGCTGGACAAGGTCGAGGCGCAGTGGAATCCGCAGCCCAGCCTGGGTGTGGTACTGGCAGCCGGTGGCTATCCGGGCGATTACGCCAAGGGCCAGGCCATCAGTGGCCTGGGCGCTGCGGCCAAGCTCGATGGCAAGGTGTTCCACGCCGGTACCGCGCTCAAGGACGGTGAAATCGTTGCCAACGGCGGTCGCGTGCTGTGCGCCACCGCACTGGGCAAGACCGTGGCAGACGCACAGGAACACGCCTATCGTCTGGCCGCGCTGGTGAGCTGGGATGAAAGCTTCTACCGTACCGACATCGGCTACCGCGCCATCGCTCGCGAACGTGGCGAGCACCACGACTGAGCCTGCGCAGCGACCCCACGCAGCCCTCGGACGGCGTGGGGTTCGCCCGCCGACAGGTCCCGTGCAGGCCTTGCCGAGCACCGGGTGCGCCACGCATAGTGGTTAATCGGCATTACCGTTAGGAAGGGATTTCGTCTTGCGTCGGCTTCGGATTGCCATTGTCTTGTTCGTCAGCCTGCTGACCTCGCTCTGCCTGCTTCCGGCTGCGGCCAACGAAGGCGCTGGCTGGTCGATGCTGCTCGATGAACAGGCCAACCTGGAACTGAGCGACGTGCGCTCGGCGCGCTACCTCACCCAGTTCGCGCCGCAACCCCTCGCACAGCTCGACGCTGCCGCTCCCGATCAGGCACTGTGGCTGTCCTACCGATTGGAGCCGGGCGAGCAACAGCGGGTGCTGCGGCTGTTCGCACCTGACCTTTCCCGACTTGATCTGTACGCCTTGGATGGCGGCAAGCTGGTGCACCAGTGGCACTATGGCGCGCAGATCGACGGCAACAGCCCAGCCGTGCGCGGCAGTGATCACGTCTTGCCGCTGCCCACCAGCGACCGGCCACTGGACGTCTATCTGCGCCTGGTATCGGACCACCAGTTGCGCCCCGCGATCACGCTGGAATCCGCTGCCGAGGCGGCGTCCGACCAGCGTTTGCCTTTGCTGTTCGGCTTGTTGATCGGCGCCATGCTGATGCTGATCCTGCACAACCTGGTGCGTTTCGCGAAAACCCGCTCCATCACCGCACTCACACTCGGGCTCTACCACGCCCTGATGCTGCTCAGTGCCCTGATCCTGCTCAACCTCTGCGGGCCCTGGTGGCCGCTGTGGCACGGCGCGCAGACCCCGGCGGCGTACCTGACGCTGGTGCTGGCCGGCATGACCGGGCTGTATTTCACCCAACACTACTTCGCCGCTTGCGGCACCCCGCGCCTGGGCCGGTTGCTCCAGGCCGAAATCATCATCAATGGGGTCAGCGGGCTGCTGTTGCTGTTCGTCGACACCTTGCCACTGAACCTGATCACCTACGCCCTGCTGGCGATGAGCAGCAGCACCATGCTGCTGGTCGGTGCGTGCCACTGGCACCGTGGCTATGCCCCGGCCCGGCCGTTCACCCTGGCCATGCTGATCTTCACAGTGGGCGGCCTGGTCGTGCTGCCGGCACTGCTTGGCCTGACCCGCACGCCAACGCCCTGGCTGCTGAGCCTGCTGCTGGGCCTGGCGGTCCTCAGCGGCGTGCTGCTGAATTTCGCGGTCAGCGAACGGCTGCGGCGCATCAGCGACGAAAACGTGCGCGCCAGCCGCGCCCTGGCGGCCAGTGATGCCGAGATCAACGCCAAGGCCGAGTTCCTGGCCAAGATCAGCCATGAGATCCGCACCCCCATGAATGGCGTGCTGGGCATGACCGAGCTGCTGCTGGGCACCCCGCTGTCGGTCAAGCAGCGCGACTATGTGCAGACCATCCACAGCGCCGGCAATGAACTGCTCACCCTGATCAACGAAATTCTCGACATTTCCAAGCTCGAGTCTCGCCAGATCGAACTCGACGACGTGCAGTTCGACCTGGCCGCCTTGATCGAAGACTGCCTGAACATCTTCCGCGCCAAGGCCGAGCAGCAGAACATCGAACTGATCAGCTTCGTCCACCCGCAAGTACCCCAGGTCATCAGCGGCGACCCGACACGGCTGCGCCAGGCCCTCTCGAGCCTGCTGGAAAATGCCTTGAGGAACACCGTGCAGGGCGAGGTATTGCTGGTCGCGGCGCTCGATCAGCGCGGCGAACGCCCACGGCTGCGCATCACCGTGCAGGACAGCGGCGAGCCGATGGCCCCTGCCGAGCGCGAGGCCCTGTTGCAGGCCGAGCTGCACAGCCATCACTTCCTGTCGAGCAACAAGCTCGGTGGGCACCTGGGGCTGGTCATCGCCAAGCAGTTGATCGGCCTGATGCAGGGCGAATTCGGCATCAAGACCAGCACCGGGCTGGGCAATAACCTGTGGCTGACCTTGCCCCTGGACCCCGCCCGCCTGGAACAGCCCGCCACCGACCTCGACGGCCCCTTGCGCGAGGCGCGGGTGCTGGTGGTGGACGACAACGACACCTGCCGCAAGGTGCTGGTGCAGCAGTGCACCGCCTGGGGCATGAACGTCAGCGCCGTGCCGTCCGGCAAGGAAGCCCTGGCCCTGCTGCGCACCAAGGCGCACCTGCGTGACTATTTCGACGTGGTGCTGCTTGACCAGAACATGCCCGGCATGACCGGCATGCAACTGGCCACCAAGATCAAGGAAGACCCGAGCCTCAACCACGACATTCTGGTGGTGATGCTGACCGGTATCAGCAACGCGCCGAGCAAGATCATCGCGCGCAACGCCGGGATCAAACGCATCCTCGCCAAGCCGGTGGCCGGCTACACCCTCAAGACCACCCTGGCCGAAGAGCTGGCTCAGCGCGGGCGTGAGCAGCCCGGGCAAGCCGCGCTCCCTGGCCCCAGTGCCGCACTGGTATTGCCCAGTGACTTCCGCATTCTGGTCGCCGAGGACAACAGTATTTCCACCAAGGTCATCCGCGGCATGCTCGGCAAGCTCAACCTTGAGCCAGACACCGCCAGCAACGGCGATGAGGCGCTGCGAGCGATGAAAGCGCAGCACTACGACCTGGTGCTGATGGACTGCGAAATGCCAGTGCTCGACGGGTTCTCTGCCACCGAACAGCTGCGCGCCTGGGAGACGGCGAACCAGCGCTCGCGCACGCCGGTGGTGGCATTGACGGCGCATATCCTCAGTGAGCACAAGGAACGCGCGCGGGTGGCGGGCATGGACGGGCACATGGCCAAACCGGTGGAGCTCTCGCAACTGCGCGAGCTGGTCCAGCACTGGGCTGGGCAACGGGTGGTGCCTGCCGAGGGCGCATAGCCGCCACCCGAGCAGGCTTGAGCGAAGCTCAGGCAAGGCCAAAGCCGCCTGACGAACTGTCCAAGGCGGTTCAGACCGCGCCTGGCCACGGCGCTCGGCTGAGGCTGCCCCGCCTACCCTCGTGCAGACGGCTTCAGGTGAATCTTGCGCAATTCGCGCAACTGCAGCGTACCCAGAGCGCTGACCACCTTGGCCCGGAAGGTCTGCTCGAACAGGCGCGTATTGAACCGCACCAGCTCGGCCTCGACCTTGGACTGCCGGCGTTCATGGAACAGAAAACCCGCGGTGATCTCTTCTGCAACCATGGCTTCCCGGTACACCACGATATCGACACGTGCGCCCTGCGCCGGGCCGCAAGGCAGCAGGCTGAAGCTGCGCCGCTCGCGGGCGGCGGTCTCGAACTGCAGCAGCTGCGGCGGCGCATCTCGCAGGCCCGCATAGGCCGCCCGCATGGTCTCGACATGTTGCGTACCTGCCGTCTTGCCGATCAGGGCCAACGCCTGGTCGACCCGCTCGCCCCGCTCGGGATCAGGCCAATGCGCCTGCTCGGGCGGGGCGCCATCCCAGCCATAGAACTTCAGCTTGTTGCGGTAGTAGGCCAGCCACGCCGAGATGTGACCTTGCTTGAACGCCAGGTTGGTCTCGTGCTCAGCCATGAGCATCGCCAGCGTAACCGCTTCACGCTGGGCTTGAGGAACGTCCGGGAAAAACGACACGATGCTGTTGCCGAGCATGCCTGCGTCTGGAATGTCCATGTACACCTCCGTCGCAGCGCCCGCGGCGCTGCGCGAACCTTGTGAAACGTGTGTGCAGAAACTGCAAGACGCCGCACCACGTCCTGCAGCAGGAGGGTTACGCCCGCTTGGGAAGCTTGATGCTCAGGACGCTCTTGAGGGCGTGATCGCCCAACTCACGGGTGATGTGGTCACGCACGTCGGCAGAGGTGTCCTTGTTGAAGGTCAGCCAGGCCGTACCTTTGTAGTACTCGCTGCTTTCCAGATGGACATTGATGCCCAGCACATCGAACTGGTTGTCCGGCGCCTTGGTGTCGAGCGCACTGATCACCATGTGCAACGAGCCATCCACCTCGACGCAGCCGACGATGCCGGTCAGCCCCTTGAGCGAGTCCTTGTTCCTGGCCAGAAACACCTCGACATCGTCGGTCATCGTCTTCAAGCCGTCGAAGGCCTGCTGGGCCAGGGCCCCGAGTGCATCGCCAATCGGGCCACCCAACGCAGCACGGCCTACCGCACCAAAGACGCGCAGGGCCACCGAGCCCACGGTCAGGGTTGTCGTGGAAGCCGTTTCTTTTTCATAGGTGCGCTGCTGCACCGTCCAGCCTGTGACCCCGAGAATTTCGATCACGCGATCAAACCATTCTTCGCGCTGGTCCTTGCGGCTGTATTCGCCGCCTGCAGCCAACGCTGCAAACTGAAAGCTGTTCTGCGCATGCTGGCGGTTCTGCTCCGACATGCCACTGCGAAAGGTGGCAACGACCGTGTCGATCAACGCCGCCGAATCGGACTGCAAAGGGGTGGTCTTGGAAATGTCTTGCATGGCTGCTTACCTCGAGTAGGGCCCCCGGTATGGGAGGGGCGCCCACTCTAGGGAGGCTCAGGTATCGATGGCGGCGCGAAGCGTTTCCCTGCCGTCAGCCGTGCCCTGGGTACCAGCGCGGGGTATAGACCCATTGGCTGCCGTCGGCGCGGGGGAAGGTGCAGGTGGTCGACGAACCGACCAGCACCATGGTGCGCATGTCGACCATGTGCGGTTGCAGCTCGCCCAGGCTCACGACGTTCAAGGTCGCACCCGGGCGCCCGACATCACGCCCCAGCACCACCGGGGTCTGCGCGTCACGGTGCCGACGCACCACCTCCAGTGCCCGGCCCAACTGGTACGGGCGAGACTTGGAAATCGGGTTGTAGAACGCCAGCACCAGGTCGGCCCGGGCGGCGAGGTCGAGGCGGGTCTCGATGATCGACCAGGGCTTGAGGTTGTCCGACAGCGACATCACGCAGAAATCATGCCCCAGCGGCGCACCAGCCCAGGCCGCCGTGGCCAATGACGCCGACACTCCGGGCAGGATTTCCAGCTCGACGCAGTGCCAGCTCGGCTCAGCCGATGCGTGCAAGGCCTCCAGCACCGCCGCCGCCATGGCGAACACGCCCGGGTCACCGGACGACACCACCACCACCGAACGCCCCTGGGCGGCCAGCTCGAAGGCATGCCGCGCACGCTGCAGTTCTTCGCGGTTGTCGGTGCAATGCAGGCGTTGCTCCTCGCGAAACGGGCCGGCCATGCGCACATAGGTTTCGTAGCCGAGCACGTCCTGGGCGTTGGCCAGGGCGGTTTTCACGGCTGGCACCATCAACTCGCTAGCCCCCGGGCCCAGGCCGACCACCGACAGGCGGCCACGGCGCTGGCCGAGCCGCTCGACCTGCAACGGCGAAGGCGCAATCGCCACGGCCATGTCGCCGTGGACCTGGCAGGACGCCTCGGGCATCACCGCAGCCACCATCGGGGCAAGGCCGCTCAACGCCGGGGCAAACCGCAGCGGCACATTCAAGGCCCTGGCGGCGGCGTGCAAGGCCGGCTCGGCCATCGCTTCTTCGGCCGCCAGCAGGCAGGCCAGGGCAGGTTCAGCCACACCGGCAGCGTGCAACACCTCGCGCACCTGCTCGGCAAGTTCAGGACCGGCGGCCTGCACCGCCACCAGCACGCAGCGGCTGTGCAGCTGCAGTTCGTCGCGGCGCGCAGGCCGTTGCTGCCAGCCGACGTGAAGAGTGCGCTGGCCGTGTTCACTGCACGGCAACTGACCGCGGTCCAGCCAGGGCGCCTGGCCTTCGATGCGCAGTTGCTCGCCGGCGAGCAGGTCGGACACAAAGCGCTTGCCCTGCTCCAGATCGGCCAGCACATAGCCCGCCGGCGGGTTGAGCAGGCAGGTGCCGAAGCGCAGCTCACCGCTGGTGGTGATCGCAGGCTTCACCTGCAGGTGCGCCGCCAGTTCCCGAGCGATGCGGTTGACCCCACTGAGCCCGCCCAGCAGCGGCACCACGGCACTGCCGTCTTCGGCCAGGGCCAGCACCGGTGGCTCGGCCTCTTTTCCACCCAGCACGCTGGCCAGGCTGCGGATCACGATGCCGGCAGCGCACAGCGCCAGAATCGGCGTTTGCTGCTGATAGAGGTCACGCAGGTGCTCGCCGAAGGCCTCATACAGCACATCGACCCCCTCCACGCGACCGCGCAAGCCATGGATCAGCGCCTGTGGATAACAGGCCTGCATCCGCCGCGCGGTGGCCAGGCTGCCAGGGCTCAGCACGACGATGGCCGCTGCCTTGAGGTTCAACCCTGCCATTTTTCCCCCGGCACGATGATCAGCGAGAAATACGGTGAAGACTGTGGGTCGACCTCGGCCAGCGGCACGATGCGCTGGTTGGCCATGGTCGCGCGTTCCACATACAGCGCTCGCCCGTCCAGGCCCAGCTCGACCAGCACCTCACGGACTTTGGGCAGGTTGCGCCCCAGTTTCATGATCACCGCCGCATCGGCATCGGCCAGGCGCCGCTTGAGCGCCTCGGCCGGCAGCACACCGGAGAGCACCGACAGGCTCTGGTTGCGGTACACCAGGGGGGCGCCCAGCACCGAGGCGCCGCCAAGCATCGAGCACACGCCCGGAATCACCTCGGCCGGGTAACGTTCGGCCAGGCGGTCGTGCAGGTACATGTAAGAGCCGTAGAAGAACGGGTCACCTTCGCAGATCACCGCCACATCGCGCCCGGCATCCAGGTGCGCGGCCACTTGCGCGCCGGCTTCGTCGTAGAAATCGCTGATGATCTGCTCGTACGACAGCGGCGCCGGCAGCGCTTCGGTGGTCACCGGGTAGACCAGCGGCAGGAGTGTTTGCGCGGCCTGCAAGTGCCCCTCGATGATGCCGAAGGCGTTGCCGCGCTTGCCCTTGGCAACGAAGTACGCCACCACCGGGGCTTCACGCAGCAGGCGCAGGGCCTTGACGGTGATCAGTTCTGGATCACCCGGGCCCACGCCCAGGCCCAGCAAGCGTCCACGCGGCTGCATCACTCCACCTCCGTGGCCAGGGCGTTGACGGCGGCCGCAGCCATGGCGCTGCCGCCCAGACGGCCTTGCATGATCACGAACGGCACCCCACGGCTGTCGGCCGCGAGCATGGCCTTGGATTCGGCGGCCCCGACGAAGCCCACCGGAAAGCCGAGAATCAGCGCAGGTTTCGGCGCGCCGGCATCGATCATTTCCAGCAGATAGAACAACGCAGTCGGCGCGTTGCCGATCACCACCACGGCGCCTTCCAGGTGCTCACGCCAGAACTCCAGCGCCAGCGCCGAGCGGGTGTTGCCGGCGGCCTTGGCCATGCCTGGTACACGCGGATCGCGCAACGTGCAGATCACCGCGTTGTTCGCCGGCAGCCGGGCGCGGGTGATGCCTTCGGCCACCATGTGCGCATCGCAGAGGATCGGCGCGCCGCCCAGCAGGGCCTCGCGCCCGGCACGGCCGGCGCCTTCGGAGAACTGCAGGCCGTCGATGGCCTCGACCATGCCGCAGGCGTGGATAACCCGCACGGCGAGTTTTTCCAGGTCGGCAGGAATGCGCTCCAGGCGCGCTTCCTCGCGGATGATGCGGAAGGAATTGCGATAGATCTCCTGACCATCGCGAATGTAGTCAATCATCGAGCGGCTCCGTCGGCAGGGCGAGCATGGCGCCTGCATCGTTCAAGGTGAGGTCGGACCCGCGCAGGCTGCCGAAGCCCGGCACGCGCGGATCACGCAGATAGAGGTCATAGCGGCCCGGGGCGCGGGCCAGCAGGGTAACTGGCGCCACGTGGGCCATGGCGCACGAACGCGGGCAGCCGGTCAGGTGCACGCTGGCCGGGGCACCCGCGCCGAGCCGCGCGGCGAGTGCGACGGCATCGGCCTTGGTCTCGGCCAGGCCCTTGGCGCAGCCGCTGGCACCGGTGCAGGCGCTCAGCCGGGCCAGGGGCTCGGCGGCATTGCAGAGCAGGCCCAGCGCGGCCAGTTCGGCCAGCGCAGCGGGCTGCTGCACGGCCGTGATGCTGGGCAGGACCAGGCTCTGCCAGGGGCTCAGGCGCAGGCTGCCATCGCCGTGTTCGCAGGCAATGCGTGCTGCGCCGCGCAGCATCGTCGGGGTCAGCCGGCCCAGTGGCGGGGCGGCGCCCAGCGCGCTGCCGCTGGACTGTGGCAACACGCCCAGCCAGTGTGCCCGGGCAGGGCTGCGGCGCCAGGCCAGTGCGCCGGGATCGCGGCGGATATCGAGCTTGAGCCCTTGCAGGAAGGTGTCCACCGGCAGCGTGTCCAGCACGTGGCGCATGCGCGATTGATCAGCGCGGGCCAGCGCCAGGAAGCGTTCGAGCACTTCGCGCACCAGCGCCAGGCCGTTTTCATAGCGCACCGCGCCCAGCGCCTGCCCCGCGCCCGGCGCTGCGGCCAGGCCGAAGACCAGCCATGGCTCACCCTCCAGCAGCCGCGCCGACAGCCACAGGTCATGGGGGTGGTCGAGCATGCTCAGCGCCTCGCCGCCGTCCAGTTGCACGGCGAATTTGGCCGACAGCCGATGAAACGCCGGAGTGCCTTCGAGCATCGCCAGGATCTGCGCGGCCAGCGCGCGGGTATCGACCACCCGCTGCGGATCGAGGCCGGCCAGCGGGCTGAGCATCAGGTTGCGCACATCGTCCCCGGCCGCATGCCGTGGGCCGAGGCCGGCGTCGAGCAGGTGCTGGATCAGCGCCGGGTGCTCGGCGCCAATGCCGCGGATCTGCAGGTTGGCGCGGTTGGTCGCCTCGATCACCCCGCCGGCAAAGCGCTCGGCCGCATCGGCCACGGCTTCGGCCTGGGCAGCCGAGAGCACGCCGCCGGGCAGCTTGATCCGGCAGATGCCGCCATCACGGGCGGCAACGATGCGCCACAGGCCCGGGCAAGCCGATGGGCGTGGCGAAATGTCGAGGGGCGGGGCCTGCTTCAAGGGGGTATCCGGCAATCGTCAGAGAGCGCTTCAGTGTAGAAGGCGCGGTATTATGCCTGCTTTGTCCGGCGGCATGAAAAGCCGGTGGTCGAGGGCCGTGGCTGAACCGTTCAGCCGTGCACGGCGCGCGCACATCAGAGGAACACATGACACCCTGGCTGACAGTAGTGGGCATTGGCGAAGACGGCTTCAGCGGCCTGGGCAAACAGGCCCGTCGCGCGCTGCTCGGCGCCCGGCAGATTTTCGGCAGCCCGCGGCAACTGGCGCTGCTGCCGCGCTGCGTGACCGGCACCCAGGCGCCATGGCCAAGCCCGTTTTCCCTGGCCCCGGTGCTGGCCCGGCGTGGCGAACCGGTGTGCGTACTGGCCAGTGGTGACCCGATGTTCTATGGCGTGGGCGCCAGCCTCGCGCGCCAGGTGCCGGCTGCCGAGTTGCAGGTGCTGTCGATGCCCTCCTCCTGCGCCCTGGCCGCCGCGCGGTTGGGCTGGCCGTTGCAGGAGGTGCAGGTGGTGTCGGTGGTCGCGCGGCCCTTGGCTGCGATCAACGCGCACCTGTACAGCGGCATGCGCCTGCTGGTGCTGAGCAACGACGGCGACAGCCCTGCGGCCGTGGCGGCGCTGTTGCGTGAGCGTGGTTTTGGCCCGAGCCGGTTGCACGTCTTCGAACACCTCGGCGGGCCAGAGGAGCGCCATGTGGCCGGCCACGCCGATGACTGGGCGCATGGTCCACAGGCGCCGTTGAATCTGCTGGCCATCGAATGCCTGGCCGGGCCACAGGCGACGCTGTTATCGCCGTTGGCCGGGCTGCCCGATCAGGCGTTTCGCCACGACGGCCAGCTGACCAAGCGCGACATCCGTGCCATCACCCTCGCCCGCCTGGCGCCGCGCCCTGGCGAACTGCTCTGGGACGTCGGCGCCGGGTGCGGCTCGATCGGCATCGAATGGATGCGCGCCCACCCCAGCTGCCGGGCCCTGGCAGTCGAGGCCGATGAGGGGCGCCAGGGCTTCATCGAGTTCAACCGCGAGGCCTTGGGTGTGCCCGGCCTGAACCTGGTGCGTGGCACAGCGCCTGACGCGCTGGACGGTCTGGAAAGGCCCGATGCGGTGTTCATCGGCGGCGGCGTGACCCGCGACGGGGTGCTGGCGCGCTGCTGGTCGGCGCTGCGTCCTGGCGGACGGCTGGTGGCCAACGCGGTGACACTGCAGAGCGAACTGGCCCTGGCGCACTTTCGCCAAGGGCATGGCGGCGAGCTGACGCGCCTGCACGTCGCCCATGCCCAGCCCTTGGGCCATTTCGACACCTGGCGCCAGGCGCTACCGATCACCCTGCTTGAGGCAATCAAGCCCCTCGATGCGTGAAGAAACCCGCGAACAGCCCGCCCCCCTGCGCAGTGGCCTGACCACCGGCAGCTGCGCCACCGCCACCAGCCTGGCCGCGGCGCGCCTGCTGCTGACCGGCCACCGCAGCGATGCCGTACACATCACCCTGCCCAAGGGCAAGGTGGTGCAGATGCGTCTGGAATTCTGCCGCCCGCTGGCGGGCGGTGCCGAGGCCGGGACCCTCAAGGACGCCGGCGATGATCCGGACGTGACCCACGGCGCCCTGCTCTACAGCCAGGTGCGCCTGCTCGAGGCGCCGGGTATCCGCTTCGTCGCCGGTGAAGGCGTCGGCACGGTGACCCGCCCCGGGCTGGTGCTGGCGGTGGGCGAGCCTGCGATCAATCCGGTGCCACGACGGATGATCAGCGAGCACCTTGAACAGCTGGCACTGGAGCACGGTTTTGGTGGTGGCTTCGAGGTCACCGTCAACGTGCGCGATGGCGCGCAACTGGCGCTGAAAACCATGAACCCACGCCTGGGCATCCTCGGCGGCCTGTCGATCCTGGGCACCAGCGGTATCGTCCGGCCGTTTTCCTGCGCGGCCTACATCGCCTCCATCCATCAGGGCATCGACGTGGCGCACAGCAATGGCTACACGCACATCGCCGCCTGCACCGGCAACGCCAGCGAGGAAACCATGCGCCGCGTCTATGGCCTGCCGGAAATCGCCCTGATCGAGATGGGCGACTTCGTCGGCGCCGTGCTCAAGCACTTGCGCAAGGTGCCCATGGCGCGCCTGACCCTGTGCGGCGGCTTCGGCAAGATCAGCAAACTGGCGGCCGGGCACATGGACCTGCACAGCCGTCACTCCAGCATCGACCTGCCGCAACTGGCCGACTGGGCCGCCACAGTGGGCGCCGACCTGGACCTGCAACAGGCCATCGTCGCCGCCAACACCAGCCAGCAGGCCCTGGCTCTGGCGCATGCCAGCGGGGTCAGACTGGGTGATGCGGTGTGCGCGCATGCGCTGGCCTTTGCCCGCAGCGTGGTGCCGGCGCAGGTGCAGGTCGAAGTGTTCGCCATCGATCGCCAGGGCGGTGTGGTGGGTACGGCGGGGGTGGTATGAGCCAATGCGTCTTGCTGCGGGGCGGGGTCTGCAAAGGGATGCCGCCAGCGTCGCCGAACCTGGCTGTCCGCCCGCGCAAGCAGGGCATCGCCAGCAGCGCGGAGGTCGCATGAAGCCGCGTCGTTTGCAGGCCAGCGAAGCGTCGGCGCTGATCGCGCCGAGCCTCCCTCTCATCCACCGTCAGCACGGCATTGCCCGCACAACGGAGCGCGCATGAACCCACGTATTTTGTTACTGGGCGGCGTGACCGAAGCGTTGGCCATCGCCCGTCGCCTCGGCCCGGCGCACGTCTACAGCCTGGCCGGCATTGGCCGGGTGCCCGATGACCTCACGTGCCAGGTACGCGTCGGCGGCTACGGCGGGGCTGACGGGCTGGCGGAGTATCTGCTGCAGGCCGGCATCAGCCTGGTGATCGACGCTACCCACCCCTATGCCGCACGCATCAGCCACAACGCGGCAGCCGCCGCGCGCGCTGCCGGCATTCCCTGCTGGGCGTTGCGCCGGCCGGCCTGGCAGCCGCAGGCGGGGGACGACTGGCGCGACTTCGAGGGCTGGCCCGACCTTGTCACTGCCCTGGCACCGTTCGAGCGACCGCTGTTCACCTTGGGCCGCGAACCCTTGCTGCATCTCGACGAGATCCCGCCCGGACAGTGCTGGACCCTGCGCGCGCTGCTGAGCTACCCCGGCAATGCGCGCTGCGAGGTGATCGGTGCCCGCGGGCCCTTTTCCCTGGACAGCGAGCGGGCGCTGTTCGAGCGCCGGCACATCGATGTGCTGGTGAGCAAGAACAGCGGCAGCGTCGCGACCGAGCCCAAGCTCGAGGTGGCGCGTGAACGCGGTATTCCGGTGCTGGTGCTCAAGCGTCCGACATTGCCGGTGGCGGACCGTGAGTTTGTCCAGGTCGACGCGCTGCTGGCGGCGCTGGGGTCATGATTGGCCTTGGCGACCCACAGCAGCGTTTCGACGCATTTCGCCAATGGCCGACGACCCCTCGCCTGCCGTAAGCTTCGCGCTCCTTTCTCGCAAGGTCGCTCATATGGAAATGCAGTGGTGGATCTGGCTCGTCTTTGGCGTTGCCCTGATCCTGCTCGAACTGGTCCTGCCAACCTTTTTCATTCTCTGGTTCGGCATCGGCGCCGTACTGGTCGCCCCGATCGCACTGCTCGCCCCCTCGCTACAGCTCGACGGCCAGGGGCTGCTATGGCTGCTGTTTTCATCGATCATCATCGCCCTCTGGTTCAAGGTCTTTCGCCGCAAGAAGCCCGACGTACGCTGGACTGCCGACAGCGTGATCGGCGAAGTCGGCTTGCTCACCCTTGCCGTTTCGGAGTTCCAGAAGGGCCGCGTGCGTTTCCAGAAGCCGATCCTCGGCAACGAGGAATGGGTCTGTATCGCCGACACCGACATCCCTGCAGGCGAGCGTGTGCGCCTGACCGCCATCGAAGGCAACGTCGCCCGCATCGTGCGGGCCTGATTACACCCTAAAAGGACGCTGTAACCATGACCAGTCTGATCGTCATCGCCACCCTGGCCCTTTTCCTGCTCGTCACCGTGTTCAAAGGAGTGCGCATCGTGCCTCAGGGCGAGGAATGGATCGTCGAGCGCCTGGGCCGCTACCACAGCACGCTCAAGCCCGGCCTGAACCTGCTCATCCCGTATATGGACGTGGTGGCCTACAAGCTGCCGACCAAAGACATCATTCTCGATGTGCAGCAGCAGGAAATCATCACCCGCGACAACGCCGTCATCGTTGCCAACGCCCTGTGTTTCGCCAAGGTGGTGGATCCGCAGAAGGCGTCTTATGGCGTGCAGGACTTCACCTACGCCGTCACCAGCCTGACCATGACCTCGCTGCGCGCCATCGTGGGTGCGATGGACCTCGATGAAGCGCTCTCCAGCCGCGAACAGATCAAGGCACGCCTGCGCGAAGCGATGTCCGAACAGACCGAGGACTGGGGTGTAACCGTGCGCTCGGTGGAAATTCAGGACATCAAGCCCTCCCCTAACATGCAGGTGGCGATGGAGCGCCAGGCGGCCGCCGAGCGTGAGCGTAAAGCCGACGTGACCCGCGCCGAAGGTGCCAAGCAGGCGGCAGTGCTCGAAGCCGAAGCGCGCTTGCAGGCCGCCAGGCTGGACGCCGAGGCGCAGATCAGTCTCGCCGAGGCCTCCGCGCGCTCCATCACCCTGGTGCGCGAAGCCGTCGGCAGCGAAACCACGCCGGCCATGTATCTGCTGGGCGAACGCTACATCGACGCGATGGAAACCTTGGCCGCCAGCGATAACGCCAAGATCGTGGTGCTGCCGGCAGACCTGCAGGAAACTGTGCGCGGGCTGATGGGCCGCAAGGTCTGACAGCGCTTCGCCGAATGGGCTGGGCGTTCACGGCGCGGTGAAGCGTGTGGTCTGCGGCACATCACCGCACCCTGCAATATTTCCTTATACTGCGCCGTACAATACGCCCCTGATTCCTGACCGGATCTCTCCATGCCCCCACCTCGCCACATCGCCTGGATCGCCTGCCTCGCAGTGCTGTTCAATATGCTGGCCATGCCGCTGTCCGGCGCTGCGCCCAAGGGTTCGGCCGAGCAGCTGCTGTGGGGTGCATTCTGTTCCAGCGGTGGCAAGGCGCTGGTCGACGTGCAACAGCTGGCCAAGATCGACCTTGGCCCGCAGGGCGACGACCACGCCGCCATGCAGCACTGCTGGTGCTGCTCGGGCGCCGCACCGGTACTGGCTTTCGGTGGTCAGCCGCCGCACCTGCGCAGCCCGGCGCAGCGGGTCATCGGCCTGGTCGATGAACACCCCGTCTACCTGCCCACACCGCGCCAGCAATGGCCCGGCACCAACCCTCGTGCTTCCCCGCTCGCCTGAGTTCCCAGCGCTGTCTGCCTGAACCTCAACCGATCGGAGAGTCACCATGCTCAAGCAAGCCCTCGTCGCGGCCGCCCTGCTGCTGCCCGCTGCCTTCGCCACTGCCCATGAATACAGCGCAGGCGACCTGCACATCGCCCACCCCTGGTCGCTGGCGCTGCCGCCCAATGCACCGAACGTCGCCGCCTACTTCATCGTGCACAACAACGGCGCGGTCGATGACCGGCTGCTGTCGGTCGACACGCCGATCAGCAGCGATGCGCAGTTGCACGAGCATGTGAAAACCGCCAACGGCGCCATGCAGATGCAGCGGGTCGACAGCGTGGCGGTGCCCGCCGGCAAGGACGTGGCCTTCGCCCCCAGCGCCTACCACGTAATGATCCTGCAACCGCAGGACCGCAGCCTGCTCACCGACGGCAAGCGCTTCCCGTTGACCCTGCACTTCGAGCGCGCCGGTGACGTGACCGTGCAAGTGGCCGTGCAGCAGCAGGCGCCTGCCGGACAATCGGATCACCAGCACGCCCACTGATCGCTCAATCGCGCACCTCATGAGCCTTTCGCGCCACAGGCCCCGCCGCTCCACCCGCCCTGCCCGCAGGCGCGTCGGTGGCGGCTGGCTGAGCCTGTTCGCCATGTGGATGATCTTCATCGGCCCGCTGGTTTCCCAGTCGATGCCGATGAATCATCACGCCGGCATGTCGATGAGCATGCCCATGCCGATGTCCATGGCGGGCACGATGGACATGTCCATGGCCGATGCACCGGGCCCTGGCGCGCATGCCGGGCACGGCGCCGGACACGACGGCCAGCTGCATGTGCTGTGGGAAAAGTGCGGCTATTGCAGCCTGCTGTTCAACTGCCCGGCGCTGCCGCAAACCCTCAGCCCACTCACCCTCGGCCCTGTGCCGCCGCCGCTGCACCTGGCCGCTCGCGTGCGCACCGGCCATGGCCGTGAGGCCTTCTTCCCCGGTGCCCGCAGCCGGGCGCCGCCCCTCCTTTCGATCGTCTGAACATCTTTACCGCCCGAGGCTACCGAGCTTCGCGCCCTCCCATGACTGATCGACTGGAATTCCTATGTCCGGCTACACCCCCGTATCCGCCCTTTCCCTGCGCGGCAGCATCGCCCTGCTCTGCGGTTCACTGATCGCGCCCGTGGCCATGGCCGCTGACCTGGACCACAGCGCGCACGCCGCCACACCCGCCGAGCTCAGCCCGACGGTGATCACCGCCGTGGCGCCCAGCTCGCCACTGACCATTACCACCAACCCCAAAGACCCACGCCAGCCCGTACCGGCCAGCGACGGCGCCGACTACCTGAAAACCATCCCGGGTTTTTCCGCCATTCGCGCCGGCGGCACCAACGGCGATCCGGTGCTGCGCGGCATGTTCGGGTCACGCCTGAACATCCTCACCAATGGTGGCGTGATGCTGGGCGCCTGCCCCAACCGGATGGACGCCCCGACCTCCTACATCGCCCCGGAAACCTACGACCGCCTGACCGTGATCAAAGGCCCGCAAAGCGTGATCTGGGGCCCGGGCGGCTCGGCCGGGACCGTCCTCTTCGACCGCGAACCCGAGCAGTTCAGCGCACTGGGCGGGCGGGTCAATGCCAGCCTGCTGGCCGGCTCCAACGGCCGTTTCGACAAGGTGCTCGATGCCGCCGGCGGCAATGCCGAGGGCTATGCCCGTTTCGTCGGCAACCAGTCGCGCTCCGATGATTACGCCGATGGCCACGGCGACAGCGTGCCGTCGCGCTGGGACAAGTGGAACGGCGATGTGGCGCTGGGTTGGACACCCGACCAGGACACCTTGGTAGAGCTGACCGCCGGCAAGGGCGATGGAGAATCACGCTACGCCGGGCGCGGCATGGACGGCTCGCAGTTCAAACGCGAAAGCCTCGGCCTGCGCGTGGAAAAGTCCAACCTCGGCGAGGTACTCGACAAGCTCGAAGCGCAGATCTATTACAACTACGCCGACCACGTGATGGACAACTACAGCCTGCGCCGGCCTTCTGGCAGCGGCATGATGGGCATGCCGATGGTCAGCAACGTCGACCGCCGCACCCTCGGCGCACGCATCAAAGCCACCTGGCGCTGGGCCGACGTGCAACTGATCAGCGGCCTGGACGCGCAAACCAACGAACACCGCAAGCGCGGCGGCATGGGTATCGATGCGCACAAGGCCCAGCCCTGGACCAAGGACGCCGACTTCCATAACTACGGTGCGTTCAGCGAGCTGACCTGGTACGCCAGCGACGAGGATCGGCTGATCACCGGCGCGCGCCTGGATCGCGCCGCGGCCAAGGATTTCCGCCAGGGCATCGCCACCTCGGGTACTACCCGTGCCGACACCCTGCCCAGTGGCTTCGTGCGCTACGAGCACGACCTCAGCGCGCTGAACGCCACCACCTACATCGGCCTGGGCCACGCCCAGCGCTTCCCCGATTACTGGGAGCTGTTCTCGCCCAAGGTGGGGCCGGCGGGCTCGGTCAATGCCTTCGAGGCGATCAAACCTGAGAAGACCACGCAACTGGATTTCGGCATCCAGTATCAAGGCGAGCGCCTGGATGCCTGGGCCTCCGGCTATGTCGGGCAGGTACGCGACTACATTCTGTTCGACTACACCCCCGGCATGATGGGGCCCACCAGCCAGGCGCGAAACATCGATGCACGGGTGATGGGCGGTGAGCTGGGTGCAGCCTACGCACTGAGCGAACGCTGGAAGGCCGATGCCACCTTGGCCTACGCCTGGGGCAAGAACAGCAGCGATGGCCGCGCGCTGCCGCAGATGCCGTCCCTGGAAAGCCGACTGGGCTTGACCTACAGCCGCGATCAGTGGAGCGTCGGCAGCCTCTGGCGGCTGGCGAGTGCGCAAAACCGCGTGGCCATCGATCAAGGCAACGTGGTGGGCAAGGACTACGACAAAAGCAGCGGCTTCGGCGTCTTCTCGCTGAACGGCGCCTACAAGGTCAATGCCAACCTCAAGCTCAGCGCGGGGCTGGACAACCTGTTCGACAAGGCCTATTCCGAGCACCTGAACCTGGCTGGCAACGCAGGCTTCGGTTACCCGGCGCAAGACCCACAGGCGATCAACGAACCGGGCCGCACGCTATGGACCAAGGTGGATCTGAGCTTCTGAGCCTGCGGCCCGTCACGCGGTGCCCTTGCGCGATGGCCTCTCGCCGCGTGGCCTCGACCATGCGATTGATCGCGAGGGGTCCCTAACGGCAGGGTCCCTCGCGAACGGCCGCCAACGGCGTGATCCATTGCGCCATGGCAACGACGGCCGGGTCCCTCGCGAAAGGGCCCACAGCGGCGTGGCTCATCGAGAAATGGCCACAACGACGGGGTCCATCGTGGCATGGCCCGCAACGGCGTGATCCATTGCGCCATGGCAGCGACGGCATTGCCAATAACAACGACGGGGGCGGCCAAGGCCGCGCCCTTGATCTGATCTGATGCAGTTTTGCGTGGCGTGAAGCGTGGTGATGAAGGCCCAGCGATTGGGCTGCACCGCGCCTCATGCCGCGCCTTGGAGATTCTCTTGCGTACACCCCGTACCTCCTTTTATTCCCTGGCCTGGCGCTGGCATTTCTACGCCGGGCTGTTCGTCGCACCGTTCATGATCCTGCTGGCGCTGACGGGGATCATCTACCTGTTCAAGCCGCAGCTCGATCCACTGTTGTACCGCGACCTGATGGTGGTCGACGCCGGCCATCACCGGCATGACGCCGATCACCTGCTGGCGACGGTGCAGCAGGCTTATCCACAGGGCCATGTCGGCCAGTACCTGCCGCCACCGACCGCCACCCGCAGCGCGCAGTTCGTGGTGCACGACGGCGGGCGCGAGCTGAATGTGTTCGTCGACCCGTACCGCGCCACCGTGCTGGGCGAGCAGGATGGCAAGCGCAACCTGCAAGCCATCGCCCGCGCGCTGCACAGCGAGCTGATGATCGGCACCCTGGGTGACCGGCTGATCGAGATGGCCGCTGGCTGGGGCATCGTGCTGGTGGTCTCGGGTCTGTACCTGTGGTGGCCACGGGGCCGACGCGGCGGTGTGTTCTGGCTGCGCAAGGGCGCCAGCGGCCGGGTGCTGTGGCGCGACCTGCATGCGGTCAGCGGCTTCTGGGGCGCGGGGCTGCTGCTGGTGATGCTGCTCAGCGGCATGACCTGGACCGGCTTGTGGGGCAAGCAATACGCCGAGCTGTGGAACCGCTTCCCCGCAGCCATGTGGACCGACGTGCCCAAATCCACCCAGCAGGCTGGCGAACTGAATCAGCCGCACCGCCAGACCGTGCCCTGGGCGGTGGAAAACACCCCGCTGCCCCAGTCCGGTGCCCACGCCGAGCACATGGGCCATGCCATGCCCTCGAGCGGGCCGGCAGCACCCTTGGTGAGCCTGCAACAGGTCGAGGACATCGCGACCGCCCAGCACATCGAGCCGGGCTACAGCATCACGCTGCCGACCACGGCCGAGGGCGTCTTTACCGTCTCGGTGTTCGCCGATGATCCGCGCCGCGACGCCACCTTGCACATCGACCAGTACGACGGCCGGGTGCTGGCCCAGGTCGGCTGGAAAGACTACAACACCGCAGCGCGCGCCACCGAGCTGGGCGTGAAACTGCACGAAGGCATGATGTTCGGCACGCTGAACCAGATCATCGTGCTGCTGGTGTGCCTGATGATCCTGCTGGGATCGGTCAGCGGGCTGGTGATGTGGTGGAAGCGTCGCCCCACGGGCGGCTTGGGCGTACCGCCGCTGCGCCATGATCTGCCGCGCTGGAAGGTGGCGGTGGGCGTAATGGTGGTGCTGGGCGTGGTGTTTCCGTTGGTGGGGGTGTCGATGCTGGTGCTGTGGGTTGTGGATACCCTGGTGGTACGCCGACAGGCCCTGACCGGTCAGAGAACGTCATAGGCGCGCTGGGTCCGAGCGGTCAGGTTCGCAGGCACGCTGCGCCAACCCAGTCCCGGCAGCAGTGACTCACCGGTTGAAACCCAATCGCAGACCCAAGGCCGAAGCCTACACGCCACCCTGTGAGCGGCGATTGCCGCGGTGGGCGGCAACCGCCGCCCTAGCGGCTGCGACCTTTATCGACCTGTCATCGCGGGCGCTTGGATAGGACTAGCTTTGCCGGCCAGCGCGGCAACAGCCTACGACCTAGACCGCGTTTCGTTGCAAGATGAGGCGCAGGCAGGACAGCGCCTGGACCCGCCCACCGCAGGCCGTGTAAACGCGGCCGGTCCGGCGCTACGGTTCGCCGCGATGGCCGGCAACGCCGGGCCAAAGCGGCGACCGCCCATTCACCCGCTGTCCACGCGGGGGGTGCAAGCCGTCAAGGATCAGGGCGCTCCAGAGTGCGTGGCTTCAGACAGCCCCATAGCGCTTGCGCGCTTCGATCGCCAGGCCGCTGCCGATGCTGCCGAAAATGTTGCCTTCCACGTGCCGAGCATTCGGCAGCATCGCCGCCACGCTGTTGCGCAGCGCCGGAATACCGCTCGAACCTCCGGTGAAGAAGACCGTGTCCACCTGCTGTTCACTCACCCCCGCTTTGGCCAGCAAGTCACGCACGCTGCCGCGCACCCGTTCCAGGAGGCCGTCGATGGCGCTTTCGAACAGTTCGCGGGTCAGCTCGGCGCTCAGCTGCGGCTCGACCCGGCTCAGGTCGATACGCCGCGCAGGTCGTTCGGTCAGGTCGATCTTGCTGGCTTCCACTTCCATCGCCAGCCAGTGCCCGGCGCGTTGTTCGATCAGGTTGAACAGGCGGTCGATGCCTTGGGTGTCCTCGATGTCGTAACGCATGCTGGCCAGGGCCAGCTGGGATTTTTTCGAGTACAGCGCGTTGATGGTGTGCCAGGTGGCGAGGTTCAGGTGATAGCTGGTCGGCATCAGTGCCTGGCTTTTCATCCGGCTGCCGTAGCCGAACAGCGGCATCACCCCTTGCAGGCTGAGCTGCTTGTCGAAATCGGTGCCGCCGATGTGCACGCCGCCCGTGGCGAGGATGTCGCTGTGGCGGTCTTCGAGCAGATGGCGTTGCGGTGACAGGCGGATCAGGCTGAAGTCGGAGGTGCCGCCGCCGATGTCGACGATCAGGACCAGCTCTTCCTTGCTGATGTTGGCTTCATAGTCGAACGCGGCGGCAATCGGCTCGTACTGGAACGACACGTCCTTGAAGCCGATCTTGCGCGCGACTTCGGCCAGGGTGTCTTCGGCCTCCTGGTCGGCAGCCGGGTCTTCGTCGACGAAGAACACCGGGCGGCCCAGCACCACGTGCTCGAAGTCGCGCCCGGCATTGGCCTCGGCGCGCTGCTTGAGCTCACCGATGAACATGCCGAGCAGGTCCTTGAATGGCAGGGCGGTACCCAACACGCTGGTGTCGTGCTTGATCAGCTTGGAACCCAGCAGGCTCTTGAGCGAGCGCATCAGGCGCCCTTCATAGCCTTCGAGGTATTCGTGCAGCGCCAGGCGGCCGTACACCGGACGCCGTTCCTCAAGGTTGAAGAACACCACCGAAGGCAGGGTGATCTTGCCGTCCTCCAGTACGATCAGCGAATCGACGCCCGGACGGTGCCAGCCGACCGTGGAATTGGAGGTGCCGAAGTCGATGCCGCAGGCGCGGGCCGGGGAGAGGTCAGACATGAGGAAAAGCTTCCGGAGGCAAAACGGCCGCGCAGTGTATGCGAGTCGACAGCTAAATCAAGACCGGCCATCCGTTGCAAGAAGCGCCCAAGCAGGCCTTGAACGGCTATCCTTGGGCCTTATCTTCAGTTGCAATACGTAACTTCACATTGGTGACCCTTGGATGGACTTCAAAGACTACTACAAGATATTGGGCGTTGAGCCGACCGCAGATGACAAGGCCATCAAGGTCGCCTATCGCAAGCTGGCGCGCAAATATCACCCGGATGTCAGCAAGGAACGCGACGCCGAGGACAAATTCAAAGAGGCCAACGAGGCCTATGAAGTGCTGGGTGATGCCCAGAAACGCGCCGAATTCGACGAAATCCGCAAATACGGCGGCCAGCACGGTCGGCCTTTCCAGGCACCGCCCGGTTGGGAAAATCGCGGCGGTGGCGGCGGCTTCGAGAACAACGACTTTTCCGACTTCTTCAGTTCGATGTTCGGTTCCCGTGGCGGCAGCCCGTTCGGTCGCGCACAGCAGCAGAGCAGCGGGCGCAGAGGGCAGGACGTGGAACTGGAGCTGACGGTATTCCTGGAGGAAACCCTGAGCAAGGAGTCCAAGCAGGTCAGCTTCCAGGTGCCGCAGAGCAACGCGATGGGCCAGCGCACCGGTTTCACCACCAAAACGCTCAACGTGAAGATCCCTGCCGGTGTGACCGACGGCGAGCGCATTCGCCTCAAGGGCCAAGGCGCGCCGGGTCTGGGCGGCGGTGCCAATGGCGACCTGTTCATGACCATTCGCCTGGCGCCGCACCCACAGTTCGATGTCGAAGGCCATGACCTGATCATCACCGTGCCGCTGGCCCCCTGGGAGGCCGCACTGGGCACCAAGGTCGCAGTCCCGACCCTCACCGGCAAGATCAACCTGACCATCCGCCCCGACAGCCAGAGCGGTCAGCGCCTGCGCGTCAAAGGCATGGGCCTGACCACCAAGCAGGGCGAGCGCGGTGATCTCTACGCGCAGCTCAAGGTGGTGATGCCCAGCCAGTCCGACGCCGCCACCCGTGAACTGTGGACCCAGCTTTCCGAACAGGCCGCCTTCGACCCGAGGGCTAACTGGAGCAAGTGACCATGAGCAGCACCCTGATCGTGCAACTGGACATGCCTACCCTTTGCCGTGAAGCCGATGTCTCGGCCGACTACGTGATCGAAATCGTCGAACACGGCATCGTCGAACCACGGGGTCGAACACCGCAGGACTGGCTGTTCGACGATCAGGCGCCACTGCTCACCCGGCGCGCTGTCAAGCTGCACCAGCAGCTGCAACTGGAATGGGAAGGCGTGGCGCTGGCGCTGGAACTGCTCGACGAGGTGCGGCAGTTGCGTACCGAGAACAGCAGGCTGCGCCAGCAGCTTGGGCGTTTCACCCAAGTGTGAAAACAGCCGATACCCCGGTGCCGGAGATTTCAGGCTAGAAGAGCGGGCTCACCTGCGAGGGTGTGCAAAGCAGGCCCAGTGCAGGCGCTGCGAAGCTCGACAGGACTGGACCGGCGCTGCGGCCCTCGCGGATCGACCAGAGCGCCAGCCGCGCTCCCCCTGGAACTGACCGGCGCTCGATGATGCCCTGCCTGGGGAGCGATCCAATGGCAGTCAGTCTTGCCGTCATGGACAGGCCGCTGCCTGTTCAGGACGGTATGGGCTGCGCGTCGAGCTGCAGTTGCATGAACGTCAGGTCCAACCAGCGCCCGAATTTCACCCCCACTTGGGCCATTTGCCCACTGACGACAAATCCCAAGCGCTCATGCAAGCGGATCGAAGCGGTATTGCCACTCTCGATGGCCGCGACCATCACATGCTTGCCACAGGCGCGGGCGCGTTCGATGAGTTCGCCCATCAGGCGTGGCGCCAGGCCTTTTCCTCGTTGATCCTGGCGGATGTAGACCGAATGCTCCACGGTCAGGCGGAAGCCTTCAAAGGGTCGCCAGTCACCGAACGAGGCATAACCCACCACACCCGTGTCATCCACCGCGACCAGGATCGGATAACCCTGCTGCCGACGCGCCTCGAACCAGGCCTGGCGATTGGCAAGGTCGACCGGTGCTTCGTTCCAGATGGCCAGGGTGTTGAGCACCGCATCGTTGTAGATGGCGAGGATGCCGGGCAGGTCGTCTGACACGGCATGGCGAAGGCAAACGTTCATAAATGCTGCTCACGGGAGTTTGCCAAGGGGACGACCGATCTGGCAGCCGCCCCTGACAGTGTTGATAGTTACAGGAAGAGGTTGGATCGCTCACCGTACAGACACTTGTTGTGTCTGACCACCGGGAGATTCCAACCATGCCAGCACGTTGTTCGACGACCTTGCGTAAGACCACCTGGGCAGGCGCACTTGCGCTGCTTGTCTCAGGGTGTGCCACCTCTGACTTGCAGACGCCACCGTCCACGCGACTCGCTGGGCCGATTCAGCCAGTCCGGCCGACCTCCATCGATACCCGCCTCTATCAGCAGGATGTGGGCGACTACAAGATTGCACCGCTACAGCGCACGTTACGCAACGATGGCTACCTGGTCGAGAGCGGTCTATTGACCGGCACCCATGATACGCCGGCAGGTGCTCTGGTGATGGTGCGCTCACCTTCGGGCGCGCTGACGGCCATCATTGACAGACCCGGCAAGCGCGGGCTGCTGCTGGTCGATGCGCTGGGCAAGCGACGCTTCCTCGCAGAGCCTGACTACGATTACCTTAAATCCGACATGCTGGCAGCGCCAATGCCCGCTGCCGAAACCCCGGCACAGCCCTCTGCTTCGACCTCGGCCAACAGTGGCATCGACGTACTGGTGACCTTCTCCACTCAGGCGCTGGACGTGCTGGCAAGCGACCCAGTCGCATTCGCCCTCGCGCAGTTGCAAACCGTCAACAGTGGGCTGCGCAACTCTGACATCGGCAACATCACCCTCGATCTTGCCGGGATCGTGGTGACCGCACAGGACCGTGGCGTCGACAGTCCTGGCTTGCGGGCAACCCAGAACGCCATGGACGCCTTGCGGTCAGATTATCGACACGATGTGAATGCGGCTTACTACGTTAAGGGCGATTACGCAGGACTGGCCTATCTACCAGGCTGGAGCAGCGTCAACAGCATTCACTACCCATTGGCGTTTCGCCATGAGCTCGGGCACAACGTCGGCGGCGGGCACTGCTACCCCGAGGCAGGCGATAACTACAAGCATGGCCACAAGGTGGACTCAGACCGCAGCACGCATTTGTGTGGGAATCAATTGCCTTACTACTCGACGCCAGCCGTCCGTCTCGATGGCGTTGCGCTCGGTCACCCGGCAACGGCGGACATGGCGCGGCTCTGGAAAGAGCAGGCGGGCAGGCTGAAGGGCTATAGCCCGGCTTTCGACGGGGAGCGGATGATCGTGCTGTCCGGCCAGGGTGAGCAGCGACTGAGGGTCACCACCAAGCCGACGTCCACTCGCTCGGGTGTCGTAGCGCATTCGACTGAAATAGGCCCAATGCAGTTGACCGCATCCCGGTACCCCCTCACCACGCTGCGGGTGCCACTGAAGGCGGAGAATGGTCAGACCTACACCGTCAATCTGTCAGCTCAGAAAGAGGCCGGCAATTGTGGTCGCACAATCATGAACTCGACCAGTATCTGCCATCCCGACTTTCGCGGTGCCTTCGATCTGTTGCTGAACTATGACCCCGCGCAGAATCCGCACCTGCCGACCGGCTGGTACAACGGGGTGCTCGAGCTCGAAGCGATCGACTCAAACGACCCATCTTGGTCTAGGCCGATCTTGGTCAGCCTCTCGGTGCGCAGCTGAGGCGCCCGCGTTGAAGCCAGTTCCACGGCGCGGGTCGAAACAGGCGCGGGGCATCAATTGTCCCGCCGCTGGCGATCGCTTTCTCTGCTATCCCCGCATCGATCGGTTGACGATCCGTTGAGCGGGGCGTTGGCTGGCGAGGTTTGCGCGCGTGACGCACGCACTGATAAGCCACTGCCCACAGCAAAAACCAGATCAGGGTCACCACCAGCGCCGCGCGGGTGTCGGCCTTCTGCTGGAATGATTCCATCCACCCTACCGCGCCCTCTTGTACGAGCGAGCTTGCTCGCGATTGGGCGGCGCAGCCGCCCCATAGCTGCACCTCTATTCACCTGCTGTTTCGCGGCGCCTGAACCAGGCCGGCTGCGCCGCCCATCGCGGCAATAGCCGCTCCTACACGGGTTGGCGAACGTTTTGACACGCTTCGGAGACTTGAGTACCGTGCCGCACCGCAGTAGATTCTGCGGTTCGGGATTGGCGTCCCGTTGTCAGAACTGGGCACATCGCACTTGCGATCGTTGTGCCCTGCATGGCTGTACCCGTTATGGGCGGAGCCGTGTGCGGGAGCCTTCGGGCTCACCGGACCTTCTGACCGGCACGCCAACCCACACGGCTCCGTCCACCCATATTGGCGTGTGGGCGCGGAGATACACTTCAGAAGGCCGTAAGGAAACGCACCATGTTCAAGAAGATCGTTCCAGACCCACCGTTCGTAGTTGCTGACGTCGTCACCTTTCATCGAGAGGTGCAGCCATGAACCATGAATCGCCGGTCAACATCACCCTCCGCAAATCCCGTCCAGTGACCGCCATTTCCCACTTCGGCACCTGCAATCACGCCCACGCCCCGATACTCGCGGTGCGTGAGGGTGTCGATAGCGAGGATGCGCTGGTGTGTGCCGTGGCGGCATTGAAGGCGGCGTACGAAACCAACGCCATGGCGCTGGAAAAAGCGGCCGAACCGCTGCGCAGCCTGTTGGTGGCGACGGAGAATTCGCTTGAAAAAGGCCTGGCCTTGACCGAAGCCGTGTTGCAGGGCTTCGAGGCCGAATAGCGCAGATGAAGTAGACGCTCTTCGTGTGAGAAGAGCGCCTTTTATTGGCTATCCACGGGGCATCCGTTAGCGATAGGGCTGGCCCTGATCGAGGCCGTGTCGCACGGCAGGGTGGCCAGTAGCGGACGTGAAGAAGGGCGCTCTCCTGTTCGAAGAGCGCCCTTCATTGGCTTTCGATCAGCGCCTAACCGGCCGCTTGCTGCGCACGAACCGATACGTCACCGCCAGCACCAGGAACCAGATCGGCGTGACCACCAGCGCCGAGCGGGTATCAGCCTCCAGGCTCAACAGCACCAGAATGAACGCGAAGAACGCCAGGCACACGTAGCACATCACCCGGCCACCCGGCATCTTGTACTTCGACGCCTCGTGCAGCGCGGCGCGCTGTTTGCGGTAGGTCAGGTACGACAGCAGGATCAGCGTCCAGACGAACATGAACAGCACCGCCGACACCGTGGTGACCAGCGTGAACGCCTCGACCACATCCGGGACCAGATAGATCATCACCGCGCCCAGCATCAGACAGATGCACGAGAACAGCAGGCCGTTGGCCGGAACCGCGCGGCGCGACAGCTTCTCGAACGCCTTGGGCGCGTCACCTTCCTGGGCCAGGCCGTAGAGCATGCGGCTGGTGGAGAACACGCCGCTGTTGGCCGACGATGCCGCCGAGGTCAGCACCACGAAGTTGATGATGCTCGCCGCCGCCGGCAGGCCGGCCAGCACGAACAGCTCGACGAACGGGCTCTTGCCCGGCACCACGTCACGCCAGGGCGTGACTGCCATGATGGCGATCAACGCCAGCACGTAGAACACGATGATCCGGATCGGAATCGAGTTGATCGCCCGCGGCAGGGTGCGCTCGGGGTTCTTCGCTTCCGCTGCCGTGGTGCCCACCAGCTCGATGCCGACGAAGGCGAACACGGCGATCTGGAAGCCGGCGAAGAAGCCCATCAGGCCATGCGGGAACATGCCCGCGTCGTTCCACAGGTTGGCCAGTTGCGCGGTGCGTCCGCTCGGCGACTCGAAACCGGTGATGACCATGTACAGGCCCGTGGCAACCAGTCCGAGGATGGCGACGATCTTGATCATGGCGAACCAGAATTCGGTCTCGCCGAACATCTTCACCGTGACCAGGTTCAGCGACAGCAGTACGGCGACACAGGTCAGCGCCGGTATCCACTGCGGCAGGTCGGGGAACCAGAACTGCGAGTAGGCGGCGATGGCGATGACATCGGCAATGCCGGTGATCACCCAACAGAACCAGTAGGTCCAGCCGGTGAAATAGCCGGCCCAGGGGCCGAGCAGATCAGCGGAAAAGTCGATGAACGATTTGTAGTTGAGGTTCGACAGCAGCAACTCGCCCATTGCCCGCATCACGAAGAACAGCATGAAGCCGATGATCATGTAGACGAAGATGATCGATGGGCCGGCGAGGCTGATGGTCTTGCCCGAGCCCATGAACAGGCCGGTGCCGATGGCGCCGCCAATGGCGATGAGCTGGATGTGGCGGTTGGTCAGGTTGCGTTGCAGGTGTTGATCGTCAGGCGGATTTTCAGTGGTCCGGGTCATGGTCTGCATTCCATTGGGAGGCCGTCTTCTGCTGAGACGTAGCCGCGTAGGCTACCACGCGGTTACCCAGACGTAGCGCGACAGATCGACACGAGTGATGCGGTGCAGGTGGCGGTTGTAGCAACTGTTCCTGGTCAGTCAGGGGTGCCTGGATGGGGGCGGCTTGGCCGGGCTTATCAAGGCACCTTGGATGACGGGTAAACCAGGGTCGCAGTCTTGGGAGGGCTTTTCCGCCCATCGCGGCAGTACCGGAGCGCCGGACCGGTCGCTCCACAGGGGCCGCGTTGGCTGCCGACGGGATGCTTCAGGAGCGCGCGGTCGGGTAGGAGCGGACGGTCCGGCGCTCCGGTACTACCGCGATGGGCGGCGCTGCGGTGTGCTAACGGTCAGTCGGCTGCAACTGATAACCACGCGCCTGCAAACACGCCCCCAGTGTCTGCTGATACGCCTGCAACACCTGCGGCGCCGGCGCATACGGCGCGTTGCCTGGATCGAAACCCGACTGGCTCACCGCCCAGCGGTAGCAATCGTAGGTGTCCTGCTCCTGCTGCTGGGGGCTTTGCCCATTCACCGGATACGCACTGATGGTCGGCGCCTGGCCCGGCGCGGGCCGAGGCAGCCCGGGCGAGGTTGGCCGCGGCGCATTCGGATCGACCACCACGTACTGCCCACTGCCGGGCACGTATTGGTAGTACACGCCCGAGACGATGAACAGCGGCTGCCCATTGAGCGACACTTCTTGCGCGTAGTCAGGCAACCCATCGACGCGCAGGCCGTAAGGCGGTGTGGTCACCACGTAGGACCGGCCATACGGGCGATACCAGTAGCCAGCGGAGTAGAAGTAATCCTGCCCCTGATAAGGAATTTTCCAGTAGCGCTCGTCGAACCCATCAATCCGGTGCCCGGGCCGATACTGCGGGCCGCCGCCCCATCCATCGCCATGCCCATGCGGCCGCCCCGGCCAGTCGCCGCCCGGGCGCTGCCCAGGGCCGCCCGCCTGCCAACGGCGGTAATCACCGTCGCGGCGGGGAATGTCCTGGTAATAGCCGGTGCGCGGCGGCTGAGTCTGCCGTACCTCGTCGCGAGCATTGAGCGGCGAACGGCCCATGCCAGCCTCGCCAGCCGGCCCCGGCCCTGGCAGCGGCGCCTCAGCCAATACATTGGCTGCCAGGCTCATGCACAGCATCCCCACACTGGCCCACTGGCCGAATCCTGACTTCATGCAATGGCCCTCAAGCATCGGCTGCGAAAACGCTGTCGAGTCTACGCTGCAGCCGAGGCTCTGTACGAGCGGTGTCTTCGTCAGGGCAAGACGCGGCGAAGTGCCGCCCTCGATGCCGATCAAGTGCTGCAGGCGGCCTATCTGGAGGCCTTGCCCTGGCCACCCCGGCAACTCAGCGCCGCGCTCACGCCCCCGCACACCGCGAGCAAAGGCCTCAGTCACTACCACGCATAAAAAAGGGAGACCGCTGGGGCCTCCCTCTCGAATGGTTGTCCGTGCTCGACGTGGGTAACGCCGGCTCACCTCACCGGGTCTTCTGGACTCGGTGTAGCCCGGGGGCCTGGCGGATCCTGTTGGATGGCCTGGCCGCGAGGCCCCGTCTGGGGCGCCTCGCTGTGGACTGTTGTCCGGGCAGTGATTCTGTTGATAACAATAGAGCAGGCGAACCGGCAGATGATTGCTAATATTGCTGATACAAATAGCGCTTGCGCAATTTTTACCCATTAATCGATAATTCGCCGCAATCCGAAAAGAAAAGGCCCCTGACATGAGCAAGCTCGACCGCTACGACCTGAGCATCCTCGCTGAATTGCAGCGTGACGCGCGCATTTCCAACCAGGAGCTGGCCGAGCGCATCGGTCTGTCGCCCTCACCGTGCTCGCGGCGGGTCAAGCAGCTCGAAGACGACGGCTACATCTCGCGCCAGGTCGCGCTGCTCGATCGCAAAAAGCTCGGTTTGAGCCTCACGGCCTACGTGCTGATCGGCATGGACCGCCACACCCCGGAACGCTTCGAGACGTTCGAGGCGGTCATCCGCAGCCTGCCGCAGGTGCTCGAATGCAGCCTGGTCACCGGCATGGACGCCGACTACCAGCTCAAGGTCGTAGTGCCCGACATGGACCATTACCAGAAGCTGCTGCTCGGCAGCCTGACCCGTATCGAAGGCGTCACCAGCGTGCGCTCGAGCTTCGTGCTCAACCAGGTGCTGGCCAGCACCGAGATGCCGCTGACCCACCTGCGCTGAGCACTGGCTGCCGGCCGCTCGGCGTATACTCGCCGGCCGCCCCCCACCTGACGGAGCGTTGCGATGGACCCGGCAGTATTCGAAGAGTGGATGATGATCAGCCTGGTCAGCCTGCTGATCGGCTTCATGGGTTTCATCGTCTGGGACCTGGCGAAGCAGTCCAAGGCCGGCCGCTTCGGCACACTGATCCTGTTTGTCGTGCTGGGGCTCGGGGTGATGGCGTTCGTCATCAAGAGTGTGGCGGTGGCGGTGATCGAAGGGGGCTGACGCTGTGCTCAGGCACTTTCGACCTGTTTGCAGGGGCTTGAGACGAAGCGCAGGCCAGGTGAACACCCAGCTTGAACGAGTCCCAAGGCTTTTCCTCCAGAGCCTATACAGCCTCAAGCGCTGTCTGACATAGGTCTGCACTCGCCCATACTGCGTTGAATCGGGGCCGCCACCGGCCTTGTCTGGACTTCGCGCAGACCTGTTTCACAACGACCCTAGCGCGGGGCAGGCACTTCACGCCACGCGCCCGACTCCAGCCCTTGAAGCGTCCAATCTCCGATCCGTACCCGCACCAGCCGCAAGGTCGGCAGCCCGACCGCCGCCGTCATGCGCCGCACCTGGCGGTTGCGCCCCTCGCGGATGATCAGTTCCAGCCAGCAGGTGGGTACGCTCTTGCGAAAGCGCACCGGCGGCGTGCGCGGCCATAGTGTCGGTTCATCGAGCTGGCGCGCCTGGGCCGGCAAGGTCGGCCCGTCATTGAGCTGCACACCGTCGCGCAATTGCTGCAACTGCGCCTCGCTCACCTCCCCTTCGACCTGCACCCAATAGGTTTTCGGCAGCTTGTGTCTAGGGTCGGCGATGCGCGCCTGCAAACGACCATCGTTGGTCAGCAGCAACAGGCCCTCACTGTCACGGTCAAGCCGCCCGGCGGGGTAGATACCGGGGATGTCGAGAAAGTCCTTGAGCGTCGCGCGCCCTTGGTCGTCACTGAACTGGGTCAGCACGTCGAAGGGTTTGTTGAACAGGATCAAGCGCGGCTCGGCAGGCGGCGCCTTGGGCTGGCGCCGTACGGGAGCAGGCCGCGCCGCCTGGCGGCGCGGGGTGGAACGGGGTGGCAAGGGCATGAAACCTCAGCGGAACGGCGGCTCGTCGAAGCTGCGCAGTTTACGCGAGTGCAGCGAGTCGAGCTGGGTGCGCAACAGGTCCAGCGCGGCGATGCCGATCTTCAGGTGCTGGCTCACGGCGCGGTTGTAGAAGGCATTGGCCGAACCGGGCAGCTTGATCTCGCTGTGCAGGGGTTTGTCGGACACGCACAGCAAGGTGCCGTACGGCACCCGCAGGCGATAACCCTGGGCGGCGATGGTGCCGCTTTCCATGTCCACTGCCACGGCGCGGGACAGGTTGATCAGCGGCCGTTCCTGCGCCCAGCGCAGTTCCCAGTTGCGATCGTCGTAGGTCAGCACAGTGCCGGTGCGCAGGCGTTTTTTCAGCTCATCGCCATGCTCGCCGGTGATGGTTGCAGCAGCCTCTTGCAAGGCCATCTGCACTTCGGCCAGCGCAGGAATGGGAATATTCGGCGGCACCACACGGTCAAGAATGCCGTCGCGGCGCATGTAGGCGTGGGCCAACACGTAGTCGCCGATGGTCTGCGACTGCCGCAGGCCGCCGCAGTGACCGATCATCAGCCAGCAGTGTGGACGCAGCACGGCCAGGTGATCGGTGATGTTCTTGGCGTTGGACGGGCCGACACCGATGTTGACCAACGTAATGCCATCGCCATCGGCGGCGATCAGGTGGTAGGCCGGCATCTGGTAACGGTGCCAGACCACGCTGGCCACCAGCGCCTGGGTCTGCACCTCGTCCATGGCCTTGTCGATGATCACGTTGCCGGGCAGCACCATGCGCACGAAGCGCGCATCCTCGCGCAGTTGCTCCAGGCCGTGGGCGATGAACTGGTCGACATAGCGGTGGTAGTTGGTCAGCAGAATCCACGGCTGCACGTGGCGCCAGTCGCTGCCGGTGTAATGCACCAGGCGGCGCAGGGAAAAATCGACGCGGGCGGCGTCGAACAGGGCCAGTGGCAAGGCTTCGGCGTTGCCCCAGTCCCACAGGCCATCGGCGATGTCGTCGGTGGCGGCGGACAGGTCGGTACTGGGGAAGACCCGCGCCAGTGCTGCGGCCGTGATGCCGCTGCCGGCCAGCTCGTCGCCCTGGTCGACGACGTAGGGATACGGAATGCTCTGCTCGCTCATGCCGACTTCCACGGTCACCGTGTAGTCGTTCATCAGCGGTTGCAACTGGTCGAGCAGGTAACTGCGGAAGGCTTCGGGCTGGGTCACGGTCACGCTGTACACGCCGTCCACCTGAACCTTGGCATAGGCGCGGGTGGTGGCAGCGACTTCGCCCTGGCTGGCGTAGGTCAGGCGGATGGCCGGGTAGCGATACAGCGCGCGCTCGCTGGCGCTCGGTTCGGTTCGGTCCTTGAGGTAGCGCTTGAGGGCCTGGCTGAGGGCCCCGGTGGCCTGTTGATGCAGGGCCGCCAGACGCTCGACGGCCTGTTCGGGAGTATCTACGACTTCAAACGCGTGGCTCACACTGTGCTTCCTGTCTGGACATGCAGAGAAACATCTTGCCTCGGTTGAGCGGGAAATACATCCCCGTGTCTGCGCTTACTCGATCGGCGCCAGCGGCGTGGCCCGGGCCACCAGCGCTGAGGCGTCGAGAGCCCGGGGCAGTGTGCCGTAGACGCGTCCGACAGCGCCCAGGCGGCTGGCGATGAAAGCATCGCTGACCCCTGCCTCACCGCTTTCCAACAGCAGTTTGGCCTGCACGGCCAAGGCGATGTCTTCGGTCAGTTGGCGAGCGCGGTAGGGCAAATCGTCCGGATCGGCGACCGCCTCCTTGAGGCGTTCGATGTGCGCCGTGAGGCTTGTGCTGCCGTGGCCATCGCCCAGCTCGGCGAACAGCGCGTCCTGAACACCCCGTTCCCTGGACAGCGCGCGCAGCACGTCCAGGCACTGCACATTGCCAGACCCTTCCCAGATGGAGTTGACCGGCGCCTCGCGGTACAGCCGCGGCACAATGCTGTCTTCTATATAGCCGGCCCCGCCCAGGCACTCGGCGGCTTCGTTGATCATGGCCGGCGCCCGCTTGCAGATCCAGTACTTGCCCACGGCTGTCATCAGGCGGGCGAAGGTCGCTTGCTGCGCGTCGCCTGGCTGGTCAAGCGCTTGGGCCATGCGCAGGCTCAGAGCCAGCGCGGCTTCGCTTTCCAGCGCCAGGTCCGCCAGCACGTTCTGCATCAGGGGTTGCTCACTGAGCAGTCGCCCGCTCACGCGGCGGTGCGCGCAGTGATGCGTGGCTTGGGTGAGGGCTTGGCGCATCAGGGCGCTGGAGCCGACCATGCAGTCGAAACGGGTCATGGCAACCATCTCGAGAATCGTGGCGATGCCGCGCCCTTCTTCACCGAGCATCCACGCCAGCGCACCCCGAAATTCCACTTCGCACGACGCGTTGGCGCGGTTGCCCAGCTTGTGCTTGAGGCGCTGGATGTAGAGTTCGTTGCGCGTGTCGTCGGGGGCGGTGGCGCGGCAGCAGAAAGCAGCTGAGGCCCTGCTCGGTCTGCGCCAGGGTCAGGAAGCCATCGCACATGGGCGCTGAACAGAACCACTTGTGCCCGAGCAATTCATACGCCTGCCCGGGGCCGCGCTCGCCGACCGGCCAAGCCCGCGTGGTGTTGGCGCGCACGTCGCTGCCGCCCTGCTTCTCGGTCATGGCCATCCCCAACGTGACCCCGGTCTTGTGCCGGTCGCCGACATTGCGTGGGTCGTAGTCGCGGGCCAGCACCTTGGGCAGCCAGTACGCCGCCAGCTCCGGTTGGCGGCGCAGCGCGGGCACGGCGGCGAAGGTCATGGTCAGCGGGCAGCCGCTGGCGGCCTCGGCCTGGCTGTGCAGGTAGGTCATCGCCGCCCGCGCCACGTGCGCGCCAGGCTGGGGCTCGGCCCAGGGCAGCGACGGCAAGCCGTGCTCGACGGCCGTGCGCATGAGCAGGTGATAGGCCGGGTGGAACTCGACCAGGTCGAGGCGATGGCCATAACGGTCATGGCTGTGAAACTGCGGGGGGTTGGCCTCGGCCAGAAAGCCTGCGGCCATCAACGGCCCGCCCGCCAGCGCGCCGTACGTATCGAGACGCGCCTCGGCCCAGCCTGCGCCCATGCGCCGCGACCACTGCCGCAGGGGCAGGTCGATGCGGTACAGGTTGAGGCCATCGAGCGGCGCAGGCTGGTTGGTGACCTCGTGGGTTTCGGCGAACTGATGCAGGTTCATGGCGCGCTCCTGAACGGCGATGGCGTGTGCACTCCTGCCAGTGAAGCAGTGCCACGGGAGGCGTCAACGGGGTGGATCGGCCCGATTGCCGCGCGTTCCTGCCAGCAGGCGTGGGCAGAAGCTACCCGCCAGCACCGCATTGATCTTCCGCCGGGTGGGTACGTGCAGCGTGGGCAGGGGTTCACGGGCATCGAACGAAGATTGCACCCGGCGAAAACGATCGCAGACGCCGGGTTGCCGAGCTTCGCCAGCGGCCCAGCCGCGCAGAGGCAGGCGCGGTGCTCGCCTGCATTGGACCAGGTGAGCAGGGCGAGGAGGTCACACGCTTGGCCTTGATGGTCGAACCCTGGCACTGCGCACGAAGTACCGGCGTACTGATCGGCTCTGCGCACGCACGCACGCCGCACAATAGCCGCCACCCGATTCGCGCCAGGCGGTTTGGTGGTAAGCTCGCCGACCATGACTATCTACAGCTCCCGCCCTGTTGTCCTCTGTCTCTCCGGCCACGACCCCAGTGGCGGCGCCGGCCTGCAAGCAGATATCGAAGCCCTGCTGGCGCAGGGCTGTCACGCCGCCCCGGCCGTCACTGCGCTGACCGTGCAGAACACCGTGGATGTCTCTGACTTTCGCGTGCTCGACCGTGAATGGGTGCTCGCCCAGGCCAACGCCGTGCTGAGCGATTCTGAGGTCGCAGCGGTCAAGCTCGGCATGCTCGGTTCGATCGCCATGGTCGACACCGTCGCCGAACTGCTCAGCGCCCACCCGCACCTGCCGCTGGTCTGCGACCCGGTACTGCGCGCGGGCGGCGGTGGTCGGCTGGGCAAGGACGAGGTCGGTTATGCGTTGCGTGAGCGTCTGTTGCCCCTGGCGTTGATCGCTACGCCCAACCTGCCCGAAGCCCGTATCCTGGCCGAACTGCCCGAGGGCAGCAGCGATGAATGCGCCGAGGTACTGCTGCCGTTCTGCCGCAACCTGCTGATCACCGGCGGGCATGGCGACGAAGCGCAGATCCACAACCGTCTGTACCGCCGCGATGGCGAGCCGCTGACCTGGACCTGCGAGCGTCTGCCCGGCAGCTACCACGGTTCGGGCTGCACCCTGGCCAGCGCCCTGGCCGGTCGGCTGGCCCTTGGTGAGCAACTGCACAGCGCCGTACCCAGTGCGCTGGATTACACCTGGCGCACCCTGCGTGACGCCGAGCAGCTCGGCCGTGGCCAGTTCGTACCGCGCCGCTTGCCCCTGGATTTCTGTTCCTGACCGACACGAGGCCCACCATGACCCTACGCGGCCTGTATGCCATCACCGACAGCCAACTGCTGGCCGGGCGCTTGCTGCCTTATGTAGAAGCGGCGCTCGATGGCGGTGTGTGCCTGCTGCAATACCGCGACAAGAGCGACGATGCCAGCCGCCGCCTGCGTGAAGCCGAAGCGTTGCTGCGTCTGTGCGAGCGCTACAGTACCCACCTGGTGATCAATGACGATGCCGAGCTGGCCGCCCGTCTGGGCGTGGGTGTGCACCTGGGCCAGACCGACGGCCCGCTGACCCCGGCCCGAGCCCTGCTGGGCCGGCACGCCGTGATCGGTTCCACCTGCCACGCCAGTGTCGACCTCGCGGCCCAGGCGGCCAGAGAAGGCGCCAGCTACGTTGCCTTCGGCCGCTTCTTCAATTCTGTCACCAAGCCCGGCGCGCCGGCGGCCAGCCCTGAGCTGTTGAGCCAGGCGCGTGCTCAGTTGACTCTGCCCATCGCCGTGATCGGCGGCATCACCCTCGACAACGCCGCCCCGCTGGTCGCCCATGGCGCCGACCTGCTGGCGGTCATCCACGGCCTGTTCGGTGCCGACGATGCGCAGGCTGTGACCCGCCGCGCGCGCGCCTTCAACGCCCTGTTCGCTTCCTGATTCAAGAGAGTATGTCCATGTCCCGTTCCGAAGACCTGTTCGCCCAAGCCCAGAAACACATCCCCGGCGGCGTCAACTCGCCGGTGCGCGCGTTCCGCAGCGTGGGCGGCACCCCGCTGTTCTTCAAGCATGCCGAAGGCGCCTATGTGGTCGACGAAGACGACAAGCGCTATGTCGACTACGTCGGTTCCTGGGGCCCGATGATCCTCGGCCACGGCCATCCGGACGTGCTTGAGTCGGTGCGCAAGCAGTTGCAGCACGGCTTGTCGTATGGCGCGCCGACGGCCATGGAAACCGAGATGGCCGATCTGGTCTGCTCGATCGTGCCGTCGATGGAAATGGTGCGCATGGTCAGCTCCGGCACCGAGGCGACCATGAGTGCCATCCGCCTGGCCCGTGGCTACACCGGGCGCGATGCGATCATCAAGTTCGAAGGTTGCTACCACGGCCACTCCGACAGCCTGCTGGTCAAGGCCGGCTCCGGCCTGCTGACGTCCGGCGTTCCCAGCTCGGCGGGCGTACCGGCCGACTTCGCCAAGCACACCCTGACCCTGCCCTTCAACGACCTGGCCGAAGTCGAAAAGACCCTGGCCGAAGTCGGTGACAGCGTGGCCTGCATCATCGTCGAGCCGGTAGCCGGCAACATGAACTGCGTGCCGCCGGCGCCGGGCTTCCTCGAAGGTTTGCGTGCGCAGTGCGACAAGCACGGCGTGGTGCTGATCTTCGACGAAGTGATGACCGGTTTCCGTGTGTCGCTCGGCGGCGCCCAAGGCCATTACGGCATCACCCCGGACCTGTCGACCTTCGGCAAGATCGTCGGCGGCGGCATGCCGGTCGGCTGTTTCGGCGGCAAGCGCGCCATCATGGAGTGCATCGCGCCGCTGGGCCCGGTCTATCAGGCGGGCACCTTGTCGGGGAACCCGCTGGCCATGGCTGCCGGCCTGACCACCCTGCGCCTGATCAGCCGGCCGGGTTTCCACGACGAACTCACCGCCTACACCGGCCGCATGCTCGATGGCCTGCAGCAACGTGCCGATGCTGCGGGTATTTCGTTCGTCACCACCCAGGCCGGTGGCATGTTCGGGCTGTACTTCAGCGGCGCCGATGACATCGTCACCTTCGACGATGTGATGGCCAGCGATGCGCAGCGCTTCAAGCAGTTCTTCCACCTGATGCTCGAAGGCGGTGTGTACCTGGCGCCGAGCGCATTCGAGGCGGGCTTTACCTCGATCGCCCACGGTGACGCCGAGCTGCAAATCACCCTGGACGCCGCCGAGCGCGCGTTCGCGGCGCTCAAGTAAGCACGCTGCCAGCGTGCCGGGGCAGGCAATCCTGCCCCGGCAAGAGAATTTCGCGTAAATCTTTGTAAGGTTTGCCTCGCTTATCCCATAATGTGCCACCAGAGACATTGGCCGCAGCTTTGCAGAGGTAAGTCTATCCCCATGAACCGCACCGGCCGGACCCTGACCCTGGGGTGCCTGTTGCTTCTTACGCCCCTGCTGACGCTGGCAGAGGAAGGCAACTCGTTGCTGATTCCAGCCACGGGCCGCTGCACGCTCAACACTCAGCCACAAGACCTCGAACAGGCCCTGAAAACCTGCGAACGCGTGGCACAGACCGGGGACGCCGAAGCGCAGTACGAGCTCGGTGAGTACTTCTACACACAAACGCCACCGCAGCTGCCCAAGGCCCTCGACTGGTTCCAGAAAGCCTCATTGCAAGGCCATGCCCAGGCGCAATACCGGCTCGGCAGCATGTTCTTTCATGGTGAAGGCGTCGAGGCCAACCATGTTCAGGCCTATATCCTGCTGAAAATGGCCTCGGTCAACGGCGCCGAAGATGCGCTGGACATGGCCGACGAAGTCACCGAGCAGATGCCGCGCGCCGAGCTGGAACACGCCACCCAGGTGCTGGGGCAGATCTTCCGCAAATACCTGCTGGAACTGCAGAACGCCGAAGGCCGCTCGCCCTTCTCGCCGCTGCCCTGACGCCTTCTCAGCGCTCCGGCACAGGCATCGGGAACGGCATCACGTTGCCGCTCGCCTTGGCCTCGCTGATCTTGGCCGTGCCCAGTCGCTCCACCTCATCGATGCGCACGATCGACTGCAGGGGAACGAAACTGCGAACCACCCCCTCGAACTGAGCCTTGAGTTTTTCTTCCCCCGGGTCGACCACCAGCTGGCTGCGCTCGCCGAAGACGATTTCCTCGATTTCCAGAAAGCCCCACAGATCGCTCTGGAAGATCTGCTTGGCGTACAGCTCGAAGACCTGGCCCTGGTTGAGGAAAATGACTTTATAGATGGCGGGTTCGCGCTTGCTCATGTTTGGCGGGGGCACATGCAGGGGAAAGGGGCCGGCATCATAGCAGAGCCCGCTCGGTCTCACGCAGCGACGACGGGGGCTGGACGTGTCGCCAGCGCTCTACCACGGCACACCGAATCGTCGTCAGAGGCCGTGATTGCCTTTCGCCAACCCTTGATCGTTTCAGAGCTTTCGTCCCTGCCATTCAAGGGTTATTCTTCAACTCACATTCATTGCCGGCGAGCGGCCAAAAACCACCTTGAACGCACCCATACAACCTCATCGTTTCCTCCTCGAGCCCTTCGAGGCCCACCGTTTCGCCAACTTGTGCGGCCAGTTCGACGAGCACCTGCGTCTGATCGAACAACGCCTGGCCATCGAAATCCGCAACCGCGGCAATCAGTTCGAGCTGATTGGCGAAGCCAAGTCCACCTCCAACGCCGAACAGCTGCTGCGCCGCCTCTATCGCGAGGCCAAGGCCACTGACCTGTCCCCTGAAATCGTCCACTTGTACCTGCAGGAGTCTTCGGTGGAAAACATCGACAACCCGGCCGTGAACGAAGTCAGCGTTTCCCTGCGTACGCGCAAAGGCGCCATCCGTCCACGCGGCGTCAATCAGCAGCACTACGTGCAGAAGATCCTCGCCAACGACATCAACTTCGGCGTTGGCCCGGCGGGCACCGGCAAGACGTACCTGGCCGTGGCCTGCGCCGTGGATGCGCTGGAGCGTGAGCAAGTGCGGCGCATCCTGCTGGTACGCCCGGCAGTCGAGGCGGGCGAAAAGCTCGGCTTCCTGCCCGGTGACCTGGCGCAGAAAATCGACCCGTACCTGCGCCCGCTGTACGACGCGCTGTACGAGATGCTCGGCTTCGAGCACGTGGCCAAACTCATCGAGCGCCAGGTGATCGAGATCGCCCCGCTGGCCTACATGCGTGGTCGCACCCTCAATAACAGCTTCATCATTCTCGACGAGAGTCAGAACACCACCCTCGAGCAGATGAAGATGTTCCTGACCCGCATCGGCTTCGGCTCAACCGCAGTGATCACCGGTGACATCACCCAGGTTGACCTGCCCAAAGGCACCAAGTCGGGCCTGGGTCACGTGATCAACGTGCTCAAGGATGTCGAAGGCATCAGTTTCACCCACTTCGACTCCAAAGACGTGGTGCGTCACCCGCTGGTACAGCGCATCGTCGAGGCCTATGACCGCTTCGAAGCCGTGCAAGCCGCCGAGGCCGCCAGCAAAAATGCTTGAACTCGACCTGCAACGGGCCTCCAGCGCCGCCGCCCCCGATGACGCCGCCTTTCGCCGCTGGTGCGAACTGGCGCTGCGCCAGCGCACGGCCGATTCGGAGCTGACCATCCGCCTGGTCGATGAAGCCGAGGGCCGCGAGCTGAACCACACCTGGCGGCACAAGGACTACGCGACCAACGTGCTGTCCTTCCCCGCCGATGTGCCTGACGAGCTGCTCGACATTCCGCTGCTGGGCGACCTGGTGATCTGCATCCCGGTGGTCGAGCGCGAGGCCCGAGAGCAAGGCAAGACGCTGGACGCGCACTGGGCTCACCTGGTCATCCATGGCTGCCTGCACCTGCTCGGCTACGACCACATCGACGATGAAGAAGCCGAGGAAATGGAAGCCCTGGAGCGCACGCTTCTGGCGGAACTGGGCCACCCTGACCCCTACGCCGACGATGAACATTCACACACCAACCACTGTAAGGAACACGAGTAACCGCCATGAGCGAAGACCGATCGAGCAACGGGCAGAAGTCCTGGCTGGGTAAACTGACCCAGGCTTTTGCCCATGAGCCGAAAAACCGCCAGGAACTCCTCGAGCTGCTGCGCGAAGCCCATCAGAACAAGCTGCTCGACAGCGAAGCGCTGGCCATCGTCGAAGGCGCCATTCAGGTCGCGGACCTGCAGGTGCGTGACATCATGGTGCCGCGCTCGCAGATGATCAGCATCAAGGCCTGCCAGTCACCTCGCGAGTTTCTGCCTGCGGTGATCGATGCCGCGCACTCGCGCTATCCGGTGATTGGCGAAAGCCACGACGATGTGCTCGGGATTCTCCTGGCCAAGGACCTGCTGCCGTTGATCCTCAAGGAAAACGGCGACAGCTTCGACATCAAGCATCTGCTGCGCCAAGCGGTCTTCGTGCCTGAGTCCAAGCGCCTCAACGTGCTGCTGCGCGAGTTCCGCGCCAACCACAACCACATGGCCATCGTGGTTGACGAATACGGCGGCGTAGCGGGCCTGGTCACCATCGAAGACGTGCTGGAACAGATCGTCGGTGACATCGAAGACGAGCATGACGTCGAGGAAGACAGCTACATCAAGCCGTTGCCCAATGGCGACTTCCTGGTAAAAGCGTTGACCCCGATCGACAACTTCAACGAGTTCTTCGACGGCACGTTCTCCACCGAAGACTTCAACACCGTCGGTGGCCTGGTGATGACGGCCTTCGGCCACCTGCCCAAGCGCAACGAGACCACGGAAATCGGCACCTGGCGGTTCCGCATCCTCAATGCCGACAGCCGACGCATCCATTTGCTGCGCCTGACCCCGATCAACCGTTAAGGACTCCCATGCGCTGGATCACCCGCCCCGGCTGGCCCGGTAACCTGCTGGCCGTGGCGGCCGGCGCCTCGACACTCCTGGCGCTGGCGCCGTTCGATATCTGGCCGCTGGCGCTGCTCTCGATTGCGCTGTTCTATGCCGGCCTGCGTGAGCTGAGCCCACGTCAGGCCTTTGGCCGTGGCTGGTGCTTCGGCTTCGGCCTGTATGGGGCCGGCACCAGTTGGATCTACGTCAGCATGACCACCTACGGCGGCGCTTCGCCGCTGCTGGCGGTGGTGCTGCTCGTCGCGTTCTTCGCCGGTGTTGGCCTGTTCTTTGCCCTACCCGCGTGGCTATGGGCGCGCTTTGTGCGCCGCCCCGAAGCGCCGTTGGCCGATGCGCTGAGCTTTGCCGCCTTGTGGTTGCTGCAAGAGGCCTTTCGCGGCTGGTTCCTCACCGGTTTCCCCTGGCTCTACGCCGGTTACAGCCAGCTCGCGGGTCCCCTTGCCGGGCTCGCGCCGCTGGGTGGCGTGTGGCTGATTTCGTTCGTGCTGGCGTTGAGCGCGGCTTTACTGTGCAACCTGCATCGCCTGCGTGCACGGCCGCCATTGCTGATGATGGGCGTGGCGCTGCTGATCGCGCCCTGGATAGCCGGCCTGGCCCTGAAAAACCACGCCTGGACCCGCCCTTCGGGCGATCCGCTGACGGTGGCGGCGATTCAGGGCAACGTCGAGCAGGACCTGAAGTGGGACCCGGCGCACATCAACGCTCAGCTTGCGCTGTACCGTGACCTGAGCCTGAACGCCAAGCCGGTTGACCTCTTGGTCTGGCCGGAAACCGCGGTGCCGATCCTCAAGGATCAGGCTCAGGGTTACCTCGACATGATGGGGCGTTTTGCCAGCGATCGGCAGACGGCGCTGATCACTGGCGTGCCGGTACGCGAAGAAGTCCGTGGGCAGCGCCGCTACTACAACGGCGTGACCGTCACCGGCGAAGGCGACGGCACCTACCTCAAGCAGAAGCTCGTGCCTTTCGGTGAATATGTGCCGCTGCAGGACATGCTGCGTGGGGCCATCGAGTTCTTCAATCTGCCGATGTCCGATTTCGCCCGTGGGCCGCAAGACCAGGCATTGCTGCAAGCCAAGGGGTATCAGATCGCGCCATACATCTGTTACGAGGTGGTCTATCCAGAGTTTGCAGCCAGCCTTGCCGCGCGCAGTGACCTGCTGCTGACCATCAGTAACGATACCTGGTTCGGCACCTCGATCGGCCCCCTGCAGCACTTGCAGATGGCGCAGATGCGAGCGCTGGAAGCCGGACGCTGGATGATTCGGGCGACCAACAATGGCGTCACTGCACTGATCGACCCACAGGGCCGCATCACCGCGCAGGTGCCACAGTTCGAGCAGGCGGTGCTATATGGCCAGGTCGTGCCGATGCAGCAACTGACGCCGTACCTGCAATGGCGGTCGTGGCCGCTGATCGTGGTCTGCACCTTGCTGCTCGGCTGGGCGCTGCTGGGACGGCGGCGGATGCGCACGCCGTAAGACTGCGCGACGCCTGAACCAGGCCGGCTGCGCCGGCCTGACACAGGGCCCTGCATTTTGCCTGACGGGGCTGCTGCGCCGGCCCGATTCGGGCGCCCCGATGTTGCAGGGGAAGCGAGGCGGCAGCCGGCCTGATCCAGACGCCTCGGAACCTCTGCCAGAGGGTGCTGCAGCCTTGCAGGCGGGAGCCACCAGCCCCTCAATACATCAACCGATACGCCAATAACCCCAGCGCCTCGTTCAACAACTGAGCGTTGTGCCACATCGCACGGCTTTCCGGCAGCAGACCGGCGAACGGCCGGCCATGGGCGCCACCGATAAACGCCATCGGTGCAGCAACGACGGTAAAGCCCGCTTGCTCGAAGCTCCAGCGCGCCCGGGGCATGTGCCAGGCCTGTGTGACCAGCACCACACGGCGCTTGCCCAGGGGTTGCAGGATCTGCGCGCTGAACTGGGCGTTCTCCCAGGTAGTGCGGCTGGCGCGTTCCTGCCAGCTAACCGCTACGCCGAAATCGGCCTGCAGGTAGGTCGCCATCAATTCGGCTTCACTGGGCGGCTCGCCGTAATGCAGACCGCCACTGGTCAGTACCGGCAGGCCGCTGGCCTTGGCCAAGGTGGCGGCGAAGCGCATGCGCTGCAAAGCCAGCAGGCTGGGCTGGTCGACCCCGCCCCACGCCGGATCGCCGCGCCCGCGCCCCGCGCCCAACACCACGATGACATCCGCCTGCTGCACCAACTGCGGCCAGGCCTGCACGGCCAGCGCGGGCTCGCGCTCCAGCAAGCGTGCGCCCTGCTCCATGACCAGCGGCAGGCTCATCAGCCACAGCCCGCCCACGCCGGCTATGAAACACAGTGCCGAAAGCCTGGGGAAGCGCGCACTCAGCCACCAACCCGCCAACAGCAAGAGAATCAGCAGACCAGGCGGCAGCAGCCACTGTTTGATGAAGAACCTGAGGGGCATGGCGCATACCTGTGGGAGAGGTATGCAGACTAAGAGGATCGGCGCCGGGCCTCAAGGGCTGCGGACACCGATCAAATCGAGTGTGTGTAATGAAAATCCGGAACAGGGCATCAGCGCCCTTGCAAGTCAGTGCTTACCTGGAGGGCTGCTTGTGCGAGTGTGCCGCCGTGGCAGATTGCTTGCGATCTTTCAGCCAGATGATCCTGGCCGGTGCCCTGGGTTGCGGATCGATGCCGGCTTGCGCCAGCCGCCCAGGTGCCTGAGTGGCCAGCCAAGCCTTGATGACTGCGAATTCGGCGGGGCTCAGGCCACGCAATTCCAGCTCGACAGGCAACTCGTCACGCAATTTGACAGCGGTCCTGGCCGTTTCAAGGGCCAGCCCTACACGGTCGATCAGACGCTCGTATACCTCAGGTCTGGTTTTGCTCAGCTGCGACTCTCCCATTCATTCACCTCATTGAAGATAACGGTATCTCCCCCAGCCCTGAGCTTAGCGGCACTCGCCAAAGCAGCCGGCCGCCGCGACCAACGGCCCACGGCGTAGATTGGTTAGCCACCGGCGGCGGCGCTCATGTATGCTACGGCGTTCACTTTACCGACGCCGGAATGCCGGACGCAGCGAGCTCGCGCTGCCTGGAACAGGGTCTTTTCTCTCTCAGCAAAAAGTAGCCATGCACGAACAATACACGCCCCGTGATATCGAAGCCGCCGCCCAGTCTTTCTGGGACGCGCAACAGTCGTTCGCCGTCAATGAACAGCCAGGCAAAGACACCTACTACTGCCTATCGATGTTCCCGTACCCGAGCGGCAAGCTACACATGGGGCACGTGCGCAACTACACCATCGGCGATGTGATCGCGCGTTACCAGCGCATGCTCGGCAAGAACGTCCTGCAGCCCATGGGCTGGGATGCGTTCGGCATGCCGGCGGAAAACGCGGCGATGAAGAACAACGTCGCCCCGGCCAAGTGGACGTACGAAAACATCGATTACATGAAGACCCAGCTCAAGAGCCTGGGCCTTGCCATCGACTGGTCCCGTGAAGTCACCACCTGCAAGCCCGACTACTACCGTTGGGAGCAATGGCTGTTCACCCGCCTGTTCGAAAAAGGCGTGATCTACCGCAAGAACGGCACGGTGAACTGGGACCCGGCCGACCAGACCGTACTGGCCAACGAGCAGGTCATCGACGGGCGCGGCTGGCGCTCGGGCGCGCTGATCGAAAAGCGCGAAATCCCCATGTACTACTTCCGCATCACCGACTACGCCGACGAGCTGCTGGAAAGCCTCGACGAGTTGCCGGGCTGGCCTGAACAGGTCAAGACCATGCAGCGCAACTGGATCGGCAAGTCGCGCGGCATGGAAGTGCAGTTCCCCTATGACCAGGCAAGCATCGGTCATGCGGGCGCCCTGAAAGTCTTCACCACGCGCCCCGACACGCTGATGGGCGCGACCTACGTTGCAGTGGCCGCCGAGCACCCGCTGGCGACCCAGGCGGCCCAGGGCAACCCGGCGCTGCAGGCGTTCATCGACGAATGCAAAGGCGGCAGCGTGGCCGAGGCCGACATGGCCACCCAGGAAAAGAAAGGCCTGGCAACGTCGTTGCTGGTCGAACACCCGCTGACCGGCGAGAAGCTGCCGGTGTGGGTCGCCAACTACGTCCTGATGCATTACGGCGACGGCGCGGTGATGGCCGTACCGGCCCATGACGAGCGTGACTTCGAGTTCGCGCAAAAGTACTCGCTGCCGATCAAGGCCGTGGTGCGCACCAGTGCGGGCGACGAGGTGGGTAGCGATTGGCAAGCCGCCTACGGCGAGCACGGCACCTTGATCAACTCCGGCGCCTTCGACGGTCTCGACTTTGCTGGCGCCTTCGACGCCATCGAAGCGGCCTTGATCGGCAAGGACCTGGGCAAGTCGCGGACCCAGTTCCGCCTGCGCGACTGGGGCATCAGCCGCCAACGCTACTGGGGCTGCCCGATTCCGATCATCCACTGCACGACGTGCGGCGACGTACCGGTGCCGGAAGATCAACTGCCCGTCACCCTGCCGGAAAACGTCGTACCCGATGGTGCTGGCTCGCCACTGGCGCGCATGCCCGAATTCTACGAGTGCGCCTGCCCGACCTGCGGCAGCCCGGCCAAGCGTGAAACCGACACCATGGACACTTTCGTGGAGTCGTCCTGGTACTTCGCCCGTTACGCCTCGCCCAACTACGAAGGCGGCATGGTCGATCCGAAAGCGGCCAACCACTGGCTGCCGGTGGATCAGTACATCGGCGGTATCGAACACGCGATCCTGCACCTGCTGTACGCGCGCTTCTTCCACAAGCTGATGCGCGACGAAGGCCTGGTCACCTCGAACGAGCCGTTCAAGAACCTGCTGACCCAGGGCATGGTGGTTGCCGAAACCTATTACCGCGTAGCCAGCAACGGCGGCAAAGACTGGTTCAACCCGGCGGATGTCGAAATCGAGCGCGATGCCAAGGCCAAGATCATTGGCGCACGCCTGAAAACCGATGGCCAACCGGTGGAAATCGGCGGCACCGAGAAGATGTCGAAGTCGAAAAATAACGGCGTCGACCCGCAATCGATGATCGAGGTCTACGGCGCCGACACCTGCCGACTGTTCATGATGTTCGCTTCGCCGCCCGATCAGAGCCTGGAATGGTCCGACTCCGGCGTCGAGGGCGCCAGCCGCTTCCTGCGTCGCGTATGGCGCCTGGCCCAGGCGCATGTCGCGCAAGGGGCTGCCGGCTCGCCTGATGTGACCACGTTGGATGACGCGCAGAAAGTCATTCGCCGCGCCATTCATTCGGCCATTCGCCACGCCAGCATCGACGTGGGTCAGTTCCACAAGTTCAACACCGCCATCGCCCAGGTGATGACACTGATGAACGTGCTGGAAAAGGCCCCGCAAGCCACTGCCCAGGACCGTGCCCTGCTGCAGGAAGGTCTGGAAGCCGTCAGCTTGCTGCTGGCACCGATCACCCCGCACATTTCCCACGCGCTGTGGAATCATCTCGGCCATGCAGGCGCGGTGATCGACGCTGCCTGGCCTCAGGTGGATGAAGCCGCACTGGTGCAAGACAGCATCGTGCTGGTGGTGCAGGTCAACGGCAAGCTGCGGGGCCAGGTGGAAATGCCTGCTGCAGCCAGCCGCGAAGAGATCGAAGCTGCCGCGCGCAGCAATGAAAACGTTCTGCGCTTCATCGATGGCCTGACGATCCGCAAGGTCATCGTGGTACCAGGCAAGCTGGTCAACATCGTCGCCAACTGATGGCAACGCCTGCTCGCGACGGTGCGAGCAGGCGGAATCGGCCCACAAGGGAGCTACAACATGATCAAACGCAATCTGCTGGTGATGGGCCTGGCCGTCATGCTCAGCGCCTGCGGTTTTCAGCTGCGCGGCACGGGCACCAACGAACTGAGCCTCAAAGAGCTCGACCTCAGCGCCCGCAACGCCTACGGCGACACGGTCAAGCAACTGCGCAACGCGCTGGAAAACAGCGGCGTGAGGCTCTACAGCGGCGCGCCGTACCATCTGGTGCTGACCAACGAGCAGGAAAGCCAGCGTGCAGCGACCTATACCGGCGGTACGCGCTCGGCCGAGTACGAGCTGACCACCGTCGTCAATTACGAAATCCAGGGCCTGAACAAAGCCGTGCTGCTGGCTGACAAGCTGGAAGTGCGCAAAGTGTATGTACGTGACGGCAACAACGTCACCGGCTCCAGCCAGGAAGCCAAGCGGGTGCGTGATGAAATGCGTAACGATCTGGTGCAAAGCCTGATGGTGCGGTTGCAGCAGTTCACGCCAGCACGCCTTGACGAATTGCAACTCAAGGCTGACCAGCGCGCCAAGGCTGAAGCCGACGCGCTGGAAGCAGCCCGCCGTGCGCAAGACGCCACGCCCCAGCAATCGCCGATGCAAATCCCGGCCAACTAAGGCCGAACGGGGCACATCAGTGCCCCGCCCTTGCCCATGAAGCTCGCCCCCGCCCAACTCACCAAGCACCTGCAAGGCGACCTGGCGCCGGTCTACATCGTCAGTGGCGATGACCCGCTGCTGTGCCAGGAAGCGGCCGACGCCATCCGCGCTGCCGCGCGCAAGCAGGGCTTCGATGAACGCCAGGTGTTCAGCGCCGACGCCAACTTTGACTGGGGCACCCTGCTCCAGGCTGGCGCCAGCCTGTCGCTATTCGCCCAGCGTCGTCTGCTGGAGCTGCGCCTGCCATCGGGCAAGCCCGGCGACAAGGGCGGCGCGGCGTTGATCGAGTACTGCGCGCGCCCCGCTGAAGACACCGTGCTGTTGATCAGCCTGCCCAAGCTCGACGCCAGCGCCCAACGTACCAAATGGGGCAAGGCACTGGTCGAGGGCGGGCAGTGCCAGTTCATCCAGATCTGGCCGGTCGATGCCCATCAATTGCCCAACTGGATCAATCAGCGCCTGGCTCAGGCCGGCCTCGCCGCCCAGCGCGATGCCGTCGACCTGATCGCCTCGCGGGTCGAAGGCAACTTGCTCGCCGCCGCCCAGGAAATCGAGAAGCTCAAGCTGCTGGCCGAGGGTAATCAGGTCACCGTGGAGACCGTCCAGGCGGCAGTGGCTGACAGCGCGCGATTCGATGTGTTCGGGCTGGTCGATGCCATTCTGGCGGGCGATGCCGGTCATGCGCTGCGCGTTCTGGAGGGCTTGCGCGGCGAAGGCGTGGAGCCGCCGGTGATTCTCTGGGCGCTGGCCCGCGAGTTGCGTGCGCTGGCCGGGTTGGCTCAGCAGTTCAGCCAGGGCGTACCGCTGGACAAGGCCTTCAGCCAGGCCAAACCGCCGATCTGGGACAAGCGCCGACCGCTGGTGAGCAAAGCGTTACAAAGGCTTTCTGCGCAGCGCTGGGCGCAGTTGCTGCAGGACGCGCAGCGCATCGATGCGCAAATCAAGGGCCAGGCCGAAGGCTCGGCGTGGATCGGCTTGAGTCGGCTGGTGCTGTTGATGGCCGGCCAGCGCGTGGCGCTGCCGGCGCAGTGATGGCGACTGGCGATTGAGACATTCAATTGGCTCAGGCTGCGATGCCATCCTACAGTGCGCCCTACCTCCCCCCGCGCAGGAAATCGCCATGAGCAAACGGCCCCACAAGCCTGGCCCCAACAAAGCCAAATCCATCGTCGCCCAGCCGCTGTTCCGGTGTCGTCAGGAACGTCCCAGCAAGGGCAAAGGCAGCTACCAACGCGAAGCCTTCCAATCGAGAGATTGGGAGGCTTCTTCCGTTCTGGCCGCATGAAGGCGCTGAAGGCAAGAAGTGCGCAGGCATGATATGGTCGTCGCCTGACCTGTAATCCCTGGATCTGTGCATGCTCCCCAGTCTTTTCCCCCGCTGGCAACCTCGCCAATTGATCGCAGCATCCAGCCTCATCCTGCTGGTCGCCTGCGCGGAAAAACCCACCGCAGCCGACGCCGTGCCTCTACCGCCCGCGCAACCAGCGCCTGCCGTAGCGCTGCCCAGCGCCAGCACCGACACCAGCAGCGACATCCAGCCCGTGCAAACCTTCGCCCAATGGCAGGCAGGGTTCCGTCAACAGGCACTGCAGGCCGGCATCACCGCGAGCGTTTTCGACCGTGCCTTCCTGGGTGTCACCCCTGACATGGACGTGATCAAGGCCGACCGCAGCCAGCCCGAATTCAGTCGTCCGGTGTGGGAGTACCTTGATGGGGCGCTGTCGCCGTTGCGCGTGCGCAACGGCAAGCGCCTGCTGGAGCAGCATGCCGAGCTGCTGGCCCGTCTTGAGCAACGCTACGGCGTCGATCGCCAGGTGCTCGTGTCGGTGTGGGGCATGGAAAGCAATTTCGGCCAGTTCCAGGGCAGCAAATCAGTGATCCGCTCCCTGGCCACCTTGGCCTATGAAGGCCGCCGCCCACAGTTCGCCCAGGACCAGCTGATCGCTGCGCTGCAGATTCTGCAAGATGGCGACATCCAGCCGGACGCCATGCGCGGCTCCTGGGCCGGCGCCATGGGCCAGACCCAGTTCATCCCCACCACCTACGCCACGCACGCGGTCGACTTCGACGGCGATGGCCGCCGCGACATCTGGAACAGCACGCCAGACGCCCTGGCGTCTACCGCGCACTACCTGCAAAGCTCGGGCTGGAAGCGCGGCCAACCGTGGGGCTTCGAGGTCCAGGTGCCGTCCGGCTTCGACTACTGGCAGGCCGATGGCAGCCAGCGCAAGCCGGTCAGTGAATGGTTGCAGCTGGGCGTTACGCTGCCGGCCGGCACTCAACTGCCCGCAGGCAGCAACGAACTCTCCGCGGCCCTGCTGTTGCCCGCGGGTGCGCGTGGGCCCGCCTTCCTGGTGCTGGACAACTTCCGCGCGATCCTCAAGTACAACAATTCCTCGTCCTACGCGCTGGCTGTCAGCCTGTTGGGCGATCGCTTCTCGGGTTGGGGATTCATTGCCGGTAGCTGGCCGAAAGATGATCAGCCCTTGAGCCGCAGCGAGCGCATGGAGCTGCAGAATCTGCTCAATGCCAAGGGTTATCCGGCAGGCAATGCCGACGGCATCATCGGCGCCAACACTCGCAAGGCCATTCGTACGGCGCAGCAGGGATTGGGTTGGCCGGCGGACGGGTACCCGACCCACAAGCTGCTGGATAGCTTGCGCGGTCGCTGACACAAATCCGCATGGCAACCATCGCCCGCTGGCAGGTGCACGACCTGCCGCGGGCTATGCCGCCCTTCGCGATTCACCCAAGCTCCGCTCCAGTCGCCTGAAAATGACCGGAGCTCAAGCCCAATCCGTAGAAGCGAGCTCGCTCGCGAAGGCCGTTAACGTTGACGCAGCCCGCCCGACTGATCGCGGTGGCAGCACGCCTGTTCGCGAGCGAGCTCGTACGGGGTCCGTGTGCGGGCTTTCAGACAGCGTATCAGCGGCTGCCTAAGAGACCAGGTCTGCGCCCTGGACGCGCCACGGATTCTTTAGGGTTCAGCAAGCCGGATGCCGTTCTGTGGAGGCGTTGTCAGTCGCGCTGGACGGCGCAGCGGGCGCATGGGCTAACCCGCGCCTTCACGGGCCAGCATCAGGCTGCGAACAACCCCTGCTCCAACACCAGCCGCTTCGCCGTGCTGTCCAGCTGCACCTGCGCGCCCAACGGCAGACACAGGTTCGGATCGCAGTGCCCGCTACGCCAGCCGGCCAGCACCGGAATGTTCAACGGACCGAAGATTGCGCGTAACAGCGGGGTCATGGCCGCCACGCTGATACCGGCGAAATCCCCTACCAACACCCCCTTCACACCGTCCAGCTTGCCCGCCAGGCGCAGCTGCGTCAGCAGCCGGTCCACCCGGTACAACGGCTCGTTGACATCCTCGATGAACAGAATGCTGCCGGTCAGATCGACCTCCCCCAGCGTGCTCATCGTCGCGCCGAGCATCGACAGGTTGCCACCGCGCAGCACTCCGCTGCCCACGCCCGCCGTTACCGTAGTCAACGGCCATTGGCTCGGATGCGCGATCTCTGCGCCTGCGCCCACCTGCCCCGACAACTGCGCGAGCAAGGACGATTCGGTCGGTTGCGCCTTGCCGCCCAACAGATCTGCATTGAGCATGGCGCCATGGAATGTGATCAGGCCCGTGTGCCGCTGCAGGGTGGTGTGCAGGGCAGTGATATCGCTGTAGCCAATCAACGGTTTGGGATGGCCGCGAATCAGGTCGAAATCGAGTTGGTCGAGCATACGCATGCTGCCGTAACCGCCACGCATGCTCAAAATGGCGTCGATGCCCGGGTCGGCAAAGGCATCGTGCAGGTCTTGCACGCGCTGCGCATCGCTGCCCGCCAGGTAACCGTCAGCCTGTTGCACGCTCGGATAAAACCGACAGGTATAACCCCGCCGAACAAACCATTCGCGCGCCTTTTCCACATCCAGACGCGCCGGCCCTGCCGGCGCCACCACAGCAAAACAGGCACCCGCGCTCAGCGCCTTGGGCAGACGAGCGACAACCGCGTCGACACACTTCATATCCACTCCTGAAGGCAGAGGCCCTGAACGAAAAATGCCGATGGTGCCTTGCGGCACACATCGGCACTGTCAGCACAAGACGCTATCAGAGCTTGATCTTGGCCTCATGAGCCTGTTGATCCGCATGGTACGACGAGCGCACCAGCGGCCCGGAAGCCACGTTCTTGAAGCCCATCTTGTAACCTTCTTCGGCGAACCAGGCGAAGGTGTCCGGATGCACGAAGCGCTGCACCGGCAAGTGGTTGCGCGACGGCTGCAGGTACTGGCCGAGGGTGAGCATGTCGATCTCGTGCTCACGCATGCGCTGCATCACTTCGATGACTTCTTCGTCGGTCTCGCCCAGGCCGAGCATCAGACCGGACTTGGTCGGCACGTGCGGCACCATGTGCTTGAATTTCTGCAACAGGTCGAGCGACCAGTCGTAGTCCGACCCCGGGCGCGCGGCCTTGTACAGGCGCGGCACGGTCTCGAGGTTGTGGTTGAACACATCCGGCGGTTCGTTGGCGGTGATTTCCAGCGCCACGTCCATGCGCCCACGGTAGTCGGGCACCAGCGTTTCGAGCTGTACGCCCGGCGACAGCGCGCGGATTTCACGGATGCAGTCGGCGAAGTGCTGGGCACCGCCGTCACGCAGGTCGTCACGGTCGACCGAGGTGATCACCACGTACTTCAAACGCAGGTCAGCGATGGCCACGGCGAGGTTTTTCGGCTCGTCGACGTCCAGCGCGCGTGGGCGGCCGTGGCCAACGTCACAGAATGGGCAACGACGGGTGCAGATGTCGCCCATGATCATGAAGGTCGCGGTGCCACCGGAGAAGCACTCGCCCAGGTTCGGGCAGGAAGCTTCTTCGCAGACGCTGTGCAGTTTGTGCTTGCGCAGCAACTGCTTGATGCGATCGACCTCGGGCGATACCGGAATGCGCACGCGAATCCAGTCGGGCTTTTTCGGCAGCTCGGTGGTGGGAATGATCTTCACCGGGATGCGCGCAACCTTGTCGGCACCGCGCAGCTTGACGCCGGCTTCGACCTTTTTCGGGGCCGGACGTGACGGCGCGTCGGTGGCGATGAGGTTCGGCACGGCTTCTTGCACAGTTGTCATATTCAGTCGATTCCGCCCGTGAGGGTCGTCTGCTCTGCGTAGTCGAGGTGCTTGACCAGCTGTTCGCGCAGCCTCGTCCTGACCTCGTCGAGTTCGATCGGGCCTGTGTGGTCGCGCAGCTGGGTCATGGCCAGCCCCGCATACCCGCAGGGGTTGATTCGGCGAAACGGCGCCAGGTCCATGTCGACGTTCAACGCCAGCCCATGGAAAGCGCAGCCATTACGGATGCGCAGGCCCAGGGAGGCGATTTTTGCGCCATCGACATAGACACCGGGCGCATCGGGCTTGGCTGCAGCCTGTACCTGATAACTGGCCAACAACGCCACCAGGCTGGCTTCGATACGGCTGACCAGTTCGCGCACACCGATCCCCAGGCGACGCACATCCAGCAGCAGGTACGCCACCAACTGGCCTGGGCCGTGGTAAGTGACCTGGCCCCCGCGCTCGGTCTGCACCACCGGAATGTCGCCGGTGAGCATCAGGTGCTCGGGCTTGCCGGCCTGGCCTTGGGTAAACACCGGCCGGTGCTCGACCAGCCAGACTTCATCGGGTGTATCGGCATTACGCTGCCCGGTGAAGCGACGCATGGCCTCGAGCACCGGTTCGTACGGTTGCAGGCCAAGGTCGCGAAAGCCAAGGCAGGCGGGCATCACAGCACCATTTTCACGATGCCGGTCGCGCGCAGGGCGCTGTTGATGTCGTGCAACTGGTCTTCGCTGGTCGCCACGATGTGCAGTTGCACGGTGGTGTACTTGCCTTCCTTGCTCTGGCGTTCAGCCAGGGTCGACAGGTCGACTTCAGCATACTTCTTGAGGATTTCGATCACCGTGTCGCGGAAGTTGACCACGGTGTCGCCAATGACCTTGATTGGGTAATCGGCGCAGGGAAATTCGATCTTGTGCGACTTGACGTCTGGTTCGCTCATGGCGGAAACGGCCTCGTAAGCCGTGGCAACAACAGAGCCCCCGCGGCTGGCGGGGGCTTGCCGGGGTCACGTATCAGTTGAACAAGCCATAGAAGAATAGCCGAATGCTATCCCACATACGACGAATGAAACCACCTTCCTCGACCGCGTCCAGCGCGATCAGGTCAGCGCTGTGCACGACCTTGTCATCCAGTTTCACTTCCACTTTACCGATCACGTCGCCTTGGGCAATCGGAGCGGTGAGCTGTGGATTGAGGGTCATCGAAGCCTGCAGACGCTTGAGCTGGCCTTTAGGCATGGTCATGGTCAGGTCGTTGGCCAGGCCTGCCTTGACTTGCGAGGTGGCGCCCTTCCAGACCGGGGCCTGAGCCAGCTCGGTGCCCTTCTGGTAGAAAGTCTGGGTTTCGAAGAAGCGGAAACCGTAGGTCAGCAGCTTCTGGGTTTCGGCAGCACGCGACTGCTCGCTGTTGGTACCGAAGACGACGGCGATCAGGCGCTGGCCGTCGCGTACCGCCGACGACACCATGCAGTAGCCCGCCTCTTCGGTGTGGCCGGTTTTCAGACCGTCGACGGTCTTGTCGCGCCACAGCAGCAGGTTGCGGTTGGGCTGCTTGATGTTGTTCCAGAAGAACTCTTTCTGCGAGTAGATGGCGTAGTGGGCCGGATCTTCGTTGATGATCGCGCGCGCCAGTACGGCCATGTCATGGGCCGAAGAGTAATGCTCGGGGTTCGGCAGACCGGTAGGGTTCATGAAGTGGCTGTTGCTCATGCCCAGGTCGGCGGCAGTCTTGTTCATCATGTCGGCGAAGGCGTCTTCGCTGCCGGCGATATGCTCGGACAGCGCGACCGAGGCATCGTTGCCGGACTGAATGATGATGCCGTGCAGCAGATCGCTGACGGTGACCTGGCTGCCCACCTTGATGAACATGCGCGAGCCGCCGGTGCGCCAGGCGTTTTCGCTGACGGTAACCGGATCGTTCTCGCCGATCTGCCCACGACGGATGTCGAGGGTGGCGATGTAGGCGGTCATCAGCTTGGTCAGGCTGGCAGGCGGCAGACGTTCGTCACCGTTGTTCTCGACCAGCACGTTGCCGCTCGCGGCATCCATCAGCACATAGGACTTGGCGGCCAGTTGTGGAGGCGCTGGCATCATCTGCTCTGCCGCAAAGGCAGCAGGCATGATCATCAGCAGCACGGGCAGGCATAGGCGTTGGGCTAGTTTGGTGATGTTCATCCGTCTCTCGTAAATCGCTAAAGGTCTGATGTTCGTGTGCCGGGGCGGTACATGGGCCCGCTCACCTGACCACGCCCCCGCATCAATGTTCAGCGCCCGGGTTCAGCGCCAGGGGCTGGCGGGCAAAAACGGCCATTGTACATGGCCGTGCCCGTGGGTTCATGACAAAACCGACAGATTCACTCAGTCTGCCGTGACCAGCTTGGCCTGGCCGAGGTTGGCCAGGCGCACGCTGTCCTGCATCTGCTGGACGTCCCCCTGGCTGTTGATCGGGCCGAGGCGAACGCGGTGCAAGGTCTGCTGGTTACGTACGATGGAGCTGATGAACACCGGCGCGCTGACCATGGTGCTGAGTTTGGAGCGCAGCAGCTCTGCCGCATCCGGGTTGGCGAAGGCGCCTACCTGAAGGAACATCGCGCCACTGTTGGCCGGCGTGTGGTTGCTCGCCACCTGGACCGGAACCACGGCCGCGGCATGCTGCTGCGGCGGCGGTGTCCATTGCTCGACGGTGCCTGTGCTGGCCGGCAGCGGTTGGGTCTGGGCGACTTGCGGCTCCTTCAGCACCAGGGGCGCTGCACGACCACGCTGCGCCCACCACTGCTGTGGGTCGATGCCTTCGACACGCACGCGCGCAGTGCCGGTCTCGGCATAGCCAAGCTTCTTCGCGGCGGCGTAGGACAGATCGATGATGCGATCGGAATAGAACGGGCCACGGTCGTTGACCCGCAAGATCACCGAGCGCTGGTTGTCGAGGTTGGTCACGCGCACGTAGGCCGGCAGCGGCAGGGTCTTGTGCGCCGCGCTCATGCCGTACAGGTCATAGACCTCGCCATTGGCAGTGTTCTGGCCGTGGAACTTGGTGCCGTACCAGGAGGCCGTACCCTCGGCGCGGTAGTTGGCGAATTGCTGGACCGGGTAGTAGGTCTTGCCCAGCACCGTGTAGGGGTTGGCCTTGTAGGCACCGGTGTGCAGGGTCGGCGTGGCGTCGGGGATCTTGTTGACGTCGACGTCCCACCACGGCGCGCCGTCCTTGTGCGCACGGTTGATGTCCAGACCTGGCTGGGCACGCACGATGGCACCGCCTTTCTGCGGTTTGCCGGAGGTCGCGGGACGGCTCGATGAACAGCTCGCCAACACCAGCGCCGCCGTCAGGCAGCCCAGCACTTTCAAGGTATTCGCTGTGAAGAGTTCGCGCATTTACTTGACGCCTCGTGCCTTGACCAGCTGCTCGGAAAGCTGATGCACCGCCATGGCATACATCACGCTGCGGTTATAGCGAGTGATCGCATAGAAATTCTTCAGGCCCATCCAGTATTCGGGGCCCTGATCGCCCTCAAGACGGAACGCCGTGACCGGCAGATCGTCGGGCAGCGCATCATGACTCGACCATCCCAGCGCACGCAACTGACCGACCGTGCTGGCCGGCTCGATGCCTTGGGTCAGCCCCTGGTCGGCACGCGCGCTGCTCACTTGGGCGCGGCTCACCACCGCCTCGCCTTCGACCCAACCATGATGCTGGAAGTAGCTGCCGACACTGCCAATGGCATCGTCGGCGTTGTTCCAGATATTGATGTGGCCGTCGCCGTCGAAGTCCACCGCGTAGGCGCGGAAGCTGCTGGGCATGAACTGCGGCAGGCCCATGGCCCCGGCGTAGGAGCCCTTGAGGGTCAGGGGATCGACTTGTTGATCGCGGGCCAGCAGCAGGTACTCGCGCAGCTCCTTGCGGAAGAAGTCGGCCCGCGGTGGGTAGTCGAAGCCCAATGTGGACAGCGCATCGATGACCCGGTAGTTGCCGGTGTTGCGGCCAAAGAAGGTTTCCACGCCGATGATCGCCACGATCACCTGGGCCGGCACACCGAAGGTCAGCTCGGCCTGGGCCAGGGTCGCTTCGTGTTGGCGCCAGAAGTCCACGCCGCGTGCGATGCGCGCATCGGTGAGGAACATCGGGCGGTAGTCCTTCCATGGCTTGACCCGTTCGGCTGGCCGGGAAATGGCATCGAGGATCGACTGCTTGCGCTCGACCTCGGCGAACACCGCGTGCAGTTGCTCGGGGGCGAACCCATAGTCGCGGGTCATCTCGGCGACGAAGGCATCCACCTGCGGTGAGCCGTCATAATCGCCGGCACTGGCGTGCGCAGCTGCGCCCAGCAATCCCAATGCACCGATCCACGGCATCTGACGAGCCACCCAGCCACGCACGACTTGCATGTAATTCTTCACCTTATTCAAACCTGTGCGATCCACTTGCGGTGCGTGTGGATCGACATCAAAACGCCAAACGCTGACAGCAGCGTCACCAATGAAGTTCCGCCATAGCTGATGAAGGGCAACGGCACCCCCACTACCGGCAGAAGGCCGCTCACCATACCGATATTGACGAACACGTACACGAAGAACGTCATGGTCAGGCTGCCGGCCAGCAGCTTGCCGTAGAGGGTCTGCGCCTGCGCGGTGATCACCAGGCCGCGGCCGATCAGCAGCAGGTAGATGATCAACAGCAGGCAGATACCCACCAGGCCGAATTCCTCGCCAAGTACGGCGATGATGAAGTCGGTGTGGCTTTCCGGGAGGAAGTCCAGGTGCGACTGGGTCCCCAGCAGCCAGCCCTTGCCGAACACCCCGCCCGAGCCGATCGCAGCCTTGGACTGGATGATGTTCCAGCCAGTGCCCAGCGGATCGCTCTCTGGGTCGAGGAAGGTCAGCACACGCTGTTTCTGGTAGTCGTGCATGACGAAGAACCACATCGCCACGGCCACCGGCACGGCGGCGGCGATCACACTGACGATCCAGCGCCAGCGCAACCCGCCCATGAACAGCACGAAAGCACCGGACGCCAGAATCAGCAGCGCGGTGCCAAGGTCAGGCTGGCGCACGATCAGGATGAACGGCACACCGATCAGCACCAGGCTGATCAGCACGTGCTTGAGGTGCGGTGGCAAGGTGCGCTTGGCCAGGTACCAGGCGATGGTCGCCGGCATGATGATCTTCATGAATTCCGAGGGCTGGAAGCGGATCACCCCCGGGATGTTGATCCAGCGCGTGGCGCCCATGGCGTTGTGGCCCATGACATCCACCACCACCAGCAGCAGCACCCCGACGATGTACGCCAGCGGCACCCAGCGCGCCATGAAACGTGGTTCGAGCTGGGCGATGACGAACATCGACACCAGGCCGATGCCGAACGAGGTGGCCTGCTTGAGCAGCAGGTCCCAGTTCTTGCCACTGGCCGAATACAGCACGAACAGGCTGCCGGCGGCCAGGGTCAGGAGAATCAGCAACAGCGGGCCATCGATGTGGATGCGCTGCAGAAAGCTCGCGCGCCGACGCATGACGTCTTCGCTGGAGAGCATGCGGTCGAAATTGTTCATCACGGGGCCGTTTCCTCGGCGTCGGTAGCAGGCACGGGGGCGGTCTTGAGCCGGCCGTTTTCATCGAGCAGCCAAGCGTCCATGATCTGGCGCACCACGGGCGCGGCCACGCCGGAGCCCGACTCGCCGTTCTCGACCATCACCGAAATGACGATCTCGGGCTTTTCGGCCGGGGCGAAGGCCACGAACAGTGCGTGGTCGCGGTGACGCTCCTGAAGCTTGTTGCGGTCGTACTTCTCGCCCTGACGAATCGCCACCACCTGCGCGGTGCCGCTCTTGCCGGCAATGCGGTACTGGGCGCCGGCGGCGGCCTTGCGCGCGGTGCCGCGGGCGTTCTGCATCACCTGCTCCATACCGTGGGTAACCTTGGCCCAGTCGGACTTGTCGCGCAGGACGATGTTCTCGATCGGGTTGTCGTCCACCGGCGGCTCGCCCTCGATGGTCTTGGCCAGGTGCGGGCGATTCCACACCCCTTTGTTGGCGATCAACGCAGTGGCCTGGGCCAACTGCAACGGCGTGGCCTGCATGTAGCCCTGGCCGATGCCGAGGATCAGCGTCTCGCCAGGGAACCAGGCCTGACGGCGCGTGGCCCGCTTCCATTCGCGCGACGGCATGAGCCCGGCAGACTCTTCGAACATGTCCAGCGAGACCCGTTGGCCAATGCCGAACTTGCCCATGTAGGTGGACAGCCGGTCGATGCCCATCTTGTGCGCCAGGTCGTAGAAGTAAGTGTCGTTGGAACGCATGATCGCCGCGTCCAGGTCCACCCAGCCGTCGCCGCTGCGGTTCCAGTTGCGGTACTTGTGGTCGTAGTTGGGCAGTTGGTAGTAGCCCGGATCGAAGACGCGACTGCCGGCGTTGACCACGCCACTGTCGAGGCCGGCAATGGCCACGGCCGGCTTGATGGTCGAGCCTGGTGGGTACAGGCCGCGCAACACACGGTTGAACAGCGGCCGGTCGATCGAATCGCGCAGCTCGGCATAGGCCTTGAAGCTGATGCCGGTCACGAACAGGTTGGGGTCGAAGCTCGGTTGGCTGACCATCGCCAGCACTTCGCCAGAGCGCGGGTCCAGCGCGACAATCGCACCACGCCGGCCGCCCAGGGCCAGTTCCGCGGCTTCCTGCAGCTTGATGTCCAGGCTCAGCACGATGTCCTTGCCCGGTTTCGGGTCAGTGCGCTTGAGCACGCGCAGCACGCGACCACGGGCGTTGGTCTCGACTTCTTCGTAGCCGACCTGGCCATGCAGGGCACTTTCGTAGAAGCGTTCGATGCCGGTTTTGCCAATGTGGTGAGTGCCGCTGTAGTTCACCGGATCGAGGGTCTTGAGCTCCTTCTCGTTGATACGTCCCACATACCCCACCGAGTGCGCAAAGTGCGCGCCCTGCGGGTAATGGCGCACCAGTTGCGCGACCACTTCCACCCCGGGCAGGCGGAACTGGTTCACCGCCACGCGGGCGATCTGCTCTTCGGTGAGTTCGAAGAGAATCGGCACCGGCTCGAACGGCCGCCGGCCCTGGCGCATGCGTTTTTCGAACAGCACGCGGTCGTCTTCGGTGAGCTGCAGCACCTCGACGATGCTGTCGAGTACCTGCTGCCAATCGCCGCCGGCCCGCTCGCGGGTCATGCTCAGGCTGAAGCTGGGCCGGTTGTCTGCGACGATCACCCCGTTGCGGTCGTAGATCAGCCCGCGGGTAGGCGGAATCGGCTGCACGTGCACCCGATTGTTCTCCGACAGCGTGGAGTGATAGTCGTACTGAATGACCTGCAAGTAGTACAGCCGCACGATCAGCACGCAGATGAGCAGCATGATCGCCACCGCGCCGACCACGACGCGGTTGCGCACCAGACGGGCGTCTTTCTCGTGGTCCTTGAGGCGGATCGGCTGCGACATCGGTCAGGCTTACAGGCTATTTATGGTAGGGATGCCCGGACAGGACGGTCCAGGCGCGGTAGATCTGTTCGCCGATCAGTATCCTTACCAACGGGTGCGGCAGGGTCAGCGGTGACAACGACCAGCGCTGCTCGGCGCGCGCGCAGACCTGCGGCGCCAGGCCTTCCGGCCCACCCACCATCAGGTTGACGGTACGCGCATCGAGGCGCCAGCGGTCCAGTTCACCGGCCAACTGCTCGGTGCTCCACGGCTTGCCGTGCACCTCAAGCGTGACGATGCGCTCACCCGGTTGCACCTTGCTCAGCATGGCCTCGCCCTCCTGACGAATCAGGCGGGTGACGTCGGCATTCTTGCCGCGGGTGTTCAGCGGAATTTCCACCAGTTCGAGCGCCATCTCGGTGGGCAGGCGCTTGGCGTATTCGTGCCAGCCTTCCTCGACCCACTTGGGCATGCGCGAACCGACCGCGATCAGGCGCAGACGCACAGCGCTGACCTATTCCCGGTCCTTGAGCTTTTCGAAGTAATCGTGCGTGGTGTTCTCAGGGCTGTGGTGCTTGCCATCGGCAGCACGGCTCTGCTCGGCGCCGACCCACAGACGCTCCAGGTCGTAGAACTGACGGGCAGCGGCGGTCATCATGTGCACGATGACGTCGTTGAGGTCGAGCAGGACCCAGTCGCTGTCGCCCTTGCCTTCTTCGCCCAGCGGCTGGCCGCCCTTGGCCTTGACCACTTCACGGACCTTTTCCAGCATCGCATTGATCTGCCGGTTGGAGGTACCGGTGGCGATGATCATGTAGTCGGTGAGGCTGTGTTTGTCACGGACGTCGATCACCTGGATGTCTTGGGCCTTGACGTCTTCCAGCGCGGCCATGGTCAGCGCGACCAGTTCTTCGCCGTGGATTTTCTGCTTGGTCATATCAAACTCGTTCAACGTGTTGAGTGAGGTGCTCATGGCACCTTCAGTTAGACGCACGGTACAGGTCGTGCGCCTCTATGTAGGCCAGTACTGCGTCCGGCACCAGGAACCGCACCGACTTGCCGCTGGCCAGCAGCTGTCGGATCTGCGTGGCGGACACCGCGAGCGGCGTCTGCCAGACGAACGAAATGTGCCCCGCCGGGCCGGACATGGCGGTGGGATCGCTCTGCGAGCGCGCAGCCAACAGGTTGCGCAGCTCAAAAGGAGGTTCTACGTCGGCATCCGGGCGTTGCAGCACCAGAATGTGACAGTGTTGCAGCAGCTCTTCCCAACGATGCCAGCCGGGCAGGCCGCAGAAAGCGTCCCAGCCCAGCACCAGGAACAACTGATCTTCGGGCGCCAGCTCAGCGCGCAGCGATTCGAGGGTATCGATGGTGTACGACGGTTTGTCTCGGGTCAGCTCGCGGGCATCGACGCTCAGTTGCGGCGCATTCGCGACCGCGCTGCGTACCATGGCCAGCCGGCTTTGCGGCGTGACCTGAGGCGTGTCACGGTGCGGCGGGCGGGCATTGGGCAGCAGGCGCAGTTCGTCCAGCTGCATCAGCTCGGCCACTTCCAGCGCGCTGCGCAAATGGCCGATGTGTACCGGGTCGAAGGTTCCACCCAGAATGCCAATGCGCCGGGCTGTGAGGGCTTGAGTCAACTCAGCTCGGCTCCTGGCCGCGCAGTTGACCGTCGCCGATCACCACGTATTTTTCGCAGGTCAGGCCTTCGAGGCCGACCGGGCCGCGGGCGTGCAGCTTATCGGTGGAAATCCCGATCTCGGCGCCCAGACCGTACTCGAAGCCGTCGGCGAAACAGGTGGGCGCGTTGATCATCACCGACGCCGAATCGACCTCGGTCATGAAGCGGCGGGCCTGGCCCTGGTGCTCGGTCACGATGGCATCGGTGTGGTGCGAGCCGTAATGGTTGATATGTTCGATGGCCTCATCAAGACCGTCGACAATGCGAATCGACAGAATCGGCGCCAGGTACTCGGTGCGCCAGTCGTCTTCGCTGGCCGCACGGGCATCGATGAGGGCGAGGGTACGCTCGCACCCACGCAGTTCTACGCCTTTGTCGATGAACGCCTCGGCCATGCTCGGCAGGAAGGCCTGGGCCACACGCTGGTCGACCAGCAGGGTTTCCATGGCGCCGCAGATGCCGTAGCGGTAGGTCTTGGCGTTGAAGGCGATGCGCTGGGCCTTGTCCAGCTCGGCGTGCTCGGCCACATACACGTGGCAGATGCCATCAAGGTGCTTGATGACCGGCACGCGTGCGTCGCGGCTGATGCGTTCGATCAGGCCTCGGCCGCCACGCGGCACGATGACATCGACATACTCGGGCATCGTGATCAGCGCGCCGACGGCTTGGCGGTCAGTGGTTTCGACCACCTGCACCACCGCAGGCGGCAAGCCGGCTTCGGCCAGACCGCGCTGGATGCACACGGCGATGGCGCGGTTGGAATGAATGGCCTCGGAACCGCCGCGCAGAATGGTCGCGTTACCCGACTTCAGGCACAGGCTGGCAGCATCGATGGTCACGTTCGGACGGGACTCGTAGATGATGCCGATCACCCCCAGCGGCACGCGCATCTTGCCGATCTGGATGCCCGAGGGCCGATGACTCATGTCGCGGATCGCGCCCACAGGATCCGGCAACGCGGCAACCTGGCGCAGGCCGGTGATCATGCCGTCGATGCGTGCCGGGGTCAGCGCCAGGCGATCGAGCAGTGCCGGCTCCAGGCCATTGGCGCGACCGGCGGCCAGGTCCTGTTCATTGGCGGCAGTGAGCTCGGCGCGGGCAGCGTCCAACGCGGCAGCGGCGGCCAGCAGGGCGCGGTTCTTCTGCGCGGTGCTGGCACGGCCGATGACCCGGGAGGCCTCGCGGGCGGCGCGACCCAAGCGGGTCATGTAGTCAAGAACGGACTCAGTCATGGGTTCGGTGTCTTGGCGAAGGGGAAATCGGCTGATTATAGCTGGCGCGCCGGTATCCGCCCAGCAGTGGGTGGCGGATGGTAGTAAATGTCGCTCGCACAACGTCATAAAGATGTAACGGCAGGTATCGGATTGTTCCGATTTCTGTTCCGCTTATTGCCTTTCGTGGCCCCTTCAGCCCGCATTCCAAGGCGCTCAACCGCCTTGCTGCGGCGTGACAGCAGCCCGTTTCAGCGGCACATGCCCCGCGCCGGGGCGACGTATTCATTGCTATGATTCGGGTCTTTTCGCTCGGACGCCCTGCCCGCATGACGACCTCTGCCGCCCCTCCCTCCCTGGCCCTGCCGGACAGCTTCTTCGATCGCGACGCCCAGACCCTGGCGCGGGACTTGCTCGGCAAGGTCATCCGCCACCGGCAGGGTGATCTCTGGCTGGCGGCGCGCATCATCGAAACCGAGGCCTATTACCTCAGCGACAAGGGCAGCCATGCCTCGCTGGGTTTTACCGAAAAGCGCAAGGCACTGTTCCTCGATGGCGGGCACATCTACATGTACTACGCCCGCGGCGGCGACTCGCTCAACTTCAGCGCCCACGGCCCAGGCAATGCCGTGCTGATCAAATCCGCCTACCCGTGGACCGACGCCGTGAGCGATGCCAACAGCCTGGCCCGCATGCAGTTGAACAACCCCGATGCCAGCGGCAACGTACGTCCGCCCGAACGCCTGTGCGCCGGGCAGACCCTGCTGTGCCGTGCCCTGGGCCTGAAGGTGCCGCAGTGGGACGCCCAGCGTTTCGACCCACAGCGTTTCTATGTGGAGGATTGCGCCCTGGTGGTCGATGAAATCATCCAGACCACCCGCCTGGGCATTCCCCACGGCCGCGACGAACACCTGCCCTACCGCTTCGTCGACGCGGCATTTGCCCGTGTCTGCACACGGAACCCACTGCGCCGAGGGCAAGTCGAAGGGCGTGATTTTGCCATTGTGCGACGCGCCACCGCGAACCTGCCTACCCCGAAAGAAGGAAGCTGACATCATGGGCCAATGGCTCGACAGCCTTACCACTTGGCTCAGCGCCAACCCGCAATGGCTCGGCATCGCCATTTTCCTGATTGCCTGCATCGAGTGCCTGGCCATCGCCGGCATCATCGTGCCCGGCACCGTATTGCTGTTCGGTGTGGCGGTACTGGCCGGCAGCGGCGCCTTCACCCTCGGGGAAACTTTGTTGCTGGGGTTTGCCGGCGGCCTGCTAGGTGACGCAATCTCCTACGCAATCGGTAAACACTTCCACCAGAACATCCGCCGCCTGCCGCTTTTACGCCATCACCCGGAATGGATCGGCAGCGCCGAAACCTACTTCCAGCGCTATGGCATCGCCAGCCTGCTGGTCGGTCGTTTCATCGGGCCATTGCGGCCCATGCTGCCGATGGTCGCGGGCATGTTCGACATGCCGCTGCTGCGCTTCATCGCCGTCAGCATGGTCGCGGCCGCCGGCTGGTCAGTGGCCTACCTGCTGCCCGGCTGGGCCACGGGTGCTGCGATTCGCCTGCCATTACCTGAAGATTTCTGGCCACAGGCCGGCATCATCGTGGGTACGTTGGCAGCATTGGTGGTGCTCAGCCTGAACCTCAGCATCCGTGACCGACGTCACGGCAGCCGCTGGATCAGCGGGCTGTGCCTGCTGGCGCTGATTGCGCTGTTCCTCGGCTGGCCCTGGTTGCACGATTTCGACCAGGGCGTGATGACCGTGGTCCAGGAACACCGCCGCCAAGCCCTGGACGGCACCGTCGTGCTGATCACCCGCCTGGGCGACTTCCGCACGCAATTTTTCCTCGGTGGGCTGATCACCGGGCTGCTGTTGCTGGTTCGGCAATGGCGCCACGCAGTGTTCGCCGGCTGCGCGCTGATCGGCACGGCCGTGGGCAACGGCACGTTGAAATGGCTGTTTGCCCGCGCCCGCCCGGAGGTGCTCAGCGAGCCCCTGACCAGCTACAGCATGCCCAGCGGGCACAGCTCGGCGTCGTTCGCCTTCTTCCTGGTGCTGGCGATTCTGGCCGGGCGCGGCCAGCCGCCGCGGATGCGCCTGACCTGGGTGTTTCTGGGCTGCCTGCCGGCCATGGCGATTGCCCTGTCGCGCGTCTACCTCGGCGCGCATTGGCCAACCGACATCCTTGCCGGCACCTTGCTCGCCTGCGCCGTGTGCGCCCTGACCCTGACCCTGGTGCAGAACCGCCAGCCGTTACCGGCGATGCCGCAGCGGGTGTGGTGGCTGGTGTTGCCGGCGTGCCTGGCACTGCTCGGTTTCTTCGCGCTGTACGCGTTGCCGGCAGCCGTATTGCGCTACTCGTATTGAACCAGAGCGCTGGCCCGCTCAGGCGAACAGTTCGCCCTGCAGTTGTTCGAGCAACGCCTGGATGGTGTCCAGGCGTTGCTCGGGCGAATCGGTGGCCAGCAGCGCGAGCTTGTCCTGCTCCAGAAACGGCAGCAGGTAACTCAGCTGATTGGCCAGCGACTGCCGCCCGTTGACGGCCTGGGGCATGTCCAGAGACTTCACCATCGGGTGTTCACCCAGCGCCAGCAGCAGGGCCAGCAGGTCGTCGTCCTGTTCGGCCAAGGCGTTGTCGGCCTGCTCGGTCAGCCAATCGACCTCACCGACCAGCAACTGGTCCTTGAGCACTTGGGTGGCACCCAGCTGGAAGCGCCGGCCCCCTTCTACGCGGATGCCTAGCAGGCCGTTGTCCTGCTGCACGAAGTCGCGGATCAACGCCTCGCAGCCGACCGTGGACACGCCGGCAGGCGCCTGTCCGACCTGCTCGCCCTCGACGATGCACACCACGCCAAAGCCTTCGCCCTGCTTCATGCAGCGGCCGATCATGTCCAGGTAGCGAGCCTCGAAAATCTGCAAGTCCAGCAGGCAGCCTGGGAACAGCACGGTGTTGAGCGGAAACAGCGGTAACGTCATCTTGTGTCCTCAGGTCACCAGGCTGACCGCCAACGGCAGGAATACCGCAGTGGCCACACCCATCAAGCTCATTGCCAGCGCCGCAAAGGCGCCGCATTCATCACTTTCCTGCAACGCCACCGAGGTGCCCACCGCGTGGGCCGAGATCCCCAGCGACATCCCCCGCGCCTCGGGACTGGTCACACCGAACCGGCTGAGCAGCGCCGGCCCGAAGATCGCGCCGAGCACGCCGGTGATCAGCACGAACACCGCCGCCAGGGCGGCCACGCCGCCGATCTGCTCGGCCACCAGCATGGCGATGGGCGAGGTCACCGACTTCGGCGCCATGGTCATCAGGATCATGTGTTCGGCGCCAAACCCATACCCCAGCGCCACACAGGCGATCGTGGCGAACAGCCCTCCGATGACCAGCGTAGTAAAGGTCGGCCAGAACAGCTGGCGGATGCGCCGCAAGTTCAGGTACAGCGGAATCGCCAGGGCCACCGTCGCGGGGCCGAGCAGGATGTTGAGGATCTCGGTGCTGGTGCGGTACTCGCGATACTGAATGCCGCACAGCAGCAAGACGCCGATCACCAGCAGCATCGACACCAGCACCGGTTGCAAGAAGATCCAACGGGTTTTTTCGTAGGCCGCCACCGCCAGTTGATAAGCGCCCAAGGTGACGCCGATGCCAAACAGCGGGTGGTGCACCACCGCCTCCAGCGCGCCGTGAAAATTCGGCGTCATGGCTGCTCCTTGCGCGCGTTTTGCCGATGGATGAGCTTCTGCATCAGCACGCCCACCAGCACGAGCGTGGCCAGGCAGGAAATCACCAACGCGCCCACGATGGCCCAGAAATCGGCGGCGATGTCCTTGGCATAGACCATCACCCCGACCGCTGGCGGCACCAGCAGCAACGGCAGGTAACGCAGCAGGCTCGACGACGCGTCACTCAGCGGCTGGGCGACCTCGCCGCGTATCATCAGCCAGGCCAGCAGCAGCAACAGGCCAATGATCGGGCCGGGCAACATGGGCAACAGCAGATGATTGATCGCCGTTCCCAGCAGCTGGAACAGCACCAGCCACGACAAACCACGCAACAGCATAGGCACCTCCTCCGGGCAATCGGGCCATTATAAGCACGGCTTCGACCCACATCAGACGACAAAGGCCGTAGAACGCTGCCACTTAACGGCATTGAAGACAACACGAGGGCTGCCAACCTGCAACATGACATGCAGCGGCTGCGCCCCATAGCCTGGAGGCGTGCTTCGTCTGAAGTACGGCCATGACCACGGTCGATGGCTGTCTGCCTGGGCACGATCTGCGGCATACTCGCGGATTTTCCAGCCCGGACTCCGTCATGCGCCCACTGCTGCCCCTTGCGTTGACATTGCTGCTCGCTGCCTGCGGCGAGGGCGAGCCCCTGTTGCCACCAGATGCGCGCCTGCCCGACGGTGGCCGCTACCGAGGCGAGCTGGTCAACGGGCTGCTGCAAGGCCAGGGGCGCATCGACTACCCCAATGGCAGCTTCTACCAGGGCGGCTTCGACAAAGGGCAATGGCAGGGCGATGGCGAATGGCACGGCAGCCACGGCGAGGTCTATCGCGGCCAGTTCGCCGGCGGCCTGTTCGACGGCCTGGGCGAACTGACCACGCCCGACAGCCACTACAGCGGCACCTTCAAACAAGGCCGGCGCGACGGCGAGGGCACGCTCAAGCAACACGATCAGCTGTACCGCGGCCAGTTCAAGGACGACCAGTACCAGGGCGCCGGCGAGCTGCAGATGGCCGACGGCAGCCGCTACCAGGGCCTGTTCAGCCAGGGCAAGCCCAACGGCGCCGGGGTGCGTAGCGATGCCAGCGGCAACCAGTTCAGCGGCACCTTCGTCGATGGTCAACTGCAGGGCAGCGGCACCTTCGACAGCATCGAGGGCGAGCAGTACATCGGTGATTTCAAGGACAGCCGCCTGGAAGGCCGGGGCCGTTACGAAAACGCCGATGGCGACGTCTGGATCGGCCCCTTCAAGGACGGTGCACTGGTCGGTCAGGGCGAATTGCTCGGGGCCGACGGCAGCCACTACAAAGGTGAATTTCGCGACTGGCGTTTTGCCGGCCAGGGCCATCTGCAACTGCCAGACGGCAGCCAGTATCGCGGTACGTTCGACAACGACACCTACCATGGCCAAGGCCGCCTGACCCATGCCGACGGCCGTGTCGAAGCCGGCGACTGGGTCAACGGCGTGCGCGTGCGCGATGAGAAAGGCCATCTGTTGCCCGATCCACTGGACCTGGCCCTGCTCAACCAAGGCGCGCTGCTGGAACAGGCCTTGGCCGCCGTGCCGCAGGCCAGGGCGCTGCAGGTCGATGCTGCGCGCGCGCAACCCACCCCCACCCGGACGGCTGGAACCCGCGCAGCGCAGGCCAAGGCTGTGCAGGCCGATGCGCCACCCAGCCAAACGACGCAAGCCCGCGCGGCTCAAAGCCCTGCGGTGCAAGCGACCCACGTGCAGTCGGGAAAAACCTCTCCTACTTCACAGGCCACGGCACCGATCCAGCTCTACAGCCTGATCGTGGCCGGCGATGGCCAGCAAAGCATATTCCTGCGCGAAGCCGATTACGTCAGCCATCTGCTCAAGGTGCGCTTTGGCGCTCACGGTCAGATCACCTTGGTGAACCACCGTGACACCCTCGCCACCCGGCCCATGGCGACCCGCGAGAACATCCGCCGTGCCGCACAAACCCTCGCTGAACGCACCTCGGCCAATGACCTGTTGTTCATCTACCTGACCAGCCATGGCAGCGCCGACCATCAACTGGTGCTCGATCAACCGCGGCTGCAACTGGCCGATCTGGCCGCCGACGAGCTGGCCAGCGTGCTGGCACCGCTCAAGCACCGCGACAAGGTGATCGTGGTCTCGGCCTGCTACTCGGGCGGCTACATCGCCCCGCTGCAAGATGAACGCACCCTGATCATGACGGCTGCACGGCATGACCGAGTGTCCTTTGGTTGCTCGGAAGAAGCCGATTTCACCTACTTTGGCGACGCCCTGTTCGCCCAGGCTTTGAACCAGACCGACGACCTGAAACAAGCGTTTGAACTGGCCCGCGCCAGCGTTGCCGAACGAGAACGACGGGAAGGCTTCGAGGCCTCTGAACCGCAGTTGTGGGCGCCGCCGGGCGTGATCGCGCACTGGCAGCAGTTGCGCCGCCAGCAGGCCGAACACGCGCTGAACGAGAGCAACCCCTAGGGGCTGAGGGCTGAGCGGTCGCCAGACCCTTGCGAGGGCGCCGTGGGCCCGCGCGCGATGCGAAGCGCTTGGCCAAATCGCCCACCGCCTATCCTGCAACCTGTCGCACGCCCGCTACGCTGACTGTATCAACGGAGAAACATCATGTATTTGACTCCTCAGCACGTGTTGCTTGCCGGTGCCACCGGCCTGACCGGCGAGCACCTGCTCGACCGCCTGCTCAGCGAGCCCACCGTCACCCAGGTCCTGGCGCCGACTCGCCGTGCGCTGGCCGAGCACGCCCACCTGAACAACCCGGTCGGCGAACTGGCAACGTTGCTGCCCAGTCTGACCGGCCACTTCGACATCGCCTTCTGCTGCCTGGGCACCACGATCAAGCAGGCAGGCTCGCAAGCGGCTTTTCGTGCCGTCGACCTCGACTTGGTCAGGGCCTTCGGCCAGCGCGCGCGGGAACTGGGCGCCCGGCACCTGCTGGTGATCAGTGCGATTGGCGCCGACGCCGAGTCTTCGGTGTTCTACAACCGGGTCAAAGGCGAGATGGAGGCGGCGTTGCAACAGCAGGACTGGCCGCAGCTGACCATCGCCCGCCCCTCCCTGCTGCTCGGCGAACGCCTGAATCAACGCCTGGGCGAACGCCTGGCCGCGCCGCTGGCAAAACTGATCCCAGGCAAATACAAAGGCATCGAAGCCTGCACCTTGGCCCGTGCGCTGTGGCGACTGGCGCTGGAAGAGCAGGACGGTGTGCGGGTGGTGGAATCGGACGAGCTGCGTCGTCTGGGCAAATAAGGCCGTGGCAAGCCAGTGCCAGTGAGCCAACAAAAAACGGCGCGTCCCCGTGGTGGGGAGGCGCCGTTTTCGTGAGCGTCGCTGACGCGCTGAGTGGCGCGTTCCACTCAAAGGCTCACTGTGTGGCACTCGGCGCTACAAGCCACCCGTGGCATTGAAGCCGACACCGAGCGCAGTCAGCACCGACAACGGCAGCAACAGCGTGTCGAGTAGCGCACTGCCCGGCAGGTCGAGTGCCGGCCAACGGGGCGCGGCTGTACCGAAACGATCCTCGGCGCAGCAGCCGCCCTCCAGTGCATAGAGGTTCAGCCGGGTGCCTGCGTACACCACAGGCGCCCCTGGCTGCTTGGCATCGAGCGTGCTGACCGTGGCGCAGCCGCCGAGCAGCGACAACGCCCCCGCCAGCACCAGCGCTCTCACGCCTCTCCACCCAGGTGATGCTCGCCCCAGCGCGGCAGCATGTCTTGAGGGATGTCCAGCAGGTTGAGAATCCGGGCGACGACAAAGTCGATCAGGTCATCGATGGTCTGCGGCTGGTGATAGAAACCCGGCGCTGCCGGCAGAATTACCGCGCCCATGTTCGACAGCTTGAGCATGTTCTCCAGGTGAATCGTGGAAAACGGGGCCTCGCGCGGGACCAGAATCAGCTGCCGGCGCTCCTTGAGGGTCACATCGGCGGCGCGCTCGATCAGGTTGTTGCAGGCACCGGTGGCGATGGCCGACAGCGTGCCGGTCGAGCACGGCACCACCACCATGGCCGCCGGCGCGCCGGAGCCCGAGGCCACCGGCGACATCCAGTCTTCCTTGCCATACACGCGAATCTGCCCGGCGGCGGCACCGGTGTATTCGGTGAGGAAGGTCTGCGCGGCTTGCGGCTTGGCCGGCAGGTCGACGTCGGTTTCCGTGGCCATGACCAACTGCGCCGCCTTGGAGATGAGGAAATGCACCTCGCGGTCTTCACGCACCAGGCAATCGAGCAGGCGCAAGCCGTACTGCGCGCCCGAAGCGCCGGTCATGGCCAGGGTAATACGCTGCGGCCCGCTCACTGCAGGGCCTCGGCGAGCTTCAGGTGCAGACCGCCAAAACCGCCATTGCTCATGATCACCACGTGGGTGCCAGGGCGAGCCTGGTCTTTGACCCGCTCGATGATCGCTTCAAGGCTGTCGGCAACCACCGAAGGCACCGTGCACCGGGCGGCGGTCCCGGCCAGGTCCCAGCCAAGGTTGGCCGGTGCGTACCAGATCACCTGATCGGCGTGGTTGACACTGTCTGGCAGACCGTCGCGATGGGCACCGAGCTTCATCGAGTTGGAACGCGGTTCGATGATGGCAATGATCGGTGCCTCACCGACGCGCTTGCGCAGGCCGTCGAGGGTGGTGGCGATGGCCGTGGGATGGTGGGCGAAGTCGTCATAGAGCGTGACGCCCTGCACCTGGGCGATGGTTTCCATGCGCCGTTTGACATTCTTGAAGGCGCTCAGCCCCTCGATGCCCAGCGCCGGCGCCACGCCGACATGGCGGGCCGCGGCCAGGGTGGCCAGGGCGTTGTCGACGTTGTGCTGACCGGTCAGCGACCACTGCACCACGCCCTGCACCTCACCGTCGAACAGCACCTCGAAGTGCGAACCGTCGGCGCTGAGCAGACGCGCCTGCCATTGGCCGCCGTCGCCGGTGGTCTGCACCGGGGTCCAGCAACCCATGCCGATAACGCGTTGCAGGGCACGTTCGCGGGTCGGGTGGATCACCAGGCCCTCGCTGGGAATGGTGCGCACCAGGTGATGGAACTGACGCTCGATCGCCTCCAGGTCGGGGAAGATATCTGCGTGATCGAACTCAAGGTTGTTGAGGATCGCGGTACGCGGGTGGTAGTGCACGAACTTGGAACGCTTGTCGAAGAAGGCGCTGTCGTATTCGTCGGCCTCGACCACGAAGAACGGCGTCTCACCAAGACGCGCGGACACCGAGAAGTTCTGCGGCACGCCGCCGATGAGAAAGCCCGGGCTCATGCCGGCATGCTCCAGCACCCAGGCCAGCATGCTACTGGTCGTGGTCTTGCCATGGGTGCCGGCCACGGCCAGCACCCAGCGGCCCTGCAGCACGTGGTCGGCCAGCCACTGCGGCCCGGACACGTAGGGCAGGCCCTTGTTCAGCACGTATTCCACCGCGGGATTACCGCGCGACATGGCGTTGCCAATCACCACCAGGTCAGGCGCGGGTTGCAGTTGCGCCGGGTCGTAGCCTTGGGTGAGTTCGATGCCTTGGGCCTGGAGCTGGGTGCTCATGGGCGGGTAGACGTTGGCATCGGAGCCGGTGACGCGATGCCCCAATGCCTTGGCGAGCACCGCCAGAGAACCCATGAAAGTGCCGCAAATACCGAGAATATGAATGTGCATGATCGACCTCGCAAAACGTCGAGGCAGGGTAGCCCAGGCCTAGGGAAAGCGCACCCTGTGTTTCGCTCAGTCGACCCTGCGAATGCCGTGCTTGCGCAGCTTTCGGTACAAGGTGTTGCGACTGATGCCCAGGTGCTCGGCCACCTGCGTGAGGTGCCAGCGCCGGGCCTGGAGAATGCCGAGCAACGCCTCGCGCTCGGCCAGTTCCAGCGCGCTGCCGGCGGCGGCCTGCAACGCCTGGGCGGGCGCAACGGGCACGCTGCTGACCGGCACTGCAGCGCGCACCACGGCAGGCAGATCAGCGACGCTGACCCGAGCGCCTTCACACAACGCAACCACCGCGCGCAGCACGTTCTTCATCTGCCGCACGTTGCCTGGCCAGGGGTAGTCGAGCAGTCGCTGGCGCGCAGCCGGGTCCAGGGTGATGGGCTGGCCGGCCGCCTCCTGCGCCAACAAAAAATCCAGCAGCGAGCCCTTGTCGCTGCGCTCGCGCACCGCCGGCAGGCTGACTTCCAGGCCATTGAGGCGGTAATACAGGTCTTCGCGGAAACTGCCCTGCTCGACCCGCTCCAGCAAATGACGGTGGGTAGCGCTGATGATGCGCACATCCACACGCCGCGGCTCGCCGCCGATGGGCACCACCTGGCGATCTTCCAGCACCCGCAGCAAGCGGGTCTGCAGAGCCAGCGGCATGTCACCGATCTCATCGAGCAGCAACGTGCCGCCGTCGGCCTGCAACAGCTTGCCGCGCATGCCTTCCTTGCGCGCGCCGGTGAAACTGCCACCGCGATAACCGAACAGCTCGCTCTCGATCAGGCTTTCCGGAATCGACGCACAGTTGATCGCCACGAACGGCCGGCCCTGGCGGTCACTGGCCTGGTGTACGGCCTGAGCGAAAGCCTCCTTGCCGCAGCCCGTTTCGCCGCACAACAGCAACGGCACGTCGCGTTGGAAGACGCGCACCGCGCGGCGGAAGTCGTCCACCAGCGCCGGGTCGACCCAACACCCCTGGGCGGTGGCGCGGCGAACCGTCGGTGCCGGCGCCGGCACGCTCCACAGCGCACGCGCCGCCTGCCCGCGCACACTTGCGAACAAGGACCGGCCCTGATGCGTCTGCAACGGCCACACCGCGCCGGCCTCGGGCGTGGCGCGGGCCAGCAGGTCGTCGAGGCGGCACGCGAAGAAGCGCTCCACCGACTGGCCGAGCATACCGCTGCGCGGTGCGCCCAACAGGTTCAGCGCGCTCTGGTTGACCGCATGAATGCGGCCATCGCCGTCGAGGGCCAGCAGCCCCTCGCTGAACAGCCCCACCGACTCGGCCTGCACATGAAAGCGCAGCAGCCACAGGTGCTCGAACTGGCGCAGGAAGTAGCAGCGCTCGATCACCTTGGCCGAGAGGTTGACCAACGTCATGGTGTGGAACTGGCTCTGGCGCGATACCTCCGTGCGCGCCGAAGACACATCCAGCACCGCCAGCAGTTCGCCCTGCGGATCGAACACCGGGCTGGCCGAACAGGTCAGGCCGGTGTGCCGACCACGGAAATGCTCTTCCTGATGAATGGTCAGCGGCTGGCGTTCGACCAGGCAGGTACCGATGCCGTTGGTGCCTTCGCGCGCCTCGCTCCAGTCGGCGCCAAGCCACAGCCCCGCGCGCTCGAAGATGCGCTGTTCGGTCGGGGCGGTGACCGAGTTGAGAATGATGCCGCGCGCATCGGTCAGCAGCACCGCATGCCCGGCGCCGCTCAGTTGCTGATGCAGGCTGTGCATTTCCGTGCCGGCGATTTCCAGCACCTGACCCAGGCGCTCGCGACCCTGCTGCACATGCGCGTGCTCCAGAACCGCGGGAGCCTGCGCGAGCGCCGGGTCCAGGTGGTAGTCCTCCAGGCAGCGCAGCCAGGAGCGGGCGATCGAAGGGTCACTGGCCGCACCGCTAGGCTGCCCACTGGCAACGGTGAACACTTGATGGGCATGACGGCTGAACGGGCTGCTGTTCATCGCGCGGGCTTCTGTGCAGAAGAATTTCCCTGAGCATCCTCTTGCCCACCGGGCTTTGCAATGGGCCAAAGGTCGGGCGGCGGCGCGCTGTACCGAACAGGGCACAAAGTGTCACTCCCAGGCGTATCAAAGGCGTGACAGCGACACTGCAACGGCGCTGCCCGGGCAGCCGAAAGCCCCGTATTCATTGGCCTTGCAGGCGCTGGCCCGACCTTTGCTCTACGCTTTGCCACTCCTCAACAACCATAAGACAGCCAGGAGACACACCATGCGTTACGCACATCCCGGTACCGACGGCGCCAAGGTCTCGTTCAAGGAACGCTACGGTAACTTCATCGGTGGCGAATTCGTCGCCCCCGTGGACGGTGAGTACTTCACCAACCTCTCCCCGGTGAACGGCAAGCCCATCGCCGAATTCCCCCGTTCCACCGCCAAGGACATCGACAAGGCCCTCGACGCCGCCCACGCTGCCGCCGATGCCTGGGGCCGCACCTCGGTGCAGGACCGCTCCAACGTGCTGCTGCGCATTGCCGACCGCATCGAGCAGAACCTGGAACTGCTGGCCATCACCGAAACCTGGGACAACGGCAAGCCGGTCCGCGAAACCCTCAACGCTGACATTCCCCTGGCCGTCGACCACTTCCGCTACTTCGCTGGCTGCCTGCGCGCCCAGGAAGGCGGCGCCGCCGAGATCAACGAAACCACCGTGGCCTATCACATCCACGAGCCGCTGGGCGTGGTCGGGCAGATCATCCCGTGGAACTTCCCGCTGCTGATGGCCGCCTGGAAACTCGCCCCGGCCCTGGCCGCCGGCAACTGCGTGGTGCTCAAACCGGCCGAGCAGACCCCGCTGGGCATCACCGTGCTGATGGAGCTGATCGGCGACCTGCTGCCCAAGGGCGTGCTGAACGTGGTGCAAGGCTATGGCCGTGAGGCAGGCGAAGCCCTGGCCACCAGCAAGCGCATCGCCAAGATCGCCTTCACCGGCTCCACCCCGGTGGGTTCGCACATCATGAAGTGCGCGGCGGAGAACATCATTCCGTCGACGGTCGAGCTGGGTGGCAAATCGCCCAACGTCTACTTCGAAGACATCATGCAGGCCGAAGACACCTTCATCGACAAGGCCGCCGAAGGCTTGGTGCTGGCGTTCTTCAACCAGGGCGAGGTGTGCACCTGCCCATCGCGCGCACTGGTGCAGGAATCGATCTACCCGCAATTCATGGAAGTGGTGATGAAGAAGGTGCTGCAGATCAAGCGCGGCGACCCGCTCGACACCGACACCATGGTCGGCGCCCAAGCCTCGCAGCAGCAATTCGAGAAGATCCAGTCGTACCTGAAGATTGCCCAGGAAGAAGGCGCCGAGCTGCTCACCGGCGGCAAGGTCGAGCAACTCGAAGGCGCGCTGTCGACCGGCTATTACATCCAGCCGACCCTGCTCAAGGGCAACAACAAGATGCGCGTGTTCCAGGAAGAGATCTTCGGCCCGGTGGTCAGCGTCACCACCTTCAAGGACGAAGCCGAAGCCCTGGCGATTGCCAACGACACCGAGTTCGGCCTCGGCGCCGGTGTATGGACCCGCGACATCAACCGCGCCTACCGCATGGGCCGTGGCATCAAGGCCGGTCGCGTATGGACCAACTGCTACCACCTGTACCCGGCGCACGCCGCGTTCGGTGGTTACAAGAAATCGGGCGTGGGCCGTGAAACCCACAAGATGATGCTCGACCACTACCAGCAGACCAAGAACCTGCTGGTGAGCTACGACATCAATCCGCTGGGCTTCTTCTGACCCGCTGAATCAGCCCGCGCCTGCATCCCCTCCCCCTGCAGGCGCGGGTTTCCTGAAAAGAGGCCACACTCCACTTCCATACCCAGATCGGCAATCGTGCTGAACCGCTCTGGCTCGCTTCCTGCAACACACATCACCACACGGTACGCAGCTTCTGCGATCCGCAAAAAAACAACAGGTGAACATTATGCCAAGCGATCACTCCGGCCCTGCGCCGGCCAATCATTCGGTCGACTTCGAGAACGTCGGCTCCGAGTATTTCCAGCAACGTGAACTGAAAAAAGGCGCCGCCGGCTGGGTCCTGCTGGTGGGCCTGGGCGTGGCCTATGTCATTTCCGGTGACTACGCCGGCTGGAACTTCGGCCTGGCCCAGGGCGGCTGGGGCGGCATGTTCCTCGCCACCTTGCTGATGGCCACCATGTACCTGTGCATGTGCTTTTCACTGGCCGAACTGTCCTCGATGATCCCCACCGCAGGCGGCGGCTACGGCTTTGCCCGCAGTGCGTTCGGGCCCTGGGGCGGGTTCCTCACCGGCACGGCGATCCTGATCGAATATTCCATCGCCCCGGCCGCCATCGCGGTGTTCATTGGCGCGTACTGCGAGTCGCTGTTCGGCATTGGCGGCTGGATGATCTACCTGGCCTTCTACATCATTTTCATCGGCATCCACATCCTCGGGGTCGGTGAAGCGCTGAAGCTGATGTTCGCCATCACCGCCGTGGCCGCGATTGCCCTGATGGTGTTCCTGGTGAGCATGGTGCCCCATTTTGATGCAGCCAACCTGTTCGACATTCCGCAAACCGCTGCCGTCGGCGCCAGCAGCTTCCTGCCCTTCGGGTATGTGGGCGTGTGGGCGGCGATTCCCTACGCCATCTGGTTCTTCCTCGCCGTCGAAGGCGTGCCGCTGGCCGCCGAAGAAACCAAGAACCCCAAGCGTGACCTGCCCCGTGGCCTGATCGGCGCGATGCTGGTGCTGTTGGCGTTCGCCCTGCTGATCCTGGTGATCGGCCCGGGTGCTGCGGGCGCCGAAGCCCTCAAGGCGTCCGGCAACCCCTTGGTGGAAGCCCTGGCCAAGGCCTATGGCGGCTCGACCTGGATGGGCAGCTTCGTCAACCTGGTCGGCCTGGCCGGCCTGATTGCCAGCTTCTTCTCGATCATCTACGCCTATTCCCGGCAGATCTTCGCCCTGTCGCGCGCCGGCTACCTGCCGCGCAAGCTGTCGCAGACCAACAAGAGCAAGGCGCCGGTGCTGGCGTTGGTGATACCGGGGCTGATCGGTTTCGCGCTGTCGCTGACCGGGCAAGGCGATCTACTGATTCTGGTGGCGGTTTTCGGGGCCACGCTGTCGTATGTCCTGATGATGGCCGCGCACATCACCCTGCGCATCCGTCGGCCGAAGATGGCGCGCCCGTACCGCACGCCGGGCGGTATCTTCACCTCGGGCGTGGCGCTGGTGCTGGCCTGTATCGCGGTCGTGGCCGGGTTCCTGGTCGATCCGCGCGTGGTGATCGGGGCTGCCGTCATCTATGGCGTGTTGATCGCCTACTTTGCGTTCTACAGCCGTCACCACCTGGTGGCCGGTACACCGGAAGAAGAATTCGCCGCGATCCAGGACGCCGAAGCGGCCCTGCACTGATCGCCGATCCGCGCCGCATGCCCAGCGTGCGGCGCTCTGGAGGACCCGTATGGCACGTTACGTACACAGCATCGGCCACCTGCTCTACCGCTTCGACAGCCTCAAGGACGTCATGGCCAAGGCCAGCCCGGCACGCTCTGGCGACGTACTGGCCGGTGTGTCGGCCAGCAACGATGGCGAGCGCGTGGCCGCGCAAATGACCCTGGCCGATATCCCGCTGACTGCATTTCTCAACGAAGCCCTGATTCCCTACGAGGACGACGAAGTCACCCGGCTGATCGTCGACACCCATGATGCTGAAGCCTTCGCCCCGGTCAGCCACCTGAGCGTGGGCGGCCTGCGCGACTGGCTGCTCAGCGACGCCGCCGATGAACACAGCCTGCGCGCGCTGGCCCCGGGCCTGACGCCGGAAATGGCCGCCGCCGTGTCGAAGATCATGCGCGTCCAGGACCTGATCCTGGTGGCGCAGAAGATCCGCGTGGTCACGGCGTTTCGCGGCACCATGGGCCTGCGCGGGCGGCTGTCCACGCGCTTGCAGCCCAACCACCCCACCGATGAGCCGGCCGGCATCGCCGCGAGCATTCTCGACGGCCTGCTGTACGGCAATGGCGACGCCATGATCGGCATCAACCCGGCCACCGACAGCACGGCCTCGATCTGTGCGTTATTGGAAATGCTCGATGCGGTGATCCAGCGCTATGAGATTCCGACGCAATCGTGCGTGCTGACCCACGTCACCACCTCCATCGAAGCGATCAACCGCGGCGTGCCGCTGGACCTGGTGTTCCAGTCCATCGCCGGCACCGAGGCGGCCAACGCCAGCTTCGGCGTCAACCTCAATGTGCTGCAGGAAGGCTACGAAGCAGGGCTGTCGCTCAAGCGCGGCACGGTCGGGCAGAACCTCATGTACTTCGAGACCGGCCAGGGCAGTGCGCTGTCGGCCAACGCCCACCACGGCGTCGACCAACAGACCTGCGAGACCCGCGCCTACGCCGTGGCGCGCCACTTCAAGCCGTTTCTGGTCAACACCGTGGTCGGTTTCATCGGCCCGGAGTACCTGTACAACGGCAAGCAGATCATCCGCGCCGGCCTGGAAGACCACTTCTGCGGCAAGCTGCTCGGCGTGCCAATGGGCTGCGACATCTGCTACACCAACCATGCCGAAGCCGACCAGGACGACATGGACACCCTGCTGACCCTGCTGGGCGTCGCGGGCATCAACTTCATCATGGGTATCCCGGGCTCGGACGACATCATGCTCAACTACCAGACCACCTCGTTCCATGACGCGCTCTATGCACGCCAGACCCTGGGCCTGAAACCCGGGCCGGAATTCGAGGCCTGGCTGGAGCGCACCGGGATCTTCACCCAGGCCGATGGCCGGGTGCGCTTTGGTGAAAACCTGCCGCCGGCATTCCGCCAGGCGCTGGCGCAACTGGCCTAGGAGGTACCCATGGACCGCCCGACCACCACCACCCCCGACAACCCCTGGCTGGCGCTGCGCACCCTGACCCCGGCACGCATCGCCCTGGGCCGCACCGGCACCAGCCTGCCGACCACCGCGCAGCTCGACTTTCAGTTTGCCCATGCCCAGGCGCGCGACGCCGTGCATCTGCCATTCGACCACGGCGACCTCAGCCAGCAACTGAGCGCTGCCGGGCATGACACGCTGCTGATGCACAGCGCCGCCAGTGATCGCCACGAATACCTGCAACGGCCCGACCTGGGGCGGCGCCTGAACGAAGACTCGGCCGAGCGCCTGCGCGCCCATGCCCAGGCCAATGCAGGCGGCGTCGACCTGGCCATCATCATCGCTGATGGGCTGTCGGCGCTGGCCGTGCACCGGCACAGTGTGGCGCTGCTCAAGCGCTTCGACGAACAAGCCAAGGCCGACGGCTGGAGCCGTGCACCCGTAGTGCTGGTCGAGCAAGGCCGCGTGGCGGTGGCCGATGAAGTGGGGCAACTGCTGGGCGCGCGCATGACGGTCATGTTGATCGGCGAACGCCCTGGGCTCAGTTCGCCCGACAGCCTCGGCGTGTACTTCACCTACTCGCCCCGTGTGGGGCTTACCGATGCGGCGCGTAACTGCATTTCCAACGTCCGCCTGGAAGGGCTGAGCTATGGCATGGCGGCGCACCGGCTGCTGTACCTGATGCGCGAGGCCTGTCGACGGCAGTTGTCCGGGGTGAAGCTCAAGGACGAAGCCGAGATTCAAACGCTGGATGACGATAGCGCTGACAAGAAAACCGGTAATTTCCTGCTCGGCAACACCTGATCGGCGGCGCGCGAAGGGCGGCTGGTAAGCCAGGCGGGGAACGCTCGAGCGATCCTCGCTGCGCGTGCGGACGCGTGCCCGCCTTACCCTAAAGTCGGTAACCCCCCGCTACAAACTCTCCGGGCACTTTCCCAAGTTAGCCGTATAATGCCCCCTTTATCGCGTATGAAATTTTACCCACCCTTCAGGTAAGGATGCCCGCCGCCAACGCGCCATCCCTCGCCGCTCGCCCGTCGCCGCGGGACCAGAACACAGGTGCTGTACATGGAATTCAACCCGCTGGACCTCATCCTGCATCTCGACTATTACCTCGATGTACTGGTCTCCAACTACGGCCCCTGGATCTACGCCATCTTGTTCGCTGTGATCTTCTGTGAAACCGGGCTGGTGGTCATGCCGTTCCTGCCGGGCGATTCACTGCTGTTCATTGCCGGTGCCGTCGCCGCCGGTGGCGGCATGGATCCGGTGCTGCTGGGCGGCCTGCTGATCATGGCGGCGATCCTGGGCGACAGTACCAACTACGTCATTGGCCGCACGGCAGGCGAACGCTTGTTCCGCAATCCGAGCTCAAAGATCTTCCGCCGTGACTACCTGCAGAAAACCAACGACTTCTACGCCAAGCACGGCGGCAAAACCGTCACCCTGGCGCGTTTCCTGCCCATCCTGCGCACCTTTGCCCCCTTCGTGGCCGGCATTGCACGCATGCACTACCCGCGCTTCCTGGGCTTCAGCGTGGCCGGTTCGCTGCTGTGGGTCGGCAGCCTGGTGACCTTGGGTTATTTCTTCGGCAACGTGCCGTTCATCAAGCAGCACCTGTCGCTGATGGTGGTCGCCATCATCCTGCTCTCGCTGATCCCGATGATCCTGGGCCTTGTGCGCGGCCGCTTCGGACGCGCCGCCAAGGCTCACTGACCCACGCCGATGTGGTCGTTCAGTGCCTGGCGCCGGCGCCGCACCCTGGCGCGCTATCCGATCGATGCCGCGCTCTGGCACACGGTGCGCGAGCACCTGCCGATGCTCGACGGCATCACGCCCGAGGAAGACCGCTGGCTGCGTGAGGCCAGTGTGCTGTTCCTGCACGACAAGCACCTCACCCTGCTGCCGGGCGTCGAACTGGACGACGCTCAGCGTCTGTTCTTCGCCGCCCAGGCCCAGCTGCCGCTGCTGCACCTGGGCGATCACGACTGGTACCAGGGCTTTCACGAACTGATCCTCTACCCCGACGACTTCCAGAGCCCGCAGCGCCACCGCGATGGCAGCGGCGTCGAGCATGTCTGGAATGGCGAGCACAGCGGCGAAGCCTGGCAACAGGGCCCGGTGATTCTGGCCTGGCCCGGGGTGCTGGCCAGCGGCGGCCGGGAGGCCTACAACCTGGTGATCCACGAGCTGGCGCACAAGCTGGACATGCTCAATGGCGATGCCAACGGCCTGCCACCGCTGCACCGCGACATGGTGCTCGGCGACTGGGCCGGCGCCATGCAGGCCGCCTTTGATGACCTCAACCGCCAGCTCGACGCCGACCCGGACGCCGAGACGCCCATCGACCCCTACGCCGCCGAAAACCCTGCCGAGTTCTTCGCGGTCACCAGCGAATATTTCTTCAGCGCCCCCGATGTGCTCGACCAGGCTTACCCCGAGGTCTACCAGCAGTTGTCGCTGTTCTATCGCCAGTCGCCGCTCATGCGCCTGCAACGCTTGCAGGCCGAACATCCCGCTTATCGCATCGAGCAGCCTTGAGGCCCGTGCCATCACGGCCGGACATGGCATGGCCCTGCGGAATATGGCTATAATCGCCGCCACTTTTTCGGTCAAATCAAGGGACATTGCCCAATGAGCTACAGCAAGATTCCGGCGGGTAAAGACCTGCCGAACGACATCTACGTCGCCATCGAGATCCCGGCCAACCACGCGCCGATCAAATACGAAATCGACAAAGACAGCGACACGCTGTTCGTTGACCGTTTCATGGCCACCCCGATGTTCTACCCGGCCAACTACGGCTTCATCCCCAACACCCTGGCTGACGACGGCGACCCCCTCGACGTGCTGGTCGTGACCCCTTACCCGGTGGCGCCAGGCTCGGTCATCCGTGCCCGCCCGGTCGGCATCCTGAACATGACCGACGATGGCGGCGGCGATGCCAAAGTCATTGCCGTACCACACGACAAGCTGTCCCAGCTGTACGTCGACGTGAAGGAATACACCGACCTGCCAGCGCTGCTGATCCAGCAGATCGAGCACTTCTTCGCCAACTACAAAGACCTCGAAAAGGGCAAGTGGGTCAGGATCGAAGGCTGGGACGGCGCCGATGCCGCCCGCGCCGCGATCACCAAATCGGTCGCTGCCTACAAGGGCTGAGATCGACGCTGAAAAAACCCTGCTCCGGCAGGGTTTTTTTATGCCTGGCGGCCTGGGCATTGCCAACGCCTGTTTGAAACATGTCCTACTGCGTCCTACACGTAGGGCCTACAGAGCACGTTTGTTCGTACGGCTTTATTCAACGTCATGTTGATGTTTCACAGCCGCACGCGTCGCTAGACTGCTCCGATGACTAATTCTGGTGATCGCTTGAGGGCACTCCTGCTGGAGTGCGCACTGACCCCGTCCGACTTTGCCGTACAGCGCAATGTCTCGCCGCAGCACGTCAACAACTGGTTCAAGCGCGGCATACCCCTGGCGCGGCTGGATGAAATTGCCGACCTGTTCTGCGTTTACCCGCGCTGGCTGAAAAGCGGCGAAGGGCCCAAACACCCCGACCCGATCCTGCGCCCGCGCGCCACCTCGCCCGCCCCGCCACGCCAGGCCCCGCTATTGCTGGCCGACGACGGCCGGCAACACCACTTCGACCTGCAGCGGTTCGACAGCGGTACACTCCAGCCTGTGGCCGCACACCAACTGAGCCTGCCACAGCGAACCCTCGACGCCCTCGGCATCCAGCACCACGATGTGCTCTGCCTGGCCATGCCGGCCCATAATATGGCCCCGGTCATCCCCTGCAATGCGGTGCTGGCCATCGACCGCAACTTCACCCGCGTGGTGGAGGGCGAAATCTACGCCTTGCTGCACCATGGCCGCCTGCGCATCCACCACCTTAGCCTGGGTGACCATGGCGTACTCAGCCTGCACAGCCACGATCGCCTGAACTACCCCACCGAGCGCTTCTCCCCCGCCCAGCGCCGGGCCCAGGACCTGCACATACTGGGCTGGGTGTTCTGGTACGCCCATCTGCGCCAGCGCCGGCCGGGCTGAAGGCCTGAGACAGTCTGGACCGAGCAAGGGCCGTGAAACGGCGATCGGCCATGTGGGCAACGCCGGCGCAGGCGCGCGGAGCCCTCAGGATCGGACCGCTAGCGCAGGCTACTGGAACAGTCGGGCCTCGATGCAGTAGGTGAGCAATGCTTGGTCAGTCTCGACCTCCAGCTTGCGCATGGCCGATATCTTCTGAGCACTGACGGTTTTGTTGCTGCGCGAGAGGGTCTTGGCGATGTCGCTGACGGTGAGGCCGCCGACGAACAGACGCACCACCTCCAGCTCGCGGGGCGATAGTTGCTCGAATCGCGCGCCCACGTGATCACGCCTGCCCAGCACCGAGGTCGGCTCGGCAGCCGGGCTATGGTAGCGGCGTTGTCCACAGACGGCGCTCAGGGCCTTTTCGATTTCATCGTGCAGATGATTCTTCTGGATCACCCCGGCCACGCCCAGCTCGTGAAGCTTGGAAAGAATCAGACTGTTGGAAATCATGGTCAGGACCAATACCTGAGTGCCGGGGAAATGCCGCAGCACGTATTCGATCAACTTCAGGCCATCGCCATAGGTGCTGTCGCCAGGCATGTTGAAATCGGTGATCAGGACGTCCGGACGGTGCGCGTCAAGCAGCTCGATCAAGGCCGTTGAATTACCCGCCTGGGCAACCACGCGATAGCGTCCACTACGCTGCACCAGTTCGCCCACACCCAGCAAGACGATGGGGTGGTCGTCGGCGATCACCACATTGAAGGGCGATGAATTGAAGCGAGGGCTCATGCGGGGGGAGCCTCCAGGGGTGCGTTCAGTAAACGCTCAGCGACCGTACTGAGGCGGGCGCTCAACGCTTGTATTGCCTGCACCACGTCCTCGCCAAGGTGTTCGTCGTGCAGGGCGTTCTCCAACTGTTGGCACGCACGGTAGAGCGCCTGCGCATTGACCGTGGCCAACGCGCCGCCGAGGCTGTGCAAACGCTGACGGACCTGCAGCGCATCGCCATGCTGCAGCCCTTGCTGTAGTTGCGCTATATCGGCCAACAGCGTTTCTCTCATCAGGTGGCGCATGGCGGGGGACAGCTCGATCCAGCCGACGCTGTCCAGCGCATGGCCGGAATCGGGCTGGGGTGCCGGTGCGGGCGCATTGGCCCGACCCTGCGTGCAGTGCGCCAACAACGCCTGACGCAGCATTCCCAGGCTCAACGGCTTGACCACCCAGGCGTTCATGCCCACGGCAAGGCAGCGCTGGCCTTCCTCGCGCAGCGCGTTGGCGGTGATACCGATGATCGGCACCAGGGCACCTTGGGCGCGTAGCGCACGGGCCAGATCGTAGCCATTGAGACGCGGCATGTTGATGTCGGTAATCACCAGATCGAACGGCTGCGACAGCCACAACTGCATTGCATGCTGGCCATCGCGGGCCACGGTCGGCAGGGCCCCAAGCGCTTCGAGCTGTTCACGCATGACGGCCTGGCTCACGGGGTTGTCCTCAGCCACCAGCACGCGCAGGTTCAGGCAAGGTTCGTCAGCGCCACTCGATAGCAGCGACAACGGCGCTGCAGGTGTCAGCACCTCGACCACAGGCAGGCTGATCAACAGCGAGAAGCTGCTGCCCAAGCCGGGTTCGCTGACCGCACGCATGCTGCCGCCCATCAATTCGCTCAAGCGCGAGCAGATCGACAGGCCGAGCCCGGCACCGCCGCCGCCCTGCCCCGCTGCGACCTGATAAAACGGTTTGAACAGTTCATTCAGTGCAAGCTCCGGCACGCCGATCCCGGTGTCGGTCACCTGCCACTGCAAGGCCACATTGCCCTGCGCGCGGCCCTGCACCGTCAGGCGCAGACGGACACGGCCGGACTCTGTGAACTTGATCGCATTGTTCAGCAGGTTATGCAGAATCTGCCGGATGCGCACCGCATCGCCTTCGATCTGCGCAGGGACATTGGGATCAATCTCGGACTCGACGGCCAGCCCCTTGTTATGCGCCATGGCGGTAAAGCTCAGCACCGCTTCCTCAACCAAATGCACAGGGTCGAAGGGTGCCAGTTCCAGGGCCATCTGCCCGGACTCGATCTTTGACACGTCAAGCACGTTACTGATGAGCTGGAACAGCACCGTCGATGAACCTTCGATGACCTCCAGGTACTGCCGCTGGCGCTCGCTCATCTCGGTCAGCGAGAGCAGTTCCAGGTTACCCAGCACGCCATAGAGCGGCGTGCGGATCTCATGGCTCATCGTGGCAAGGAATACGGTCTTGGCCTCATTGGCCGCAGTGGCCTGCCGGTGCGCCTGGTTCAGCGTGAGGTGTTCCCCCACGTGCCGGGTGATGTCGTTGCAACCGCACAGGAACACGTCCTGGCCTTCATAGCGGGTGGCAACGATGACCACCTGCAGATAACGGTCCGGCAGCAGCAGGGTCATTTCTCCGGGGGCAGATTCGCCGCGGTGCTTGGTCAGCAAGTGCGTCACCGCTTCGGTGCCGCCGAGCTGGGAGGCACGCTGGTTTTCCAGGAGCAGCTGACAATCAGGTCGGCGGACCACGAACAGACCCACAGGCGCGTTCTGCAGCATGATGCGGTTGAACGCCTCGCTTTCGAACAGCCGCTCCTGAGCCCGCTGGGCAGGCGCGACGATGCGGCTGCGATACCAGCGATTGATCCACCACCCCACGAGCATGGCAACCACCATGGTCAGACCTAGCCCCAGCAGCGGCCATTTGGCGTAGCGCAGGAAATCCTGATAGGCAATGGCGTACAGGGCCGTCCAGCTGTCTGGCGAGGCAGACACCATCTTGAAGCGCAGCCCCTCACGATCAAAGCTGAGCCCTTGCGGCACGGCGTCCACCGAATCGGTGTCACCCATCACCACTTCACCCTCCGGTGAAACCAGCGTGAACTGATTGCGGATAGACAGGCGTAGCACCCTGTCGAATTCGTCCACCTGTGAGGGGTCGACAACCGCCGCGAGGATCAGATGCTGCGGCGCAACGTTTGCCGGCAGAACTTGTTGGCTGTCCATACCCGTGATCGCGACGATGGTATTGCTGCTCTCATACAAGTGAGCCGGTGCACGCACCCAGTGGATGTGGTGGTCGATCAACGCCGGGCGCTGAACGCTCAGCGCCCTCAGGCGAGTGGCCACGCGCTCGAAGTGTTCGGGCGTCAGTTGCAGGTGTTGACGGCGATGGCCAGCCGCCGGGATAGCCACACTGGCCTGGCCGGCAGGCATCAGCAGGAACAGCTGCGGCGAGGCGTAGAAAGAGTTGGCCCAGAAATCACCGTAGAAATTGCTTGCCTGCCCCCCCCACGTCAGGGCACCACGAACCGCACTGTCGGGAAATCTGGCCGCGTGGGCCACGGTGAACGGCAGCCCGTGCTGGGCGGCGCGTGCGTCGAGCAGCGTCTGCTGGCCGATGACGGCGACGGCCTTGGTCGCGACCGCACCCGGTGTGGCAGAAGGCGGTACGGTCAGCCCCAGCGCGCTCACCTCGCGCAGAAAATCTTCGTGCTCGTGGATGATCTCGATCACTCGAGCGAAATGAAACGCGGCACGCTGCTGCTCGGATTCCAGCAACCGGGAGATGGCCCAGTAGCAGGTGCTGGACAGCAACAACAACAGTCCGGTGAGCAGCAGCAGGGCAATATTGAGGCGCTGGGAACTTTGCGCCAGCTTATCAAGGCGCAGACTGGCGTGTTTCATGAGAAGTATCGTTCGACCTGATCTGGAGGGTGACGAAGCATAGGGGTGGGAATGATTCTCACATAGCGCCTCAGCAGGGCCCTATCTTCGCTCGCTGAAACGTTTAACCATGGCAATCTATCATACGATCGGCACAGGCTGCTCAAGGCTGATCAGCGCCAGCATCGTCTCCCAAGGCACTGCTGGAGACACGATGAAGCCCTGTACCTGGTCGCACTGCATACGCCGTAGCACGTCGACTTGGGCGCTGGTTTCCACGCCCTCTGCAACGGTCACCAGGTCGAGGTCGCGTCCCAGCTCCAGGATGCTCAGTACCACCGACGCCAACACGTCGTCTTCGGCGCAGCCAAGCACCAGCGAGCGATCGATCTTCAGCTCGGTAAACGGTGTCGAGACCAGTTTGAAGTACGAGCTGTAGCCGCGGCCGAAGTCGTCCTGGGCCAGGCCGAAGCCCATCATGCGCAAGCGGCAGGCACCGGCGTAGTAGTTGCTGGAAAACTCGGTCACAGAGCTCTCGGTCAACTCGAAGGTGATCAGCTTCGGCTCTCCATTGCTCGCCCGTACTTGCTCCAGAAGCCGCTCGATCAACCCCGTACGGTCCAGCAGGTGAGTGGGCAGGTTGATCGACACAGGCAAGGTATAGCCGAGCTTGGCCCACAACGCCTGTGCCGCCAGGGTCTGCTCAAGCATGCTGGTGAGCAGCTCGACCTCAAGGTGGGCACGCTCAAGGTCCTCAAGGAACGCACCTGGCAGAAGCAGGCCTTCTTCCGGATGCAGCCAGCGCGCCAACGTTTCGGCACCGACAATGCGGCCGTCGCGCAGTGACTTCTTGGGCTGAAACCACGCCTGGATTTCGCCACTGCCGATCGCCGCCGCCAAGGTGGCGGCCGAGCGGCAGCCCCTGCGGCGCTGGCTGTCGAGGTGCGCCTTGGCAGCGATCGCATCCAGGCGGTTGTGCAGCTCAAGGATTTCGCGCGGGCCGATAGGCTTGCCCAGTAGCCCGGCCACGGTCAGGCCCAAGTGTTCGGCCACTTGCCCAGCGCCCGCGAGCATTCGCGGCGAGGCCGCCGTCATCAGTGCAAGCGCCGGCGGGCACGGCAACTGCGCCAAGCGCTGAACCAGCTGTACGCCGTCCATGTTCGGCATGATCAGGTCGGTCAACAACAGGTCGTAGGCCTGCCCGGCCAGCCGCTGCATTGCCCCCGCACCGTCCCAGGCGAGGTCGACCTCAAAGCCGCCAACACCGTCAAAAAGAGCGGCCAGATGATAATGCTGTAAAGGGTGGTCCTCGACGATGAGGACGCGATAGACAGTCACGGTTCGCTCCGCTGGTAAGGCAGCAGGCACTGGTGCAGTGCTTGCAGGGTAAAAGGTTTGACCAGGAACTGGTCCATCCCCACGCTCAGGCAGCGCTCGGCCTCGTTGAGCATGGCGTTGGCCGTCGCACCCACGATAGGTATCCGACACTCCAGCCGACGCAGCCGCTCGGTGAGCTCGTAGCCATTCATGCGCGGCATGTTGACGTCGGTGATCACCACGTCGAAGGGCTGTTCCTGCCAGCGTGCCAGGGCTTCGATCCCGTCACGGACCAACACCGTGCTGCAGCCCAGCTCCTCCAATTGGTCACGCAGGATCAACTGGTTGATCACGCTGTCCTCGGCCACCAGGATGTGCAAACGCAGCTCAATCTTCTCGCGCGGTTGTACCGAGCGGGTGATCAGCGGTGCCCGGCTGACCGCAAGATTAAGGCTGCGCAGGTCATTGAGACCCACATGCCAGCAGCCCTCGCCAACCCTGACCACGCCATGCGCATCGGCGCACACCAGCACGCGCTTGCCTGGCCAGTCCGGCCACAGTGCAGTACTTGCCCGGCCTGGACAGACCTCGACCAGCACCGCATCGCCAGGCACCTGTGCAGGATCGGGCACACCCAGTTGCGCGCGGGCGCCCCACCGCCGCAGCCAGCCCACGGCACACTCGGCCAGTTCATGGATCGCCCCGTGCACATACACCCATTCGCCCGACAGACACCGCTCCGAGCGCGAGCGTTCCGGGGCCACAATGGGCTCCAATGGCAGAGAGAAAGCGAAGCTGCTGCCCAGTCCAGGCTCGCTGAACACCCGCAACGTACCTTCCATCACGTCCACAAGGCGTCGGCAGATCGACAAGCCCAAGCCGGTGCCGGCGACGACATTGGCGTTCGGGCTACTTTGGAAGAACGGTTCAAACACGTAGCGTTGATCCTCCAACGCAATGCCCTTGCCTGTGTCCACCACCTGCCAGCGCAGCATTGCGCAGGCGCCTTCCTGCTCGATCCACTGCACACGCACCACAATGCGCCCGCTGTCGGTGAACTTGACCGCGTTGCTCAGCAGGTTGGCCAGGATCTGCCGCGTACGGATGGCATCGCCCACGACCTGCTCTGGCAACTGTGGGTCGATGCAGGCATACAGCTGCAGGCCCTTGTTGTGCGCAGCGCCGGTGTAGCCCTGGATCACCTCCTCGGTCATTGCCAGCGGCGAGAACGCGCTCAGCTCCAGCGCCAATTGCCCAGCTTCGATCTTGGCGACATCGAGCACATCGCAGATCAACTGCAACAAGGTCGAAGACGAACCTTCGATGGCACTCAGATACCCCTGCTGCTGGCCATCGAGCTGGGTGCGCGCGAGCAGCTCCAAGGTTGCCAAGATTCCGTATAACGGTGTGCGGATCTCGTGGCTCATGGTTGCCAGGAACAGCGTCTTGGCCTCGTTGGCAGCGTCGGCCAACGTGCGCGCCTGCTGCAGCGCCAACTCGCTGGACTTGCGCTCGGTGATGTCGTTGAACGCGCAGATCAGCACCTCCTCCCCCTGGTAGCGGGTGGCCGCATAGCTGAGGTGAAGATGGCGGCCATCCACTGTCTGCAGCTCTTCGGTGCCGCTCTTGCCGCAGCCCCGGTCAACGCCGCGTTCGACCCAGCCGGGGCCCAGGTGGGTGCGCGCCCCGTCTTGGCCCAACCACTGCGAGCACAAAGGATTTTCAAGCACCACCATCCCGTCGTTGCGCCGCAGCACGCACAGCGCAACCGGCGCGATACGGATCACCGCACTGCAGAACGCCTCACTTTCCACCAGCGCCTCGATACGCGCAGCGGCGGGTGCGATCAGCCGTTGTTCGATCCGGCACACCAGCCAGCAGGTCAGCAGCGTGGCCAACAGGCACGCCAGCAGCGCCAACCCCATCGGCACTGCCAGCACTGGCAGCAGAGCGGTCATCTGCAGGCTGTAGACAATCTGCCAGTCGGCGTAATCCAGATGCTTGCGGATGGTCAGGCGCTCTGGCAGCCAGTGACCGCCTTCCCAGCCGAAGCTTGGCGTAGCCGACACGCCAGCCAGTGGACCGGAGGTTTCCATGAACTGCGCAGTGTTGCTGACAATGGGTTGGCCACTTCCATCGAGCAGCGTGAAGTCACCCGCCTGTTCGTGCTGCAGGGCCTTGATCAGGTCCGGGCCGTCTACCTCAAGGCCCAGCCAGCCGGAAGACACGTCGCGCTCATCCAGGCGGGTGAACAGGTAAAGCGGCGAATCCAGGCGCCCCGGTGCTGTGAGCCAGAGCTCGTCGCGCTGGGCATCGGTCTCGCGAACCCGCTGCAACACCCCCGCCGGGATGGAGGCCGGGGCGTGCGCCGAGGTGAACAAGCGCTGGACCTGGCCAAGCGGGTTGTGGGGTATGTACACCAGGTTGACCTGATTGGCGCGCACGTAATCGAGCAGACGTCGGGTGAGCCACAGGCTCCAGGTATCTTCGGCGTCACTGAGGATGATGTGCACCTCCTCCTCCGGCACGCTGTTGGCGTAAGCCTGGGCCGCGATGGGATGCCGTACGGTCGACAGGCCCAAGCTCTTGAGTAGCGTCTGCCGGCTGATGAAAAAGCCCTGAGCGTCGAACACCGCTTCGTTCATGGCACTGCGGCGGGCGCTGATTTCCTGATCGAGGCTGACACGCACGTAGCTATAGGCACCGATGCACACACCGGCCACCAAGGTAAAGGCGAACAGACGCAGCAACGCGCTTGCTGTCAGCGGAGAGGACAGCTTCGAATGGGCGGCAGGGAGCAAGTGGGAAAATTTCATTGGCGCCAGCCTAGGGCCGGGCGCCTGCGCACTGAATGAGACAGATCTTAAAGTGCCACCATCGGGGGTGTGGTCCGTCGGGAATCAGTTCAGCGGTGCGCTCGCCGTCTGCAGGTTGCCGCCATCGTCAATCCATTCAAACTCAACGTCTGCGCCACGCGGCACCTGAGCAGGATGTGGCGCCAATGATCGCGTCGAGAAAGGCGGTAACAACTCGCCGGGCAGTGGGCTGAGGGCATTGCCATCACGCAGGCGCGCACCGCTCAGGGTGATGAAATAGGGCGTCGGATTGACCACCTGCACACCGTCGGTCTGGCGGGCAAAACGCAACCGACGAGGCGCTTGTTCTGCGTCGTTGTTGAGCGATGCGGGTCGATAGATGACCTTCATCTGGGTGCGCAGCGTGACGGTCAGCCTTGCTTGATCCTCGGCCAGATCAGTGTCGGCCTGTGGCGGAATTTCGTAAATATTCAACCAGTACAGCGACTCTCGGTCAGTCGGCAGCGTCTGCCCGGTGTAGAGCAGCCTCAGGCTGCGCTGTTGTCCTGCGTTGAGGCGCAATACCGGCGGCAGCGGCATCAATGGCGCCTGCGCGGTATCGGGCGTGCTGTCCGGCGCACCGTCGTCGACCCAGGTCTGCACGATCACCGGATAGCTGTTCTGGTTGACCAGCGCAAGCGACGCTTCGCGCTCGCCTTGATGGAAGATCACCCGGGTGCGCTCGGCCGTGACACCGGCCCATGCTGGCGCTACGAGCGAGCACATCACGAGCAGCCCAAGCCAGGCGCTATTGCACACGGATCACCACCTGGGCAGTCGCCTCGATACGGCCCGGCGTGACGCGTGGCTGTGTGCCGAGGGTGAGTTTTTCCAGACGCGCCCGGAAGGTTTCAGTGTAGTGAGTGACACCCTCGGCACTGCCGATCGACAAGGTGCTGCCGGCAATGGCCGGGTACCAGCCACGCTGCGGAGCATTGCTGCCATTGGCCGAATCCTCATTGGCCAGCAAGGTCATGGGGCTGCCGTCACGCAGCAGACGAATGCCCACGCCCTGCGCGACACCCGGCTGGCCGTAGCGGTCGGACAGCAGGTACGACAAACCACCCTGCGCGTTCACCAGCCCCAATGAAGCTGAAGCCGCCAGCGCGCCGGCCGACACCTTGATCCCCAGCGCAGTGCCGTTGGCTGCCGTGCTGTTGATCACGCCGGTCTGGCACCTGAACCCCACCTGAAACGGCAGTTCGACACTATCGCCGGCATTGATCTGATTAACGGAGAGGGTCGCGAACACCACCTGTGGCGTCACGGTAGTGACCGCGCAGGTGGGGTAACGCTTGAGCGTCACTTTGTTGTACAGCGCCATCGAGCCTGGCCAGGACGCGTACCAGCCAGCCCAATTGCCATAGTGGGTCTGGCCGACATTGGGGTAGCTCAGGCCGGGCCCCTTGATGGCGATGTAACCGGCCGGCTCCGGGTAGCTGTAGAGCTGCGACGGCGTGTTGGCACTGTAGTAATTGTAGGTAGGGTCGATCGGCGCACTGAACAGCTCGGCCCGCACTGCACTGAGGTTCTTGGCCTTGACCAGCCGGAAGCCGCGCGAATCGGTGTCCAGCCCCGTGAGAAGGCGCTCGCGCCACACGTCGGTCAGGTACTGCCCGGTCTCTATGTGGGTCAGGCGCAGCAGGACATTGGGCCAGGCTGTGCGATAGGCAGCCTGCAGACCGATCGATTTGCCCACGCTGTCGCCACCTTGAAACCAGCCGCTGTACAGGTCATCGCCGTTGAGCGAGAACATCTCGTAAACCGGATCTGCGGCGGCGCAGCGGTACAGCACCTGCTCCGGGTCGTAGCCGGCCGCCGAGCCGTACTGGGTGAAGGGCGTCACCGCGCTGGCGATCAGGGTCGGATAAGGCTGAAAGCTCGGGTCGCTGACGTTGATCACACTGGGCAGGCCCAGCGAACCATTGCACGCACCGGTGCAAGCGCCATCCCACGCCCGCGCGGTGCCCTCGCCGGGACGGATGGCATCGTTCGCGGTCGTCGTTGCCGATCCGACGTAGGTCACGCGGTAACAGGTGGCCCAGGCGTTGTGCCCGACCAGCAGCAGGACCAACGGCAGCAGCCGCAGCAAATGAGTCATGCCCCTTCTCCATTGGGTAGACAAGTGCCCTGCAGGTGCAGCAGCGCCGGGCTCGCGGCAGGGGCGTGAGTGGTGATGTCATAGGGCAGCCGACAGCCCTCTTCGTCGCGCTCGCCCCAACGTACGCTCAGTTGGCCTTGATCGTTCTGGGCGCGGGCATAGACTTGCCCGCCCTGGCCAACCATGCCGACGTTCACGCCGTGACTGTCGAACACGTCGGCCCCCAGCGGTAGCGAGCCGCCATCGCGCAGGCGGGCGTGGATCAGCAGCGGATGGCCGCTCAGGGTCTGAAAACGCACGCGCACGGCCGCACCGGCGTACGGCGCTACCCTGCGCTCGGTCTCGACCAGCTCGGCGCCTTCATCGATGCCCTTGGGGTCGAGCCCGATGGGGTTGTAGCGGTAGGGCGACAGCGACGGCACCAAGGCATAGCCGAACCGGTCCACCTCGGCACCTTGACCGCCACGGACGCTCGCGCCACGAGCGCCCTTGGCTTCGACCAGCGCGAAGGTATCCCCCACATAGGGCCCGAGGGTCAGTCCGCCGGCGTGCAGTACTGCGGCACCCCGCACGCCGCCATTGAGTTGGTCGTAGCTGCTGCTTTGCGAGTAACCGGCATTCACCGTTGCCAGCGCGGTCTGCTGCTGCACATTGGCATTCCAGTCCGTACCTTGGGTGTCACTGTCACGGCTGGCAGCCACTGAATAGCTTGAGGTCCGGTCTTCGCCGAAGTTGCCGCTCAGGCCGGTCTGATAGCTGCTGCCACGGCCGTCGCCCGAACGGCGCGCGAGCATGCTGGTGAGGTTCGGCGCCCGGCTGGTGCTTCCCAGCGGCATGGACAGGGTCAGGGTCAATGCGTCATTGCGAGCACCGCCTTGCTGCGCAGCGACATCCGGCGGCAACGTCGGGTCGAAACGGCGAGCACTGTCGCGATACCAGGTGGTTTGCTGGCGTGAATACGCCAGGCTGTAGCTCAGCTGGCGCCACGTATTGGCGTAACCGAACTGCAACTGGGTATCGCGGCTTCTGCCGTCGTAATAGTCGTTGGAGGACCCGGACAGGTACAGGTTGCCGTAGCCATCCAGGCTCTGGTTCACCAGCAGCGTCAGCTGGTTGCGCTGCTTGAAGCTGCTGGAGCCCCACTGCTGCCCCTGCTCCTGCGCCCGCCGCGCACCCAGTGCGTCGCCGAGGTCGCGGTAGCCCTCGGTGGAATAACGGTAGCCGGCCAGGGTCAGGGTGGTGTCGGTGAGCTGAAAGGTGCGGCTGTAGTTGAGCCCCACGCGCCAGCCCTGCTTGCGCTGTTGGTTCTCTACCGTGGCGCTGGAGAAGGTCGTATTCAAGCCGAACGCGCCGTAGCCGGTCGCCAGCACGCCCCCACCCAGCAGGGCCAGGTAGTCCTGCGCAAGACGGCTGCCCAGGTTGGCGGACAGCGCATTGCTCAGGCCATGCTGGTAGGTGACTTCGGCAAAAGCGCCTTGGTTGCGGTTGTCCTGACGAACCTGACCCACCGTTGCGGCGTAGCGCGAAAGCCCGGGGCGGATTGACTCGGGCACGGCCGCAAAGGGCACCGTAAAGCGCGACTCGCTGCCGTCGGCTTCGATCACCCGCACGTCGAGGTCGCCATTGTAGGCGGTGCCGTACAGGTCATCGATCAGAAAGGGACCCGGTGCCACCGTGGTTTCATGGATCTTCTGGCCGTTCTGGCTGATCACCACACGGGCGTTGCCGTTGGCCGTACCACGCACTTGTGGGGCGTACTGGCGTTGTGAATCAGGCAGCATGCGGTCGTCCGAGGCCAGGCGTACACCGCGATACCCGGTGCTGCCGAACAGGTTGCCTTCGGTGAAACTGTCGCCCACGGTCAGCTCACTGCGCAGGCTTGGCACGGCGCGCTGAGCGTAGCTGCGCACGCTGTTCCAGGTGCTGGCAGCCTTACCGCCGTAGTCTGAGTAAGTGAAGTTGGACTGGTGCCGCAGGCGCCACAGGCCCAGGTTAAGGCCGCCGTTCAGCCCCAGATAGCCGTAGTCGGAGTGGCCAGTGCCTGCACCCTCATAGCGCGAGCGGTAGAAGTTGGCGTCGTAGTTGACGAAGCCCATGCTGCTACCGGCATCCCACTCCTGCGGATCCACATAGCCTTGCGGTCTCAGCTCCAGCAGGGCCTGAGGAATGGACAGGTCCAGGCGCAGACGCGCGCTGTCGAAAGTGTAGGCAGCGCCCGGCAAGCGCTGGCTCATGTCCACACAGTGCTCCTTTGCAGCGGCCGGCGTGGCACGCACGCCCAATTGCTGGCTCAGGAAGCGCTCGCTCAAACACGGCCGCACGTGCTCACCCTGTGCGCGGAACTCGACCGCGCCGCGGTGCACGAACTGACCGTTCACGTACACATCGACATGGTAGCGCCCAGGATCGACCTGGTCGGCGCGATTGAAACGCGCCACGTTGCCGCCTGCCAGGTGGGAGCCCATCAGCAGGCTGTCGTCAAACTGGTAGGCCGACTCGGCCTGGCCCAGGGCTGGGTGCAGCAACACCACACTGCCCAGCAGCAGCGCACGCACACGGCCACAGCGATGTTCAGCGCGCAAGGTCATGGCGGATATCGAGCCGAGCGCCGAAGTCGTTGATCAACTGCGCCTGTAGCTTCAGGGCGCCCGATGGCAGAGCCTGGGGCTGCACGGGCAACCACTCCACGGTCGCGAAAGGCGGCACCATCTGCGCCGACAACGGCCATTCACGACCGGCAACGCTCACCGAGGCATTGCCAAAGGAGGCATGGAAACCGGTTGGGTTGGTGACCTGCACGAGCCAGCGTCCAGCGCTCTGCACGCAGCGGAACTGCAGTTGCTCGGGCAGACGGTCGACGCTGCCGGCAATGCCCGCCGGGCGGTAGAGCAGCTTCAAGCGATTGCGCAACATCAGCAGCATCTGGTTTTTATCAACCGTGGCTGTGTTGCGTGGCGGAATCTGCAGCACGTTGAGGTGGAACAGTGATTCCCGGTCCTGCGCCAGGCCGCTGCCGGTGTAGACCAGCCGCAAGCTCTGGCCACTGCCGGCGGCAATGCGCGACACCGGCGGGTTGACCATGAACGGCGCGTCCGCGGTGTCCGGTGTGGACGCTGAATCATCGATATCGACCCAGGCCTGCACCACGTTGGGGAACGTGTCCTCATTGGTCAGTTGCAGGGTTTTCACCTGGGCGTCACCCGGATAGATCACCCGGGTGCCGGTTATCACGACGCTGGCCTGAGCCGGCAACGGGCAGAACAACACCGGCAACAGGGCGATCAAGACCGCCGCGCGGCAAAGCGAGTGCACTGGAAACATAGCCTTCAATCCACAGCGAACCTGGCCGCGCTCAACGACCCGGTAGAAAGGGAGGCACCGCGTGCGGTGCCGGGGAATCACTCGTAACGCAGGGTATAAGTGATCGAGCCCAGTACCGGACCCGGGGTGACCGTCTCGGCCTCGGCGACATAGCGCACGGCGTAGTCGTAGCTGGCACTGGTCTGGCCAGCCCCGAGAACGATGTTGCCCGCTCGCACAGCGGCGCCGCCGGCCAGATTCACAGGCGATCCGCCTGCGCCGTCCAACAGTTGCAGGGCAACCCCGGTGGCGCCACTGCTAGCCGTGTTGGTCAGGTTGCCAGCGGTGGTCGAGTTGGCAGCCTGAAACTCGACGGCAAACTGCTCATCCGTGCCAGTGGGTGCCGCGCAGCCCGTCAGGCGCAACGTGAACTTGGTTTCGCCGGTGCTCTTGCCAACCGTGCCGGTCAAGGCGCTGACCGGTACGCTGTCCAGAATCACGGTCGGATCGGTTTTACCGTCCACGACTGCCGAGCAGGTCTGATCGGTGACTTCACCACTGAAGTTGATGGTGTTCGACGCGCTAGCGATGCCGGGGGCTGCAATCAAGGCGACAAGCACGAAGGGGGTAGCACGGGAAATCATGTCCAAGCTCCTGTTGGTTTTTCTGGGGGGTGGTAGCTGGACGTAAGCTTGCAGGCTGGGCGAGCGAAGGTATTTAAGACAGATCTCAAAGGGTGGGAGCGGATCGTTTTGGCGTGGGCAAACGGATGAGCACCGCTCGCCCCGTCCAGAGCGCGACGACGGTGCTCGGTGAGGCGTTAGCCTCGCTCGACTGCAGGCATTGGCGCGTGGTGGCGCGAACGGGGTGATCGGATGGTCATTTCTCAGCTTTCAACCGCGTGCTAGTGGCGCTGTAGAGCAATTGCCGCTGGGCAACGCGGCATTGGTTCCGTATGCTAGCCAGCATCGTTCGCCTGGTGCGTCCCGCATCGCTCCAGGCAACTGGCACTGTCCTACACGGGCATCTGCCTTTTTCTTTCAGGTCCCTGTGGCCATCCTGTTAAGGCGATTGCGGCTTACCAAAAATAAGCCGACACCGCCTCCTAAAGCCGGCCACAAGCCGGCTTTTTAATGCCTGAAATCCTCGCAAATCGTGACCTTTGTCTCTGATCGCGACTTTGTCCCCCCACCTGTCGCCCCACTTCGCTAGTACGTGATGCGCTCCCGTAAGCTTGAACGACAGCTCAGCAAGCATGTGCCGAAAACAGTTTGCTATGCCCGTAAAAAAGCCGAGCCATGCATCATCGCTCGCACACCTAAAGTACGGCCGACTTGTGTTCTAGCCATTCTGCGACCAGTTCACCAACGAGTTGAGGCGGCAGTCAGTGATAGTGAGTTTTCCGAGCAAAAATGCGATCGATGGACGAGAACGCCCCGACCAACCTTAGGGAAATAGCCTCCGGCGCCTCTATGGGCCACACATACCGATAGCGTTCAGCGCCTGACAATGGCGCTAGCATCGCTTAACGGGTAAGTCGGGAGTCAGTAAGGGGTAAGTAAGAGGTAATAATCTGCTCACACGCTACGTTCAGAAGCGGCCCTTACACAGCGTAATCCGGCGCTGTCTCAACTGGACGTAGCAGCTTTGCAACATCCACGCCTAACGCATGAGCCAAGCGCTCCAAGCCATCAATGCTGATATTGGTCACACAACGTTCAAGTTGAGAGACGTATGTTCGGTGGAAGTCAACAAGCTCAGCGGCCTTCTCCTGACTGAGGCTTTGATCTAGGCGCAAGCGCTTGAGGTAGTATGAAATGCGCAAGCGGGCAGTACTGGGATGATGGCGTCGGTCTTCCTCCGCACAGCGTCGCCTGCTACCGCTTTAACATCTACAGCACAAAAATCTACTGCTTTTGAGTCTCATGCAGATATCCCGGTATGGAATAGCACCTGGCCGGGACCGCTAGCCCCGAAGGAAGCCAAAATATGAAAGGACGATTTCCTGTCATCGCCTCGTTTCTGCGGTCCGGTTGCGCAACGACCTACTACAACCCTCACATAACCGACGCAGGGGCGCTTCAGCGCCAACGTATTATTGATGAAGGTTACTGCACACGGGTGGCATCTGGATCGGTGCCAATGCCTCAGGTGCGCCACTACCAGTCTGGATTACAGAATTACCAAGTCACAGGGAACGCCCACTCATACGGATCGAATGGATACTCCACAAATACTTATTACACCGGCAGCGTGATGGCCTATCCAAACGCAGGGGATGCCTTCACGGCTGGCATGGCCAATGGCATGAACATGGGAGCTTCTATCAGGGCAGGCCAAGAACGAAAGCAGGTTATACAAGGCTGTATGTATTCGCTTGGCTGGACCACCGATAAGAACGCTGTAGCTCATGCATCCATTGAGCGAGCGAAGAAAAAAACACAAGCTGAGGATTTTTTCGACATCGTGTTATCCAGGGCACAGGCAGGCGATCCAAAAATGCAAGCGCGGGCAGGATCTGCCTATCTGCAGGGCGAGGATGCGCCAAAAAATATTGAGAAAGCCATATTTTGGTTGAGCAGAGCATCAGACCAAGGCTCTTCGGAAGCCTCATTCCAGTTGGCTTATATATACGCCGGCCAAGTAGGGGCACAATACGAGGACAGGACGCTAATGGTCCTCAGCATCCAAAAGTCAGCCGAGCAAGGCGAAGGGATTGCTCAAAGCATGCTGGGAACCATGTACTACACCGGAAGCGACGGGCTGCCGAAAAATCTCGACAAGGCCATAGAGTGGTACATGAACGCCTGCCGCAACAATGATGCTATGGGCTATCTAGGCATGGGAAGCCTTTATGCTTTAGGCCAAGGCGTAGAGAAAGACCCCATCAAAGCCCATAGATTTCTCACCCGCTCCGAGGAGCTGGGGAACACCGAGGCCGCAGACTATAGAAAGCTTCTCGAAGAGCACATGACCGTTGCACAGCTTCGCGAGGTTAGATTGGACACATCCCCGGCATCATCTCGGTGATGGAATGCTCAGTAGTTAGTTTCCGATCAGCTCTCCACTGCTGGTGTCGTAGCTAGTGCAGGCGCCGGTACTGCCGTCACTTGTGGCGGCTCGCTGGCCGAGTGGGTGACATTGACGGTACTCAGTCCGGTCAGCAGCTCGACGCCGTGGGCATGCATGGCCGTGCCGACGAGCCCTGCACGGTTCAGGTAACTCAGAGCCGCCATGCTAAGAAGTTCACCGCGTCGTTTTCTGAGTAAACGTCCGCCGAGGTCACCTTGCACGACTCTGGCAGACGCCCATAGCAGTAGCAGTTGACAGTCAGCCCGCGTGAATGGTTGCGAGAAGCAGCTGCCGGCCAAGTCCTTGCTGAGATTATTTCGGAGCTGAGTGGCCTTTAGCCCGATCTTTGTACTGCCAGGTTGAACTACTTGAACATAATGCGATGCTTATCTCTTCTCGTCAGGTAGGACAATAGCTCGCGACAATACCGGCCCTGCTTTGATTTCTTCTGTAGGCACGGTGAACTGACCTATTTTCTTTTCCAAAAACTCATACCACCTGCGCCCTAAATCGTTTATAAATTCTGACATCGAAGCTGAAACACGGTCGCTGAAAGTAGGCAGCCAAAGTAATTTTGGCACATCACCCCCATGCACCTCAACATATCGATTTACCGTGATGTAAAGAAAGCAGTCAATTGAAGAATAAGAGTTAGCCAGAAGGCTACATGCAAGAGCGCGAACAAGATGTGGCTCAAGGGCAGTGAACCCATCATTTACAAAGATCAGCACACCCGTTGAATCAACGATATTGAAGTATTCCTTCGTTTCCTTGATCTGACGGTTGGCCTTCTTGAGGACTCGCGAGATTGGTGGACGGAAGAGGCGTATAACCTCACCTGAGAACCAGTTCGGGTAGTCTCCCTCCCCCGCCCAGATCCTCCGACCCCAGTCAGGATCCTCGTCCACTAGTCGCTGTACTAGCGACAAGTATCCTTTCACAAAGGCATCCGATTTCTCGAATTCTGTCTTGATTTCCTTAAGCTCAGCCACCGCCGGAACAGAGGGAAAGAGAAAATCCGCATTCTCGAAGGTTCTGGGGTGAGGCACGAGGTCTTCGATAACCTGGCCGCTAACTGACCGCACAAACCCTTGCCAAGTTGCTTCGACATCGATGGGATCGTGAGGGCCAATATCCCAAAAGCCGGGCGTCGTGGTCATACCTGCTTAGCTTCCTCTGCCATCAAGTTTTAATTAAGAACGGACCACCAATTGGTGCCTGCCTTCGGCCTTGTCCAACCGTTCGGTGAAGTAAGCTCACTGAAGCAGTGCGAGTCGCAAGCGCAAGCAGGATGAGCTGACACCTGGACAGTTTATACTCATGTGCTCGCTTTCGGATTGAAAATTTCAGCAATGGGTCGTCTCCTGTCGGTCAAGACGTAGCCGTGCGCTGGTAACACCCGATGCAAAGGGCTAGTCAAATCAGCGCTACTACCCAGCCAACACATTGGGCGAGATCAATCAGGTAATGATCTCTCCCGCAAGCGTCTATCAATCGAAGTCATCGTGCTATTGAGGGTTTTTAACTGTTTCACCAGATCCGGTCCGAATCCATGCTCCGAGGACTCAGAGCTGGCAAACATCCTTACGTCCAAATTCGACGCCGCTTGAAGCTTTTTGGCAAATAGTCCCTTGCGCCGGCCCCGATAGCAAAAAGAGTCAACACAGATAGCTTTGTCGGCAATATATTTCGTCAATCCTCCGTACTGCCCCCAAGTGATGCAGATTCGCTGTCCAGGCGCGAGAAATGGCACCCCGTCCAATATGACGCCGAACGTCATCGCCTCCGGCATTTTCTCCGGAGACTGAATCCCGAATGCCTGATGAGGCAGTGGACGACTTGTACGAAAGGTGATCGTGTGAGCCGCGCCCCGCCCAATGTTTTCAATGATGAGATTGATGATTGACGGTCTCTGCAAATCGGGCTGGGCGTAGACGATCACCACCGGATCAGTGGCCGACCGGAAAACGGCATATGTGACCATTGCAGTAGCGACAGCAATCACAGCCATGAAAATCGATATCCACTCAGCTACTCCCATCTCTCATTCCTCTGCGAAGCGGCGCGATTGCCAAGGGTGTCAATATATCAAAGCAATGCCGTGGTTAATGACGGCATCCAGGCTGAAGGCATTCCTGAACGATCTGACCTCTAAAATTTTTGGGATAAGAACTTCGTCGGCGCATAAAATCTAGACGATAAACGTGATCGCGTCCGCTTAAAAATGCGGACACCATTGTGCTTAATGCTGGAGTTCGGAAGGTAGATTTACCGGACGCTGAGCCTGTTTAGGACTGACAACCAAATCAAGAACGTTCTCCTTTGCGCCGATGGTGATCGGCGCTGCGCCTTTGGTGCTTGGCGCGATTGCACAAGCATCCCAATGTACTGCGCCGATGCGCAGGGGGGTTATAGGGGGGTGGCGCGGCGCACTTGGAGCCCTCGGGCCTGACGTATCGTCAACCTGCTCGGCGCCACTTTCGGCAGGTTGGCCAGCTCTAGGCGTTCGCGGATTTTTCGCTGGACCGTCTTGAATTCCACGCGCCAAATGTGCACGACACGAATAAGCGCAGTAATGGCGCGTGCGGCGCGCTGCTCTCCGGACTTACCCCGAACTCTGTTAGCGAATCCGACGCCTTCATGACCGAATGAGCGCCAGAGACAGTGCTGGCCGGCACGCTGATACCCGCATCATGGGCCGCCTTCATCACCCGAATGATCTCAGAGCGGTCCAAGTCTTCGGCGGTCACTCCGTCACCTTGTGTGCCAGCCTCGGACGCAGGTACGCCATCCAAGAACGTTATGGGCACTGGCTCGGCGCGTGCGCTCAGGTTGGCCTTTTCATGCGTCGGCAGAATCCCCCCATCTTCTTCCAGTAATGCCAAACGCGAACCGGCGCTGTTATACCAATCGGTGCTCCCGCTGTAGCTGTTGCCATTGGAACTGCCCTTGGCGGCGGCCTTGCCGATATGCGCCAGCAGCACCACAGCGGCATTGTGCTCACGAGCAACAGCGGCCAAACCGCGCACGAAGGTGCGTACGGTGCGTCGGCTATTCTCATTTGCGCCGAAGGCGTCGGAAGCATTGTCGATGACAATTAACCCTGCCCCTCCCGCATGGCCCGAAAGTTCACGGAAGGCCGGCGTGAAGATCGGGACTGCGTCAAAGCTGTCGCCTTCGGTCATCAGCGCGGCAACACGATGAGTTCCGTCCAGCACACGCAAGCCAGCCAACACCTGCGCAGCCGGCAAGCGGTATGCTTCGATTATCCGGCGCAAGCGAAACCGTAAAATATTGGCCTTATCTTCAAGGCTCACAAATAGGACGGGCGACCGCTCAACCTCCATGCCGGCGAACGACCGACCGCACACCACATGCGCAGCGATAGCTAGGGCCAGACTCGACTTACCGATTCCCCAATGACCTCCGAACAAGGTGACACGCCGGCACGGCATCCACGGCTTTACGGAATGGCGTACCGGTTCCAAGCCGACATTCATCACATCATATAGGGTCACATCAACCCGATCACGCTTTAGACCGCAGTCATGGCGGCCTGACAACCAAAATCCACATGCTCTGCGACGCCAACGGGGTATCGTTGCGCTTCCTTATCTCTGGCGGTCAAGCCAGTGACATCAGCTACGCACAATCATTGTTGGACGAGGTCAGCATTCCATCGAGCCAACGTGGCCGCCCGCGTAAGCGCTGTAAATGTCTGCTTGCCGATAAGGGCTACGCCGCTACCGCGACCAATATCGAATGCAACCCGTTGCGCTTGATCAAGCGCAAGCGCAAGCGCAAGTCTGGCTTAACCAGGCTGTTCGACCGGCCCAAATACCGACAGCGCAACATCATCGAACGCATGTTTGGCTGGCTGAAAGAGAACCGCCGGATCGTCACGCGCTTCGACAAGCTCGCAAAAAGTTATGCCGCGATGGTCTCGTTGGCTTGTGCCATGCTGTGTATACGACGGCTTTTTTCGGACAGAGCCTAGGCGATCATCGAGCCCCAGCAGAGGCCGCAGTGATGATTGAGTGCCCCAAGATATCTTTGCTGCCCTTATCCACTTGACATATGTAAAGATTGGGATGCATAACGTAGAATTTGCGTTGATGGTTCGCACCGCTGTAAATACACTGACACAAACCACATCGATAGAAGATATCGACTATTTCAAGGATGACCTCATTGCCCTTTCTCCAAGACTTGAATTTCACACAAAATCCTTTCGAAAATCACACAGCGGAAACTGAGCCTGAAATCGGCCTGTATGCAGTGAGACCGCCTTACCTAGAAAAAATATCTGAAAAAGTCAAAAGTCTTAGCTCATTTATTTTGTTTGGGGACCGTGGAGCAGGGAAAAGTGCCACTCGGCTTACTGTTTTCAAAGAAATTTGGGCAGAAGCCGAAAACTCAAAACCTTTTTTGATTTATTTGACAGACTTTACCGAGCTTCAGGAGCCATTTAAGCAAAATAAGCTAACCGATCTCGACGTAGTAAAGCTAACAGCTTTTTACTCGATCGAGCAAATGCTAGTTTGGTTATCATCCTTGACAGAGGATCAACGGGCGCAAAAGCTTAATAACCTTACCGCACAAGATAAGACGCTAATTTTCGCTCTAGTGAAAGGATTTTATTTGTCAAAAAATGATCTTGATCGAGAGCTATCGACTCATGAAGCATTCGAAATTTTGAATAGCGCATGGGTAACTAAAAGCTTGGCGTGGACAGAAAAGCGCTGGGAGTCGCTCAGCAAAATCACTTCAACGATCCTAAGCGTATTTACAAGAAGAGCGGCAGGATCTGACGATATAGATATTTCAGGTCCTGCGGAACAACTCTTAAAAAGCCTAGTCGGCTCATCGCCACAGACATCGCGAGCCATCTTAATAAAACTGGTCGAGTTCTGTCAGGTTTTCGAGTTTTCCGGACTTTGTGTAATGGTAGACAAACTGGATGAAACCACCGCGACCATGAGTTCCTCTGAAGCAACAGCGAAACTAATTCACCCCCTTCTGTCCAATACGCAACTCGTTGAAATAAAAGGTCTGTCATGGATTCTTTTTCTTTGGAGTTCCGTACAGCATCAATTCAACGAGAAGCATAAAATCCGTCTCGACAGGATCAGCCATGCAAACATAAGCTGGAAGAAAGATCAACTGAGGGAAATGCTGACAAAGCGTGTTGATTATTTCTCAAATGGCAGGCTTGATTTTCTGGATCTATTTGTTGAAGACATGGCAACCGACGCTACTGCTGACCGAATAATGACTATATCTGTGTCATCGCCGCGCGAGCTGATTAAACTTTTAGAAATAATAATTCGAGAGCATGACGCTCGCAACACTGAAGGCCTGCTAAATGCCGAATCAGTGAAAATAGGAATCGATAGATACTGTACAGAGACAATTGGCACTTGGTACGAGCGAGCTACACTACAACAGATCTATAGAGTAGGAAAGCTCGAATTTGTCAGCAAGGATGTTCAAACTAAATTTAAAATCAGCGCCCCTGCTGCGAGCGTAAAGATTAGGGATTGGGAGAATTCAGGATTAATAAAACGTGACGGCGACTCGCCTAGCGAGGCGGGCGGTAAACCTGTCTACAAATATGCGATATCCGATCCGCGAGTTGCCCATATTATCAGAGAGCAGCTAGACGCGACGGTTGGAGAAGATGCAGATGACGGCTAATAAATAAATCTCACCATGACCAACTAGTTTTCGGCCGAGCAATTTGACTGACATATATTTCTTGTCGGCTTACTGACCTCAAATCTTAAGCTTTCTTTTACTCCAGTTGAATGGGCGGCCGAGCTGGCGACCCGTTCACTGCCCTTTAACAGCCCGCGACTTATTAGCCTCGCAGAACAATTTAAGAGCAAGCACTGTCACTGATAATAACTAAATCCTGCGATGTTTCACTGCTATCTGTTAGCCGGGATTGAAGAGCTATAGACACCGGGAAAAAATTTAACATCTCATCTCAACACAGGAAATTGCGGTCTGTTATTGGCACGATTGCCGCCCTAAACGCGATAGCTCGACAGAAGCTGCTCAAGGCTGGCTGCTTTCGACCCAAAGCAAACACCTCTACAAGATCTAGGCTCTATCCGAAATAAGGGGCCGTAGACATCGCATGGAGCAGGCCGGCGAAACCATTGCTGTATAACTCTTTTGCGAATTTGTCAGAGCGAGTTACGAATCGGCGGCTCTCATTCGACCAGCCGAACATATGCTCGATGATATTATTTTGTCGGTACTTACGCCGGCGGAACAACCTTGGCAAGTCCGACTTGGCTCGCGCTTGATCGAGCGCATCGGTAACAGACTGCATGCGGCAGCGGCCGCAGTACTGACGTAGCGCTTCTGCGTCTTAGTCTTTGTCGGCGAGCAGCCACTTGCAGCGGTTGCGAGGTCGCCCACGCTAAGCTTAGGAAGTACTGACGCCCTCGAGCAGCGGCTGCGCATAGCTGGTATCGGATCAACTCCTGCCAACAACGCTTCGCGCCCCTGCTCACCTGTAAACGTCTGTATATGGCAGCGCGGCGGTCGGTACTCCATTTTTTTGGGAATAACAAACGATATGCATCTGGCTCTCGCCTTGAAGGGGCCGCCGAATGCGCCTTCATGGTTCAGCCAAACGGGCCCCCCGCCCAACCCCTCCCCACCACGAACCTGTAAGAAGTTTCCGAATCTGATACCAAATACTTCAGGATCAAAGCGCCGGCGAATTATCCTACACACCAAGCCGAACTATCGCTGTTGTCGGGGAAATGCTTCAGGACTAACGTCCACCGCGTCGCTTCGGCGACCGGGTGTGAGAACCCGTCTCGAGTAAGTTCGGCCTCCCTTCATGGTGGTCATGCGCGGGCAGACTTCGGTCTGGCCGAGGCTCCTTGCTCGCTCGGTTTCTCACCCCGCGTATGACCGCCACCCAAACCCGTGAGAAGGTTGGGTTGCGGTTTTCTCTGAAGCCCGCAAGGAGTTGTCTGATGAAAAAGCCGGTCCCAGATCCGCCCCACGCTCAACACGCCTGCAACTATTACCTGATCAATCCAGAACTGAGTGCCATTGAAGCCCTGAGTCACACCCTTGAGCTCATGTCCGGCATTGAAACCACCCTCGACGAATACATCTGCGCCAACGCCGGCGAGCCCGGCGTGCCGATGCTGGTGAACACTGCTCACCAGGTGCAGATGGTTCAAACGCTGATCCGCTTCGTATTGCAGCGCATACAGCCCGCTGGAACGGACGGCACAGGCATTGAGCTACCCGCTTGATAAACATCGCGATGAGGTGCGCAGACCCGATGCGGAGCGGCGTCAGATGTCGCTGGAGTGGTAATGCGCGCCTAGGCGCTCTGGAAAGCCCTGAGATTTAACGATGTCACGTAGAAAACCAGAATTCACCAAGTCCTCAAGGCTGTGGGGCAATGATTGGGTTTCTACGAATTTCGTACAGAGCCCAACCAAACCGCCCCCCCTGCCCTATCACCACCGATACGTAACCGACCCCAACACACTCCGCTCATCCCCATACCGGCACGTGGTGTTGCAGTACAAATACTTCTTGTTGAACAGGTTCTGCGCCTTGGCCTGCAGCTGCCAGTGGCTGTCCACATCGTAGCTGACCAAGGCATCGACCAGCGTGTAGGCCGGGATCTTGCCGTCATAGGCGCTCGGGGTGGTGCGTGTGGTGCCGGTGTAGCGGGCACCAGCGCCCACGCGCAGCTGATCCAGGCCGACGCTTGCCAGGCGATAGCTGGCCCAGAGGCTGGCCGTGTTGTACGGCACGCCCTCGATGCGTTTGCCAACGTTGCTCGCGGCCTGGTCTTCCAGCACATGGGTATCGGTGTAGGCGTAGCCGGCACTGAGCTGCAGGTTCTCGGTCAGGTTGCTCTTGGCTTCGAGCTCCAGGCCTTTGGAGCGGGTCTTGCCATACTGCACGTAGGTGTTGGTGAGGCTGTCGAGGCTCAGGGAATTTTCCTGGTCGAGCTGGTACACCGCAGCGCTCAGCAGGGTATCGGAGCCCGGCGGCTGGTAACGCACGCCGATTTCGTACTGCTCGCCCTCCAACGGCGCGAACGCGTTGCCGAAGGCGGGGTTGCTGACGCTGGCGGGCTGGAACGACTGGCTGTAGCTGATGTACGGCGCCAGGCCGTTGTCGGCCAGGTACACCAAGCCCACACGGCCCGTGGCTTTTTTGTCGTCGCGGGTGGCGCGTGCGTCCGTGGCGAAGGTGGTGGTGGCGCTCTCGACCCAATCCTGGCGGCCGCCGAGCAGCAGTACCCATTTTTCATCGAAAGTGATCTGGTCTTGCAGGTAGATGCCGGCTTGGCTGCTGTGCAAGTCGCTGCCGCTGTCGGCGGCGGTATTGGCGCCGACGCCGGTGTGCTGTGGGTTGGCCAGGTTCAGCGAAGGCGCCAGCTGGGCCAGGGTCTGGCTGATGAAGCGGTGTGAGTCGTAGGTTTTGTGGTAGTAGTCGACGCCTGCGGTCAGGTCGTGCTGCCAGCGCCCACTGTCGATGGTGAAATTGAGGTTGTTGTCGCTCGTCCAGCCGGTGGAGCGCTCTTCGCGGGCGCTGTAGCGACGCAGCAGCCGGCTGCCGCTGACGGCCTGGGGAATCAGGTAGTCCCAATTGGTGTTGGCTTGGAAGTACCGCAGGCTGTGGTTGACCGCAAGGTTGTCGTTGAAGCGGTGCTCGAACAGGTAGCCCAGGGTGTCCATACGGTTGGAAAAGTGATCGTAGCCAGGTTCGCCCACGAACTGGTTGCGCTCGATCTTGTAGCCGGGCGTGTTGCTGTAGCTGCTGAGCCCGTAGCTCATCGGCGGCGAAAAACCGGTGTAGGTGTCCTGGTGGCTGGCGAGCACGGTCAGCGAGGTGTCGTCGTTGGGCTTCCAGGTCACGGCCGGGGCGATGTAGCGGCGGTCGTCGTCAACATGGTCTACCTGGGTGCCGCTGTCGCGCCACAGGCCCGTCAGGCGATAACTGAACTGGCCTTGGTCATCCAGCGGGCCACCGAGGTCGAGGGTGTATTGGCGGCGGTCGTAGTTGCCCAGTTCCAGGCCGAGTTCATGCAGCGGTGTGTCGGTCGGGCGCTTGCTCACGGTATTGATCATGCCGCCCGGCGAGAGCTGGCCATACAGTACGGACGAGGCGCCCTTGAGCACTTCCACACGTTCCAGGCCGTAGGCTTCGACGCTGCCGTCGTAGGGGTTGGATTGCAGTTTCAGGCCATCGCGCAGGATACCGCCGGTGCCCGCTCCGACATTGAAGCCACGCAAGGTGTAATCGTCGGCGACACGACTGAAACTGGCCGGCTGGCTGCTGAAGCCTGGGGTGTACTTGAGCGCGTCGGAGAGGTTGTCGCTCTTGCGCGCGTTCAGCTCTTCGCGGGTGACCACCGACACCGACTGCGGGATTTTTACCAGCGCCGTTGGGGTTTTGGTACCGACCGATGAGCGCTGAGCCACAAAGCCGACGTCGTCGCTACCGCCTGGGCGGGCGGCGTCGATGGTGATGGTGTCCAGGCTCAAGCCGTCACCGGTTCGCTGCACGCTCAGGGCGCCGCTTGCAGTCACCACCGCACTCAGGCCGGTGCCCATCAAGGTCCGACGCACCGCTTCGTCGGCGCTCAGGCGGCCTTTCACGGCCGGTGCCTGGAGCCCTGCCACTTCGCCGGGAATGAACAGCACCTGTTTGCCACTCACTTGGCCAATCGTAATCAGCGCGGTGCTCACCGCACCGGCGGGCAGGTTGAAGTCATGGGCGGTTTCGGCCGCCTGCAGGGTAAAGCTGACCAGACAGCCGGCAACTAACGGCAGAACGAGGTTGGAGTGCATGGGGGGCTCGCAGAGGTACGGAAACGAGTGCGCGGACTAGGCGCGTTCAGCAGGTATGTGACGCGAGCCCGAGATTTTTTCAGGGGTAGGGGAAAAAATTTACGCGTGCTCGACCTTCGTCCACAGGCCTAGCCAGGTCTCGATGCGCAACGGCAGCACATCCTTGAGCGCAGCCAGCGCCTGGCGCGTGTCATCCAGGGTGAATACCCCGGAGATTCGCAGCGCCGCCGCCTCGGCCGAGACCCGTAGCAACCCCGAATGATAAGGCGCCAGGTGTTCGATCACCTGGCCCAGGGATTGGTCATGCACTTCGAGTAGCCCGCGCGTCCAACTGCGCTCATCGACGTAGCGCAACGGCAGGTCTTGCCAGCGGCTGCCATCGAACGCCAGGCCCTGGCCAGCATTCAGGTGCTGATGGTGATGGGGCGTGCGCAATTGCACAGCACCTTCGAGCGCCCACAGCTGAGGCTGACCCGCCTGCATGGCAAGCAGACACCGCCCGCTGTCGAGCCAGGCCTCGCCCCACGGGCAGGCCAGCACGAATGGCCGCGCAGGGTCGCTTCGCACTTGCGCCTGCACGGCGCCGCGCAGCAGTTGCACGTGTCGCTGCCCGCGGGCGAAGTGCAGATCGACGGCGCTCTGCGCGTTGAGTTGCAGGGTTGAACCGTCTTCAAGGGTGAAGGTTCGGCGTTGGGCGGTCGAGGTGCGCAGGTCAGCACGCAAACGGGCGTGCAAGGGGCCGCCGGGCAGGGTCAGCAACTGTCCGCCCACCGCCAGCGCCCCGAGGCCAAGTGCCCCGCGTAGCAGGCGGCGGCGACTGTACCCGCCATCGCACAGCGCATGGACGACTGCGGGCTGCTGCACCAGCGGTGTGATGGCCTGGTTCAATTGCCGCTGCAACACGTCCCAGGCACGCAGATGGCTGGGGTCGGCGGTCAGCCATTGGTTGAGGTGAAGCTGGTCCTGCTCAGTGAACGCGCCCGATGCGCGCCGCGCATACCACTCGATTGCCTGCGCCGCCGCTGCCGGTACATCTGTCACGACACGCCCCGGTAACACGCCGTCAGACCCTGTACCACGTACTGGTGAACGCGCGTCACCGACACGTCAAGCTCCTCGGCGATACGCGCGTATGTCAGGCCATCGAGCTGACTGTAAAGAAACGCCGCGCGAGCCTTGGACGACAACCCCTCCAGCAACCGATCAACCGCCATCAACGCCTCCATCACCACCCAATGCTCCTCAGGTGAAGGCGCAACAGGCTCGGGCAAGGACGCCAGGGCGTCGAGGTACGCCCGCTCCACATCGTTACGCCGCCAGCGGGCGAAGATCAGGCGTTTGCCGATCAGGCTCAACAGCGCCCGGGGTTCGCGAATGGCGTGCGGGTCGGGCAGCGCGACCACTTGGGCAAAGGTTTCAGCAGCGAGGTCGGCGGCATCCTCGCGGCAGTTCAGGCGCAGGCGCAGGCGGTCGAGCAGCCAGCTGTGGTGCTCGCCAAACAGTCGATGCAGCGCCTGCTGGCGAGGGTCTTGTCGTGCCGAGTGGTGAGGAAACACAGCGATGGCGCCCACGTTAATGAAAACTATTCGCAATATTGGTGGGATTGAAGCGTGATTGCAAGAGCGGGTCGAGATCGCTTGCAATGCGCCATCCCATGGTCACTGCATGGGTTTGAACAGCATGCCTATCGGCTTGAACACGCCCAACAAGACGCTACAGGTTCTGCGAAGAACCCCTGATGGAATGCCATGCCACCACTCCAGCAATAATGGCCAAAACCAGGACTCGATAGGCCGGCCAAAACGCTGAATCATTGTGTTCAGCACACGCGATTCAACAGACCTTCACACACAGGCCTCTCTTGCACGCAGGCTTTGAGTGGCCGGCCTTGACTGTCATCATCACGGCACCGTTTTTCCACAGACAGGATGCCCGGCTTTGATCAATCGCCTTTCAGACTCGCAAATCGACACCTGTGAACAGCACTTGGGTTATTCGATCCCCAACCTTTATCGCCGTCTGTTGACTGGCATCGGCCCGGGTAGGCATGGCGATGGCGAGCTTTACCATCCTGAGGAAATTGCGACGCTTTACGCCCATCACTTCGAGGCCCCTGATCAGTTGTTCAGGGTGTACTGCCCTTTCGGCTGTAACCACCGCACCCAAGACATCTGGCTGATCCGCATCCAGGACTTGGCGGTGGCTGCGATCGGACATGAAACGCATCCGGATGATTACCCTGAAGAGGTCTGGCTGCCCTTCGAACAGTGGCTGGTTGCACACCGCCCGCAGTGGGCCCAGGCTTGATGGCCGCTCGCGGTCTGGGTGAGCCTGTTTTCCAGGCTGTCGTTCACTGATCGTTGTAAGTGTCGGTGCTTGAATTGCGAGCTTTGACTGACAGGGCCGCGAACCACAACCTGCTGCATTCCAGCGCCCGCTTTTGTCGGCAGTCGAAGCCGTGCAGGCCCTTCGCCGTGCAGTGCATTTTTCCCATAAAGGAGCATGACGTCGCATGACGACCCCACACCCCGCACTGGTCCATGTCCTCGAACAACTGGCCGAGCTGTTGGAGCGTGACGGCGACCAGCACTGGAGCCGATGGATGCGCACGGCCAGGGCGCGCCTGCTCGACGGCGACCCTGACGCCATCCGGTATCTGCTGTCCGCCTACGGCGGCATGGGCTCGTTCAATGACCTGATTCTGGGGCAGCGCTACGACAGCAATGGATTTTCCTGGAAGCCTGGGTATGCGGAGTTGAATCAACGCTTCGATGATTTGCGCGGCGAGGCGTATGACTTGGCGCAGCGGATCCGCAAGGCTCGGGCGGCAGAGTGATCAGGACACGCGCCATAGCGCACCGGCAGCCCATGGCGACTGAGCACCCCTGCCAAGGCGCAACAACGAACGAGTGCCTACCAACCGCCATACGCTGAACAGCGCCAGGCCGCCGAGAAGATCGGATGCCCCAGGGCCATGCCGGTGTGTGCCGATCCAGCCTTTTGAGGTGGTGGTGGTGCAAGGCCGCTGATAGCCAACGCCCGCTGACACCGACGATGGAGGCCCGCCTGTTGAGCCGTAACCCTGTCCTGTTCTGCAGAACCCCTGATAGCCTTACCCTTTCAGCGCACAAAGCGCTTTACCGCTCAACGACCGGCTCACGCTTCGCCACGTGGCGGCGGCCTACTGCAAGGAACATCCGCATGGTTAATCTGATGAGAAAGTCGCTCTTTGCCGCGTCGGTATTGCTGGCTGCCAGCACCGCCGTTTTCGCCAGCCCGGTGCAACGCGACCTGGCTGCAGAAGAGGCCAATCGCGCGCTGGTGGTCCAGTTTTATGAGCAGTTCTTCAACCAGCATCAGGTCGCACTGGCAGCACAGGTGGTGACCGATGACTACAAGCAACACAACCCGGATGTACCGGATGGCAAGGCACCGTTCGTGGACTACTTCACCGGCTTCTTCAAAGAGCACCCGAACTCGCGGGCACGCATTGTGCGCAGTGCGACGGCTGACGATCTGGTCTACCTGCACGTGCATTCGACCAACGGCGCGAATGACCGTGGCCAGGCAGTGGTGGATATCTTTCGTGTGAAGCAGGGCAAGATCGTCGAGCACTGGGATGTCATTCAGGACGTGTCGGCAGAAACAGCTAATGGCAACACGATGTTTTAAGCGTCGTAGTCCGTAACATTTTTTAAGCGGTCAAACAGGGGCCCATGCCCGTTGGCCCGATGGCCCGATGGCCCGATGGCCCGATGCTCGGAGCATGCATGAACAAACTACTGGTACCCGTCTCGATTTTTATCAGCGTTCTGGCCGTGGGCACGATCTGTGACCACTTTGGGCTGAGCGCCAATTGGAAGATCGGTCTGTTGATCACGGTGGCGATGCTGGTGCAGGTCGTGGTCAGCGGTTATCAACGCCGGCAGCGCTCGACCAAACCTTAGGCGGTGCAGGCTGGGGCCGTGCGGTGCACGCCCAGGCCGCAGAAGCGGGCCGCACACCACCTGCTCGACTTCGGCCCTGCCCTGCGCTGGTTTGGCAAACGAACGAGTGTTTGCACGCTAGGTTGCACAGCAGGGCCCGCCGGTCTGTTCGGCGTCAACCGTTTCTACCGCGTTGAACTGTGACGCTTGTTCGGCCCCCCGCCTGACGGAAGCCGCACCCCCTCGATGCAGTCGCTCAGTCACGCTGATCGGCTTCTCTCCAGCCTCGTATCACCAGTTGTAAGTCAAGGTCGCCAACAGCGTTCTCTGCTCACCCCAGTAGCAACGGCCCGCATTGTTGCAACCGGCGACATACTCCTTGTTCAGCACGTTGCGTGCATTGAGTTCGGCCAGCCATTGCTCGTTGATCGCGTAGCCCAGCGCGGCATCGACCAGGGTGACGTCGCCGCTGTCGAGCTTTCCGTAAAGCGCCGGGCTGGTGTAGGCGAAGGTGCTGTCGAAATGCCGTACACCACCGCCGATGCGCAGCCCTTTGAGGCCATGTTCGAGGAAACGGTAGTTCGCCCAGAGGGACATCTGATTGCGCGGCACGCCAGTTGTCTGCCGGTCTTGCAACAGCGAACCAGGCGCATCCTTGGTGATGCGCGAATCGGTGTAGGTGTAGGCAGAGGTAATGCTCAGGTTCTCCGTCAGATCGCTGGTCGCTTCCAACTCCAGGCCTTTGGCACGGCTGCGTCCGACATTGCGGTAGTCGCCAACTGCGCTGTCGTACAGGGAGTCGTCTTTCTTGCGCAAGTCGTAGACCGAGGCGCTGATGGCCGTATTCCAACCGCTCGGCTCGTACTTCACACCGATTTCATACTGTTCACTGGTCGTGGGGTCGAGCGGGCCACTGATGCTCGAGACCTGCTGCGTCGGGTTGTAGGCCGTGGAATAACTCAGGTACGGCGACAGGCCATTTTCGAACTGGTACATCAGGCCAGCCTGCCAGGTGAACTGCCCGTCCCAGTAATCCAGATCAGCAGGCGCATTGAGCGTGCCGGCCTTGTTGCGGTAGCTGCTGTTGACCCGGTCGTAACGCCCACCCACCAGCAGTACCCAGTCATCTACCCGGCTCTGCAATTGTGTGTAGGTGCCATAGAGGGTCTGTTCGAGCAACGCGTTCTGTACTGCCGTCGGCGTCATGGGCGGCCCGGTATAGACCGGATCGAACACGTTGATGGTGCCGCCAAAACCGGCGTTCCAGTTCTGGCTGAACGATGTGCGGTCCAGGCTGGCGCCCAGCAGCAGCGTGTTGCTCATGCTGCCCCACTGGAAGTTGCCCTCGACCTGGTTGTCCAGGGAGTAGGCGATGGATTTGTTCTCGCGGTCATAGGCGGTATTGGTCACTCGGGTTCCGAAACCGGCGTTATTCAGATTTCCAGGCCATATTTCCTGCCGGTCGATGCGCGACTGCATGTACCGCGAGTTCTGGCGGAACTGCCAACTGTCGTTGAAGGCATGGGCAAATTCATAACCCAGCGTCCAGGTCTCCCGCTCGAAGTTGTCCCAATCGGGATTACCCAGAAGCGCGTCCTGGTCGATCTTGCCATTGGGGTTGTTCAGCAACGTCCCTGCGGCGGGATAGCCCAACTCCATCAGTGTGCGATCACGCTGATAGGTGCCCAACAGTGTGAGGGTGCTGGCATCGTCGACATTGAGCGTCAACGAGGGCGCGAGGTAGAGGCGATCGTCTGGCTGGTGGTCCACTTGCGTGCCCGACTTGCGGCCGAGCATGACCATGCGCCCCAATACGTTGCCACTGTCGTTGAGGGGGCCGGACACGTCCACGCCGAGTTGGCGGCGGTCATGGCTGCCGTAGCTGAGTTGCACCTGGCCGCGGGCGTCTTGGGTCGGTTTTTTGCTGACCAGATTGACCACGCCACCCGGGGCGTTTTCACCGTACAGGATGGAGGTCGGCCCCCTGAACACCTCAACGCGTTCAAGCCCGTAAGGTTCACTGGTGGTGTCGTAACGGTTGCCCTGAACCCGCAGGCCATCGCGCAGCAGCCCGTAGCCATAGTCGGTGGCATTGAAGCCGCGGATGAAGAACAGATCGCCCGCCTGGCCGTCACCGGCGGCGAACGGCGGTGCAAAGATTCCGGGCACATAGCCCAGGACTTCCGTCAGGGTCTGGGACTTTTGATCGTCCATGCGCTGGCGCGTGACCACCGACACTGAACGGGGGGTATCAGACAGGGAGGTACTGGTCTTGCTCGCGGCCGTCGATTGCACGGCGCGATAGCCGGTATCCGATTGTCCGTTGGCACTCGGCAATCCAGCTCCGTTCACAGTCGTCGTAGGCAGCTCGACTGCTTCACCCGTCGCTGCCGGCTGCAGGACATACCCGGAGGCGCCCTGTGCAACCGCTTGCAGACCCGTTCCACGCAACAACACCTGCAGCCCGTGCTCGACGCTGTAACGCCCTTGCAGGCCAGTGCTTCGTTGGCCCTGCGCCAGCGCATCGCTGCCCACCAGGTAGATGCCGGCTTGCTGGCTGAACGTATTCAGCGCGCGGCTCAGTGGCCCAGCCGGGATGTCGAATCCGCGTTCGCTGCTCGCCTGCGCGGCGCATGGCATCAGGGCCAAGGGCGCCAACGCAAAAAAGGTCGAGGGCGCAAAGAGCGCCAGGCAAAACGTGAAAGAGCGGTGCGGCTGCATGGTGATCCCCAGAAGGCAGTAAGTGCTATAGGGGTGAACCGAACGAGCCTCTGAAAAGGGAACCTCAGCGGCAAATTATTGATCGTTCACGCAGGCTCGATGCTGACCCACCAATCCGTCAGGCGCCGTACGCGCACGGGCAAGGCGGCTTCGAGCAGGCGCAAGGCCTGCTCAGTGTCGTCCAGAGGAAACGTCCCCATGACCCTAAGGTCGGCAATCGCCGGGGCGTAGCCGAGGTGCCCGTGGCGGTAGCGACCGAGCGTGTCGACCAGCTCGGACAGTGGCATGGCGTCGGCCGCCAGCACGCCCCATGTCCAGGATTCGCCCGATGCTTGAGCGGCGGTGAGCGGATCGAATCGGCTGGCGGTAAAGGCAATACCCTGGCCGGCTGCAACGTCCCGGCGCAGCCGATCACGCGCCGTCGAAACGCTGACTTGGCCCTGGTAGACGTTCAACCGTGTATGGCCTTCCTGCTGACGGACACTCAGGCGAGCTACGCCGGAGCCTATCTCCATCTCCCCGCAGTCTGTGCTGATCCGCAGGGGTCGAACATCGCGGGCCGAAGCCTGCAGAAGAACCTCTCCAAAACGCAGGCCGAGCCAGCGGGCCTGAGGATCGAACCGTGTATCGACAGCCGTACGCGGTCCCAGCCAGAGCTGGCTGCCATCGTCAAGCCGGATCTGGCGCCGGTCGCCCACACCCGTGGCAAGGTCCGCCGTCCACCCTGCCTGGGTCGATACCCTCCAGCCAGCGGCGCCCAGCAACGACCCCACGCCCAGCAGCGCCAGCGCCTTGGCAGTCTGCCGCCGTGTCAGGCCTCGCGCGCGTTCCTGCCTGAGCACCTGGCCGGTGTGCGCCGCCTGCTCACGCAAAGGCGCGAAGCGCTCGCCGACACCCGCCACGTAGTGCCAGGCGGCCTGATGCTCGCTGTGCTGCGCCAGCCAATGCCGCCATTGCTCATGCACCGCTTCAGGGCAATCGCGCTCTTGCAAGGTGAGGTACCACTGGGCCGCCTGCTGCAGGGTGGCATGGCGGATTCGGCTGACCGGTTCCATCGTCACTCCACCAGCACGCCGTCGAGCTCAGCGCCCAGCACGGCACAATGTACGAACGCCTGGGCCATGTACTTTTTCACCATGCGTTCGCTCACGCCCAGACGCTCACTGATCTGGTGGTAAGGCATGCCGTCGAGCTGAGCCAGGATAAACGCCTCGCGGACCTTCATCGGCAAGCTGGCCAACATCGCATCGACCTCTACCAGGGTTTCCAGCACCAGGGCGCTGTGCTCCGGTGAAGGCTGCACCGCGATTGGCTGATTGGCGAGCACGGCGAGGTACGCTCTTTCCACCTCCTGACGACGCCAGCGGTCGATGCACAAGCCGCTCGCAATGGCTGCAAGAAACGACCGCTCACCGGCTTCATCCGTGGACAGACACGGTCGGCCCAGCACCCGCATGAACGTGTCGTGCAGCAGATCGGGCGCATCCATGCGGTTGCCGAGCCTTCGACCGAGGAACCTCAGCAGCCATGGAGAATGCTGCAGGTACAGACGGTGTACAGAATGATCGAGGGCATGAGGGGATGACATGGAAGACCCGACGCGGCACAGCAGCTAATGAGAAGTGTTCGCGATATTAGTCGTGCTGGCTGTTTATAACAACGTACGTCATCGTCCCGTTGCCCGTTCCGGCCATTGCGCCACCACCCAGCGCAATGCCCCATCGCGATACATCGTCTTGCGGCCCCACTATTGGCCATCGGCTTGCGCTGAAGGCGCTGACGACTCGCGCAGCCACGTGGGCCCACCGTCCAGGGTCGCGCCATGGCCATGCGACAGCGAGCTCAGGGTGGCAGATCGTGTTTAACGTCTGTGGAACGCCTTGGCGCAACCGCCGAGGGCTCGGGCCAGAACAAGGGTTCCCATAGCACCTCCCTCGCATAGGCTCGGGCCTGCGCTTGATCGGGAAACTGCTTGACCTTGTAGGCGTCGTTCCAGAACAGGCCTTGCCAACACGTGTGCTCATCATCGAAGGCGTCGATCAGGTCGCAATGTAACTCTTCTTTTCGGCCACTGGCAGTCAATGCCTGCAGATACGCCTGGATCGCGTCAGCGTCTGACAGACCGGAACGTTCTGCAAAGAAAGTGGCAAGAAAGTAACGAATATAAGCTGTGCCCATTCAATGTTTCCTCTTAAGGTGCTCGACCTCTTCAGGCCGTGCGCGGTGCGATTCAACGGCCCTTCTACAACGGCCACCGCGCTGCTGGCTCGAATCGCACCGCGTGCGGTTCAGCTCACTTATCAGGGTACACGTACGCTATGCACACGCCGCTGTTGCTCATGTTGATGATCGTTGTAGCCACCGGATGCAAGACCCTCAGCCAGCGCGCAGGTGAAGCCCCGGCGGCTGCGAATCAAGACCGGATCGCCAGCGTGCAGTGCGTGTTGCAGACCGCCAATCCACCGATCGATCCCGAGACCTTCGACTCTGTGAAAGCACGGGCCGGGGATGGCAATCCTGCGTGCATGGCAGCCCTGGCCATGATGTATCGCGGCGGTGACGCCTACGGCGTCGATCAGGACCTTGCCAGGGCACGCGCGCTGTTTGCCAAGTTGGCGTTGGTCGACCCCGCCATCCACGCTGTGCTGGGGCACATGGCGGAACAGGGCGAGGGGGAGCCGGTCGATTACGCCAAAGCGCGCACGCTTTATGGCCTGTCTGGCGCAGCAGGTGCGCTAAGGCTCGCCGGCTTGCTGGAACACGGTCGGGGAGGTGCACAGGACCTACCCGGCGCCATGGAGCTGTATACCGACACCATGCGCCACTTCCAGGACGACGCCTGGAATGCAATGGGCCGGCTGCGTGCGCAGGGCCAATCACTCAACGCACAACAGCGAGAGCGGTATCAGCAGATCTGGGTGCGAGGGCTGGTGACGCAGGTCAGAGAGCGCCTCAACGTTGCCCATGTGCGCGCGGCCATGAAGGCTTCTACCGAAGGCAGCACGGCCATCAGCGCAAAGGTGATGTTCACCTTCACCTCGGCCAATGGCACACCTCAAGCCCGGCTCAAGCAAAAAACCGGAGACGCCAATCTGGACGCGGCACTGCTGAAGGCTGCGGCAATGGTCACCATGGGCGAGTTCGGGCCATTCACCGGTGACCAGAAAACACTCGAGGTGGTATCGCCATTGGTCATGGTTCCAAGAGCGCAATAAGCGGCTGTGGACGTATCAGATAAAAACCCCACAAGCCGCCGTACGAGGCGCGCCCATGTGCCCGCTGGACATCATCGATACCACTCGGGATGTTTCCCAATTGCCCAGACACGGCATGGTGCACATCCAGCCACAAGGGCATCACACGGGCGCGGCACGAGGGCGGTGCCAGCGATGCTTTCGTTGAGCCGGTGCTCGCCAGGCCTACCGAATGCGTGGGTACTCCAACCTGCACAACCCCCGCACACCCGGGGGCGCAGGGAGGTTGTTCAGGATGACGCGCAACGGCGCCTGGCAAATGGGCACTCACGCCCTGGCGTGCGTTGGACCGTCACTTTTTCTCGTTCAGGTAGTCGGTCAGGAACGCCTGCGCATTGCCCTGCTCCGACAAGCCCTGCGAATAGCCGATCTTCAGCGCGTTGGGCTCACCCGGCAGGTACAGCTCGCTGGCGGCCCAGCTGTCCGAGCCCTGAATCACCAAGGCTGCATACTTCTGGCCATCGACAGTGGTGTAGTAGCGGGTGTACTTGGCGGTTTTCTCGACCTGCATTTTCTGAATGCGCATGTTCCAGTCGTGATCGACGCCTTCGATCTGCACCAGTGCCTCGTTGGCGCTGCGCTCGCCGATGCGCAAGGTCCATACCTTGACGCCCTGCTCACCGGCATAGGCCACCACCTTGTCGGCCACCGGCGGGCGATCTTCGGCGTGGGCAAGGCTGCTCAGCAGGGCCAGTGAGGCGACCAGGGCGGCGGCCCATTTGCGATATGTCAGCATGTTGTTCAATCCTCGAAATTCAGACGACCTGCATTAGACGAATTCAGCGCCGACGTGCCAAGTGCCTTGACCGCGCTCGACAAGAAACTGGCCCGCAATCACAACGCGATGGCTGCAGGTGTGAACGACTTGGCAGTTTATTGCGGGCCTGCGGGCCTGAAACCTTGGGATCGATCAAGCGTAGGGTGCGACGGCGAGGCTGCAATACTGCCCCTTGAACGACCGCAACGGCTGCGCGTTGGGCCGTGTTGTACGTGCATGGCCTTCAGCCCATCCAGCACGCTGAGGTGTGATCGCCCGCCTGGTGCTCGGCGTGACGTTCGCTATTGAGCTCCACATGATGAGCGTAACAGCCGAGCCCCTCACCACAGTGCGCGCGTTCAATGGCGACGCGGGCAACAGACATGCTCGGACCTGAACGATGAATGCACGACGTGACCCGACTCGCCGCAGGGTTGGAGCCACTGCCGTTTGTTGCAGGCGGCAGCCACCCCCTGCTTAGCGGGACAGCTCGCGGCGAACGATGTCGGCACCTGCGCTCAGCGCCTGCAACTTGCCGTTTGCCACGTGGCGCGGCAACGGCGCCATGCCGCAGTTGGTGCACGGGTACAACTTGTCAGCATCGACGAACTGCAGCGCCTTGCGCAGCGTATCGGCCACTTGCTCGGGGGTTTCGATAGTGTGGTTGGCCACATCGATCGCGCCGACCATGACTTTCTTGCCGCGAATCAGTTCGACCAACTCCATGGGCACATGGGAGTTATGGCACTCCAGCGAAATGATATCGATGCTGGACTGCTGCAACTTCGGGAACGCCTGTTCGTATTGGCGCCACTGCGAGCCCAAGGTCTTTTTCCAATCGGTATTGGCCTTGATGCCGTAGCCGTAGCAAATGTGCACGGCGGTTTCGCACGTGAGCCCTTCGACAGCCCGTTCCAGTGCCGCAACGCCCCACTCGTTCACGTCGTCGAAGAACACATTGAACGCCGGCTCATCGAATTGAATGATGTCCACGCCCGCGGCTTGCAGTTCGCGCGCTTCCTGGTTGAGGATCTTGGCGAATTCCCAGGCGAGTTTTTCGCGGCTCTTGTAGTGGTTGTCGTAGAGCGTATCGATCATGGTCATCGGCCCGGGCAAGGCCCATTTGATTGGCTGATCGGTTTGCTGACGGAGGAACTTGGCGTCCTCGACGAACACGGGCCGGCGGCGCGCAACAGCACCCACCACGCTCGGCACACTGGCGTCGTAACGGTCGCGAATGCGCACGGTTTCGCGCTTTTCGAAGTCCACGCCGTCCAGGTGCTCGATGAAGGTCGTGACGAAGTGCTGACGGGTCTGCTCACCGTCACTGACGATGTCGATACCGGCCTGTTGCTGTTCGTGCAGGGCCAGGCGCAGGGCATCCTGCTTGCCTTCGATCAGGCCCTCGGCCTGCAGTTTCCACGGTGACCAGAGGGTCTCGGGCTCGGCCAGCCAAGCAGGTTTTGGCAAGCTGCCGGCGGTGGAGGTGGGAAGCAATTTACTCATGGTTGAACGCCTTGTTTGAATAGCGGATCAGCACGCGGACTGAGCAGACCACTGCGCCAGCAAAGCGCCGTAGGGTTTGATGAAGTACTCTTCGGCAAACCGACCTTGCTCGATGGCCAGGCGGCTGCGCTCTTCACGGTCGTAAACAATGCGCGTCAGTGAATAATCCTGGTGCTGCAAACTGGGCTGGTACGACTTGCCCGCAGCCGAGTTGGCGTTGTAGATCTCGGGGCGGTAGATCTTCTGGAATGTGTCCATGGTGCTGACGGTGCTGATCAGCTCCAGGTGCGTGTAATCAGCCAGCAGATCCCCGGAGAAATAGAACGCCAACGGCGCGACACTGTTTGGCGGCATGAAATACCGAACGCTCAAGCCCATCTTGCGAAAGTACTCGTCGGTCAATGAGTACGCGTCCTGCCGGTACTCATGGCCCAGCACCGGATGCTGGTTCTCGGTGCGCTGATAGGTCCTGCTGCTCGATACACTCAGGCAGATGACCGGCGGTTTGCCGAAACAGGCCTTGTAGGTCGCTGAGTTGACGAAGCGCTTGAACAACGTGCCGTGCAGGTCGCCGAAATCTTCGGGCGCACTAAAGGTGCTGCGGTCCTTGTTGTGCCCGAGCAGGCGCACGCTGAAGTCGTAATCGCGTACATACGAGGAGAAGTTGTTGCCGACGATGCCATCGAAGCGCTCGGCCGTGTGGTGATCGACAACGGTAGTCTTGAGGATCTCGATCAATGGCAGCGCGCTGTCTGCACAGTGGCCGGCAACACTCATCTCGACTGAAATAATTTCAAGTTCGACACGGTAGCGGTCGCCATTGGGGTTATCCCAGTGGGCCAGTGCATTGAAGCGGTTATCGATCATCTGCAGGGTGTTGCGCAGATTTTCCTGGCGGCTGTCACCCCGCGCCAGGTTGGCGAAGTTGGTCGTGATGCGCGTGTTGTCGGCGGGCTGGTAGTGCTCATCGAAGCGTATGCGCTTGATGGCGAATGAAAGGTCGTTGGCCATGTTGGTCTGACACCCTAATCCCTTGAGATGGTTTCAGTGCAACGCCGTGTCTCTTTCAAGCATGCGGATGTTTTTTGCACTGCCGTGGTTGCTGGCCAGTGTAGGGAGCGGTTCTCGCGCAAGCCAGTGAGGCTTTTTCAAAGCATCTTTAGTGAAATTCATGCAGGGGGGAGGGTCTCTGCCCCGTTGCAGGTGGAAATGCCCTATGAGGCGTGGGATGTTTTCATACGCGTGGAGGCAGGGATTGCTCAAGCGGGTATGGGCACCCCGGCCAAGGTCGTACCCGTGGCCACTTGCCAGACCGGTAGCGCTTCCCTGTATGCTGGGCCGGTCTTCAGGGCGGGGTGCAACTCCCCACCGGCGGTAAATCGAAAGATGAGCCCGCGAGCGCTCCGACCCTGTCGGAGGTCAGCAGATCTGGTGAGACTCCAGAGCCGACGGTCATAGTCCGGATGAAAGAAGGCGTATTTCAGGTGCCGCTGTGGGCGCCTGCACGCGCATTTTGTTCGCCCCGAGACGTTCATCGATCTGTTACGAGGAGCGTTTCCATGTTCACCCCGCAATTCCCCACCGTTTCTGCGGCCATCGCCGCCTTTCAGGCCGGCCGTCCGGTGTTGTTGCTCGACGATGACGACCGCGAGGACGAAGCGGACATCATCGCCGCCGCCGAAAATCTTTCGCTGCAGACCATGGCCATGATGATTCGCGACTGCAGCGGCATCGTCTGCCTGTGCCTGGAGGAGGCCACCGTCGATGCACTGGGGCTGGCACCCATGGTCGCCAATAACCAGGCCCGGCATGGCACAGGCTTCACGGTCACCATCGAGGCGGCCGAAGGGGTCAGCACCGGGGTTTCGGCCCAGGACCGCATCACCACCATTCAAGCGGCACTGGATTCGACCCCCCAGGATCGCCGCATCGTCAGCCCTGGCCACGTGTTCCCGTTGCGCGCGCGCAACGGCGGGGTACTGACCCGACGCGGCCACACCGAGGGCTCGGTCGACCTGGCACGCCTGGCCGGGCTGCGCCCGGCCGCGGTGCTGTGCGAACTGATGAACCCGGACGGCAGCATGGCCCGTGGCGAGCAGGTGCGGGTGTACGCCCAGCAGTATCAACTGCCCGTGCTGACCATCGAGGAGCTGGCACAGTACCGCGAGGCCATGCGCCAGCACGCCGCGCTGGCGGTGTGAGCCCGCGCCCGGCACGCGCCTTGGCGTGCCGGGCCGGTTACATTGCCAACGGGCCTTTGAGGAAGCTGAACAGCGCGTTGGCGCTCTGCCGGTAGCCATCGGCGGTCAGGTGCACCAGATCTGGCCGTGCCAGGCCTTGCGCCTGCCAACGGCTGATCGAGCAGGGCCCGCCCATGTAGCCCTGCCAGTCCCAGAACTGTGCGTGATGCTTGCGCGCCAACTGGCGCTGGATGCGCACCACCGCCGCCAGCGGTTGTGGCTGGCGTGCGGCGCAACTGCTGGCGCGGCGCTGCTTGATCGAATCCGGCGGGCCGACCAGCAGGATCGCGGCCTGTGGCATGTCATGGCGCAGTCGGGTCAGGGTGGCGTCCATCTGGCTTTCGTACAGTGCCAGATCGAGGGTGTCGTCGAAGGCTTCGTTGGTGCCGTAGGCGAAGATCAGCAGGTCAGGGCGCAAGGCTTTGAGGCTGTCCTGCCAGCCCGGCTGCCATTTATCCACCACCTCCAGGCGTGCGCCGTTGATGCCCAGCGTGGAATAGATCACCCCCGCATTTTTCTGGCTTTGCAGGTACCAGCCGCCCAGGCTCAGCCCTTCCGGCTTCTGCACACTCATCTGCAACGGCAAGGCGAGATTGCCCAGCGCCGGGCCGACGCGCCATTGCCCCTGGGTGGCGGGCAAGCTGCGCCGCTGCCCGCCGGCCAACCACACGCTGGCGCTACCGGTGGCGCGATACAGCGCCGACACCCGGTAGCGCTGCGCGTCATCCTGGCGCGCGCGCAGGCTCACGCTGGCCTGGTTGCCCTGCGGCAGCGACAGGTAACCGCCCAGCGGGAACTGATCACTCTGCTGGTTGCGCGCCGAGACCAACTGCCACTGCCGCGGCGGGCTATCGATGATCACCCGGTCATTGCGAATGCCAGGCACAGCGCTGGCCGGGACCAGACCAATGCCACCGTCGCCATAGCGCGCCTGTAGCAGCGTGCGCAGTTCACCGCTGAAGAGGTCGGCGGCAGTGTGCGAATCGCCCAGTTGCACGATGCTCACCGGCGCGCGGCTGGCATTGCGCAGCTTGCTGGCCAGGATGGCGAAGTTGTCGCGCGGTGCCGCGGCTCGCTTGGCAGCCACGGGCTTGGCCGGTGGCGTTGCCGCCGCCTTGCCGGCATCGGCGCTGCAGCCGGGGGTGGCGCTGAGGATCAGGGCCGCAGCCGCGAGGGGATGCCATAGGCGCATGTCAGTGTCCTGTAACGGTCAGGCCAGAAAAGCCGATCAAGCCGAGCAGCTGTGCGGCGATCATTTTCTGGCCCGTGATAGTGAAGTGGATGCCATCGTCGATGCGCACCTTGACGGGGTTGCCGTCAGGGCCCTGCACGGTCGCTGAGAACTGCTCGTCCCGATAGCCCAGAAACGGGTTGGCGGAAACGAAGTGCTGGCCATACAGCGCGGTCTGCTGCTGATACAGACCGCTCAAGTACGCCATGGCCGTGGACAGCCGCGGCGTGCCCATGTTCGGCGGCCCGACCCAGATCACCTGCACATGCCGCGCGCGGGCCTGTTCGAGAATGGCGTCAATACGTTCGCGGTAGATCATTTCCCACTGCGGTGACTTGAAATACACGAACGGCTTGCCCTTGCCCTGCGGCATGTCCCACGGATCGTTGGGGCCGAGGAACACGATCATCAGGCGCACTCGGGGGTTTTGCGCGAGGGTGTCGGTGACCGTCCTGGGCCAGTTGAAGAACCCTGGATAGGCCAGGCCAGTACTCTGCCGGCTGAGGTTGAGGGTGCGGATCTTGTGCCGGCGCAGCAGGCTGTTGGCCAGGTGCGGGGCCACGCCCTGCATCAGTGAGTCGCCCACCAGAAACACCTCATCGCCCTCGGCGAGGGTGGCCAGCGCCTGGGTAGCAGCGGGTGCCGGGGGCGGCGACTGGGGGGTCTGCAAGGCGGCGACTGCGCTAGCTGAAGAGGCAGGGGCCAGTACGGGCGCAGGTGCCGCGGTGGATGGCGCAGCCGCCGGCAGCGGCCCTGATGCAACGGCCGATGACGCAGCGGCCGCCGGCCCTGGCACTGACGCCCCGCTCGGCCATTGGCGGCTCTGCGACGGCTCAGGCGCCGGTCCGGTAATCGGCATGGCAGCACCTGGCAATGGCGCCGACGCCGGCGGCGCACTGACATCCACCGTCACCACCGGCATGGTCGGCGGCAGCTCAACCGGCACCGGGCCCTGCACTCCCTGCTCTCCCTGCACGCGCTGCGCCAAGCTTGCGACGAAATGGTCGCGGCCATCGGCCAGTGCCCCACTGAGGCTGCCCCCGGCGCGCCATAGCGATGATTGTCCGAGCCCCGGCACCTCGCAGCTCTGGTGGTACTTCTGCTGGCAGTACAGGGTGATCGAATCCTGGTTGAGCCAGAACAGCAAGGCACTGACCAGCAGCATGGCGTACAAGGTCCGGACCGCGCCAAACGTGACCGGGCGTTGATCAGAAACTGGCATAGATGAACCCCGGCACACCCGATTGCGAAGCAAAGATCACCAGCGAAATGAACACCCCCAGTGGCACCGGATAGAGCTGCCACGGTAGACGCTGGCTGGCCGCAAAACCCTGGCGCAGCATCGCCAGCCACTGTGGATACGTCGCCACGAACAGGACGAAGGCCAAGAGCAGCGCGCCGGTGCTGGAATCAAGACCGGCCACGCTGAGGTGCGTGAGCCCGGTGAGCATGTCCCAGGCATCTTCCAGCGTGGCGCAACGGAAGAAAATCCACGCCAGGGCCACGTAGTGGAAGGTCAGCAGCCGCGCCAGCACGCCTGCGCCGGGCAGCCTGGAAAAGCCCCAGGCCTGTGGCCGGATCAGCTTGTACAGCACCAACCCCAGCCCATGCAGCCCCCCCCAGACGATGAAGTTGAGGCTCGCGCCGTGCCATAAACCGGACACCAGCATGGCCAGCAACAGGTTCAGATTGCCGCGCCCTGCACCGTGCCGATTGCCACCGAGCGGGATGTACACGTAATCGCGAATGAAGCGCGACAGGCTGATGTGCCACCGCTCCCAGAATTCCTTGAGGTTGTGTGCGGCATAAGGCGCATTGAAGTTGTCGGGCAAGCGATAGCCGAGCAGCAAGGCGATGCCGGTGACCAAGTTGGTGTAGCCGCTGAAGTTGAAATAGATGAGGAAGCTGTAGGCATACACGCTGAGCAGGATCTGCTCGGGGCTGAAGCTGCCGGGTGTGGCAAACACCGGATCGACCCACAGGCTGCCCAGCCAGGCACTGAAAAAGAACAGCTTGGCGATTGCCAGGGCGATCAGCCCCAGCGCCCGCTGCGGTTCGAGCACCTCGCGGCGCTGGGGCGGGCGAATCTGCCCGAGCAGGTGCCTGGCGCGATTGACCGGCCCGGCAATGACGCTGGGAAAGAACGCCAGGTACAAGGCCAGGTCCAGCGGCGCGGCGGGCGTCAGCTCACGGCGATGGATCGACACCAGGTAGCTGACCGAATGAAAGGCATAGAACGACAGCCCGATCGGCACCAACAGTTCCAGCACTGGCAGCGACATCGACAGCCCCAGGTCGGCGAACACGGCCTGCGCGCTTTCGGCGAAGAACGTCTGGTACTTGAACAGGTAGAACGCCCCCAACACCAGGATCAGCAGCAACACGGGGTTGAACCAGCGTCCCGGGTAGCGACCGGCCAGCCGCCCAAGCAGATACACCAGCGCGCTGTAGCCCACCAGGGTGTATAGCGAGGCCAGGCCAAAGCTGGCGACCAAGGCGTAGCTCGTCACCAGCAGCAGCGTATTCTGCAGCCGGGGCCAGCCGCCCAGGGCCCAATAAAGCATGAAGAAGAGGATGAAACAGAGGCCGAATTCGATCGAAAGGAAGCTCACAACGCAGTCCGTTACGTAACATCGAGAAGGGAGGGAACACCGGGCGCTCAGGTGCAGGCCAGAGCGCGCGGGAGTATGGCAGAGGCTATAAACGCTCACAACAAAGCCGAATCTGAAAAATCAATAGGAAAGCAGGCCGTCCAGCGCGCGAAAGTGCGACAAAGTATGACGCCCCGTCATTTGCTAGCCCTGCCGCGCTCTGCTAGTGTCCCGCCGTTATAGACAAAGCCTCGAGAATGTCGCCATGGCCCGTAAGAAAACTTCCATCGATTTCGAACAGTCCCTAGCCGACCTGCAAACGCTGGTCGAGCGCCTGGAGAACGAAGAGCTGTCGCTGGAAGACTCGCTGGCGGCCTTCGAGAAGGGCATCAGCCTGACTCGCGACTGCCAGGACGCCCTGGCCCAGGCCGAACAGAAAGTGCAGATGCTTCTGGAGCGTGATGGCGAGCTGAAAGCGCGCCCGTTCGACCCGGAGCCCGAAGCATGATCGCGGCCTACCAGGCCACCAGCCAGGCGCGCGTCGATGCAGCTCTGGAACCGCTGTTCACTGCCCCTTCGCCCGAACTCCAGCGCCTTTACGCCGCCATGCGCTACAGCGTGATGAACGGGGGCAAGCGGGTGCGCCCGCTGTTGGCCTATGCCGCCTGCGAAGCCCTCGGCGCGCCGGCCGAACTGGCCAATGGCGCAGCGTGCGCGGTTGAACTGATCCATGCGTACTCACTGGTGCACGACGACCTGCCGGCCATGGACGATGACGACCTGCGCCGCGGCCAGCCCACCACGCACAAAGCCTTTGACGAAGCCTGCGCTATCCTGGCCGGCGACGGCTTGCAGAGCCTGGCCTTCGGTGCCCTGCTCGACCCGCGCCTGAGCCCGCAGAGCGAGGCCATTCGCCTGAGCATGGTGCAGACGTTGTCGCATGCCGCCGGCCCGGCCGGCATGGTCGGCGGCCAGGCCATCGACCTGGGTTCGGTCGGGCTCAAGCTCGACGCGCACGCGCTGGCCTTCATGCACCGACACAAGACCGGCGCGCTGATCGAAGCCAGTGTGCGCCTGGGCGCCTTGGCCAGCAGCCAGGCCGCGCCTGAGCAGCTGAGCGCGCTGCAAACCTACGCCCGCGCCGTGGGCCTGGCCTTCCAGGTGCAGGACGACATCCTCGACGTGGAAAGCGATACCGCCACGCTGGGAAAACGCCAGGGCGCTGACATCGCCCGCGACAAACCCACCTACCCTGCTCTGCTCGGCCTCGACGCCGCCAAGGCGTTTGCAATCGAACTGCGCGACCAGGCACTGGTCGCAGTGGAAGGGTTCGGTGAGCGCGGTGAGCCACTGCGTGCGCTGGCCCGCTATATCGTCGAACGGCGTCACTGATCGCTGCCAGGCTGACGATGGTCCGTGCCGGGCTCGGTTCGAATGCCCTGAAACGCAGGGCAGGCGAGGCGAAACAGGCGGATGCCTGGGACTGTGCTTAACGCAGCCTCGGGGCTTTTCACACAGTGTCTGCACCCTGCCGGCGACCAGCTGGCCCGTGAATACCCGCGGCCTGCCTTAGCAATCGAGCGGTGCCCTGTCCATGGGCAGCTTTTCCTCCAATGGGGTAAACTGCCGCGTCTTCAAACCAATAACGACTCGCCTGATGCCCACGACGTTTCAAGAGATCCCCCGCGAACGCCCGGTCACGCCGTTGCTCGACCGCGCTGATACGCCCGCCGGCCTGCGCCGTCTGGCCGAAGCCGACCTAGAGACCCTGGCCGACGAGTTGCGCCAGGAGCTGCTCTACACCGTGGGCCAGACCGGGGGGCACTTCGGCGCCGGCTTGGGCGTCATCGAGCTGACAATCGCCCTGCACTATGTCTTCGACACGCCTGACGACCGCCTGGTGTGGGACGTCGGCCATCAGGCCTATCCGCACAAGATCCTCACCGGCCGTCGCCAGGGCATGCTCAGCCTGCGCCAGAAAGACGGCTTGGCGGCCTTTCCGCGTCGCGCCGAAAGCGCGTACGACACCTTTGGCGTCGGCCATTCCAGTACCTCGATCAGCGCTGCGCTGGGCATGGCCATCGCCGCCCGCCTGCAGAACGAGGCACGCAAGTCGATTGCCGTGATCGGCGACGGCGCCCTCACCGCCGGCATGGCCTTCGAGGCGTTGAACCATGCGCCGGAAGTCGACGCCGACATGCTGGTGATCCTCAACGACAACGATATGTCGATCTCGCGCAATGTTGGCGGCTTGTCCAATTACCTCGCCAAGATTCTCTCCAGCCGCACCTACGCCAGCATGCGCGAGGGCAGCAAGAAAGTGCTGTCACGCCTGCCGGGTGCCTGGGAAATTGCCCGCCGCACCGAGGAATACGCCAAGGGCATGCTGGTGCCGGGCACGCTGTTCGAGGAACTGGGCTGGAACTATATCGGCCCTATCGACGGCCATGACCTGCCCACCCTGATCGCCACCCTGCGCAACATGCGTGACCTCAAGGGTCCGCAGTTCCTGCACGTGGTGACGAAGAAAGGCAAAGGCTTCGCACCGGCGGAGGTGGACCCGATCGTTTACCACGCCATTACCAAGCTTGAGCCGGTCGACCAGCCGGTGGCGCCCAAGGCCGTTACCGGGCCCAAGTATTCCAGCGTGTTCGGCCAGTGGCTGTGCGACATGGCCGAGGCTGATCCGCGCCTGGTCGGCATTACCCCGGCGATGAAGGAAGGCTCGGACCTGGTGGCGTTCAGCGAGCGCTTCCCGGAGCGCTATTTCGATGTGGCGATTGCCGAGCAGCACGCGGTGACCTTCGCCGCCGGCATGGCCTGCGAGGGCAGCAAGCCGGTGGTGGCGATCTACTCCACGTTCCTGCAGCGCGCCTATGACCAACTGATCCACGATGTGGCCGTGCAGAACCTCGATGTGCTGTTCGCCATCGACCGCGCAGGGCTGGTGGGCGAAGACGGCCCGACCCACGCCGGCAGCTTCGACTTGTCGTACCTGCGCTGCATCCCCGGCATGCTGGTGATGACCCCGAGCGATGAAAACGAGCTGCGCGCGATGCTGACCACCGGGCATCTGCACAACGGCCCAGCCGCTGTGCGCTACCCACGTGGCACCGGCCCGAATGCACCGATCAGCCGCGAGTTGCTGCCGCTTGAAATCGGCAAGGGCGTGGTCCGTCGCCAAGGCCGCCAGGTCGCCCTGCTGGTGTTCGGCGTGCAACTGACCGAGGCTTTGCAGGTGGCCGAGGCGCTGGAGGCCACCGTGGTCGACATGCGCTTCGTCAAGCCGCTGGACGAGGCCCTGGTACTGGAACTGGCCGCTAGCCACGACCTGTTCGTCACCCTCGAAGAAAACGCCATCATGGGCGGTGCAGGCTCCGCCGTTGGCGAGCTGCTGGCCCGCGAAGGGGTGCTCAAGTCGCTGCTGCAACTGGGCTTGCCCGACGCCTATGTCGAGCATGCCAAACCGTCGCAGATGCTGGCCGAGTGCGGCCTGGATGCGGCCGGCATCGAAGCGGCCGTACGGGCGCGGATGGGCAAGCTGGGGCTCTAGCGTTTCCCCAGAACGCTTCGGCGGTGTGGCTTCACGTGCCCCGCGCACAGCATCGTCATCGCGCCGACCCGCCCTCTTCCGAGGGCGGTTGACGGTCAACGGCACCGACTGCCCAATGGAACGGATCTCCCATGAAACGCCCCGTCTTCACCACCCTGCTGTGCCTGCCCAGCACCCTGCTGGCCGCCGAACCTGACCGCAACGAAGCGCTGAAACTCGATGAGGTGGTGATCACCGCCAGCCGTGTGGTCGAGTCGCGCAGTGCCAGCAGCGCCGCCAGCAGCGTGTTTACCCGCGCCGACATCGACCGCTTGCAACCTTCGGGGGTCACCGACCTGCTCAGCCGCGCACCCGGCGTACAGGTCGCGCCGACGGGTGGGCGCAGCAGCGTGCCGGGCATCTTCATCCGCGGCACCAAGACCGCGCAGGCGCTGGTGCTGGTCGATGGCGTGCGCATCGCTAACGCCACCTCGGGCGACAGCGGCTTGCAGTTTCTCGATGTCGAGCAGATCGAACGGGTGGAAGTACTGCGCGGGTCGCGCTCGGCGGTGTATGGCAGCGACGCCATTGGCGGGGTGATCCAGATCTTCACCCGGCGCAGCAGCGGCCCTGGCCTGCAACCGCGCCTGCACCTGGCCGCCGGTAGCCAGCAGACCTGGCAGCGCAGCCTGGGGTTGTCAGGGGGTAACGACGCCACCCGCTTCAACCTCGGCGCCAGCCTCGACGAAACCGCTGGCATCGATGCTACCGGCCCCTCGTTTGCCAGCGATGGCGACCACGAGGCCTACCGCAACCGTTCGCTGAACCTGAGCCTCAGCCACACGTTCAACGAACGCTTCGAGGCCGGACTGAACCTGTTGAACAGCCAGGGCCGCAGCGAGTACGACAACCCCTACGGCCGCTTCGACCCGAGCAGCTTGCAGAGCTTTGGCCAGAAGCCCTACACCGATTTCACCGTCAGCAGCCTGGGCAGCTACCTCGACGCGCAACTGAGCGAGCACTGGAACAGCCGCCTGGAACTGAGCCACAGCGAGAACCGCAGCCAGGTCCGCGACACGCTCAGCGCCGAGCGCTCGGCGTTCAATACCTACCGTGACCAACTGACCTGGCAGAACACCCTGAGCCTCGGCGCTCAGCACAGCCTGTTGCTGGGTGCCGATGCCTACCAGGACCGTGTCCACGCCAGCGAAGCGCTGAACGAGGACAGTCGCTGGAACCGCGCCGCCTTCCTTCAGCACCGTTTCAATGGCGAACATTTCTCGACCGAACTCGGCGTGCGCCGCGACCAGAACCAGCAGTACGGCGGCCAGACCAGTTGGAGCGCCAACCTCACGGTGCCGTTGAACGATGTCAACGACGTGTTGCTGTCCTACAGCGAAGGGTTTCGCGCACCGACCTTCAATGACCTCTACTACCCCAACTTCAGCAACCCCGATCTGAAGCCTGAGCGCTCCAAGAGCGTCGAGGTGCAGTGGCGCAGCCAGCTCACCGATAACAGCCGCCTGGAAGCCTCGCTGTACCGCACCGAGCTGCGTGACGCGATCGTCTTTCAAGGTCTGCAACCGCAGAACGTTGCCGCAGCGCGGATCAATGGCGTCGAACTGGGCCTGGATCAGCGCTGGGGCGCCTGGCGCAGCCAAGTCGGCCTGGCGCTGATCGACCCGCGGGATCGCGACAGCGGCCATACGCTGGCACGCCGCGCGCGACGCACGTTGAGTGTCGACCTCGACCGGCAGTTTGATCAGTTCAGCCTGGGTGGCGGTTGGCAGGCCGTCAGCAGCAGCTTCGACCTTGAAGACAACCGTGAGCGGCTCGCTGGCTACGGCTTGCTGGGTCTGCGTGGGCAGTGGACGGTCAGCGATGCGCTCAGCCTGCAGCTCAAGCTCGACAACGTGCTGGACAAGCGCTACAGCCGTGCGCTGTATCAGTACGACGGCGCCAGCTACGGCTACCGCGAGGAGGGCCGCACCTGGCTGCTGAGCGCTACCTGGACGCCGGCCCTGTAGCGGCACCGGTAGCGGCCAGCGCAGCGCACAGGCGCGCAGTGGCTTCGATCATCTGCCCGCTTGGCCGTTCCAGGCCCTTGTCCGGCACCACCAGCACCCGCCCGGCCGCCACAGCGCTGAGCTGCGGCCAGGACTGCCAGGCGCCGAGCTGGCCTGGCTCATTGACCAGAATCACCTGCGGATCGCGTTGCAACACCGCCTCGACACTGACCAGCGGCGCCGGCTGCGGCAGGTCTGCGAAGACATTGCGGGACCCGCACACGCTCAGCGCATCGCTGATGATCTGCCCACCGCCCACGGTGTACAGCGGGGCATCCCAGACTTGATAGAACACCGGCAGCGGCGGAGTGCGACGGTACCGCTCGCGCAGGGCTTGCAAGCGCTGGCGCAGCGCGCCGGCCCGACGCTCACCCACCTCGGCACGCCCCAGCCGCACAGCGAGCGCCTGGGTCTGCTCGATGAGTTGATCAAGGGTATGCGGATCACTGCTGAAGCTGGCAATGCCCAGGTGCTTGAGTTGAGCCCGCTGCGCGCCGGGTACGGCACCAGGCCAGAGCAGCAACAGGTCAGGCTTGAGGCTGAGCAGACGCTCCAGATCGAGTTGGCCATAGCGGCCCACTGAAGGTAGGTCGCGCAACGATGGGGGCCGCTCAGGGCCGTCGAGCACACCGACCAGCAGCTCCTCGGCGTGCAGTTCGAGCATGAGCTCGGTCATCGACGGTGCCAGGCTCACCACCCGCAGGCGCTGTTCGGCCTGCAGGCTCCCTGCGCAGACGATCAACAGCCAGAGCAGGCAACGCACTCAGCAGCCCCCTTCGGCTACCCAGCCCAAGGCTGCACGGCGCGTCTTGAAGCGAAACACGCACCCCGTCGAAGCCAAAGGTTCGCGACTGTGTCCAAGGCCGCAGGGCCGAGCACGCAAGGTGCTGATACGCCCTGATGGAAAGCTCACGCCTGAGGCACTTCGCCCTGGTGCTCGTTGCCCATCATGTGGCCGAGCTTGCCCGCCTTGGTGGCCAGGTAATGCACGTTGTGCGGGTTCTGCCCGGTGTGCAGCGGCACGCGTTCGGCGACGGTGACGTTCATGCCGGTGAGCGCCTTGACCTTGCGCGGGTTGTTGGTCATCAGGCGCAGCGAGGTGACGCCCAGGTGCTCGAGCATCGGCTGGCACATGGCGTAGTCACGCTGGTCGGCGGCAAAACCCAGGCGCTCGTTGGCTTCGACGGTGTCGGCGCCGCCGTCTTGCAATTCGTACGCACGGATCTTGTTCAGCAGGCCGATGCCGCGCCCCTCCTGACGCAGATACAACAGCACACCACGGCCCTCGCGGGCGATCGCCTGCAGCGCGGCGTTCAGTTGCGAGCCACAGTCGCAGCGCTGACTGAACAGCGCGTCGCCTGTCAGGCATTCGGAATGCAGACGCCCCAGTACCGGCTGACCATCGGCAATGTCACCCAGGCTGAGCACGACGTGCTCGCGGCCCGTGGCTTCGTCGAGAAAGCCGTGCAGGGTGAAGGTTGCAAAAGGCGTCGGGAGTTTAGAGGCGGCAACAAAGACGACGGGCACGTTGTGCTCCTGATTGGTAACTTGAGGTTTCACATTGACGCGATTGTATCAGCAGACCCGGCACCTGTGCGCAGGCCGAGACCAGCCGCGCCTACTGCGGCTGGCTGTTGGTGGTAAAGGGATAGGGCTGTTTCCACTGCTCGAAGATCGGCTTCAGTTCGCCGCTGCGCACCAGTTGCGCCATGCGTTGGTCGAACAGATCGCACAGCGCCCGGCCGGTCTCATTGTTGGCGAATGCGACGTACAACGGCAGTTCGGCGATGTGGGTTCGGCGCAAGCGCTGCGGCTGGGGCGATTGGTTGAGCACGAAATCGACCTCGGTGAGCGCGTCGATGTAGAAGTCCACGCGGTCGTGCTCGAGCATGGGCAGAATGCCCTGGCGGCGCTGCACCTCGCGGCCATCGCTCACGTTGGGCAAGTAACGGGCGTAGTCATACCCGCGGACCCAGGCCAGCCGGTAGGTACCGATGCTCTCAAGGGTGGGCACCGGGCTGCTGGCCAGGCCCAAGGCATAGATGTGATCCATGTCGAAGTGCCAGCGCGGATAGCGATTGTCGGGATCTTCCTGCTTGTAGGAGCCCACCCAGGCATCGGCCTCGCCGCGCTTGACCAGGCCTATCGCCCGGCTATAGGGCGCGCTCTGCACCCGCACCTTGACCCCTGCCGGTTCAAATACCTTGCGCAACACATCCCAGGCAAGCCCCGAGCCGTCTGCCTCGGTGTAGGCCTGCCACTGTTCGCTCACCAGCCGCACCTGCGCAGGCGGCGAGGCCGCCGCAAGGCCTGCGCTGAACATCAGCAGCATCGCCAGCCATGCCGTTCTCATCAGCTTCGACTCCGTTCCTGAAGGGGGGCCCATCACCACGCAGCCGGCTGCAGCATAGCCTCGGAATGCGCTTTTACGCAGGTAGCGTCGAGCAGCGTCCCGAGCGTTTACCGCTGTGCTTGCGATGCAGCGTCTCAAGACCGCCGCTACAAGGCCTCGGCAACCATCCCTACCAGCGCCTGCACGCCGAACAGGCAAAGACGCCTGCCAGGATGTCGTCGAGCATGATACCCAGCCCGCCCGGTACGTGCTGTCACGGTGCCTCTGAAAAGTGTTGATAGCCGCGCTGAGTGGGGGTGACGTCGCGGCCTTCGGCGTCGCGCACGGTAACGCCCTGCCCCGCGAGCACACGACCGATGACGTGGCAGGCGGTGCTGCTGCGCTGCAGCGCGGCGAGGTGGGCGGGTGGCAAGGTGAAGGCGAGCACGTAGTCGTCGCCGCCGTTGAGCGCCGTCTGCTGCGCCGCATGCAGCCCCAGCAACGCAACCAACGCCGGCGAAACCGGTACCTGCGCCAGGTCGATCTGCAGCGCCACCGCCGAAGCCTTGGCAATGTGGCCACAGTCAGCGAGCAGGCCGTCGGAAATGTCCAGCGCTGCGCTGGCGCGCCCACGCAATTGCCGGCCCAGACTGAACTGCGGGGTGGGCGACCAGTAGTGCGCCAACAGCGGCTCGGCGATGTCGTCGGCCACCTGGCGGGTGCCCAGCACCAACGGCAACGCACCGGCTGCATTGCCCAGCGCGCCACCGACACACAGCAGGTCGCCCGGCTGGGCGCCACGGCGGCGCAGCGCCTGGCCGGCCGGAACACGGCCCATTACGGTCAAGGTCAGGCTGAGGGGCCCGCGCGTCGTGTCGCCACCCACCAGGCTCAGGCCGCAGTGCCCGGCCATGCGCTGCAGGCCCTGGGCGTAGCCTTCGAGCCAGGCGGCGCCGACATCCGGCAGGGTCAACGCGAGGGTGAATGCCACCGGCTGGGCGCCCATGGCCGCCAGGTCACTGGCCGCCACGGCCAGCGAGCGCTGACCGAGCAGAAAGGGATCGCAGAGCGCCGGGAAATGCACCCCGGCCACCAGCGTATCGGTAGAGACCGCCAGCTGTTCGCCGGGCGGCAGGTCAAGCAGGGCGCAGTCGTCACCGATGCCCAGCACCACACCCTCGCCGCCTTGCGCACAGGGCGCGGCAGCGAAGTAGTGATTGATCAGCTCGAACTCACCCATCACGCGACAGCGCCAGGATCAGCGCTTGTTGGCCTTGACTTCGGCTTCACGCAGGCTCGGCGCCAGCTTGTCGAGCACACCGTTGACGAACTTGTGCCCGTCGGTTGCACCGAACACCTTGGCCAGCTCGACGCCTTCGTTGATCACCACGCGGTACGGCACATCGACGCGCTTGATGAACTCCCAGGTGGACAGCCGCAGCACTGCCAGCTCAACCGGATCGAGCTCTTCGAGGGCCATGTCCATGCACGGCACCAGGGCTTTGTCGATTTCGCCACTGATTGCCGGCACCCCATGCAGGATTTCGCGGAAGTAGGCGCCATCGACATCGGCGAAATCGTTGTCGACCCGGAACTGCGCTTCGATTTCGTTCAGCGAGTGCTTGGCCATGTGCCACTGGTACAGCGCCTGGGTCGCAAGCTTGCGGGCTTCACGGCGCTTGACGCTTTTCGAGGGCTTGCCGGCGTCTGCAGGTTGCGGATCGCGCGGGTTGAAACGATCGCTTTCGTCGCTGATCACTTGGCCTCCAGCTGCGACAGCAGGCTCACCATTTCCAGGGCCGACAGTGCAGCCTCGGCGCCTTTATTGCCGGCCTTGGTGCCGGAACGCTCGATGGCCTGCTCGATGGAATCGACGGTCAGCACGCCGAACGCCACCGGTACGCCGAACTCCATCGACACTTGAGCCAGGCCCTTGGTGCATTCACCGGCCACGTACTCGAAGTGTGGGGTGCCACCACGGATCACGGCGCCCAGGGCGATGATCGCGTCGTACTCACCTTGCTGGGCGACCTTCTGCGCCACCAGCGGGATCTCGAACGCGCCCGGAGCACGGATGATGGTGATGTCGCTGTCGCTCACGCCGTGACGGACCAGGGCATCAACAGCGCCGCTGACCAGGCTTTCGACGACGAAGCTGTTGAAACGGCCAACCACCAAGGCATAGCGACCTTTGGGGGCGATGAAGGTACCTTCGATGGTCTTCAGGTTCATTCGGGGAATCTCATATTCAGTAACAAGGCCGCCCATAGGCGGCCTCGACAGGGTTCGGACTCGAGTTTCAGGGCGTTGCCGGCACCTGGTGTTACTCGGAGGGCACGTATTCTACAACTTCCAGATCGAATCCGGATATCGCATTGAACTTCATCGGCGAACTCATCAGGCGCATCTTGCGCACGCCCAGGTCACGCAGGATCTGCGAACCCGCGCCAACGGTGCTGTAGGTGGTCGGCACCTTGGTCGGCAGCTCGCCGGCGCTTTCGCGGATGTGCGAGAGCAGCACGTCGCCATCCAGCGGATGGCCCAGCAGCAGCACCACGCCGCTGCCGGCGTCTGCCACGGCGCTCATGGCCGCGCGCAGGCTCCAGCGGTGCGGTTGCTTGACCAGCAGCAGGTCGCGCAAGGGGTCCATGTTGTGCACACGCACCAGGGTCGGCTCGTCGCCGCTGATGGTGCCCAGGGTCAGGGCCATGTGCACGTCGCCTTCCACGGCGTCGCGGTAGGTGACCAGCTCGAACGGGCCGAGCTCGGTATCGAGTGGCTGCTCGGCGACCCGCTGAACGGTGCGCTCGTGGATCATGCGGTAGTGGATCAGGTCGGCGATGGTGCCGATCTTGATGCCGTGCTGGGCGGCGAACAGCTCCAGCTCGGTGCGGCGCGACATGGTGCCGTCGTCGTTCATCACTTCGCAGATCACGCCGCTGGGCTCGAACCCGGCCATGCGTGCCAGGTCGCAGGCAGCTTCGGTGTGCCCAGCGCGAGCCAGGGTGCCGCCCGGTTGGGCCATCAGCGGGAAGATGTGCCCAGGGCTGACGATGTCGTCGGCCTTGGCGTCGCGGGCGGCGGCAGCCTGCACCGTGCGCGCGCGGTCGGCGGCGGAGATACCGGTGGTCACACCCTCGGCGGCTTCGATCGACACGGTGAACTTGGTGCCGAAGCCCGAACCGTTGCGCGGAGCCATCAGCGGCAGCTTGAGGGTCTCGCAGCGCTCGCGGGTCATCGGCATGCAGATCAGGCCACGGGCGTGCTTGGCCATGAAGTTGATGTGCTCGGCCTGGCAGCACTCGGCGGCCATGATGATGTCGCCTTCGTTCTCGCGGTCTTCGTCATCCATGAGGATGACCATTTTGCCCTGGCGGATGTCTTCGACCAGTTCTTCGATGCTGTTGAGCGCCACGCGGCACCCCCTTCTCAATTCATTCAGGATTTCAAGAAGCCATTGGCGGCCAGGAAGCTTTCGGTGATGCCACTGCCCTTGCTCGGTTCGGCGGCCTTGTCGCCCAGCAGCAGACGCTCCAGGTAACGGGCCAGCAGGTCGACCTCAAGGTTGACCCGACGCCCGGGGCGGTAGTCGGCCATGATGGTTTCGGACAGGGTGTGCGGGACGATGGTCAGCTCGAACTCAGCGCCGTCGACCTCATTGACCGTCAGGCTGGTGCCATCGACGGTGATCGAGCCCTTGTGGGCGATGTACTTGGCCAGGTCCTTGGGCGCTCGCACGCGGAACTGGATGGCACGGGCGTTATCGCTGCGCGAGATGATTTCACCGACGCCATCGATATGGCCGCTGACCAGGTGGCCGCCCAGGCGGGTGGTCGGGGTCAGGGCTTTTTCCAGGTTGACCGGGCTACCGGCCTTGAGGTCGACGAAGGCGGTGCAGGCGAGGGTTTCGCGGCTGACGTCAGCCCAGAAGCCGTCGCCCGGCAGTTCCACGGCGGTCAGGCACACGCCGTTGACCGCGATGCTGTCGCCCAGCTTGACGTCGCCCAGGTCGAGCTTGCCAGTCTGCACATAAACCCGCACGTCACCGCCTTTGGGGGTCAGGCTGCGGATGGAGCCAATCGATTCGATGATGCCGGTGAACATGGTGTCCTCCTCGGGAACAGGGCTGCGCAGGGCAAGCCGAGCATTATACGTCGCTGGCCGGTTGCGGTACGGCGATGATGCGCCAGTCGTCGCCGACTGCGCGCATGCCGGTGATCTTCAGTCGCGGCGCCTGGCTCATCCGGCTCAGCGGCCAGTCGAGCAAAGGCCGGGCGCTCGAGCCCAGGAAGGTGCCAGCGACGAACAGTTGGTATTCATCGATCAGGCCTTGCTGGGCAAAGGCACCGACCAGTGTCGGGCCGGCCTCCAGCAGAATCTCGTTGACGCCTTGCGCGGCCAGCTCGGTGAGCAACGCGCGCAGGTCAACCTGGCCCGCCTCGCCCGGCACCCGCAGCAGGCGGTGACCGGCCTCGGCATAGCGCGGATCGTCTTCAGCGGCAGTGACCACCAGCGCAGACCCGGCCTGGAAGAACGGCGCGCTCAGCGGCAGGCGCAAACGCCCGTCGATCAATACCCGCAGCGGCGGCCGCGACAGGGCCAACGCGGTGAGTTCGTCGTCCAGACCCAGTTCGGCGCCGCGCACGGTCATGCGGGCCTCATCGGCCAACACGCTCTGTGCGCTGGTCAGCACCACGCTGGCGGCCGCGCGCAGACGCTGCACCGCGGCGCGGGCGGCGGGCCCGGTGATCCACTGGCTCTCGCCGCTGGCCATGGCGGTGCGGCCATCCAGGCTCATGGCCAGCTTGGCGCGCACGTAAGGCAGCCCCTGTTCCATGCGCTTGAGAAAACCGAGGTTCAGCGCACGCGCTTCGCTTTCCAGCACACCGCTGGCGACCTCGATGCCGACCGCCGCCAAGCGCGCCAGGCCTTGGCCTGCCACTTGCGGGTTAGGGTCCTGCATGCCCGCCACCACACGTGCCACACCGGCGTTGACCAACGCCTCGGCGCACGGCGGGGTACGTCCATGGTGGCTGCACGGCTCAAGCGTTACGTAGGCACAGGCGCCACGCGCGCGCGCGCCGGCCTGGCGCAGCGCATGCACTTCGGCATGTGGCTCGCCGGCGCGTACATGCCAGCCCTCACCGACCACCTCGCCGTCACGCACGATCACGCAGCCCACACGGGGATTGGGATGGGTGCTGTACAGACCCTTGCGGGCGAGTTCGACGGCCCGCGCCATGTAGTACGCGTCGAGGGCTGGATTCTGGCTGGGCATGCTTACTCTTTGGCTGGCTCACGGGCCAGGCGGTCGATTTCCACGCGGAATTCGTCCAGGTCCTGGAAGCGGCGGTAAACGGAGGCGAAGCGGATATAGGCCACCTCATCGAGCTTGCGCAGCTCGGCCATCACCAGCTCACCCACCACCAGCGACTTGACCTCGCGCTCGCCCGTGGCGCGCAGCTGGTGCTTGATATGGGCCAGGGCCGCTTCCAGCCGCTCGATGCTCACCGGGCGCTTTTCCAGGGCCCGTTGCACGCCTGCGCGCAGCTTGTCTTCATCGAAGGGTTGGCGGGTGCCGTCTTGTTTGATCAGCCTGGGCAGCACAAGCTCGGCGGTCTCGAAGGTGGTGAAGCGCTCGCCACACGCGAGGCACTCACGCCGACGCCGCACTTGCTCGCCTTCGGCGACCAGACGCGAATCGATGACCTTGGTGTCGTTGGCACCGCAAAAGGGACAGTGCATGGTGGCAGGCAACAGAAAAAAGGGGGCCTCATGGTAGCGCATCCCACTGGCAAGACAAGCCAAAGGGTTTACCATCACTGAAATCTGCCCGTGAAGGATTACCCCATGCACCCCAGAGCACTCCTTGTGCTGTGTTGCGCCGCCTTGCTCGCCGCCTGCGGCAGCGACAAGCCCAAGCCTGAACACCCCCCCGCCGCGCCACCGGCGAAGGTCAGCCAGAAACTGCCCGACGACCCCGGTCCGCTGCCCGCCTTCCAGCGCCAGCTCAGTGGCTCATTGATGGACATCCCACCCGGAGCTCAGGTCGAGCTGGCGCTGTTGGTCATCGACGACAAGGGCCGCCCGCAACGCCTGCTCGCCAGCAGCAACCTGACCGGCACCGGCCAGCCGCTGCCTTATCAGTTGCGCTTCAACCCCGAGGCCTTCCCGGCCAACGCGCGGGTCGAGCTGCGCGGTCGCGCCAGCCAGTCGGGGCAGTTGATCCTGCACATGGACTCACTGCGCATCACCCAGGCGCAAACCCAGATCACCGGGCCGCTGCAATTCGAGAAGGCGCCTTGATGTGCCCGTGCAACACCTGCAAGCAGCCCTGAGCGCGCTGATCGGCCAAGCGCGTCTGTGCGTCAGCCCCCTGCCCGGCACCGATCTGCGCCTGTGGCTGCTCGATGAGCAGAACATGGACCGCGCATTCAGCCAGGACGAAACCCGGCGCATCCTCGACGAGCCACCTTATTGGAGCTTCTGCTGGGCCAGCGGCCTGGCACTGGCGCGCCACCTGGCAGCCCGGCCCGACTGGGTGCGCGGCAAGCGCGTGCTGGATTTTGGCGCAGGTTCAGGCGTTGCCGGCATCGCCGCTGCCCATGCCGGCGCCCTTGAAGTGGTGGCCTGTGACCTTGACCCTCTGGCGCTCGATGCCTGCCGCGCCAACGCCCGGCTCAACGATGTGACCCTGGGCTATAGCAGCGATTTCTTCGCCCAAGCCGACCGCTTCGACCTGATTCTGGTGGCCGACGTATTGTACGACCGCGCCAACCTGCCGCTGCTCGACCAGTTCCTCAGCCGAGGCCGCCAGGCGCTGGTCGCCGACTCCAGGGTGCGTGACTTCACCCACCCGCTGTACCGCCCGCTGGGCGTACTCGAAGCGTTGACGCTGCCTGACCTGGCCGAGCCGCACGAATTCCGCCGGGTCAGCCTGTACCACGCGACGCGCGAGCCTTTATAGTGAAACGATTCCAGGGTAGTGAGAACCACCATGAGCCAAGCGCTTGATACAGACCTGCCATACATCTTCGATGCCACCGATGCCGATTTTCAGCAGTCGGTCATCGAGAACTCGTTCCACAAGCCGGTGCTGGTGGACTTCTGGGCCGAGTGGTGTGCGCCGTGCAAGGCGCTGATGCCGCTGCTGGCGAAAATCGCCGAGGAGTATCAGGGCGAACTGCTGCTGGCCAAGGTCAACTGCGATGTCGAGCAGCAGATCGTTGGCCAGTTCGGCATCCGCAGCCTGCCCACCGTGGTGCTGTTCAAGGATGGCCAGCCAGTCGACGGCTTTGCCGGTGCACAGCCCGAGTCCGGCATCCGCGCGCTGCTCGAACCCCACGTGCAAATGCCGCCGCCACCCACGGCATCGCCACTTGAGCACGCCCATGGCTTGTTTGCCGAAAGCCGATTCAGCGAGGCCGAGGCCACCCTCAAGCAACTGCTGTCCGAAGACAACAGCAATGCCCAGGGCCTGATTCTCTATGCGCGCTGCCTGGCAGAACGCGGTGAGCTGGATGAGGCCGGGACGGTCCTCGAGGCGGTCAAGACCGATGAGCACAAGGCCGCCCTGGCCGGTGCCAAGGCGCAACTGACATTCCTGCGTCAGGCCGCCAGCCTGCCGGAAGCTGCCGACCTCAAAGCCCGCCTTGCACAGAACCCGGCCGATGACGAAGCCGCCTACCAGCTGTGCATCCAGCAGTTGGCGCGCCAGCAGTACGAGGCGGCCCTCGACGGCCTGTTGAAGCTGTTCCAGCGCAACCGCAGCTACGAAGAAGGCCTGCCGCACAAGGCGTTGCTGCAGGTCTTCGAACTCCTGGGCAACGATCACCCCTTGGTGACCGTCTACCGCCGCAAGCTGTTTGCCCTGCTCTACTGAGTCACAGCGCCCCCTCTGGCCCAACCCAACGGTACAGAGGGGCATCGGCGACACTGTCCACCTTCACCCCTGCTGCATGACGCAGCCTGAACAACAGGCGCTTGCCCCCGGCCGTGCTGCCGCCCAAGGTCTCCAGACGCTCCAGCAGTTGCGGACCGTTGAGCGGGCCTTCTGCCTGCAGCAGCCGCTTGGCCGCGGCCAAGGCGTCGTCGCTTTGCACAACGGGCGCCGACCGCGTCGCTTGCGTGGGTGCGCTCGCTGCACCCTCCGGCATGTGCACCACCCCCGCCAGCTGCGCCCACTCGGCAGCCTCCAGCTCGATGCTGAGGTCCACTGGCCATGGGCCGATCTGTCCGCGAATTCTCACAAGCTCGGTCTCTCTCAAGGGAACAATGCCCCCATGCTCCCACGACATGAAATGTGCGCCAAGCAGGCTTTCGCTCACGATAAAACCTGTTATAACATTGCGAAACACATTGCCATCTTCGTTGGAGTCGCCCATGCGTCGTCTGCTGCTCGCCCTGCCTTTTGCCTTGCTGCCCCTTGCCGTAGCTCACGCCCACGACGAGCACGACCATGCCCATGGCACTCTGGCCGCCCATGAGCATGGCGTTGCCAACCTCAACGCGGTGGTCGACGGCAATACTCTGGAACTGCAGCTGACCAGCCCGGCCATGAACCTGGTGGGCTTCGAGCATGCCGCCAGCAGCGATGCCGACAAAGCCAAGGTCGCCGCTGCCCGGAAAACCCTTGAACAACCGCTGACGTTGTTCGGTCTGGCCAAGGCTGCCGGGTGCAAGGAAGAGTCGCAGGAACTGCAAAGCCCGCTGTTCGGCGATGCCCCCCATGCCGATGACGACGCCGACCATGATCACGACCACGACCACCAACACGCCGATGTGCATGCGCACTACCAGCTGACCTGCGCCACCCCCGAGAAGCTCGCCCAGATCGACCTGGCGCCGCTGTACAAGGCCTTCCCCGCCACCCAGAAGATCAACGTGCAACTGATCGGCGCCAATGGCCAGAAAGGTGTGGAAAGCACGCCGGCCAAGGCCGTGGTCGCCTTCTGAATGAGCGCGCCGCTGATCGACCTGCACGACCTGCGCTTCGCCTGGCCCGGCCAACCGGCGCTGCTGGACATCCCGCGCTTTCAGTTGCAGCCCGGTGAAACGCTGTTCCTCAAAGGCCCCAGCGGCAGCGGCAAGACAACCCTGCTAGGTTTGCTGGGCGGCGTCAGCCGGCCGCAGCAGGGCAGCGTGCAGTTGCTCGGCCAGGACCTGGCCGCACTGAGCCAAGGCGCGCGGGACCGCTTTCGGGTCGATCACACCGGCTACATCTTCCAGCAGTTCAACCTGCTGCCGTTTCTCTCGGTACGGGAAAACGTCGAGCTGCCGTGCCGCTTTTCCCGCAGCCGTGCGCAACGGGCCAGCGAACGGCACGGCAGCATCGCCCAAGCCGCTGCCGCCTTGCTTCAGCACCTGGGGCTGGCGGACCCTGCGCTGCAGGCGCGCCGCGCCGACACGCTGTCGATCGGCCAGCAACAGCGCGTGGCCGCTGCCCGCGCGCTGATCGGCCAGCCAGAACTGGTGATCGCTGACGAACCGACCTCGGCGCTGGACGCCGACACGCGCGAGACCTTCATCCGCTTGCTGTTCGAGGAATGCCGCGCAGCCGGCGCCAGCCTGCTGTTCGTCAGCCATGACCAGAGCCTGGCGCCGCTGTTCGACCGCAGCCTGTCCCTGGCCGAACTCAACCGCGCCAGCACGCCTCAGGAGGCTTGATGTACCTGCTCCGCCTAGCCCTGGCCAGCCTGGCCAATCGGCGCTTCACGGCCCTGCTCACCGCCTTTGCCATCGCCTTGTCGGTGTGCCTGCTGCTGGCGGTGGAGCGGGTGCGCACCGAAGCACGCGCCAGTTTCGCCAGCACCATCAGCGGCACCGACCTGATCGTCGGCGCCCGCTCCGGGTCGGTGAATCTGCTCTTGTACTCGGTGTTTCGCATCGGCAACGCCACCAACAACATCCGTTGGGACAGCTTCCAGCACTACGCCAACGACCCGCGCGTGAAGTGGGCGATCCCGATTTCCCTGGGTGACTCGCACCGCGGCTACCGTGTGCTGGGCACCAGCGAGGCGTACTTCGAGCACTATCAATACGGCCACCGGCAGAACCTCGCCCTGGCCCAGGGCCGCGCCTTCGCCAGCGATCCGTTCGAGGTCGTGCTCGGCGCCGAAGTGGCCGACGCCCTGCATTACACGCTTGGTGACAGTCTGGTGCTGGCCCATGGTGTGGCCGCCATCAGCCTGGTCAAGCATGAAGACAAACCGTTCACCGTGGTGGGCGTCCTCAAGCGCACCGGCACCCCGGTCGACCGCACGCTGCACATCAGCCTGGCCGGCATGGAGGCCATCCACGTCGACTGGCACAACGGCGTACCGGCCCGTGGTGCCGGCCGCATCAGCGCCGACCAGGCGCGGGCGATGGACCTGCAGCCTGCGGCCATCACCGCCTTCATGCTGGGCCTGAACAACAAGATCGCCACCTTCACGCTGCAGCGGGAAATCAATGAGTTCCGTAGCGAGCCACTGCTGGCCATTCTGCCCGGGGTGGCGTTGCAAGAGCTGTGGAGCCTGATGGGCACCGCCGAGCAGGCGCTGTTCGTGGTCTCGCTGTTCGTGGTGCTGACCGGGTTGATCGGCATGCTCACTGCGATCCTCACCAGCCTCAACGAACGCCGCCGGGAGATGGCCATTCTGCGCTCGGTTGGGGCACGTCCCTGGCACATCGCCGGGTTGCTGGTGCTCGAAGCGCTGGCGCTGGCGGTCGCCGGCATCGTCGCCGGGCTGGGGTTGCTGTATGCGGGCATCGCCCTGGCCCAAGGCTATGTGCAGGCCAACTACGGCCTGTACCTGCCCCTGGCATGGCCCAGCACACACGAGTGGACGCTGCTGGCGATCATCCTTGGCGCAGCATTGCTGATGGGTAGCGTGCCGGCCTGGCGCGCCTACCGGCAGTCGCTGGCCGACGGCTTGTCGATTCACTTATGAGGGCGCTTGAGCCAAGCCGTGCCTGGGCCAGCGGCCGCCTGCGCCTGTCGGCCTGCCGCGTCTGCCTGCTGATGCTGGTCCTGCTGGCGAGCATGGCCTGGGCGAGCGACCCACGCGAGCTGGACTGGCCGGCGCTGATCCCCGAAGGCGCGCCGATCATCGAACCGCAACTGGCGCCGCTGCACGACCTGTCGCAACTGAGCGATGCGTTGTCTGCCGAGTCGGCGCCTGCGGCCCAACAGCCAGCGCCCGATGCACCGGTGGTCAAGGCGCTCGATGGGCAACTGATCAAGCTGCCGGGCTACATCGTGCCGCTGGAGGTCAGCGAGGAAGGCCGCACCACCGAGTTCCTGCTGGTGCCCTATTACGGCGCCTGCATCCACGTGCCACCGCCGCCATCGAACCAGATCGTGCACATTTTCAGCGAAATGGGGGTGCGCATCGAAGACCTCTACCAGCCTTACTGGATCGAGGGCACGCTCAAGGTGGCCGCCATCAGCAGCGAGCTGGCGGCGTCCGGGTATCAGATGGAGGCCGAAAAGATCTACGCGTATGAATTGAAGTAGGCCCATTGCCATCCGTTCAGAAAGCTTTGTTGAGCTGCGTCAACCTTTCTCTGCGGGCTGCTCCGTACCATGGCGCCATTCACTTCATCACGTCCTTTCGGAGCACCCATGAACAAGACCTTGCTCGGCGCCTCGCTCGTTGCCCTGGCGCTGGCAGCGCCTGTTGCCAACGCACACCAGGCTGGCGATTTCATCCTGCGGTCCGGCGCCATCACCACGGCGCCCAACGAAGACAGCGGCGAGCTCAAGCTCGATGGCGCCAAGGTCTCCGGCACCAAAGCCACGCTGAACAGCGACACCCAGCTGGGCCTGGCATTCGCCTACATGCTCACCGAGCATGTCGGTATCGAGCTGCTGGCAGCCACTCCGTTCAAGCACACCGTGGGCGTGAAGGGCCTGGGCGGCGGCCTCGACGGCAAGCTGGCCGACATCAAGCAGCTGCCACCGACCTTGTCGCTGCAGTACTACCCAATGGAGTCCTCGTCCAAGTTCCAGCCCTACGCGGGCATCGGCGTGAACTACACGCTGTTCTTCGATGAGGAGCTGAGCAGCTCGCGCAAGCAGCAGGGCTTCAGCAACATGAAGCTGCAAAACTCGGTCGGCCTCGCCGGCCAGCTGGGCATGGACTACATGATCACCGACAAGCTGCTGTTCAACGCCGCCGTCTGGTACGTCGACATCAACACCAAGGCCACCATCGATGGCCCAAGCGCGCTGGGCGTGGGCAAGACCAAGGTCAACCTGGAAGTCGACCCGTGGGTCTACATGGTCGGTCTGGGCTACAAGTTCTGATCTAGCCGCTCAAGACAACGCCCCACCCTGGCCTGCGCCAGGTGTGGGGCGTTGTCGTTTCTGCGTGTGGCCGAACCCGCCTTTGCCAGACGCGCGCTGCACACGCTCGAGAGGGCGCGCTGCACAGCCAGCACGGCCCAGGCGCGGTACGCGCGCCCGTGTTCAACGCTGTCTCACCGCGGGTTCCTGCAGCGCCTGGCTTCAGGCGCTGCCCAACAGGTGGCGCAGACCCTCGACCAGCGGCGTCGGCTGGTCAAGCTTGAAGCGCTGCAACAGGCGACTGTTGTCGGCACGCGAATGGCGAATGTCACCTGAGCGCGCTGCCTGATGAGTGATGGCAGGCAGGCTGCCGACCACCTCTTTGAGCGCCGCCAGCATCTGGTTCAGCGAGGTGGCCTGGTTCAGGCCGATGTTCACTGCGCCGTCTTCCACCTCGACGTTGTCGAGTGCCTGCAGCATCACGTGCACCAGATCCCCCACGTAAAGGAAGTCGCGGGTCTGCTCGCCATCACCGAACAACGTGATGGGCAGCTGCTTGACTGCCCGCTCGCTGAAAATGCTGATGACCCCGGAATACGGCGAGGACGGATCCTGGCGCGGGCCGAAGATATTGAAAAAACGCAGCACCACTGGCTGCAGGCCATGTTGGCGACGGTAGAAGTCCAGGTAGTGCTCACTGGCCAGCTTGTCGACGGCATAGGGCGTCAGCGGCGCCTTGGGGGTGTCTTCGGCAATGGCCTGGCCTTCGCCATTATTGCCGTACACCGCCGCGCTGGAGGCAAACACCACGCGTCGGATCCGGTGCACGCGCATGGCTTCGCACACGTTCAGGGTGCCGATGAAGTTGCTCTGGTGGGTCTTCACCGGGTCCTCGACCGAGGCCTGGACCGACGCGACGGCCGCCAGGTGCACCACTGCGCGACATCCCTCGGCCGCCTGGCGCACCAGGTTCGCATCCGCCACATCGCCCTCGATCAGCTCGAGCCGGGGATGGTGCATTTGCAGGTTGCAGCGCTTGCCGGTAGACAAGTCATCGAGCACACGCACGCGGTAGCCGCTGCCGAGCAAGGCATCGCACAGGTGCGAGCCGATGAACCCGGCCCCGCCGGTGATCAGAATGGGCGCGTCAGACATTTCGGTAGAATCGCTCGAGTAGAGGCGGCAACCCCGCACGCCAGGCGCGCGGCTTGATGCCGAAGGTGTGCAGGATCTTCTTGCAGGCAAGCACCGCATTCTGCGGCTCTTCACTGGCGTCGTGACTGGCGGCATGAGCCACCGCGGTCGGCGCCTGAATGGCCAACGGATGACGCAGCGCCGCTTCCGCGAGAATGGCCTGGCCGAGCACCAGCGGCGTGGTGGCCTCGTTGCCGGCGTAGTGGTAGGTGCCCCACAGTGGCGAGGCGCAGTCGAGCTGCTTTAGCACCGAAAGGATCACCCGCGCGGCGTCGTCCACGGGCGTCGGGTTGCCTCGGCGATCATCAGGCAGGAGCAGTTCATGTGGCTGATCGGCACGGGTGAGGAAACGCCCCAGCAACCCATCGATGCTTTCATCCAGCACCCAGCCCAGGCGCAGCAGCACGTGCTGCGGACACGTCGCGCGCACGCTCTGCTCAATACGCCACAGCGCCTGGCCACGTTGGCCGAGCGGGACCGGGTCGTCCTTTTCGCTGTAAGCCGTGGCCCGGGAGCCATCGAACACGCGGTAGCTCGAAGGCTGCACCAGGGTGATCTGGTGGTGCTGGCACAACTCCGCCAGCCGTTCCACGCCCCGCTCCTGCTGCGCCAGGCGCTGATCGCTGACCACGCCGGCCTGGAACCAGTCGAAGTAGTACGCCAGGTTGACCAGCGCGTCAGGGCGGTGGTCGTCGAGCAATTGCGTGAGGCTGGCCGCATCCCAGCCACCTTCGGGGGGACGCGGCGCCAGGAAACCGATGTTTTCCTCGGCCCCCAGGCGAATCAACGCTTGCCCAAGGGCATTGCCACCACCCAACAGCATCAAGCGCATTCGCATAGAGTCAGCAGATCCGGAGAGTTGATAGAGGAAGACGAACATTCTGCGGGTTCCCTTCAGGGAAGTGCAACCCTGGGGGGCCTGAGGCCATCATGGGGCATCGCTGCACCGTGTCAGGCCTCTTCCCGGCGGCATGGCGCAACGATTGTGCATTGGCTGGAAAGCGCGCCAGCTCGCTCATGCTCGAGCGAATCACTCGATCTCCAGCAGCCCATTGGTAATCGGCCCGACACTCAAGCGTTCGCGCACGTCATCGTCGATGCGCGGGTCGTCAGGGTGGTACAGCTTGACCTGGCGATAGGCATTGATGCGGTTGATCTCGACGCCGAGAAACTCCCATAGCACACGGGTGCAGGCCGGCGTGCGCCGGTCGCCGCTGGAGACGCCGATCTTCAGGCCATTGAGGCGGGTGATGCGACTCTTGAAGCTGGGGATGAGAATGGTCTGGCTGATCTCGTTCACGGTCAGCGACTCGTAGTCGACCATGAACAAGCGGTCCTGCAGTTGAAACGCAGCCCCCAGGTAACGGCACCGTACCCAGTCTTCGGACTGCACATTGGTACTGCTGGAGCGTTCCTGACGTTCTTGGCGCTCGAACAGATACCGCCCCCGCTCTTCGCGCACGTGCACCAGCGACAGCAGGATCATGCCCGGCACGGACATGCTGTTGGCGTATTCGAAGTAGTAGCCGCAGTAGCGCGAAAGGTTGCCGCAGTGCTCATGCAAGGGCTGGAACAGTTCAGCGAAGGGGTCGCTCTGCGAGCGCTGGGCCTGGGCGGTGGTGCGCGCGCCGATCAGCCGGGCGAACTGCTCGGGCGGCAGGCCCAGTTCGTAGTCCTCGACACCGAAGAAGTCGCCAATGCGCTTGAGGTTGTAGCGCGTCGGCTGGCTTTGCCCGCTGAGGTACTTGTTGAACTGCGCGCGGTTCATCGCCAGCTGCCGGCAAACCTCGGAAATAGAGCGGTAGTGGCTGCAGGCCAGCTTGAGATTGGCGGCGAAGTGCTCACTCATGGGTCGATCCAACTGATGCGATAAGCGCCAGTCTAGCATCAAGTCGCATCAAATCAGACAAAACCGCGAAATTGTAACGCTTCGTGTCATGGCCAACCATGCGCCCCATTGAGTAGTGCCGCCCTGGTGCGGCCTGCTGGTGTCCAACGCGAAAAATAAGAATCGAGGTTCTTTTCATGCTCGACGTACTTAACGATTTCCTTTCGGGGAAGCTCCTCATCGTGCTCATTGTTGGCCTGGGCAGCTACTTCACGATCCGCTCACGGTTCGTGCAGTTCCGCCACTTTGGTCACATGTTCGGGGTGTTCAAGGAATCGCTTCGCGGCCAGGCAGGCCAGCTCAGTTCGTTCCAGGCCCTGATGCTCAGCCTCGCGGGCCGTGTCGGCGCCGGTAACATCGCAGGCGTCGGCATCGCCGTGACACTCGGCGGCCCAGGCGCAGTGTTCTGGATGTGGGTCACCGCACTGGTGGGCATGTCCAGCAGCTTCTTCGAGTGCACCCTGGCCCAGGTCTACAAGCGCGCCGAAGGCGACGGCCTGTACCGCGGCGGCCCGGCGTACTACATCCTGCACGGGCTGAAATTCAAGGGCATGGCGATCGTCTTCTCGATCCTGCTGCTGGTCACCTACGGCTTCGCCTTCATCGGCCTGCAGTCCTACACCGTGACCCACTCGCTGCAGAACGCCTTCGCCTTCGAGCCGACCCACACCGGGATCGTCCTGGCGGTGCTGCTGGCCATCACCTTCCTCGGCGGCATCAAGCGCATCGCCTCGGTGTCGGACCTGCTGGTTCCGGTCAAGACCCTCGCCTACATCGGCGTGACTCTGTACGTCATCGGCACCCAGATCGACCACGTACCGGCCATGCTGGCGACCATCTTCAAGAGCGCCTTCGGCCTTGATCCGGCCTTCGGTGGCCTGGTCGGCAGCGCCATCGTCATGGGCGTGAAACGCGGCGTGTTCGCCAACGAAGCCGGTCTGGGCAGCGCCCCGAACGTGGCGGCTGTTGCGGCGGTCAAGCACCCGGGCGCGCAAGGTGTGGTCCAGGCCTTCAGCGTCTTCCTCGACACCTTCGTGATCTGCACCTGCACCGCGCTGCTGATCCTGCTCTCGGGCTTCTACACCCCAGGCTTCGAGGGTGATGGTATCGTCCTGACCCAGAACTCCCTGGCTGCGGTGGTCGGTGACTGGGGCCGGATCTTCGTCAGCGTTGCGTTGTCGCTGTTCGTCTTCACCTGCATCCTCTACAACTACTACCTGGGCGAAAACAGCCTGCAGTTCCTGACCCGCAACCGCGCCGTGCTGATGGGCTTCCGCGCCCTGGTGCTGGTGCTGGTGATCTGGGGTTCGACCCAGGACCTGTCGACCGTGTTCGCCTTCGCCGACATCACCATGACCTGCCTTGCCTTCGTCAACCTGGTCGCCCTGGCGCTGCTGTTCAAGGTCGGTCTGCGGGTGATGCGCGACTACGATGCCCAGCGCCGCGCTGGCATCAAGCAGCCGGTGTTCGACTCCAGCAAGTTCAACGACCTGGACCTGGACCGTGCGGCCTGGCCACCCGAGCCGCAGGCTCAGGCGACTGGCGAGTCGACCGTCGGCCACGCCCAGCCGCTGCGCTGATATCCTCCCCCTGCCAGCCGCCCCGTTCGTGGGCGGCTGACGCTTTCTTCACATTCGGGCCTCATCGCCAGCATTTCGGCTCATCCGTGAGTTGGAACGCCGAAGGCATGACCGGCGACCCGGCCTGACATCGCTATGGAATGCGCCAATGCGTGCAGTCAAGAATCTCCTCGTTCTCTACACCGGTGGCACCATCGGCATGCTGGAAACCCCACAAGGCCTGGCGCCGGCGGGTGGTTTCGAGGCGCGCATGCGCGATCACCTGGGCCAATGCCCTGACGCGCCATCGCTGCAATGGTCGCTGCGCGAGCTCAACCCGCTGATCGACAGCGCCAACATGCAGCAGGCCAACTGGCTGGCGATGCGTGACGCCATCGTCGATGCCGTCGAGCACAGCGGCCATGACGGCATTCTGGTGCTGCACGGCACCGATACCCTGGCCTACAGTGCGGCGGCATTGTCTTTCCTGCTCCTGGGTCTGCCCGCGCCAGTGCTTCTGACCGGCTCCATGCTGCCGGCCGGTACACCTGACAGCGACGCCTGGGACAACCTGATCGGCGCCCTGCGCCAGTTCGAGCGCGGCCTGGACGATGGCGTGCAGTTGTACTTCCATGGCCGGCTGTTGCACGGTTGCCGCGCCTCCAAATTGCGCAGCGAGGCGTTCGATGCGTTCACTGCACCCGCCCGCCATCGCGATGGCGAACGCGCCGCAGCGATACCCGTGACCCTGGATTACCGCCACGTGCGTCAGCCTGTGAAATTGGCTGTATTGCCCGTGTTCCCGGGGCTGTGCGCCGATCACGTGCACGCTCTGCTGGCCAGTGGCATCCAGGGGCTGGTGCTGGAGTGCTATGGCAGCGGTACGGGGCCGTCCGATGACCAGGCGTTGCTGCACGCCTTGCACTCGGCGCAGCAGCGAGGCGTTGTGGTCGTTGCCATCAGCCAGTGCCCGGAGGGTTCGGTGGTGTTCGACACCTATGCCGCGGGAAGCCGCTTGCGCGATACCGGGCTGGTCAGTGGCGGCGGCATGACCCGCGAAGCGGCGCTGGGCAAACTGTTTGCGCTGCTAGGGGCGCAGTTGACGCCGCAGGAAGTGCGCCAATGGTTCGCGCTCGACCTGTGCGCAGAGCGCGCCTGAGGAGAGTGTCGGTTGTTTGTGTGCGGGCCGGTAACGGTCTGCCCGACCGGCGCGCTCATCGACTGCGGGTATGAAGTACGGTCTCCGAGCGCCCATCCACACCCTGCGAGGGCTATGCGTTCGCAGGGTGTTTCTTTTTGTGGCGTGAACGTCTCGGCACTGGCCAGAGCCTCATCTGCCAGCCCGACGCCAACGGTCTGGTTGCCCGTGGCCGCATAGCCGCCAAGTCACACCTGCATCAGGCCATCTACAATCAATACCGCTGCGCGGTGTCATCGGCGCGCTACGGTATCGAGCCCCCTAAAACTGATCGCTGCGCGGCCGATAACCTGACATCACCCTCCGTGCCGGGACCCAGCGATACACTTATGCCTGAAGACCCCAACGCCCTCGCCAGCTTTGCGCAGCCCCGCTCAAGCGTGACGATCATCCGTGCCTCACTGCTCAAGTTCGTCGGCCTGCTGACCGCGGTCTTCTTCCTCGCCGCGTATCTGATCGTCTACCTGGCGCATGACCTGGATCGCAACGAAGAACTCGAAAGCGCGTTCTATACCCAAAAAGCCCTGTCATCGATCGAAAAGTCCCTTGGGACCACGGTCAAGGATTACGCATTCTGGGGGGACGCCTACAAGCATCTGCACGAAAAGGTCGATCCCGAGTGGGCTTACATCAGGCAGAACGTCGGGCCAACGCTGTATGACGACTTTGGCGTGCAGGGCGTGTTTGTCGTCAACGCCACCGATCAGACCGTTTATTCCGTTATCAACGGGCAATTGCAGTCGGTGCAGGCGTCGGCATGGCTCGAGCAAGCGCTGCCCGACCTCTTGAGCAAAGCCAGAGCCGGCGCCGAAGCGGAAACACCTGCGATTCTTTTCGTCAGTATTGGCGGTCGCCCGGCACTGGTGGGTGCTGCGGCGATCACGCCCGGTACCGACCCCACCGTGACAGCCGATGCGGGTCCAGCGTCTGTGTTGATTTTCGTCGACATCCTCGAAGACAAGAGGCTGCTGACGCTGGGCAAGGACTACGGGGTGAATGCGCTACGCATCGCCACAGCGGCTGAACTCAACAAGCCTTCCGTCTTCGCTTTGGGCCCGGAGGGCACTGCCGGGAGCCTGCACTGGCAACCGCCAAAACCGGGCGAACGCCTGATCAACCTGGGGTTACCCTTGATCGGCGTGGCTGCGCTGCTGGTCTGCCTGATGGCCTGGGCGATATTGCGGCGCACCACGGCCAGCGCACAGGCGCTCGATGCCAGTTATGAATCCCTGCAGAACAGCCAATCGGCATTAGCGATCAGCGAAGCGCGCTTTCGGGACGTGGTCGAAGCCAGCTCCGATTGGGTGTGGGAAATCGATCCGCAGGGACGCTTCACCTATCTCTCGGAACGCTTCGAAAGCGTGACCGGCATGGCCCGAAAAACATGGCTCGGCGCGTCCATGGATCAACTGCTGTGCACTGAACTGGGCACGGTAACCCAGTGGTTGAGCATTCCCAATCGGCGTCCGGACGTGAGTGTCCAGTGCAGTTATGTCGACAACCACGGCCAGCAACGCATTACCCGCCTGTCTGCCAGAGCGATGACCAATCACGGCTTCCGAGGCACTGCCACAGACGTCACGGAGGAAATCGAGTCGCGTCGGCGAATCGAATTCTTGTCGCAGCACGATCCCCTGACCGGGCTGCCCAATCGAGCACGGCTCAGAGAGTTCCTCGACAGCAAACTGAGGTCGGCGCCAACCGCCGAGCAGCCGCTGGTCATGCTCAGTCTGGACCTGGATCGCTTCAAACCGGTCAATGACCTGCTGGGGCATGCTGCGGGCGATGCGGTACTGGGCGAGGTGTCCAGACGCCTCGCCAGCCGCGTTCGCCATGGCGACCTGGTGGCGCGTATCGGCGGCGATGAGTTCGTGCTGATCGTGACCGACCTCAATACCCAAGAGGAAGTCGAAGCCCTGTGTCAGCGCCTGATCGACTCGATCGAGAGCCCTATCCAGGTCGGCGAACAGGAGGTCTTCGTCAGCGCCAGCATTGGTATCGCCATGGCCCCTGTAGACGCCAACGAGGCCACCGAACTGCTTCGCTACGCAGACATCGCGCTCTATGAGGCAAAGTCGGCAGGGCGCAATACCTGGCGGTTCTATGCCGGCGACATGAACTCGAAGATCATCGAGCGCCGCCGCCTGGAAAGCGACCTGCGCTTTGCGATCAAACATGGTGAGCTGCGCCTGCATTTCCAACCACGCTTTCGCATCGCCGATGGCAAGATGGTGGGCGCTGAAGCGCTGGTACGCTGGCAGCATCCGCAGCGGGGTCTGATCCCACCGGACACGTTCATCCCCATCGCAGAAGAAACGGGTCTGATTCTGCCCTTGAGCAATTGGGTGATGGAGACTGCTTTCACCTATGCCGCCGACTGGCCGGAGCATCTGTTTGTCTCCGTCAATCTCTCGCCCTGCGAGTTCCAGCGCGGCAACGTGGTCGAACGCGTGCAGCGGGCATTGCAACAGTCAGGCATCGAGCCTGGGCGGGTGGAACTTGAAATCACCGAGAACGTGATGCTCGACGATGCGACCGCTGCCCTGGAGATCATGCGCACGCTGAAGTCCATGGGCCTTCGCATTGCGATGGACGATTTCGGCACTGGTTATTCCTCATTGAGCTACCTGCGCACGTTCCCCTTCGATGGGCTGAAGATCGACCGCAGCTTCCTGTCCAAACTGAGCGCCAGCGAACAGGATCAGTCGGTCATCAAGGCCATTGTCGGCCTGGGCCATGCCCTGTCACTGACCGTGACGGCGGAAGGTGTCGAAACGCAGGAGCACCTGACGTTGTTGAAGTCCGTGCTCTGCGATGAGGGCCAAGGCTTTTTTCTCAGCCGCCCCCTGGACACCGATGGCTTCGGCGCACTGGTTCGAGTGACCGAAGGCGCTCTGTTGCCCGGCAACCGCTAAACGGCTGTGGCGTAGCGGCACGCCTGGGCGCTAGGCATAAAAAAAGCGAAGCCAGGACAATGGCTTCGCTTTTTTTATGGGTACGGCTGTGAGACAACTGGGTTTCAGAACGGAATATCGTCATCGAAGCTGTCGAAGTCCGCCGCAGGCTGCTGCTGAGCCGGCTGCTGTTGCTGCTGTTGCTGAGCAGGACGCTGTGGCGCCTGCTGCGGACGCTGGGCCTGCTGGCGCGGCGCCTGGTTGTATTGTTGCTGCTGGCCGTTGTTATCCTGATTGTACTGCTGCTGGCCACCACCCTGGTTGTAACCGTCGTTACCGCCCTGCTGGTTTTGCGGACGGCCGCCCAACAGCTGCATGGTGCCGTTGATGTCGACGACGATCTCGGTGGTGTAGCGCTTGACGCCGTCTTTTTCCCACTCACGGGTCTGCAGCTTGCCTTCGATGTAGCACTGCGAACCTTTACGCAGGTACTCGCCAGCGATTTCGGCAACTTTGCCGAACAGCGACACACGGTGCCACTCGGTACGCTCGACCTTCTGGCCCGATTGCTTGTCGGTCCACTGCTCGCTGGTGGCCAGGCTCAGGTTGGTCACGGCGTTACCGTTGGGCAGGTAGCGGACTTCGGGATCCTGACCACAGGTACCGACCAGAATGACTTTGTTAACCCCACGGGCCATAACGTTCTCCTAGGCTTCGCACGCCGATGACGCTGGATTGACCAGCCGTTCAAGGGTCGTGCGATCCAAAATTTTCGTATCCAGTTTGATATAGATGGCAGCTTCATCTGCCACCACCACGGCGTCGGTCACACCCGGGACAGCCATGAGGCGCTCGGCCAGCCCGGCGTCGCGCATTGCCTCCGGCGTCAGCGGCATGCGCAGGCTGGTCACATAGGGCGGCTCGTTCATGCCCACGGCACAGATCAGCCACACCACACACAACACTGCACACCCAAGAAACACAACGCTCAAGCCACCGTGCTGGAACAACCAGCCACCGAGAATGCCTCCCAGCGCGGCGCCGAGGAACTGGCTCGTGGAGTAGACCCCCATGGCCGTTCCCTTGCCGCCGGCAGGCGACACCTTGCTGACCAGTGAAGGCAAGGACGCCTCCAGCAGGTTGAACGCTGTGAAGAATATCACGGTGCCGATGACCAGTCCGCGCAAGTTGTCAGCCCACTGCCAGAAGAACACCTCCACCAGCAGCAGCACACTGACAGCCCCGAGCAACACGCGTTTCATCTTGCGCTTCTTCTCGCCATAGATGATGAAGGGCACCATTGCGAAAAATGAGATGAGCAACGCGGTCAGGTATACCCACCAGTGTTCTTCCTTGGGTAGACCAGCCCCGACATAGGCCAGCGGCAAGGCGATGAAGCTGGCCATGAGGATGGCGTGCAGGACGAAGATGCTCAGGTCCAGCCGCAGCAGGTCGGGGTGGCGCAGGGTCGGGCCCAGAGCCTGCCGGGCGACCCCCGATTCGCGGTGCGTCAGCGCGGTGTGCGCATTGGGTACCACGAAGGCGACGATGCCCAGGCCGATCACCGCAAGCGCGGCGGTGGCGAGGAAAAGGCCTGACAGGCCGAAGGCACTTGTCAGCAGTGGGCCGACGACCATGGCTACTGCGAACGACAGGCCAATGCTCATGCCGATCATGGCCATCGCCTTGGTCCGATGCTGTTCGCGGGTCAGGTCCGAGAGCAGTGCCATCACCGCCGCAGAGATCGCTCCGGCGCCCTGCAACACGCGCCCGAGGATCACCCCCCAGATGGAGTCGGCCTGCGCCGCCAGCACGCTGCCCAGGGCAAACACCAGCAGGCCGAGGTAGATCACCGGGCGGCGCCCGATGCGGTCGGAAATCATCCCGAAAGGGATCTGCAGCACGGCCTGGGTCAATCCGTAGGCACCGATTGCCAGGCCGATGAGGGCCGGCGTTGCGCCCGCCAGATCCATCCCGTAGGTCGCCAGCACTGGCAATACCATGAACATGCCCAGCATGCGGAAGGCGAAGACCAGGGCAAGCCCGCCAGCAGCGCGTGTCTCAGTGCCACTCATGCGTTCGCTATGGGTGTCGTGCATGGATAAACCTCGTGTGAACCGGCAGCGATTCTATCAGTCGGACCGCTTATGGGCATATACGCGACGCTTTGCCGCGTGATGGCAGGGGGCCGTATACTTCTTCGTTTATGCCCGCCAAGCGAGGCTGCAGTGGACAAGATCCTGATTCGTGGGGCACGAACCCACAACCTGAAAAACATCGACCTGACCCTTCCACGAGACAAACTGATCGTCATTACCGGGCTCTCCGGTTCTGGCAAGTCCTCACTGGCCTTCGACACCCTCTACGCCGAGGGGCAACGTCGCTATGTGGAATCGCTGTCGGCCTATGCCCGTCAGTTCCTGTCGATGATGGAAAAGCCTGACGTCGATACCATCGAAGGCTTGTCGCCGGCCATTTCAATCGAGCAGAAATCCACCTCGCATAACCCTCGCTCCACCGTCGGCACCATCACCGAGATCTACGACTACCTGCGCCTGCTCTACGCCCGCGTGGGCACCCCTCGCTGCCCGGATCACGATATCCCGCTCGAAGCGCAGACCGTCAGTCAGATGGTCGACCTGGTGCTCGAACACCCTGAAGGCAGCAAACTGATGCTGCTTGCGCCGGTCATCCGTGAGCGCAAGGGTGAGCACCTGGCGGTATTCGACGAACTGCGCGCGCAAGGCTTTGTACGGGCGCGGGTCAACGGCAAGTTGTACGAGCTGGATGAACTGCCCAAGCTCGACAAACAGAAAAAGCACAGCATCGATGTGGTGGTCGACCGCTTCAAGGTACGCGCCGACCTGCAGCAGCGCTTGGCCGAGTCGTTCGAGACCGCGCTGAAGCTGGCGGACGGCATCGCCTTGATCGCCCCGATGGACGATGAAGCCGGTGAAGAAACCATCTTCTCCGCACGCTTCGCCTGCCCGATCTGCGGCCATGCGATCAGCGAGCTGGAACCCAAGCTGTTCTCCTTCAATAACCCGGCCGGCGCCTGCCCGACCTGTGACGGCCTGGGGGTGAAGCAGTTCTTTGACATCAAGCGCCTGGTCAATAACGAGCTGACCCTTGCCGAGGGCGCCATACGCGGCTGGGACCGACGCAACGTCTATTACTTCCAGATGCTCGGCTCGCTGGCCAAGCAGTTTGGTTTCAGCCTCGACGAACCCTTCGGCGAGCTGTCTGCAGAACACCAGAAGGTCATCCTGCAAGGTAGCGGCAAAAACAATGTGGACTTCAAGTACCTGAACGACCGCGGCGATATCGTCAAGCGCTCGCACCCGTTCGAAGGCATCGTGCCGAACCTGGAGCGTCGCTACCGCGAGACCGAATCGTCGACGGTGCGCGAAGAGCTGGCCAAGTTCCTTGGCACGCAGCCCTGCCCCGACTGCCGCGGTACCCGTTTGCGTCGTGAGGCGCGGCACGTCTGGGTCGGCGAGAAAACCCTGCCGGCGGTCACCAACATGCCCATCGGCGATGCCAGTGGCTATTTCGCCGAGCTGACCCTGACCGGACGCCGTGGCGAGATCGCTGCAAAGATCCTCAAGGAAATCTGTGAGCGTCTGCAGTTTCTGGTCAATGTCGGTCTCGACTACCTGACCCTGGACCGTAGCGCGGAAACCTTGTCCGGTGGTGAGGCCCAGCGTATTCGCCTGGCCAGCCAGATTGGGGCAGGCCTGGTGGGGGTGATGTACATCCTCGATGAACCCTCCATCGGCCTGCATCAACGCGACAACGACCGCTTGCTGGGCACGTTGAATCACCTGCGCGACCTGGGCAACACGGTGATCGTGGTCGAGCATGACGAGGACGCCATCCGCCTGGCCGACTACGTGGTCGACATCGGTCCCGGTGCAGGCGTGCATGGCGGCCAGATCGTGGCAGAAGGGACGCCCGAAGAGGTCATGGCCCACCCCGACTCGCTGACCGGCAAGTACTTGTCCGGACGCAAGAAGATCGCCGTGCCGGCCAAGCGCACATCGCGCGACAAGAAGCTCTCGCTCAAGCTCAAAGGGGCGCGTGGCAACAACCTGCAAAACGTCGACCTTGAACTGCCGATCGGCCTGCTGACTTGTGTGACCGGGGTCTCGGGGTCGGGCAAGTCCACGCTGATCAACAACACGCTGTACCCACTGGCCGCAGCGGCCCTCAACGGCACCACCAGCCTTGAAGCTGCAGCGCATTCGAGCATGGACGGCCTGCAGCACCTGGACAAAGTGGTGGACATCGACCAGAGCCCGATCGGTCGAACCCCCCGTTCCAACCCCGCGACCTATACCGGGTTGTTCACGCCTATTCGCGAGCTGTTTTCCGGCGTCCCCGAATCACGCTCGCGTGGCTATGGGCCAGGTCGTTTCTCGTTCAACGTCAAAGGTGGCCGCTGTGAAGCGTGCCAAGGCGACGGCCTGATCAAAGTGGAAATGCACTTCCTGCCGGATATCTATGTGCCGTGTGACGTGTGCAAGAGCAAGCGCTACAACCGCGAAACGCTTGAGATCAAGTACAAGGGCAAGAACATCCACGAAGTGCTGGAGATGACCATCGAAGAGGCACGTGAGTTCTTCGATGCCGTACCTGCGTTAGCCCGCAAGCTGCAAACGCTGATGGACGTAGGGCTGTCCTACATCAAGCTGGGGCAATCAGCGACCACGCTCTCGGGCGGTGAGGCGCAGCGCGTGAAGCTGTCGCGTGAACTGTCCAAGCGTGACACGGGCAAGACGCTGTATATCCTCGACGAACCCACCACCGGCCTGCACTTCGCCGATATCCAGCAACTGCTGGACGTGCTCCATCGCCTGCGCGACCACGGTAATACCGTGGTAGTCATCGAGCACAATCTGGACGTGATCAAGACTGCCGACTGGCTAGTGGATCTCGGCCCAGAAGGTGGCTCGAAGGGTGGGCAGATCATTGCCAGTGGCACGCCTGAAGAGTTGACCAAGGTCAAACAGTCCTACACAGGCCATTACCTCAAGCCATTGCTGGAACGTGATCGGGCTTGATGATCTGTCAGTAACGAAAAAGCCCCGCCAGTCATCCTGGCGGGGCTTTTTGTTATCAGTCAGACAAACTTACAGCTGCGACTGAAGGTAGTTTTGCAAACCAATCGATTTGATCAGGCCCTGCTGCTTCTCCAGCCAATAGGTGTGATCTTCTTCAGTGTCGGCCAGTTGCAGCTTGAGGATGTCACGGCTGACATAGTCGTTATGCAACTCACACAGCTCGATGCCTTTGCACAATGCCGCACGCACTTTGTATTCGAGGCGCAAATCGGCGGCGATCATCTCAGGCACGGTGGTGCCTACATCGAGATCGTCAGGACGCATGCGCGGCGTGCCTTCGAGCATCAGAATGCGGCGCATGAGCGCATCGGCGTGTTGTGCCTCTTCTTCCATCTCGTGGTTTATGCGCTCGAAAAGCTTGGACAAGCCCCAGTCTTCGTACATGCGCGAGTGGATGAAATACTGATCGCGTGCTGCCAGTTCGCCCGTCAGCAACGTGTTGAGATAATCGATTACGTCCGGGTGACCTTGCATCGACCTGATACTCCCTGAGTGATAGCGGTATAAGCCATAGTGTGAACCACGGCAGGTCCAAGGTCACTGAAAAACAGAATAAAGTTCGCAAAAACTGGGTAAACAGTAGTGATATGCATTGAATAACCGCCCGAATGAGGGCGGTTATTCTTATCATTACGACTTAACTGATATTACGCTGCAGCGCCTTGGCAATCCCCTGGCCGTACTCACGGTCAGCTTCATAGAAGTACTGCAACTGTCGCTCAATCACATCATCACTGACACTGGCCATCGTGCCGGCAATATTACCGATCAGCAGCGCTTGTTGTTCACGGGTCATCAAGCGGAACAGAGCACCCGCCTGGCTGAAGTAATCCCCGTCAACGCGGTGATCGTGACGGTCCGCCGCCCCGTTGAGCGCCAGTGCGGGCTCGGCGTGCCGTTCAGACTGCTTGGGCGCTTCGCTGTAACTGTTTGGCTCGTAGTTAGGCGCTGCACCATACGCCCCCTGCGCCATTGCACCATCGCGCTGGTAGCTGTTCACGGCGCAACGCGGCGCGTTGACCGGCAACTGCTGGTGGTTGGTGCCCACTCGATAGCGGTGCGCGTCGGCATAGGCGAATACGCGCCCCTGTAGCATACGGTCAGGCGACAACCCTACCCCTGGCACCATGTTGCTAGGCCCGAAGGCGGCTTGCTCGACTTCTGCGAAATAATTGCGCGGGTTACGGTTGAGCTCGAGCACCCCAACTTCGATTAACGGAAATTCTTTCTGCGACCAGGTTTTGGTGACATCGAATGGATTCTCCAGGCGATTGGCAGCGTGCTCTTCAGTCATCACCTGGATGTAGGCCGTCCACTTGGGATAGTCACCGCGCTCGATGGCCTCGAACAGGTCGCGCTGTGCATAGTCAGGGTCGGTACCGGCCAGGCGCGCAGCCTCTGCAGCGGACAGGTTCTTGATGCCCTGCTGGGTCTTGTAATGCCATTTGACCCAGGTGCGCTGGCCTGAAGCATTGATCAGGCTATAGGTATGGCTACCGAAGCCATGCATGTGCCGGTATCCATCTGGAATACCCCGATCGGAGAAGAGGATGGTGATCTGGTGCAAGGCTTCCGGCGAATGCGACCAGAAGTCCCACATCATCTGAGCGTTCTTCAGGTTGCTCTGCGGATGCCGCTTCTGGGTATGGATGAAATCAGGAAACTTCAGGGGGTCGCGAATGAAGAATACTGGGGTGTTATTGCCGACGACGTCCCAGTTGCCTTCTTCGGTGTAGAACCTCAGCGCAAAGCCACGCGGATCACGCTCGGTATCCGCAGACCCGCGCTCGCCCCCTACCGTCGAAAAGCGCAAGAACGTCTCCGTTTGCTTGCCGACCTGCTCGAACAACCGAGCGCTGGTGTAGCCAGTGATGTCGCGGGTAACAGTGAAAGTGCCATAGGCACCCGACCCCTTGGCATGCACACGGCGCTCGGGGATGTTTTCACGGTTGAAGTGAGCCAGTTTCTCGATGAGGTGGAAGTCATCGAGCATCAGCGGGCCGCGAGGGCCGGCCGAACGGGAATTCTGGTTGTCTGCTACTGGTGCACCGCTGGCGGTGGTGAGGATCGTGCTCATGGGCTCTCCTTGACGAGTTTCTAGCCGACTGACTGGCTTGAACAGGAGTATGCCCACGCGAGGTTGTTAGTTCTAATTAATTAGGGCTTTGAAAACGATAGACTAAGACAATAATTTAGGTACAAAAAAACCGGACACTAGGTCCGGTTTTCTTGAACAGACTGACGTCTTATTCAGCAGCTTCTACAACACCGCCAACAGGACGATCAACCAGCTCGACGTACGCCATAGGCGCGTTGTCGCCAGCGCGGAAACCGCACTTCAGGATGCGCAGGTAGCCGCCCTGACGGGTGGCGTAGCGCTTGCCCAGATCGTTGAACAGTTTGCCAACGATGGCTTTCGAACGGGTACGGTCGAATGCCAGACGACGGTTAGCAACGCTGTCTTCCTTGGCCAGGGTGATCAGCGGCTCGGCAACGCGACGCAGTTCTTTGGCTTTCGGCAGGGTAGTTTTGATCAACTCGTGCTCGAACAGCGACACCGCCATGTTCTGGAACATGGCTTTGCGGTGAGAGCTGGTACGGCTCAGGTGACGTCCACTTTTACGATGACGCATGATTCATTCCTTACCAAACACTACGTTCGGTGGTTACGACGATCAGGCAGTCGCCTTGTCGTCTTTCTTAAGACTTGCAGGCGGCCAGTTGTCGAGGCGCATGCCGAGAGACAAACCACGTGAAGCCAGAACGTCCTTGATTTCAGTCAGGGACTTCTTGCCGAGGTTAGGAGTCTTCAACAGCTCTACTTCGGTACGCTGAATCAGGTCGCCGATGTAGTAGATGTTCTCCGCCTTCAGGCAGTTGGCCGAACGTACGGTCAGTTCAAGGTCGTCTACCGGGCGCAGCAGGATCGGATCGATCTCGTCTTCCTGCTCAACCACGACCGGCTCACTGTCACCTTTGAGGTCGACGAATGCAGCCAACTGCTGTTGCAGAATGGTTGCAGCACGGCGAATAGCCTCTTCAGGATCCAGAGTACCGTTGGTTTCCAGATCGATGACCAGCTTGTCCAGGTTGGTACGCTGTTCAACACGGGCGTTCTCGACCACATAGGCGATACGACGCACCGGGCTGAACGAAGCGTCCAGCTGCAAACGGCCAATGCTGCGGCTTTCGTCTTCGTCAGTCTGACGGGAGTCGGCCGGCTCGTAACCGCGACCACGAGCTACGGTGAGCTTCATGTTCAAGGCGCCGTTGGACGCCAGGTTCGCGATTACGTGATCGGGATTGACGATCTCGACATCATGATCCAGCTGAATATCGGCAGCGGTAACCACCCCCGAACCCTTTTTCGACAAGGTCAGCGTAACTTCGTCACGACCGTGCAGTTTTATAGCCAGGCCTTTCAGGTTCAACAGGATTTCAATGACATCTTCCTGTACACCTTCGATCGCGGAGTACTCATGGAGTACGCCCTCGATCTCGGCCTCGACTACCGCACAGCCAGGCATAGAGGACAACAGGATGCGGCGCAGCGCGTTGCCCAGGGTATGGCCGAAACCACGCTCGAGAGGCTCGAGCGTGATCTTGGCGCGGGTAGGACTGACAACCTGCACATCAATGTGGCGGGGTGTCAGGAACTCATTTACCGAAATCTGCATGGATGCACCTATTTTCTAGCCCTTACTTGGAGTAGAGCTCGACAATCAGGTTTTCGTTGATGTCGGCGGACAAGTCACTGCGAGCAGGAACGTTCTTGAAAACGCCCGACTTCTTAGCAGTGTCAACGTCGACCCACTCAACTCGGCCACGCTGGGCGCACAGTTCAAGGGCTTGAACAATGCGCAGCTGGCTCAGCGATTTCTCGCGAACCGAGACCACGTCACCCGGACGAACTTGGTAGGATGGAATGTTCACAGTCTTGCCGTTGACGCTGATCGCTTTGTGCGAAACCAGCTGACGGGACTCGGAACGGGTAGAACCGAAGCCCATACGGTAGACGACGTTATCCAGACGGCACTCGAGCAGTTGCAGCAGGTTTTCACCAGTAGCGCCTTTTTTCGAGGCTGCTGCTTGGTAGTAACCGCGGAACTGACGCTCCAGAACACCATAGATACGACGAACTTTTTGTTTCTCGCGCAGCTGGGTACCGTAGTCGGACTGACGGCCACGGCGCTGGCCGTGGATACCTGGGGCTGCTTCGATGTTGCACTTCGATTCCAGAGCGCGAACGCCGCTCTTCAGGAACAGGTCAGTGCCTTCACGGCGAGACAGTTTGCATTTTGGACCAATGTAACGTGCCATTTATCTGTCTCCTGATTACACGCGGCGCTTCTTCGGCGGACGGCACCCGTTATGCGGGATTGGCGTCACGTCGGTGATGCTGGCGATCTTGTAGCCGCAGCTGTTCAAAGCACGAACGGCGGACTCACGACCTGGACCTGGACCCTTGACGTTGACGTCGAGGTTCTTAAGACCGTATTCCAGCGCAGCTTGACCAGCACGCTCGGCAGCAATCTGCGCTGCGAACGGGGTGGACTTGCGTGAACCACGGAAACCGGAACCACCGGAGGTCGCCCAGGACAAAGCATTGCCCTGACGGTCGGTGATGGTCACGATAGTGTTGTTGAAAGACGCATGGATGTGGGCGATGCCATCAACCACTGTCTTTTTGACTTTCTTACGAGGACGAGCAGCAGGTTTTGCCATGTCTATATTCCCGGGCGGTTACTTGCGGATCGGCTTACGCGGACCCTTACGGGTGCGTGCATTGGTCTTGGTGCGCTGACCGCGAACCGGCAGACCTTTACGATGGCGCAGACCGCGATAGCAGCCCAGGTCCATCAAGCGTTTGATCTTCATGTTGACGTCACGACGCAGGTCACCTTCAGTGGTGAACTTCGCGACTTCGCCACGCAGGGTTTCGATTTGCTCGTCGCTCAGATCCTTGATCTTTGCGGCTGGATTCACGCCAGCGTCTGCGCAAATTTTCTGCGCAGTGGTGCGACCAACACCATAGATGTAGGTCAGCGAGATAACAGTATGCTTGTTATCTGGAATGTTTACGCCTGCAATACGGGCCATTCAGTGGGACTCCAATTGACAGCTACCTACGCCCCGGAAGCCAAGAAATAGGGCGCGAGATAATATCGCTGTAGAAACGATTAATCAACCCAGCAGCGCACTAGCTGCTGGGCTTAAAGCACAATCACACTCAGCCTTGGCGCTGTTTGTGACGCGGTTCCGCGCTGCAGATCACTCGCACGACACCTTCGCGGCGAATAATCTTGCAGTTACGGCACAGCTTTTTCACCGATGCACGAACTTTCATTACCGACTCCTCGACCTTAGGGGCCTATCAGCGCAGCAGACTGCTGCCGCCATAGCCTTTCAGGTTGGCTTTCTTCATCAGGGATTCGTACTGGTGCGAAACGAGGTGCGATTGTACTTGGGACATGAAGTCCATCACAACCACTACCACAATCAGCAACGAGGTCCCGCCAAGGTAGAACGGCACGTTTGCAGCCACCACCAGGAACTGGGGCAGGAGGCACACGGCCATCATGTATAGAGCACCGAACATGGTCAAACGAGTCAGAACGCCATCAATGTAGCGAGCCGACTGTTCACCCGGACGGATACCCGGAATAAAGGCACCGGACTTCTTCAGGTTTTCCGCTACGTCTTTCGGATTGAACATCAGCGCTGTGTAGAAGAAGCAGAAGAAAATGATCCCTGCACTAAACAGCAAGATGTTCAACGGCTGACCAGGAGCGATCGACTGCGAGATGTCCTGCAGCCAGCCCATACCTTCAGACTGACCGAACCAGGCACCCAGCGAAGCCGGGAACAGCAGAATGCTGCTGGCGAAAATGGCCGGGATTACCCCTGCCATGTTCACCTTGAGCGGCAAGTGGCTGGTCTGCGCAGCGAAGACCTTGCGGCCCTGCTGACGCTTGGCATAGTGAACGGCAATGCGCCGCTGACCACGCTCGATGAACACCACAAAACCGATGATCGCTACTGCCAGCAACCCGATTGCAACCAGAGCGAAGATATTGATATCGCCCGTGCGCGCAGACTCGAAAGACTGCCCGATTGCTCTCGGAAGACCGGCAACGATACCCGCGAAGATCAACATCGAGATACCGTTGCCCACACCGCGCTCGGTGATCTGCTCGCCCAGCCACATCATGAACATTGCGCCTGCCACGAACGTGGAGACGGCAACCACATGGAAGCCAAGCCCTGCAGAAAACGCCACGCCCTGATTAGCCAGGCCAATGGACATGCCAATGGCCTGGACCAACGCCAGGATTACAGTGAGGTAGCGGGTGTACTGGCTGATCTTGCGACGGCCAGCTTCACCTTCCTTCTTCAACTGCTCCAGCTGAGGACTGACAGCGGTCATGAGCTGCATGATGATCGATGCCGAGATATACGGCATGATCCCCAATGCAAAGATGCTCATGCGCTCCAGCGCACCTCCGGAAAACATGTTGAACAAGCTAAGAATGGTCCCCTCATTCTGCCGAAACAGATCCGCCAAACGGTCGGGATTGATGCCAGGCACCGGGATATGTGCGCCGATCCGATAGACGATGATCGCCAGAAACAGAAAGCGCAGACGAGCCCAGAGTTCCGACATCCCGCCCTTACCGAGCGAAGAGAGAGCACCTTGCTTAGCCATTTATTCCTCGAATTTGCCGCCAGCTGCTTCGATAGCCGCACGCGCACCTTTGGTGGCGGCGATACCCTTGATGGTGACTGCACGAGTGACTTCGCCAGACAGCATGATTTTCACACGCTGTACGTTCTGGTTGATCACGTTGGCATCCTTCAAGGATTGCACGGAGACGACGTCGCCTTCCACTTTGGCCAGCTCGGACAGACGCACTTCAGCGCGGTCCATGGCTTTCAGGGAAACGAAGCCGAACTTCGGCAGGCGACGGTGAAGCGGCTGTTGGCCACCCTCGAAGCCTGGAGCAATGGTGCCACCGGAACGGGAGGTCTGACCTTTGTGGCCGCGGCCGCCAGTCTTACCCAGACCGCTACCGATACCACGACCCGGACGATGTTTCACGGGACGGGAACCCGGCGCTGGACTCAGATCATTGAGTTTCATCGATTAACCCTCGACGCGGAGCATGTAGTAAGCCTTGTTGATCATCCCGCGGTTCTCGGGAGTATCTTGGACTTCTACGGTGTGACCGATACGGCGCAGACCCAGACCCTTGACGCACAGGATGTGGTTAGGCAGGCGGCCGGCGGTGCTTTTGATCAGCGTTACTTTAACGGTAGCCATGATCAGAAGATCTCCTCGACGCTCTTGCCGCGCTTGGCAGCAATGGATTCAGGAGACTGCATAGCCTTCAGACCCTTGAAAGTGGCGTAAACCACGTTCACTGGGTTCGTCGAGCCGTAGCACTTGGCCAGGACGTTCTGAACGCCGGCAACTTCCAGGACGGCACGCATCGCGCCACCGGCGATGATGCCGGTACCTTCGGAGGCAGGCTGCATGTAAACCTTCGAGGCGCCGTGGGCGGCCTTGGTGGCGTACTGCAGGGTGGTGCCTTTCAGGTCAACCTGAATCATGTTGCGGCGAGCAGCTTCCATGGCTTTCTGGATCGCAGCAGGAACTTCGCGCGATTTGCCACGGCCAAAACCAACGCGACCTTTGCCATCACCTACCACGGTCAACGCGGTGAAGGTGAAGATACGGCCGCCTTTGACGGTTTTAGCTACGCGATTAACCTGAACCAGCTTCTCGATGTAGCCTTCGTCGCGCTTTTGATCGTTATTTGCCATAACTTAGAACTCCAGCCCGCCTTCACGAGCAGCATCAGCCAGCGCTTTGACGCGGCCATGGTACTTGAAGCCGGAACGGTCAAAGGCAACTTGAGATACACCGGCGGCTTTCGCACGCTCAGCAACCAGCTTGCCAACCTTAGTGGCCGCGTCGATGTTGCCGGTGGCGGCATCACGCAGGTCTTTGTCCAAGGTCGAGGCGCTTGCCAGAACCTTGCTGCCGTCTGCCGAGATGACTTGGGCATAAATGTGCTGCGACGAACGGAACACGCAGAGGCGCACGACTTCGAGTTCGTGCATTTTCAGGCGTGCTTTGCGAGCGCGACGCAGTCGAATAACTTTTTTGTCGGTCATTTGCTAGGCCCTACTTCTTCTTGGCTTCTTTACGACGGACGACTTCGTCCGCGTAACGCACACCTTTGCCTTTGTATGGCTCTGGCGGACGGAAACCGCGGATTTCAGCGGCCACCTGACCCACCAGCTGCTTGTCGATACCCTTGATCAGGATGTCGGTCTGGCTTGGGGTTTCAGCGGTGATACCGGCTGGGAGTTCGTAGTCGACTGGGTGAGAGAAGCCCAGGGCCAGGTTCAGGACGGTGCCTTTAGCCTGTGCCTTGTAACCAACACCGACCAGCTGGAGCTTGCGCTCGAAGCCTTGGCTTACGCCCTGGACCATGTTGTTCACCAGAGCACGGGTAGTACCGGCCATGGCGCGAGCTTGCTGGTCACCGTTGCGAGCGACGAAACGCAGCTCACCGGACTCTTCGGTAACTTCAACAGACGAATGAACGTTCAGTTCGAGAGTGCCCTTGGCACCCTTCACCGAAAGCTGCTGGCCGGCGAATTTGACTTCGACACCAGATGGCAGCTTAACGGGGTTCTTAGCGACGCGAGACATGCCTATCCCCCCTTAGAACACAGTGCAAAGCACTTCGCCGCCGACACCAGCAGCACGCGCAGCACGATCAGTCATCACACCCTTGTTGGTGGAGACGATAGATACGCCCAGACCGCCACGAACTTTCGGCAGGTCAGAGACGGATTTGTACTGGCGCAGGCCTGGACGGCTGGAGCGCTTCAGTTCCTCGATGACCGGACGGCCTTCGAAGTACTTCAGTTCGAGGGAGAGCGAAGGCTTGGCCTCACCGCTGACTTCGTAGCCAGCAATGTAACCTTCGTCCTTCAACACTTTGGCAACCGCAACCTTCAACGTCGAAGAAGGCATGCTCACGACTGACTTCTCAGCCATCTGGGCATTACGGATGCGAGTTAGCATGTCCGCTAACGGGTCCTGCATACTCATGGGCTAGATGCTCCTGATACAAGAATTATTAGCCTTGCGGCTATCACAACCACCTGAACGGACAGGGCAAATGGCCCGGGCTCAGGTGAGCCGGTCATTCTAGACACAAGACAAAAACGAAACAAGCCCCACGAGGGGGCTTGTTTCGTTACAGCGTCACCGGCGGTCGGAAGGTCGCCCTTCCGACACCAGGGCTCAACCTGCTGGAGTTACCAGCTGGCTTTGACCAGACCCGGTACGTCGCCACGCATTGCTGCTTCACGCAGCTTGTTACGGCCGAGGCCGAACTTGCGGTAGACGCCGTGCGGACGACCGGTCAGGCGGCAACGGTTACGCATGCGCGCAGCGCTTGCATCACGTGGCTGCTTCTGCAGAGCGACAACGGCAGCGAAACGCTCTTCAGGAGAGGCGTTCAGGTTGACGATGGTCGCTTTCAGCTCAGCGCGCTTTTTAGCGAACTTAGCTACCGTGAGCTGACGTTTCAGCTCGCGGTTTTTCATGCTCTTCTTGGCCATTTTCCTACTCCAATCAGTTGCGGAACGGGAATTTGAATGCACGCAGCAGAGCGCGGCCTTCGTCATCCGAACGAGCAGTGGTGGTCAGGGTGATGTCCAAACCGCGCAGAGCATCGATCTTGTCGTAGTCGATTTCCGGGAAGATGATCTGCTCTTTCACGCCCATGCTGTAGTTGCCACGACCGTCGAAGGACTTGGCATTGAGGCCGCGGAAGTCGCGGACACGTGGCAGGGAGATCGCCAGCAGGCGGTCCAGGAACTCGTACATCTTGTCGCTACGCAGGGTCACCTTGACGCCGATCGGCCAGCCCTCACGGACTTTGAAGCCCGCGATGGATTTACGAGCGAAAGTCACGACTGGCTTTTGACCAGTGATCTTTTCCAGGTCGGCAACTGCGTGCTCGATGACTTTTTTGTCGCCGATAGCTTCGCCCAGACCCATGTTCAGGGTGATCTTGGTAACGCGCGGGACTTCCATCACGTTCGAAAGCTTAAGTTCATCCTTAAGCTTGGGAGCGATTTCGTTCCGGTAAATCTCTTTCAGTCGTGCCATGGTCTTCTACCTAGCAGTGTTCAAGCATCAACCGCTTTTTGGGTCGACTTGAAGACACGAATTTTCTTACCTTCTTCTACCTTGAAACCAACGCGGTCAGCTTTGTTGGTTTCGCCGTTGAAGATGGCAACGTTGGAAGCGTGCAGAGGCGCTTCTTTCTCGACGATACCGCCCTGAACGCCCGCCATCGGGTTAGGCTTGGTATGGCGCTTGACCAGGTTCACACCACCGATGACCAGACGGTCGTCAGCGAGAACCTTCAGCACCTTACCGCGCTTACCTTTGTCTTTGCCGGCGATCACGATGATCTCGTCGTCACGACGAATCTTTTGCATGTCGGATCTCCTTAGAGCACTTCAGGGGCGAGCGAGACGATCTTCATGAACTTCTCGTTGCGAAGTTCACGGGTCACTGGCCCAAAAATGCGAGTGCCGATCGGCTCTTGCTTGTTGTTCAGCAGAACAGCAGCGTTACCGTCGAAACGAATGATGGAACCGTCAGCGCGACGTACACCGTGACGGGTACGGACAACAACGGCGGTCATCACTTGGCCTTTTTTGACCTTACCGCGAGGAATTGCTTCCTTGACGGTAACTTTGATGATGTCACCGATGCCGGCGTAACGACGGTGAGAACCGCCGAGCACCTTGATGCACATGACGCGACGAGCGCCGCTGTTATCGGCCACATCGAGCATGGATTGAGTCTGAATCATAAAATTTCTCCGACCCCTAGCCCTTAGACTTCAACAGCGCGTTCGAGGACTTCAACCAGTGCCCAAGACTTGGTCTTGGCCAGCGGACGGGTTTCCGTGATGGAAACCTTGTCGCCGATCTTGCACTGATTGGTTTCGTCGTGCGCGTGCAGCTTAGTCGAACGCTTAACGTATTTACCGTAGATCGGGTGCTTTACGCGACGCTCGATCAGAACGGTGATGGTCTTGTCCATTTTGTCGCTGACGACACGGCCAGTCAGCGTACGGACGGTTTTTTCAGCTTCAGCCATGATCACTTACCTGCCTGCTGGTTGAGCACAGTTTTCACGCGAGCGATGTCACGCTTAACTTGCGAGAGCAGGTGCGACTGCCCCAACTGGCCAGTTGCTTTCTGCATGCGCAGATTGAACTGGTCGCGCAGCAGGCCGAGCAGTTGCTCGTTCAGCTGCTGTGCCGATTTTTCACGAAGTTCATTCGCTTTCATCACATCACCGTCCGCTTAACAAAGGAGGTGGCGAGAGGCAGCTTTGCAGCAGCCAGGGCGAAAGCTTCGCGCGCCAGCTCTTCAGAAACACCCTCGATCTCGTACAGGACTTTGCCTGGTTGGATCTGGGCAACCCAGTACTCCACGGAACCCTTACCTTTACCCATACGAACCTCGAGAGGCTTTTTGGTAACAGGCTTGTCCGGGAATACACGGATCCAGATCTTGCCGCCACGTTTTACGTGACGGGTCAGCGCACGACGCGCCGACTCGATCTGACGGGCGGTAAGACGACCGCGAGCAACAGCTTTCAGAGCGAACTCGCCGAAGCTGACTTTGCTACCGCGCAGTGCCAGACCACGGTTGTGGCCAGTCATCTGCTTACGGAATTTTGTACGCTTAGGTTGCAACATTTGGCGTACCCCTTACTTAGCAGCTTTTTTACGAGGCGCTGGTGCTTGAGGTTTGAGCTCTTCTTGGCGACCACCAATAACTTCGCCTTTGAAGATCCAAACCTTCACACCGATCACACCATAAGTGGTGTGAGCTTCGTAGGTGTTGTAGTCGATATCGGCACGCAGGGTGTGCAGAGGCACACGACCTTCGCGATACCACTCGGTACGTGCGATCTCGGCACCGCCGAGACGACCGCTCACCTGGATCTTGATGCCCTTGGCACCAATACGCATGGCGTTCTGCACGGCGCGCTTCATAGCGCGACGGAACATAACGCGGCGCTCCAGCTGCTGAGCTACGCTTTGCGCAACCAGCATGGCGTCGAGTTCCGGCTTGCGGATCTCTTCGATGTTGATGTGCACAGGCACACCCATCTGCTTGGTCAGGTCCTGACGCAGCTTCTCAACATCTTCACCTTTCTTGCCGATAACGATACCGGGACGAGCAGTGTGGATGGTGATGCGTGCAGTTTGGGCCGGACGATGGATATCGATACGGCTTACGGACGCGCTTTTTAATTTGTCTTGGAGGTACTCACGTGTTTTCAGATCCTTCAACAGGTAATCTGCGTAAGTAGCACCGTCTGCGTACCAGACGGAGGTGTGCTCCTTGACGATTCCCAGGCGAATGCCAGTGGGATGTACTTTCTGACCCATCTGATCGACTCCGTTACTTGTCCGCAACCTTGACAGTGATATGGCAAGACCGCTTGACGATGCGATCAGCGCGGCCTTTGGCACGCGGCATGATTCGCTTCAGCGAACGCCCTTCGTTGACGAAAACGGTGGAGACCTTCAGGTCATCAACGTCTGCGCCTTCGTTGTGTTCGGCGTTGGCTACGGCCGACTCGAGGACTTTCTTCATGATTTCAGCGGCTTTTTTGCTGCTGAAGGCCAACAGGTTGAGCGCTTCGCCCACCTTCTTCCCGCGGATCTGGTCGGCGACCAAGCGGGCTTTCTGGGCGGAGATTCGAGCGCCCGACAACTTAGCGGCTACTTCCATTTCCTAACCCCTTAACGCTTGGCTTTCTTGTCAGCCACGTGCCCGCGATAAGTGCGGGTACCGGCGAACTCGCCCAGTTTGTGGCCGACCATGTCTTCGTTCACGAGAACGGGGACGTGTTGACGACCGTTGTGTACAGCGATGGTCAGACCGACCATCTGTGGCAGGATCATCGAACGGCGCGACCAGGTTTTAACTGGCTTGCGATCATTCTTCTCCACCGCCACTTCGACCTTCTTCAACAGGTGAAGATCGATAAAAGGACCTTTTTTCAGAGAACGTGGCACTGTCGTATCCCTCTAGTTACTTGCGACGACGGACGATCATATTGTCGGTACGCTTATTACCACGGGTTTTTGCACCCTTGGTTGGGAAGCCCCATGGCGATACCGGATGACGACCACCGGAGGTACGACCTTCACCACCACCATGCGGGTGGTCAACCGGGTTCATGGCAACACCACGAACGGTTGGGCGAACGCCACGCCAGCGTTTGGCACCTGCTTTACCCAGCGAACGCAGGCTGTGCTCGGAGTTCGAGACTTCACCCAGGGTCGCACGGCATTCAGCCAGTACTTTACGCATCTCACCAGAACGAAGACGCAGGGTCACGTAGACACCTTCACGAGCGATCAGCTGAGCCGAGGCACCAGCGGAACGAGCGATCTGGGCACCTTTACCAGGCTTCAGTTCGACACCATGAATGGTGCTACCAACTGGAATGTTGCGCAGCTGCAGCGAGTTGCCGGCCTTGATTGGGGCCAGGGCACCTGCGATCAGCTGGTCGCCAGCACTTACGCCTTTAGGGGCGATGATGTAGCGACGCTCGCCATCTGCGTAGCACAGAAGGGCGATGTGAGCAGTACGGTTTGGATCGTATTCGATACGCTCGACAGTGGCAGGAATGCCATCTTTGTCGTTGCGACGGAAGTCGACCATACGGTAATGCTGCTTATGACCACCACCGATGTGACGCGTAGTGATGCGGCCATTGTTGTTACGACCACCAGACTTCGATTTCTTCTCGAGCAGCGGTGCGTGAGGAGCGCCTTTATGCAGCTCCTTGTTGACCACCTTGACCACGAAACGGCGGCCAGGGGAAGTCGGTTTGCATTTAACGATTGCCATGATGCACCCCTTCCTTACTCAGCACTGCTGCTGAAATCGAGATCTTGGCCGGCCTGAAGGGAGACGATCGCCTTCTTCCAGTCATTACGCTTGCCCAGACCACGTGCGGTACGCTTGGTTTTACCCAGAACGTTAACGGTCGACACGTTTTCAACTTTTACGTTGAACAGGCCTTCGACAGCTTTCTTGATTTCCAGCTTGGTTGCATCGGTAGCAACCTTGAATACGAACTGGCCTTTCTTCTCAGCCAGAACGGTAGCCTTCTCGGAAACGTGCGGGCCAAGGAGGACTTTAAATACGCGTTCCTGGTTCATCCCAGCAGCTCCTCGAATTTCTTCACGGCCGAGACAGTGATCAACACTTTCTCGTATGCGATCAGACTGACCGGATCGGAACCCTGAACGTCACGAACATCGACGTGCGGCAGGTTGCGAGCAGCCAGGTACAGGTTCTGATCAACATCGTCGGAAACGATCAGTACGTCGCTCAGACCCATGCCATTCAGTTTGTTCAGCAAGTCTTTGGTTTTCGGCGCTTCAACAGCGAAGTCCTGAACCACGACCAGACGATCGCTACGCACCAGCTCAGCGAGGATGGAGCGCAGTGCTGCGCGATACATCTTCTTGTTGAGCTTCTGCGAGTGATCTTGAGGGCGCGCTGCGAAGGTAACACCACCGCCACGCCAGATTGGACCACGCGAGGTACCAGCACGAGCACGGCCGGTACCCTTCTGACGCCATGGGCGCTTACCGCCACCGGAAACGTCGGAACGGGTCTTCTGCTGCTTGGTGCCCTGACGGCCGCCGGCCATGTAGGCCACGACTGCTTGGTGAACCAGCGTCTCGTTGAATTCGCCACCGAAAGTCAGTTCGGAAACTTCGATCGCCTGAGCGTCATTTACATTAAGTTGCATGTCAGTTTCCCCTTAACCGCGAGCCTTGACAGCCGAACGTACAACCACGTCGCCGCCAGTAGCGCCTGGTACGGCACCTTTGACGAGCAGCAGATTGCGCTCAACGTCTACGCGAACAACTTCCAGGGACTGAACAGTCACGCGCTCGGCGCCCATGTGACCGGACATTTTTTTGCCCTTGAACACACGACCAGGAGTCTGGCACTGGCCGATGGAGCCTGGCACACGGTGCGACACGGAGTTACCGTGGGTGTTGTCCTGGCCACGGAAGTTCCAGCGCTTGATGGTACCGGCGAAGCCTTTACCTTTGGACTGACCAGTAACGTCTACCAGCTGGCCTTCAGTGAAGAGTTCAGCTTTGATCGAGTCGCCAGCCTGGAACTCGCCTTCTTCAAGACGGAACTCCCAGACACCGCGACCAGCGGCAACGTTTGCTTTAGCGAAGTGACCGGCTTGCGCAGCAGTCACGCGCGAGGCGCGACGCTCGCCGACAGTGACTTGCACTGCACGGTAGCCATCGGTTTCTTCAGTCTTGAACTGGGTGACGCGATTCGGCTCGATCTCGATGACCGTAACCGGAATGGAGACACCTTCTTCGGTGAAAACGCGGGTCATACCGCATTTACGACCGACTACACCAATAGTCATGTTGTAACCTCATGAGTGTACGGGGCTTTCACCCGCTATGGCCGCCCATTTCAGAGCGTTACACGGACAAGACCGAAGTCTTAGCCGAGGCTGATCTGTACTTCCACACCTGCCGCAAGATCAAGCTTCATCAGCGCATCAACGGTTTTATCCGTTGGCTGGACGATGTCCAGAACACGCTTATGAGTGCGAATCTCGTACTGGTCACGCGCGTCTTTGTTGACGTGCGGGGAAACCAGAACGGTGAAACGCTCTTTACGAGTAGGCAGTGGAATAGGACCACGCACTTGTGCACCAGTACGTTTCGCGGTTTCCACGATTTCCTGGGTGGATTGGTCGATCAGGCGATGGTCGAAAGCCTTCAACCTGATACGGATTTGCTGATTTTGCATTGGATTTCAGACTCCAGGCTGTTCCCAACGGGCGCACTACGCCCGCTAAAAGGAGGCGTGATTCTATAGACGCCCCCATTTAGTGTCAACCCAATAAAAAAAACCCCCGCTGAGCGGGGGTCTTTTCAACCGGTCGAGTAATTACTCGATGATTTTGGCTACGACGCCAGCGCCGACGGTACGACCGCCTTCACGAATGGCGAAACGCAGACCGTCTTCCATTGCGATGGTCTTGATCAGGGTAACGACCATTTGGACGTTATCACCTGGCATTACCATTTCAACGCCTTCCGGCAGTTCGCAGTTACCGGTCACGTCAGTGGTACGGAAGTAGAACTGAGGACGGTAGCCTTTGAAGAACGGAGTGTGACGACCGCCTTCTTCTTTCGACAGAACGTAGACTTCTGCGGTGAACTTGGTGTGCGGCTTGACCGAACCTGGCTTGACCAGAACCTGGCCACGCTCAACGTCGTCACGCTTGGTACCACGCAGCAGAACGCCGCAGTTCTCGCCAGCACGGCCTTCGTCCAGCAGCTTGCGGAACATCTCAACACCGGTGCAGGTGGTGTTTTGAGTGTCACGCAGACCAACGATTTCCAGTGCTTCTTGAACACGGACGATACCGCGCTCGATACGGCCAGTCACAACAGTACCGCGACCCGAGATCGAGAACACGTCTTCGATCGGCATCAGGAAAGGCTGGTCGATGGCACGAACTGGGTCTGGAATGTAGCTGTCCAGAGTCTCTACCAGCTTGCGAACAGCGGTAGTGCCCATTTCGTTGTCGTCTTTGCCTTCCAGCGCCATACGAGCCGAACCGATGATGATCGGGGTATCGTCGCCTGGGAAGTCGTAGGTGGACAGCAGGTCACGAACTTCCATCTCGACCAGTTCCAGCAGCTCAGCGTCGTCTACCAGGTCAGCCTTGTTCAGGAAGACCACGATGTACGGAACGCCAACCTGACGGGACAGCAGGATGTGCTCACGGGTTTGTGGCATCGGACCATCGGCGGCCGAGCAAACCAGGATCGCGCCGTCCATCTGGGCAGCACCGGTGATCATGTTCTTCACGTAGTCAGCGTGACCTGGGCAGTCGACGTGAGCGTAGTGACGAATGGTCGAGTTGTACTCAACGTGAGCGGTGTTGATGGTGATACCGCGCGCTTTTTCTTCCGGAGCCGAGTCGATCTTGTCGAAGTCAACGATTGCGGAACCGAAAACCTCGGAGCAGACGCGAGTCAGAGCTGCGGTCAGGGTAGTTTTACCGTGGTCAACGTGGCCGATGGTGCCAACGTTTACGTGCGGAAGGGAACGATCAAATTTTTCTTTAGCCACGACAGTGAACCTCTTGCCTAAAGGGGATTAGCCTTGTTTTTTAACGAGTGCTTCGACGATGTTCGACGGAGCTTCGGCGTATTTGGAGAATTCCATGGAGTAGCTTGCGCGACCCTGAGACATGGAACGAACGTCGGTCGCGTAACCGAACATCTCTCCGAGCGGAACTTCAGCGCGGACGACGCGGCCGGAGACCGACTCATCCATACCCTGTACCAGACCACGACGACGGTTCAGGTCACCCATCACGTCACCCAGGTAGTCTTCCGGGGTTACAACTTCGACCTTCATGATCGGCTCGAGAACCACGCCACCGCCCTTCTGGGCCAGTTGCTTGGTCGCCATCGAAGCGGCGATCTTGAACGCCATTTCGTTGGAGTCGACGTCGTGGTACGAACCGTCGAATACCGTGGCCTTGAGGCCGATCAGAGGATAACCGGCAACAACGCCGTTTTTCATCTGCTCTTCGATACCCTTCTGGATCGGGGCAATGAATTCCTTCGGAATCACACCACCAACGACTTCGTTAGTGAACACCAGACCTTCGGTGATATTGCCTTTCGCGTCGACTTCTGGCTCCGAGAAGCGGATCCAGCAGTGACCGAACTGACCACGACCACCCGACTGACGAACGAACTTGCCTTCGATTTCGACGTTGGACTTGGTGATCTTCTCGCGGTACGAAACCTGCGGCTTGCCGATGTTGGCTTCGACGTTGAATTCACGCTTCATGCGGTCAACGAGGATGTCCAGGTGCAGCTCACCCATACCGGAGATGATGGTCTGGCCAGTCTCTTCGTCGGTCTTGACGCGGAACGATGGGTCTTCCTGAGCCAGCTTGCCCAGTGCGATGCCCATCTTCTCCTGGTCAGCCTTGGTTTTCGGCTCGACGGAGAGCGAGATGACCGGCTCAGGGAAGTCCATACGCTCAAGGATGATTGGCTTGTCGGCGTTGCACAGGGTTTCGCCCGTGGTCACGTCCTTCATGCCGATCAGAGCGGCGATGTCGCCAGCGCGCACTTCCTTGATCTCTTCACGCTGGTTGGCGTGCATCTGAACCATACGACCAACGCGTTCTTTCTTGCCTTTTACCGAGTTGATGACGGAGTCACCGGAACTCAGAACGCCCGAGTAAACGCGAACGAAGGTCAGAGTACCCACGAACGGGTCGGTCGCAATTTTGAACGCCAGAGCCGAGAACGGCTCGTTGTCGTCTGCGTGACGCTCGTCGTGACGTACAGCTTCGTCGTCCTTGTCCAGGTCCTTGTCGTCCGGGTTGATACCCTTGATGGCAGGGATCTCGGTCGGAGCAGGCAGGAACTCGATGACGGCGTCCAGAACCAGGGGAACACCCTTGTTCTTGAACGACGAACCGCAGACAGCTGGAACGATTTCGCCAGCCAGGGTGCGCGCACGCAGACCGGCTTTGATTTCTTCCAGGGTCAGCTCTTCGCCTTCCAGGTACTTGTTCATCAGCTCTTCGCTGGACTCGGCGGCTGCCTCGATCATGTTCGAGCGCCACTCTTCAGCCAGCTCCAGCATATCGGCAGGAATTTCTTCCTCACGATAGGTGGTGCCTTTATCGTCATCGTTCCAGTAGATAGCCTTCATCTTGAGCAGGTCGACCTGACCCTGGAAGTTATCTTCGGAGCCGATGGCCAGCTGGATCGGAACCGGGGTGTGGCCCAGACGGTTCTTGATCTGACCGACGACACGCAGGAAGTTAGCACCCGCGCGGTCCATCTTGTTCACGTAAACGATACGTGGAACGCCGTATTTGTTGGCCTGACGCCATACGGTTTCGGACTGAGGCTCGACACCGGAAGTACCGCAGAACACTACGACCGCGCCGTCGAGTACACGCAGCGAACGCTCAACTTCAATGGTGAAGTCAACGTGGCCGGGGGTATCGATGACGTTGACACGGTAGTTGTCGTATTGACCAACGGAACCCTTCCAGAAGGTGGTAACGGCAGCGGAGGTAATGGTAATACCCCGCTCCTGCTCCTGCACCATCCAGTCGGTGGTCGCGGCGCCGTCATGCACCTCGCCCATTTTGTGGCTCAAGCCTGTGTAGAACAGGATCCGCTCGGTAGTGGTAGTTTTGCCCGCGTCAACGTGGGCGCAAATACCAATGTTACGGTAGCGGTTGATTGCTGTAGTACGAGCCATAAAGCCCTCGCAAAAAGTGTAATGCTTGAATTAGAAGCGGTAGTGCGAGAACGCTTTGTTGGCTTCAGCCATACGGTGCACGTCTTCACGCTTCTTGACTGCAGCACCTTTGCCTTCAGCGGCATCCAGCAGCTCACCAGCCAGGCGCAGAGCCATGGACTTCTCGCCGCGCTTGCGGGCGTAGTCTACAAGCCAGCGCATTGCCAGCGCGTTACGACGGGACGGACGAACTTCAACCGGAACCTGGTAAGTAGCACCGCCTACACGGCGCGACTTTACTTCGACCAGCGGAGCGATGGCGTCGAGAGCTTTCTCGAAGATTTCCAGGGGGTCGCTGTTCTTGCGCGCTTTGACAGTATCCAGAGCACCGTAAACGATACGCTCGGCTACAGCCTTCTTGCCGCTTTCCATCACGTGGTTCATGAACTTCGCGAGGATTTGCGATCCGTATTTAGGATCGTCCAGAATCTCACGTTTTGCTGCTACACGACGTCTTGGCATGATAAGCCCTCAAACGGTCTTCAGGTTAGCCCGGAACCAGGTCTTACGACCCCTGCCCGACCTTACTCTTATCGACTCAAAAAAATGATTGTCTGCAAACGGCCGATTACTTCGGACGCTTGGTACCGTACTTCGAACGACCCTGGTTACGGCCTTTGACGCCCGAAGTATCCAGAGAGCCGCGAACGGTGTGGTAACGAACACCTGGCAAGTCTTTTACACGGCCGCCACGGATCAGGACGACGCTGTGCTCTTGCAGGTTGTGGCCTTCACCGCCGATGTACGAGGAAACCTCGAAGCCATTGGTCAGGCGCACACGGCAGACTTTACGCAGTGCCGAGTTCGGTTTTTTCGGCGTAGTCGTGTACACACGGGTGCACACGCCACGACGTTGCGGGCAGTTCTGCAGCGCAGGTACGTCGGATTTCTCGACGGTACGCTTACGCGGCTGACGTACCAGCTGGTTGATAGTTGCCATCTACTAGCTCCACTGATTGTCTTGCGACGCTATTGTCTTGCAAGAAAGCCAAAAATCGGCGAGACGGAGCCTCACCCAATTTAAGGGTACAAAATTCTAAAGAGGATATCGCACCCAGTCAAGACAAAGGCCCCGCCCCTCCCCGCCGGCTATCGGTGACATTGTGTGTCACCGCAGCGCGACAAGGAGGGACGAGGCCCCTCCCTCTTCTTAGTTGCCGCTGGAATTCAGCGCTTCGGTCAGTGCGGCTTCCACCTCACTGGCGCTGACACGCAGCGGTTTGTCGGCTTCACGGCGGCGCTTGCGCTCGCTGTGATAGGCCAGACCGGTACCTGCCGGGATCAGACGACCCACAACCACGTTCTCTTTCAGACCACGCAGGTAGTCACGCTTGCCGGTAACGGCCGCTTCGGTCAGCACGCGCGTGGTTTCCTGGAAGGAAGCCGCGGAGATGAACGATTCGGTCGACAGCGACGCTTTGGTGATACCCAGCAGCACACGCGCGAACTTGGAGACGAACTTGTCTTCTCCGGCAAGACGCTCGTTTTCCACCAGTACGTGAGTCAACTCCATCTGGTCGCCCTTGATGAAGGTGGAATCGCCCGACTCGGCAATCTCAACCTTACGCAGCATCTGACGCAGGATGGTCTCGATGTGCTTGTCGTTGATCTTCACGCCTTGCAGACGGTAAACGTCCTGAATCTCGTTGACGATGTACTTCGCCAGGGCGCTGACGCCCAACAAGCGCAGGATATCGTGCGGATCGCTCGGGCCGTCGGAGATAACTTCGCCGCGGTTTACCTGTTCGCCTTCGAAGACGTTCAGGTGGCGCCACTTCGGAATCAGCTCTTCGTAAGGATCGCTACCGTCGGTTGGGGTAATGACCAGGCGACGCTTGCCCTTGGTCTCTTTACCGAACGCGATGGTACCGCTGACCTCTGCGAGGATCGACGCTTCCTTCGGACGACGTGCTTCGAACAGGTCGGCAACACGCGGCAGACCACCGGTGATGTCACGGGTCTTCGACGTTTCCTGAGGAATACGTGCCAGAACGTCACCCACCGCGATTTGCGCACCGTCAGCCACACCGACCAAGGCGTTGGCAGGCAGGAAGTACTGAGCAGGTACGTCGGTACCTGGCAGATACAGATCCTTGCCTGCGGCATCGACCATCTTGATCGCTGGACGGATTTCCTTGCCAGAGGCAGGGCGATCCTTCACGTCCATCACTTCAATGTTGGTCAAGCCAGTCAGTTCGTCGGTCTGACGCTTGATGGTGATGTTCTCTTCCATGCCCACGAAGGTCACGGTACCTTTCAGCTCGGTGACGATCGGGTGGGTGTGCGGGTCCCACTTGGCAACGATTGCGCCAGCGTCGACCTTGTCCCCTTCCTTGACCGAAATCACGGCGCCGTATGGCAGCTTGTAGCGCTCGCGCTCACGACCGAATTCATCGGCAATGGCCAGCTCGCCCGAACGCGATACGGCAACCAGGTTGCCATCGGCGCGCTCGACCTGCTTCAGGTTGTGCAGACGAACCACACCACCATTTTTCACCTGGACGCTGTCAGCAGCCGAGGTCCGGCTCGCAGCACCACCGATGTGGAACGTACGCATGGTCAGCTGGGTACCCGGCTCACCGATGGACTGTGCAGCGATAACGCCCACGGCCTCACCAATGTTCACCTGGTGACCACGCGCCAGATCACGGCCGTAGCACTTGGCGCAGATACCGTAACGGGTTTCGCAGCTGATCGGCGAACGCACGATCACTTCGTCGATGCTGTTGAGCTCGATGAACTCGACCCACTGCTCGTCGACCAGCGTACCGGCAGGCACGATGACGTCGTCGGTACCCGGCTTGAACACGTCACGGGCGATCACACGACCCAGTACGCGCTCACCCAGCGGCTCGACCACATCACCGCCTTCAATGTGCGGCGTCATGAGCAGGCCATGTTCGGTACCACAGTCGATCTCGGTAACCACGAGGTCTTGTGCCACGTCGACCAGACGACGCGTCAGGTAACCGGAGTTCGCCGTCTTCAACGCGGTGTCCGCCAGACCCTTACGAGCACCGTGAGTCGAGATGAAGTACTGAAGTACGCTCAAACCTTCACGGAAGTTCGCAGTGATCGGGGTTTCAATGATCGAGCCGTCAGGCTTGGCCATCAGACCACGCATACCGGCCAGCTGACGAATCTGTGCAGCGGAGCCCCGCGCACCCGAGTCAGCCATCATGTACATGGAGTTGAAGGACTCCTGATCGACTTCGTTACCGTCGCGGTCGATGACCTTCTCTTTCGAGAGGTTGGCCATCATCGCCTTGGACACTTCATCGTTGGCCTTGGACCACAAGTCGATAACCTTGTTGTACTTCTCACCCTGGGTGACCAGGCCGGACGCATACTGGCTCTCGATTTCCTTCACTTCGTCGGTCGCGCTATTGATGATGCGCGCCTTCTCATCGGGGATGACGAAGTCGTTCACACCGATCGACACACCGGAAATGGTCGAATAGGCAAAACCGGTGTACATCAGCTGGTCAGCAAAAATAACGGTCTCTTTCAAACCCACCACGCGGTAGCACTGGTTGATCAGCTTGGAGATCGCCTTTTTCTTCATCGGCTGGTTGACCACGTCATACGGCAGACCTGCCGGCACAACCTGGAACAGCAGTGCACGGCCAACGGTCGTGTCGACAATGCGGGTGTTCTTGGTGCTGCTGCCATCGCGGTCGTTCACGGTCTCGTTGATACGAACCTTGATTTTCGCGTGCAGGGCCGCTTCGCCGGCGCGGAATACGCGGTCGACTTCCTGCAGGTCAGCGAACACACGACCTTCGCCTTTGGCGTTGATCGCTTCACGGGTCATGTAGTACAGACCCAGTACAACGTCCTGCGACGGAACGATGATTGGCTCACCGTTGGCGGGCGACAGAATGTTGTTGGTCGACATCATCAGTGCACGCGCTTCGAGCTGGGCTTCCAGCGTCAGCGGCACGTGAACAGCCATCTGGTCACCGTCGAAGTCGGCGTTGTACGCAGCGCAGACCAGCGGGTGCAGTTGGATTGCCTTACCTTCGATGAGCACAGGCTCGAACGCCTGGATGCCCAGACGGTGAAGGGTCGGTGCACGGTTGAGCAGTACGGGGTGTTCGCGGATGACCTCGGCGAGGACGTCCCACACCTCAGGCAGCTCGCGCTCGACCATCTTCTTGGCCGCTTTGATGGTGGTCGCCAGACCACGCATTTCCAGCTTGCCGAAAATGAACGGCTTGAACAGCTCAAGGGCCATCTTCTTCGGCAGACCGCACTGGTGCAGGCGCAGGGTCGGGCCTACGGTAATGACCGAACGACCCGAGTAGTCAACGCGCTTACCGAGCAAGTTCTGACGGAAACGACCTTGCTTACCTTTGATCATGTCAGCCAGGGACTTCAGCGGACGCTTGTTCGAGCCAGTGATGGCGCGACCGCGACGGCCGTTGTCCAGCAGGGCGTCGACCGCCTCCTGCAGCATGCGCTTTTCGTTGCGCACGATGATGTCCGGCGCCGACAGGTCGAGCAGGCGCTTGAGACGGTTGTTCCGGTTGATTACCCGACGATACAGGTCGTTCAGGTCGGAGGTCGCGAAGCGGCCGCCATCGAGCGGAACCAACGGACGCAGATCCGGCGGCAGAACGGGCAGAACGGTCAGGACCATCCACTCAGGCAGGTTGCCCGAGCCCTGGAACGCTTCCATCAGCTTCAAGCGCTTGGACAGCTTCTTGATCTTGGTTTCCGAGTTGGTTTGCGGAATTTCTTCGCGCAGGCGGCCAATCTCGTGCTCCAGGTCAATGGCGTGCAGCAGCTCGCGAACAGCCTCGGCACCCATGCGGGCGTCGAAGTCGTCACCGAACTCTTCCAGTGCTTCGAAGTACTGCTCGTCGTTCAGCAGCTGACCCTTTTCGAGGGTGGTCATGCCCGGGTCGATAACGACGTAGCTCTCGAAGTAGAGAACACGCTCGATATCACGCAGGGTCATGTCCATCAGCAGGCCGATACGGGACGGCAGCGACTTCAGGAACCAGATGTGGGCAACCGGCGAAGCCAGTTCGATGTGCGCCATGCGCTCACGACGAACCTTGGCCAGCGCGACTTCAACACCGCACTTCTCGCAGATCACACCACGGTGCTTGAGGCGCTTGTACTTGCCGCACAGGCACTCGTAGTCCTTGACTGGGCCAAAGATCTTGGCGCAGAACAGGCCATCACGTTCAGGTTTGAACGTACGGTAGTTGATGGTTTCCGGTTTCTTGACTTCACCGAACGACCACGAACGGATCATTTCAGGTGACGCCAGACCGATACGGATGGCGTCGAACTCTTCGACTTGACCCTGGTTTTTCAGCAAATTCAGTAGGTCTTTCAAGGCCTTTCCTCCTGGCGGAGCAGGAAGCGGGCAGTTGCCTGCCTCGCTCCCATCGCGTCACGTGTTATTCGGTTTCCAGATCGATGTCGATACCGAGCGAACGGATCTCTTTGATCAACACGTTGAAGGATTCGGGCATGCCCGGCTCCATACGGTGATCGCCATCCACGATGTTCTTGTACATCTTGGTACGGCCGTTCACGTCGTCCGACTTCACTGTGAGCATTTCTTGCAGGGTGTAGGCCGCGCCGTAAGCTTCCAGCGCCCAGACCTCCATCTCCCCGAAACGCTGACCACCGAACTGCGCCTTACCACCCAGCGGCTGCTGGGTAACCAGGCTGTAGGAACCAGTGGAACGCGCGTGCATCTTGTCGTCCACCAAGTGGTTCAGCTTGAGCATGTACATGTAACCAACGGTCACCGGACGCTCGAACTTGTTGCCGGTACGACCATCGAACAGCACCATCTGGCCGCTTTCTGGCATATCAGCCAGTTTCAGCATGGCCTTGATCTCACTCTCGCGAGCACCGTCGAAGACCGGCGTTGCCATTGGCACGCCCTTCTTCAGGTTGTTCGCCAGGGCGATGATCTCTTCGTCCGAGAACTCGTCCAGGTTTTCCTGACGACCACCGATCTCGTTGTAGATCTCGGTCAGGAAGCCACGAATTTCTGCGGCCTTGCGCTGCTCTTCGAGCATACGGTCGATCTTCTCGCCCAGACCTTTGGCCGCGAGGCCCAAGTGGGTTTCAAGGATCTGACCGACGTTCATACGCGAAGGTACGCCCAGCGGGTTCAGAACGACGTCGACCGGCGTACCGTTGGCGTCGTGCGGCATGTCTTCAACCGGCATGATCACCGAGACCACACCTTTGTTACCGTGACGACCCGCCATCTTGTCACCCGGCTGGATGCGACGGCGGATAGCCAGGTAAACCTTGACGATCTTCAGTACGCCTGGCGCCAGGTCATCGCCCTGCTGCAGCTTGCGCTTCTTGTCTTCGAACTTGTCGTCCAGAAGACGACGACGATCGACGATGTACGCCTGGGCTTTTTCCAGCTGCTCGTTCAGGGCGTCTTCTGCCATGCGCAGCTTGAACCACTGACCGCGCTCGAGGCCGTCAAGGACTTCGTCGCTGACCACGGTGCCCTTCTTCAGACCCGCGCCGCCATCAACGGACTGGCCGTTCAATGCCGAACGCAGACGCTCGAAGGTGGCGCCTTCGACGATGCGGAACTCTTCGTTGAGGTCCTTGCGGATCTCGTCGAGCTGCATCTTCTCGATGGACAGCGCGCGGCTGTCGCGTTCAACGCCATCACGGGTGAAGACCTGAACGTCGATGACCGTGCCTTTGGTACCGGTGGGTACGCGCAGGGAAGTGTCTTTAACGTCGCTGGCCTTCTCACCGAAGATCGCACGCAGCAGTTTTTCTTCCGGCGTCAGCTGGGTCTCGCCTTTCGGGGTGACCTTGCCGACCAGGATGTCGCCCGCGCCAACTTCGGCGCCGACGTAGACGATACCGGCTTCGTCCAGCTTGTTCAGTGCAGCTTCACCCACGTTCGGGATGTCTGCAGTGATTTCCTCCGGGCCAAGCTTGGTGTCACGGGCCACACAGGTCAGTTCCTGAATGTGGATCGTGGTGAAGCGGTCTTCCTGAACAACACGCTCGGACAGGCAGATGGAGTCTTCGAAGTTGAAGCCGTTCCATGCCATGAAGGCGATGCGCATGTTCTGACCCAGCGCCAGCTCACCCATGTCGGTGGACGGGCCGTCAGCCATGATGTCGCTGCGACGGACCCGATCACCCTTGCTCACCAGCGGACGCTGGTTGATGCAGGTGTTCTGGTTCGAGCGGGTGTATTTGGTCAGGTTGTAGATGTCTACACCGGCTTCACCGGTTTCGACTTCATCATCGGCAACGCGAACCACGATACGGCTGGCATCGACCGAGTCGATCACACCGCCACGACGTGCCACGACGCAAACGCCGGAGTCACGCGCAACGTTGCGCTCCATCCCGGTACCTACCAGCGGCTTGTCGGCGCGCAGAGTCGGTACAGCCTGACGCTGCATGTTCGAACCCATCAACGCACGGTTGGCGTCGTCGTGCTCGAGGAACGGGATCAGCGACGCAGCGACCGAAACAACCTGCTTGGGCGATACGTCCATCAAGGTGACGTCTTCCGGCGCCTTGACGGTGAACTCGTTCAGGTGACGCACAGCGACCAGCTCGTCGATCAGCTGCTTGTTCTCGTTCATCGCGGCCGAAGCCTGGGCGATCACGTGGTCAGCTTCTTCGATGGCCGACAGGAACACGATGTCATCGCTGACCACGCCTTCCTTCACAACGCGGTACGGGCTTTCCAGGAAGCCGTACTGGTTGGTGCGGGCATAGGCTGCCAGGGAGTTGATCAGACCGATGTTCGGACCTTCAGGCGTCTCGATCGGGCACACACGGCCGTAGTGGGTCGGGTGTACGTCGCGGACTTCGAAGCCAGCACGCTCACGGGTCAGACCGCCCGGGCCAAGCGCGGAGACACGACGCTTGTGGGTGATCTCGGAGAGCGGGTTGTTCTGGTCCATGAACTGCGAGAGCTGGCTGGAACCGAAGAACTCTTTCACCGCTGCCGCAACCGGCTTGGCGTTGATCAGGTCCTGCGGCATCAAGCCTTCGCTTTCGGCCATCGACAGACGTTCCTTGACCGCGCGCTCGACGCGCACCAGGCCAACACGGAACTGGTTCTCGGCCATCTCGCCAACACAACGCACACGACGGTTACCGAGGTGGTCGATGTCATCGACGATGCCTTTGCCGTTACGGATGTCGACCAGGGTCTTGAGCACCTCGACGATATCTTCCTTGCTCAGCACACCCGAACCTTCGATCTCGGTACGACCGATACGGCGGTTGAACTTCATGCGGCCCACACCGGAAAGGTCGTAGCGCTCTGCACTGAAGAACAGGTTGTTGAACAGGGTTTCGGCGGCGTCTTTGGTCGGCGGCTCGCCTGGACGCATCATGCGGTAGATCTCGACCAGGGCTTCCAGCTGGTTGCCGGTGGTATCGATCTTCAAGGTGTCAGCGATGAACGGACCGCAGTCGATGTCGTTGGTGTACAGCGTCTCGATGCGCACCACTTGAGCCTTGGCGATCTTGACCAGCAGATCAGTGGTCAGCTCGGTGTTGCACTCGGCGATGATTTCACCGGTAGCAGGGTGCACGATGGCCTTGGCCGTGGTGCGGCCCAGCACATACTCCATCGGAACCGCGAGCTCTTTCACGCCAGCTTTTTCCAGCTGGTTGATGTGGCGCGCCGTAATACGACGACCTTGCTCGACGATGACCTTGCCCGTCTCGTCATGGATATCCATGACGGCCACTTCGCCACGCAGGCGTTGTGGAACCAGTTCCAGGCTGAGTTGCTCGCCCGACACGTGGAAGACGTTGGTGGTGTAGAAGGTATCGAGGATTTCTTCGGTGCTGTAGCCCAATGCACGCAGCAATACCGATGCCGGCAGCTTGCGGCGACGGTCGATCCGGACGAATACGCAGTCTTTCGGATCGAACTCGAAGTCCAGCCACGAACCGCGGTAAGGAATGATACGGGCGGAGTACAGCAGTTTGCCGGAGCTGTGAGTCTTGCCACGGTCGTGGTCGAAGAACACACCGGGCGAACGGTGCAGCTGGGAAACGATCACACGCTCGGTACCGTTGATAACGAAGGTACCGTTCTCAGTCATCAGGGGGATTTCACCCATGTAGACTTCTTGCTCTTTAATGTCCTTGATCGCTTTGTTCGACGATTCTTTGTCGAAAATGATCAGGCGCACCTTCACCCGCAGCGGGACTGCGAAGGTTACACCACGAAGGACGCATTCCTTGACATCGAAGGCTGGTTCGCCCAGGCGATAGCCTACGTACTCCAGAGCAGCATTGCCGGAGTAGCTGATGATCGGGAATACCGATTTGAAGGCCGCGTGCAAGCCAATGTCGCGGAACTGATCCTTGGATGCTCCCGCTTGCAGGAATTCGCGATACGAATCCAGCTGGATGGCCAGGAGGTAAGGCACATCCATGACGTCCGGCAACTTGCTAAAGTCCTTGCGGATACGTTTTTTCTCAGTATATGAGTAAGCCATCAGCGTTCCCCAGCTTGGTCACCTGCTTGTTTGGCTTCTCCCGGCGGGAGCAGCCAGAAAATCGTGCAAACCCCGTGGTTTGCGTCACCCACTATGGGTGTTTACCGCGTGCTATCAGGGTCGAAACAATCGACCGCCAATAACGGAAAAAGGCCGGTGGCCTAAGCCACCAGCCGTCAGCCTTTCGCTTAACGCTCAGGCTGGAGTCGCACAGTCGAAATTACTTCAGCTCGACTTTAGCGCCTGCTTCTTCCAGCTTCTTCTTGGCGTCTTCAGCAGCTTCTTTCGAAACGCCTTCAGCAACGACCTGAGGAGCGCCGTCTACTTTCTCTTTGGCTTCTTTCAGGCCCAGACCGGTCAGTTCACGAACTGCCTTGATCACGTTGACCTTCTTCTCGCCGCATTCCAGCAGAACGACGTTGAACTCGGTTTGCTCTTCAACAACGGCAGCTGCAGCAGCTGGGCCAGCCGAGGCAACAGCAGCGGTAACGCCGAAGGTTTCTTCCATAGCTTTGATCAGCTCAACAACTTCCAGAACGGTTTTCTGGCCGATTGCTTCGATGATTTGCTCGTTAGTCAGGGACATGACTTAAATCCTGTATTGGGGTGGCAGCCTACGCAGCCATCAAATTAAACGTATGATTTTGAAAGGGGATGCGCAGGGTTAGGCTGCAGCAGCTTCTTTCTGGTCGCGAACGGCCGCCAGTGTACGAGCCAGCTTGCTGGTAGCGCCTTGGATCACGCTCATCAGCTTCGCAATAGCTTCGTCACGGGTCGGCAAGGTGGCCAACACGTCGATCTGGTTAGCGGCAATGAAATTGCCGTCGAACGCAGCTGCCTTGATCTCGAACTTGTCCTGACCCTTGGCAAACTCTTTGAACAGACGAGCAGCAGCGCCCGGGTGTTCGTTGGAGAATGCAATCAGGGTAGGGCCAGTGAACACGTCGTTGAGGACACTGAAATCAGTATCGGCAACAGCGCGCTTGAGCAGGGTGTTACGTACGACACGTACATACACGCCAGCTTCACGGGCCTCTTTACGGAGTCCGGTCATTGCGCTTACAGTCACGCCACGGGCATCAGCCACGACAGCAGACAGAGCGACTTTGGCAGCCTCGTTGACTTCAGCGACGATGGCCTTCTTGTCTTCGAGTTTAATTGCCACGGGTTTACTCCTGGTTTAACCGTTTCATCTGGCCGAGGCCGGATGTCGTTTTGGTGTCTGATTCGATAACGAATCGGGAGCACCATCTGCGTAGGCTTGGGGTTTAAGACTTGCGCCGCCTACGGTCTTGGATAGCCCCCGCCAGGCAGGGACCCCAATTTTTGCTACCGGCATGGTTCACACCGTGCCGGTATTGTTCTTTATACGTCCAGCGAGCCTTGGTCGATGACCAGACCTGGGCCCATGGTGGTGCTCAGGGTAACGCGCTTGACGTAAATACCTTTCGAAGAAGCTGGCTTGATACGCTTCAGGTCAGCGATCAGGGCTTCAACGTTTTCCTTCAGCTTGGTGGCTTCAAAGCCTACCTTGCCGACGGAGGTATGAATGATACCGTTCTTGTCGGTACGGTAGCGAACCTGACCAGCCTTGGCGTTTTTCACGGCAGTGGCTACGTCTGGGCTAACGGTACCGACTTTCGGGTTAGGCATCAGACCGCGAGGGCCCAGAACCTGACCCAGCTGGCCAACTACGCGCATGGCATCCGGGGATGCGATCACGACGTCGTAGTTCAGGTCGCCAGCTTTCATTTCGGCAGCCAGATCGTCCATACCTACGCGGTCAGCGCCTGCAGCCAGGGCAGCTTCAGCAGCCGGGCCTTGGGTGAAGACAGCAACGCGTACGGTCTTGCCAGTGCCGTGTGGCAGCACAGTTGCGCTACGAACGACCTGGTCGGATTTACGCGGGTCAACGCCGAGGTTGACAGCGATGTCGAACGATTCGGTGAACTTGACAGCAGACAGTTCAGCCAGCAGCGCGGCGGCGTCTTCGAAGCTGTAGTTCTTGCCAGCTTCGACTTTCGAAGCGATAGCCTTTTGACGCTTGGTCAGCTTAGCCATTACACACCCTCCACGTTCAGGCCCATGCTACGGGCAGAGCCGGCGATGGTGCGCACAGCAGCATCCATGTCGGCAGAAGTCAGATCAGCCTGTTTGGCTTTGGCGATCTCTTCCAGCTGAGCACGGGTTACGGTACCGACCTTGACGGTGTTCGGACGAGCCGAACCGCTGGTCAGGCCAGCAGCTTTCTTCAAGAGAACCGAAGCAGGCGTGCTTTTGGTCTCGAAAGTGAAGCTACGGTCGCTGTAGACGGTGATGATCACTGGAGTCGGCAGACCGGCTTCTTGACCCTGAGTACGGGCGTTGAAGGCCTTGCAGAATTCCATGATGTTCACGCCGTGCTGACCCAGTGCTGGACCAACGGGCGGGCTTGGGTTGGCCTGGCCGGCCTTTACTTGCAGCTTGATGTAAGCCGTAATCTTCTTAGCCATGAGCTACTCCAATATCGGGTACGAGCGCCAAATGGCTCCCCGGATGACTTGCGTTTTATCCCAGTGACGACAAAACCCCGCAGCACATAGAGCTGCGGGGTATGGGATGCGTGGTTCTGCTAGACCTTTTCGACCTGGCCGAACTCGAGCTCCACCGGAGTGGAGCGACCGAAAATGAGCACTGCAACCTGCAGACGGCTCTTTTCGTAGTTAACTTCTTCGACATTGCCAGTGAAGTCAGCAAACGGACCATCGACAACACGAACGGTCTCGCCTGGCTCGAACAATGTCTTGGGTTTGGGCTTGGCACTGCCGTCAGCAACACGACGCAGGATTGCCTCAGCTTCTTTATCAGTGATAGGCGCAGGCTTGTCTGCGGTACCACCAATGAAACCCATTACGCGAGGGGTGTCCTTGACCAAGTGCCAAGTACCTTCACCCATCTCCATCTGGACCAAAACATACCCAGGGAAGAATTTTCGCTCGCTTTTACGTTTCTGGCCGTTGCGCATTTCGACGACTTCCTCGGTCGGAACCAGGATTTCGCCGAACTCGTCTTCCATGCCAGCAAACTTCACGCGCTCAACCAGGGAGCGCATGACATGCTTCTCGTAACCCGAGTAAGCATGCACTACGTACCAACGCTTAGCCACGGGACACCCTTAACCAACAATCAAGGAAACCAACCAGCCGAGCAGGGAATCAAGACCCCACAACAGCAACGCCATCACCAGCACTACCACCACGACAATCAGCGTGGTCTGCATGGTTTCTTGACGGGTTGGCCACACGACTTTACGGATCTCGGCGCGAGCTTCCTTCGCGAGCACAAAGAACGACTTACCCTTCGCAGTCTGCAGGGCAACGAACCCAGCGACAGCAGCCAGAGCAAGCAATGCAAGCACGCGATACAGGATTGGAGCTGCGGAGTAATACTGATTACCCACCACACCAACAACTACCAAAGCCACAACAGCCAGCCACTTGAACAGATCGAAACGTGTTTCTTGGGCTTCAGTTTTGGGAGTCATCGAGGAGGATCCTGTAAGAAGAAAGCCAATCACACCGAGGTGAATGGCAGGTCAGGAGGGAATCGAACCCCCAACCTACGGTTTTGGAGACCGTCGCTCTGCCAATTGAGCTACTGACCTTTAACGCTGTATCAGGCCGCGCATTATGCCGACCAGACCTTGAGAAATCAACCACTTGTTCGAGCATTTTCAGCGCCCGACCTGTGAGCCTCATGCACCATCAAGACCGATCACAGGGCTTTGCGCTCCAGGAAGCATACTGACCTTCCTGACAAAACAAAGGCAGATATTTTCATATCTGCCTTGTTTATATGGAGCTCTTGAGCGGACTTGAACCGCTGACCTCACCCTTACCAAGGGTGTGCTCTACCAACTGAGCTACAAGAGCAAAACACGTTGAAAACAACAAACTTGGAGCGGGTAGCGGGAATCGAACCCGCATCATCAGCTTGGAAGGCTGAGGTTCTACCACTAAACTATACCCGCGGAGCTTGCAGCTCTCGCAAAATGGTGGAGGGGGAAGGATTCGAACCTTCGAAGTCGAAGACGTCAGATTTACAGTCTGATCCCTTTGGCCGCTCGGGAACCCCTCCTGAGCGTGGGCGGCATTTTCAACTCTTGCCGTCCTACTGTCAAGCTTTTTCTCATTTAAATCCTGAGGTTAGCTCATTTGACAGCAGCTTCTGGTTCAACCACCTAAGTGGTGTTCCCTGCGAAGCGGGCGCCATTCTATCAAGCTAATCAGCAGTTGCAACCCCCTCGCACAAAATAATTTTATGTTTTAAGTCTTTGAAATCCTTGGAAAGACTCAAGAGCACCGGCTGGTCCAGCAGACGCTCGCTTTGCGCCGTCACGACCAACCAGAAACCTTGCTCCCCGGGCGGCGCGCTACGGGTGCGCTCTGTTGCGATATCCAGACTAACCAGTCGCTGGCGAAGGGATTGCATCTGGTTTTCGGTTACACCGCCCACAACCAGACACTCATCACGCTTTCGCGACGGCATGCCTCCAGCGGACTCGCGCACCAGGCGAATCTCCTGCTGGCCACCCTTGTAAAGAGACAGGGGCGTGACATCCTTCACTCTCAAGGGCGCTTCATGCTGATGCCAGGCGTAATATCCGACATTCAGCACCACAAGCAGCAGAAACAACCAACGCATAAGCACCTCAATTCATCGGGCAGGCCAAGGCCAATCCCACGAACACCAGATCGGGCACGACTCGGCCTTGCGCCACAGCCTCCTTGGCAAGGGGGGCGTCGCCACCTGTAAGGAAAACGGTAAAGTTGTCGCCCCACAGCTCCCTCGCCTGAGCGAGCTGAGAACGCGCAAAGCCTTGCAGCATCATTACACAGCCTCGCTCAACCGCCTCGACGGTTGAGCGTCCTGGCGCCAGGCTCACATGCGCACGCTCTGCAGAGGCGTCATCGTAGCGGATGCGTCGGGTATGGGTGCGCAGCTGGCTACGCATCAAAGGCATACCAGGGCAAATATAACCCCCCAGATGGTCGCCATTCGCCGCAACGAAATCAGCCTTCGCGGCAGTACCGAAGTCAATGACCAGACATGCACGGCCCGCCAGATGAAATCCGCCAAGGATCGCAAGCCAACGGTCCATCCCCAGCCGCTGGTAGTCCTCATAGCCATTGCGCACTCCGGCCAACTCCTGCGCCGGCGTTGCCACCTGTGCACTCACTCCAAAGGTTGCACGTAGCAATGCACTGAGATGGATCGTTTCTTCCTCGCTACGCACGCTGACCAGACGACAGCCCCGCAGGCGAATTTCACCGTGACTGGCCACTACCGCTGCAAGCAAGTCCTGGTCGGAATCGGCAATGCCCCCAGCAATAATCGAGGCATCCACCGCTGAGATGACTCGCCACTTGATGAAGCTATTACCGCAATCGAGCTCAAGAATCATCACGCAACCTCAGACTGAGCTCTCCACCGCTAAAGCTCTTTTCAATACCGTCGACTTCCAGACGCAAACCGCCGTGGGCATCCACACCCCTTACAATGCCATCCAAGCGCGTAATACCTGCGATAAGCGATACCTCGCGCCCCTGCCAGCCGTGGGCACTCTCCCACTCATCCTGGAATCCGGCAAAACCGCACTGACGATGGCGATCGAGCTCGACCTTCAGCTGCTCGTTCAACAGTGCCACGACGCGGTTGCGATCAATCGTTACGCCTCGCTCGCAACGCATCGATGTCCAAGCCTGATCGACCTGTGCGTTAGCCTGCATGTTCACGTTGATGCCAATACCCAACACCACGTGACAGATGTCGGCAGGATCGCCTACCAATTCCAGCAAGATGCCTGCAATTTTCTGCTCACGAACCAAGACGTCATTAGGCCATTTAAGAGTGACCCCTTCGACACCCATGGCCTGCAATACACGCATCACTGCAAGGCCGACCACCAAGCTCAACCCTTCGAGCTGCCGCATACCGCCTTCGATACGCAGTACCAAGCTGTAGTAGAGGTTTTCCGCGAAAGGGCTTACCCACTGCCTTCCCCGACGACCGCGCCCGGCCATTTGCCGCTCTGCCACCACCAGGAAAGGAGCAGGCTGACCCTGAGTGATGAGCCTCAACCCTTCAGCGTTTGTCGAATCAATGGTTTCGTAGATGAGAATGGGCCATTCAGAGGCCTGCGCATGTGCAGCGATGGCGTGCGCATCCAGCAACTGCAGAGGGGTGGAAAGCTGGTAACCACGACCGCGTACTTTATGGATGGCCAGGTTGCAGTCATTCTCGAGGTTTTGCAGTTGCTTCCAGACAGCGCTGCGACTTACTCCCAGTGCCGCACCCAACTCTTCACCCGAGTGAAAGCGGCCGTCTTTGAGAAGATTCAACAACTTCAGCATGCCAGTCTCGATTCTGAATGAGGCTCGCATGATAGCCACGCATCAGCCAAATGCATAGGAAGAACGCCTTGAGGAAGCGTCAAGATAGCCTGGCGCAGAAAAGACAAAACCCCTACCTGCATG
>NZ_JAXQNS010000010.1:0-214540 GCF_034427815.1 Pseudomonas gebzensis
TCTGCGTTCCCGAAATTTCCCAAGTTTCAATCCAAGCCTCAATCCAAGCCTCAATCCCCGCTCAAGCCAACGCAAAATCGCCTTTCACCCGTGGTTGCGACTACCGGGGACAGATGGCATCGTTTCCCTTTGAACGCCTCCAGGTAGCCGCAATGTCGCAGTTCGATTCCATCACGCCCGGTTTCATGGTGATCCACGGTAACCGGTCAGATGACCTGCGAAGCCTGGTCGTGGAGTGGATGCGCAGTTACCCACTGCGGCCACTGGAAAATGAAGTGGTGCTGGTGCAGAGCAATGGCATCGCACAATGGCTGAAGATGGCGTTGGCGGCCGATCAGAATGATGGGGGCTGCGGCATCGCCGCTGCCATCGACGTGCAATTACCAGGAAGTTTCCTGTGGCGCCTGTACCGGGCCGTGCTGGGTCGCGAGGAAATTCCTGAAACGTCGGTATTGGATAAAGCCACGCTCGCGTGGCGCCTGATGCGCTTGCTGCCCACGGTGATCGAGCAACCGCTGTTCGCGCCACTGGCACGGTTTCTCAAAGACGATCGCGACATGCGCAAACGCTACCAGTTGTCCCTGCGCCTGGCCGATCTGTATGACCAATACCAGGTCTACCGCGCCGACTGGCTGGAAGACTGGGCGGCCGGCCGCTACCAGCTACGCAATGGTCGCGACCAATTGCGTCCCTTGCTCGAAGGCAATCAGTGGCAAGCAGCACTGTGGCAGGCGCTGCTTGCAGATGTCGGCGCCGACGGCATGGCGCAGAGTCGTGCCGGCGTGCACCAGCGCTACATGCAGATCGTCCAGTCCACACAAACGGCGCCCCCCGGGTTGCCGAGCCGCGTCATCGTGTTCGGCATCTCATCCCTGCCCGCCCAGGTTCTGCATGCCTTGGCAGGTCTGGCCCGATTCACCCAAGTGCTGCTCTGCGTGCACAACCCCTGCCGTCACCACTGGGCAGACATCGTCGCCGATAAAGACCTGCTCAGACGTGAATACCGCCGGCAAAGCCGCAAACCAGGCGTCCCGCTCCAGCTGGATGCCACCAGCCTGCACCAGCATGCCCAGCCCTTGCTCGCCGCGTGGGGCAAGCAAGGGCGCGACTACATTGCGCTGTTGGACGAATTCGACCAGCCAGACAGCTACCGAGGTGCGTTCAGCGATGGCAAGATCGATCTCTACAGCGATGAAGCCCCTGATTCACTGCTCAGCCAACTGCAGGACGACATTCTTGAACTGCGCCCACTCGCAGAAACCCGCGAGCGTTGGCCGGCAGTCGATCCGCAGCACGACGCATCCATTCGCTTCCACATCGCCCACAGTGCGCAGCGGGAAGTGGAAGTGCTGCATGACCAGTTGCTGGAACAGTTTTCCCGCAATCCCAAACTCAACCCGCGCGACATCATTGTCATGGTCCCCGACGTCAACGGCTATGCACCACACATCCGCGCGGTGTTCGGCCAGGTGCCGCGTGACGACAAACGCTTCATCCCTTTCACCCTCAACGACCAGGCCCAACGTGGCCGTGACCCGCTGCTCATCGCCCTCGAGCATCTGCTGAAACTGCCCGACAGCCGCTTCGCCGTCGGCGAGATCCTTGACCTGCTCGACGTGCCATCGCTACGGGCGCGTTTTGGTATCCCGGAGCAATCACTGGCCATCCTGCACCGTTGGATCGAAGGTGCCGGGGTGCGCTGGGGCTTGGATGCGCGGCAGCGTGAAGCGTTGGGCCTGCCGGGCAGCATGGAGCAGAACAGCTGGCGATTTGGCTTGCGGCGCATGCTCTTGGGCTATGCCGTGGGCAGTGGCGAACGCTTCGGTGGGGTCGAGCCCTACGACGAGGTCGGTGGCCTTGACGCGGCCTTGGTCGGCCCGCTGTTCGCTCTTATCGATCGCTTGGACCATTGGTATCAAGCGCTGCTCGAAGCCACCACACCAGAGGTCTGGAGCCAGCGCTTGCAAGGTCTGGTCAGCGACTTCTTCAAGCCCGAAGACGAGCACACCGAACACCTGCTCATTCAGCTCGACGAGCTGCGCGACCAGTGGCTGCAGACCTGCCAAGCCGTCGAGCTGCAAGAGGCCTTGCCGCTGACCGTGGTGCGTGAAGCCTGGCTGGCCGGGCTTGACCAGGGTGGCTTGAACCAACGTTTCCTGGCGGGCTCTGTGAACTTCTGCACGCTGATGCCGATGCGCGCCATTCCCTTCGAGATGGTCTGCCTGCTGGGCATGAACGATGGCGACTACCCCCGCGCACAGCCACCGCTGGACTTCGACCTGATGGCCGCCGATTACCGCCCAGGGGATCGCTCACGCCGCGAGGACGACCGCTACCTGATGCTCGAAGCGCTGCTGTCTGCGCGCAAGCAGCTGTACATCAGTTGGGTAGGGCGCAGCATCCGCGATAACACTGAGCGTCCACCCTCGGTGCTGGTTGGCCAGTTGCGCGATCACCTGGCTGCGGGCTGGCATCTGCACAGTGAAGCCGCAGGAAAAACCAACGGCCTACCGGCCGACGCCCTGATCCACGCACTGACGGTCGAACACCCTTTGCAGCCGTTCAGCATCCGCTACTTTCAGCAAGGCGAAGCCGCGCTGTTCAGCTATGCGCGGGAGTGGCAGGCGGTGCATGAAGCGTCCAGCGCAGTATCGACCCCGGCGCCTGACCTGCCACCGTTCGAGCCTGACGGCCCCTTGGCGATCGAAGGGCTGACCAATTTCCTGCGTAACCCCGTGAAGCACTTTTACACGCAGCGCTTGAAGGTGCACTTCGAGCAGGTGCAGGACGCGCTCGAAGAGGCCGAGCCTTTCATCTTGGACGGGTTGCAGCACTACACCCTCAGCACCGAGCTGCTAGAGACCGCGCTGCAAGACGGTGACGGCGAGCTTGAAGCGCGGCTGGGTACCCAAGCCAGCCGTTTGCAGGCCACCGGACGTCTGCCCATGGCCGGCTTCGGCCAATCGCTGCAAGCGGAGTTGATTGCCCCCTTGCCCGACCTGATCAGCCGCTACCAGGCGTTGCTGACGCGCTGGCCGACACCTGTGCACAGCGCGCTGCCGCTGTACGCTGCCGCCCACGGCATCGAGCTGGACGGCTGGCTGGCCGGCTTGCATGAAGGCGCAGACGGTACCCTGTTACGCGTGACGCTCATGGCCAACGCGATCAACGCCCGAGGTGGCCGCAAGTGGCCAAGGCTGATCGACAGCTGGATTCATCATCTGGTGGCCTGCGCGCAAGGTCTGCCGTTGCACACTGCGGTGGTGGCGAGCGACACCACGCTGCTTTTGCCCCCTCTGGGCGCCGACCACGCCCGCACGGCGCTTGCTGACTTGCTGCTGGCATGGCGCCAAGGTATGGCGCAGCCTTTGCCGGTGGCGCCGCGCACCGCGTTCGCGTTTCTCACCGGCAAAGACCGCGACGCCGGCCTCAAAGCTGCGCAGGTCGCCTATGAAGGCTCGGCGTTCGTGCCGGGCGGGGCCGGCGAGCGGGCCCGCGACATGGCGCTGGCCCGGCAATTCCCCGACTTCGCCGCACTGACGGCCGACGAATCATTCGAGGGCTGGGTGCAGGCGCTGTATGAACCGTTGTTCACTGCCCCTTGGGCGGACCTTCAGACCCAGGAGCCTGCCCGATGAGTCGCCCTCTGGCATTGACCTTCCCCCTGCGCGGCAGCCAACTGATCGAAGCCAGCGCCGGCACCGGCAAGACCTTCACCATCTCCGCCCTGTACCTGCGCCTGGTGCTCGGTCATGGCCAAGGCGAGCACGGTTTTGGCCGCGAGCTGCTGCCGCCGCAGATCCTGGTGGTGACCTTCACCGATGCCGCCACCAAAGAGCTGCGCGACCGCATTCGCGCGCGTCTGGCCCAGGCCGCGCAGTTTTTCCGCGAGGAAGTCCAAGCGCCGGATGCGTTGGTGAGCCAGCTGCGCGACGACTACCCCAGCGAGGCCTGGCCGCTCTGCGCCAGCAAGCTCGACGCCGCCGCCCAGTGGATGGACGAAGCCGCCGTTTCGACCATCCACGGCTGGTGCCAGCGCATGTTGCGCGAGCACGCCCTGGACAGCGGCAGCCTGTTCACCCAGAGCCTGGAGACCGACCACAGCGAACTGCTCAACGAAGTGGCGCGCGACTACTGGCGGCAGTTCTGCTACGCCATGGCCGGCGAGACCCTGGGCTGGGTCCGCGACAACTGGAAGTCCCCCACAACCTTGCTCGGCAGGGTCAAAGGCCTGCTCGGCAGCGCACCGCCGCTTGATCACAGCGCTGACCCCGCGCAGCACATCGAGGGCGGCCTGCGCCGGCGTCTGGCGGAACTGGCAGCGATCAAGCAACCCTGGGGCGTGTGGATCGAAGAGCTGCGCGCCCTGTTGCTGCAAGGCGTTGCCGACAAGGCCGTGGACGCGCGCAAGCTGCAGCCTCGTTATTTCGAGCCGTGGCTGGAAGCGCTGACGCAGTGGCACGCCACGCCGGACAGCCACCTGCTCGACATCGGCAAAGGCTTCGAGCGGCTCACGCCTGACGGCCTGGCCGAGGCCTGGAAAACCAGTCCGCCCAGCCACCCCGCGCTGGACGCCATGCTTACCCTGCGCCAACGCCTGCAGCAACTGCCCGACCCGGGTGCCGCGGCCCTCGACCACGCTGCCGCCTGGGTCCGCGCCCGTTTTGAAGACGAGAAGCGTCGGCGCGCCGAGATGGGCTTCGATGACATGCTGTTGCGCCTGGATGCCGCCCTGCGCGGTGAGTCAGGCGAGGCGCTGGGGCAGATCATCCGCGAGCAGTTCCCGGTCGCGCTGATCGACGAATTCCAGGACACCGACCCAGTGCAGTACCGCATCTTCGAGCGCATCTACCAGATCGAAGAAAACCGCCAGGACCTCGGCATCTTCCTCATCGGCGACCCTAAACAGGCCATCTATGCCTTCCGCGGCGCGGATATCCACACCTACCTGCGCGCGCGGCGTGCCAGTGCCGGACGGCTGCACAGCCTGGGCACCAACTTCCGCTCTACCCAAGCCATGGTGGCCGGCGTCAACCGCGTGTTCGAACACGCCGAGGCGCGGCCTGAGGGGCGGGGCGCGTTCCTGTTCCGCGACGGCCGCGACAACCCGGTGCCGTTCGTGTCGGTGGCGGCCAAGGGCCGTGAGGATGGGCTGGACGTCCAGGGCCAGGCGCAACCGGCGCTGACTTTCTGGGCCCTGGCCAGCGACAAACCGCTCGCCAAGGGTACCTACCGCGACCACCTCGCGCCGGCCTGCGCCAGTGAAATCGTGCGTCTGCTGGAACTGGCCAAGGCGGGCCAGTGCGGCTTCACCGGCAAGGACGGTCAACAGCGACCGCTGGCGCCGGCCGACATCGCCATCCTGGTGCGCGACGGCGGCGAAGCCCAGGCCATCCGCACGCAACTGCGCGCGCGCGGGGTGCGCAGTGTCTACCTGTCTGACAAAGAATCCGTGTTCCGCAGCCAAGAGGGGCTGGACGTGCTGGCCTGGCTGCGCGCCTGCGCCGAGCCCGACGCCGACCGCTTGCTGCGCGCCGCGCTGGCCAGCGTCACCCTGGCCCGGCCTTTGCCGGAGCTTGAAGCGCTCAACCGCGACGAGCTGACCTGGGAAAAGCGCGTCATGCAGTTTCGCGACTACCGCACGCTGTGGCGCACGCAAGGGGTACTGAGCATGCTGCGCCGGCTGCTGCACGACTTCCAGCTGCCGGTGCGCCTCACGGCCCGCGCCGATGGTGAGCGGGTGCTGACCAACCTGCTGCACCTGACCGAACTGCTGCAGCAGGCCTCGGCCGAGCTGGACGGTGAGCAGGCGCTGATCCGCTACCTGGGCGAGCGCCTGACCAGCGAGGCCGATGGCGGCGAGGATCAGGTGGTTCGGTTGGAAAGCGATGAGCAGTTGGTGAAGGTAGTGACCATTCACAAGTCCAAGGGCTTGGAATACCCGCTGGTGTTTCTGCCTTTCGTGTGCAGCGCGCGGCCGGTCGATGGCAGCCGTTTGCCGGTCGCTTGGCACGATGAGCAGGGCGAGGTGCGCAGCACCATGACCCCGGACGAGGCCGTCATTGCCGCCGCCGACGACGAGCGCTTGGGCGAAGACCTGCGGCTGCTGTACGTTGCGCTGACGCGTGCGCAATACGCATGCTGGCTGGGTGTTGCAGACCTCAAGCGCGGGCGGGAAAGCCGCTCGGTGCTGCACCGCTCGGCGCTGGGGTACCTGCTCGGTGGCGGCGCGCCGTTGCCCGAGTCGACCGGTCTGGCCGCGTGGCTGGCTGATGTACAGGGCGATCATCCAGCCGTGGCGGTGCAGGCCATGCCGGAGGCCAGCGAGCAGGTGTATACGCCAGTACGCCGCGAGCAGCGTCTGCAACCGGCGCGGGAGCCGTCCAGGCGCGCCGCCGAGTACTGGTGGATCGCCTCCTACAGTGCGCTGCGAATCGCCGACAGCATCGACGGCGACTGGGCGCCGGACAGCCTGCAGGCGCAGAACCTGCTGGACGATGAACCTCTCAGCAATGCCAATGAGCTCACAGGTGTGAGCGGTTCCATACACCAGTTCCCCCGTGGGCCGCACCCCGGCACCTTCCTCCACGGCTTGCTGGAATGGGCGGGGCGCGAGGGGTTCGGGCAGTTGGCCGAGCATCCACAAGCCTTGCGCAACACGGTCGCCCGCCGCTGCGCGACGCGCGGCTGGGACGGTTGGATTCCGACGCTGGAGCAGTGGCTCACTACCTTGCTCACAGTGGCATTGCCCTTGGCCGACGGCGCTGAAGTGCGCCTGTGCGACCTTGCCGATTACCGCTATGAACTGGAATTCTGGTTCGCCAGCCGCGACGTGGATGTGGTGCGCCTCGACACCCTGGTACGCCAGCACACGCACCACGGCGCCCCACGCGCGTCTGCCGAGGGCGGGCGCTTGAACGGGCTGTTCAAAGGCTTCATCGACCTCTGCTTCGAGCACGAAGGCCGCTATTACGTGGCTGACTACAAGTCCAACTGGCTGGGCGCGGATAACGCCAGTTACTCACACGCGGCCATGCAAGTGGCCATTCTCGAACACCGCTACGACCTGCAGTACGTGCTGTACCTGCTGGCCTTGCACCGCCAGCTCAAGGCCCGCCTGCCGGGCTATGACTACGACCAGCATGTCGGCGGCGCCGCATTCATCTTCCTGCGCGGGCTCAACGCGCGCAGTCGCGGTGTGTACTTCAGCCGTCCGCCGAAAGCCTTGATCGAGCAGCTCGACCAGCTGTTCCAAGGCACGCTGCAAACACTGGCCACCGCCGCTCAGGCTGATCTGTTCGCCGAGGTTCGTCCATGAACGATCTGTTCGCTGCCATACCTGCTGCAGGTGACGTGCTGCAAACACTGGCCACCGCCGCTCAGGCTGATCCGATTACCGAGGTTCGTCCATGAACGATCTGTTCACGCCCACACCGGCTGCGGCTGATGCGTTGCCCTCTCTGGCTGACCACGCCGGCTTGTTCGCGTTGCTCGACCGTTGGGTCGGCCAGGGTTGGCTGCGCGCGCTTGACCTGGCGCTGGTGCGCTTTCTCGATGAGCAAGCCTTGGGCAGCGAACCGCTGGTGTTGCTGGCGGCTGCCTTGACCAGCCATCAACTGGGCCACGGGCATGTCTGCCTTGACCTGGCGCAGACCCTCGCCGAACCGGATTTTGCGCTGTCGCTGCCGCCCGAGGGGGAAGACAGTGCCGCCGCGTCCGTGCTGCCTTCCAGCGTGATGGCCCACTTGGAGCTTGCGCAGTGGCTGCAGGTCCTGAGCGCATCGAGCTTGATCGCCGACGGCCTGCACGGTCCGAGCGATCGGCCGTTGGTGCTCAACGACGGGCGCCTGTACCTGCGTCGCTACTGGACCTATGAGCGCGCCGTCGAGGGCAGCCTGCGCAACCGCCTGGCGTTGCCGGTGGAGGTGCCGACGGATCTGTCGCAACGGCTTGCCGCGCTGTTCAGCGCCCCCGTCGCCGGCCAGATCGACTGGCAGAAACTGGCCTGCGCCCTGGCCACCCGTGCGGCGCTGAGCATCATCACCGGCGGCCCCGGCACCGGTAAAACCACCACCGTAGTGCGCTTGCTGGCGCTGTTGCAGGGCTCGCGCGTCGACGCCGATCGGCCGTTGCGCATCCGCCTGGCCGCCCCCACCGGCAAGGCCGCTGCACGCCTGACCGAATCGATCGGCGCGCAGGTGCAGAGCCTCGACATCACCACCGCGGTCAAGGCGCGCATTCCCACCGAAGTGACCACTGTGCACCGTCTGCTCGGCAGCCGCCCCGGCACCCGGCACTTTCGCCACCACCGCGGCAACCCGCTGCCGCTGGACGTGCTGGTGGTGGACGAGGCCTCGATGATCGACCTGGAGATGATGGCCAACCTGCTCGAAGCCCTGCCGCCGCGTGCGCGCCTGGTGCTACTGGGCGACAAGGATCAACTTGCTTCGGTGGAAGCCGGCGCCGTGCTCGGCGACCTGTGCCGCGACGCCGAAGCCGGCTTCTACAGCCCGGCGACCTGGGCCTGGCTGGAGTCCGTCGCCGGCCATTCGCTGGATGCCACCGGCCTGCGCGAAGGCGACCCGCAGCAGCATGCCCTGGCGCAACAGCTGGTGATGCTGCGCCATTCGCGCCGCTTCGCTGAAGGCAGCGGCATCGGCGAACTGGCCCGCGCCGTCAACGAACAACGCGCCGGTGACGCGCGCCGAGCGCTGGTCGACACCGGCTTCAACGACGTGGTCAGTTGCCGCGTGAAAAGCGAACACGACACCGCCCTCGACCGGCTGCTGATCACCGGCAGCGGCCAGGGCCGGCGCAGCGCAGGCGGTTACCGGCGCTACTTCGATGTGCTGCAACAGCAACGGCCGGCCCCCAGCACACCCATGGCCGATCCCGCCTGGGCCACCTGGGCCGCCGCCGTGCTCAGCGCCTTCGACCGCTTCCGCCTGCTCTGCGCCGTGCGCAAAGGCCCGTGGGGTGTCGAGGCGGTCAACCAGCGCGCCACCCGCGCCCTGGAAGGCGCCGGCCTGATCCAGGGCGAGCATCAGTGGTACGAAGGCCGCCCGGTATTGATCACCCGCAACGACTACGGCCTGGGCCTGATGAACGGTGACATCGGTGTCACCCTGTACCTGCCCGAAGCCGAAGACAGCGACCGCCTCGTGCTGCGCGTGGCCTTCCCGCGCAACGACGGTGGCGGCGGGGTGCGCCTGGTGCTGCCCAGCCGCCTCACCGAGGTGGAAACCGTCTACGCCATGACCGTGCACAAGTCCCAGGGCTCCGAGTTCGAGCACACCGCGCTGATCCTGCCGGATGTGCTGAACCCGGTGCTGACCAAGGAGCTGGTGTATACCGGCATCACTCGTGCGCGCGAGTGGTTCACGCTGGTGGAGCCGCGGGTGGGGGTGTTTGAAGAGGCGGTGAATCGCCGGGTGCGCCGGTTGAGCGGGTTGATGTTGGAGGCGGGAGAGTGAGGGAGGGCCCCTACACGACCGTGTTGATTCTAGAGACTTCACGGTCTTGTAGGAGCGACTTTAGTCGCGATGGACGGCGTAGCCGGCCTGATACAGTCAACACTGATGCAACTGACAGAACCTGTCCAACTGCCCCTTTGATCGGATTTGCCTCAAAGGCAGCTGGCTCCCACAGATCCCTGATAACTCAAAAAGCTACGTCCACTCCATGAGAGCGCTCATGGCTGCAACTCCGTGACGCTAGGCATCAACACGGGCATGTCCTGCCATTGGACCCATGCACTGTTCTGCCAATGCAGAAGGCTGACCGAGTGCCCTGCCCACTGAAGCGTCCTGAGCGCTGGCCGATCTCCGGACGAGGGGTGCGTCGTGCTGCGCAGCGCGGGAATGACCTCATGCGTGAGCCATTGGCGCAGATTTCGGTTCTCGGGGATCTGGTGATAGACCATCAGGGCATACATGCCTGACTCACTGACCATCAACGTGTCCCGCACGACGCCATGGTGGCTCAGCTTGAGAACACGGTACTGATCGGCATCGAGCTTGCGAATGGACCGCTCGCTTAGGGAATAGCCCATCAGCCGGCCCAGGTCGATTGCGCTGAACCAGGCTTGGGCGTCCAGTATCAACGCATGAAGGAAACGACTGTTGCGCGTGAATCGCGTGGTTTCGAAATGTTCGTTCATCTTGAGGTGTCCACTAGAAGTGCCAATTACCGCCCACTGACGCCAATCAGGGTGGGCGGAACCGTATGGGTTGGCGTACCGGCTAGTTGGACCCCGGCGCATCCGAAGATGCCCACATACGGCCCGCCCATAACGGACAGCCACATGCAGGGCACAAAAAAGCCGCGACAGCGGCTTTCATGCCTCCAAGCTAGCCAGGACGCCAATCCTGTATCGCTGATGAGCAGCGACGGGGCGACCTTACTGGCTGGGGTCTGCGAGTGCAAGCGTCTAATGAAGTCATGCTTCGAGGCCTGGTAACTCGACTTGATCTGGTTGCTGATCGCTTACACCAAGGCGAAACTCGGCAATCTTCCAGCCACTTTCTTGAATCGACTGAAGAGAAATTACCCATGGTTCATGAAATGGATCGCTTTCAACAGGACCTGTTGGCATCAGGGCGTCAGATGAAAGCAGGCAAAGCGGCACGCACGACTCAGGCCGTGGTTTCCGCTGCGGCTGAGGTGCGGGCGAAGGTAGGCTTCTCTCAACGTGCATTCCCCGCACTATTGGGTGTCAGTTCGCGCACCCTGCAGGACTGGGAACAGGGCCGACGTACACCTACTGGCGCGGCGCGACCTTACTGCAAGTTGCCAGGCAGCATCCGGAGGCCCTTCGAAATGTGCAGACCATTTGAAGCCCGAGGTCGCTGACCGCCCCGTGAGTGGTTGATGCGTAAACAAGCATCAGGTCCTCCGTTGGCCATCATCCCGTAGGTGCACCGAGCCGCTACTTCACATGGCTGCTTAACTTGAAACGCGAGATTTCCGCCCAAGCGCCCGATAACGAATTGTTCAAGAACCCTACAGGTCTGGTCGGCTATGACTTACCAAAATGACGTGAGTACATTAGCCAATATGGGGCGGACATCCTCCCATTGCTCGATGCTCTTTCAGAGCGTATCAGTACTAGCTATGCATACTACGAGTCCAACCAGCATCTGGGCGAAGTCGCTCATGAGTTGGTGATCAACTCCAAGGGACGTCGCGACCACCTGGCTACCAAGCTGCTGGAGTTGCTGCCTAGCATCACCCGTCCGTTCACACAGGCAGGCCGTGAGGCTTTCGAGCTGCTGCAAGCTGCCCTGTTGTCCGAGGTCGATGCCGATTCATTGTTCAAGGCGGGCTTGGACCCCACAGCACTCCGAGGTCATCGAGGTCGCTTGTCGGCGTTCCGCTCTGCATCACAAGGCCAGAGGTCAGCGGGTTGAGGTCGTCCGTATCTCTGCCTACGAGCTGAACTACACCCGCCTACTTCAAGCTATGCAGCGCAAGTACAAGGCCACTCAAGAGCCGCACCATCTGGAACGCGAAGCTGAGGTAATGGCTGGCCGGAAGCAAAAATTGATTGATCAAGCCGACCGCAAGGACGCACTGATCCGCAAGGTGCGAGCTGGCGATATCACCACCGAGGAACTGCGCGAACTGGAAGCCCTGTGACACTGTGGCAAGTACCTGGGAGAACAAGTGGCACAAGGTGCAGAGGCGCATAGGCAAGCAGAGACGATGGGCTGTGTGAGTGTACATGCGCGGCCTGTAACAACTGAGTCGATCCATCCACTACCCGAGAGGGGTCAGGTATTAGCCCGGCCCGCCTAGCACTGTATTGGATGCAGGCAGGTCGAACCTCAAAGAAATTTTTAGCACGTCAACTCCCCGTTTCGGGCGGTATCTGTCTTTTCGACTTGATCGTGCTACCCAGCCCAGAGTGTGAGGAGCGTCACTAATTTGAACCGTTCGCTTGGCATACCTCCATCAGTAGCATCAAGAAGGCATGAGCACGGTTGGTCTGGATAACCTTCAGATAGTACGCGAGGGTGAACTATAGCGGTATAGGCTTCCGTAACCGCTGAACAGTTGAACATTTAGTTAAGCACTGTCCAGCGAGCTGCTAAAAGTATCCTACAGATAATGTCAAGACTCTGGAGGAGGATCAGATGGCTTGTTTGCTAGCCTGCTTTCCCCTAGGAAAAGTTTATTAGAATCAATGTAGGGCTTAAGTTTTCGCAGTCGGCGATAGTAAGCTAGTAACGCTCGAAGCTGATGCAGGGAGTCAATGTTTAGCTCGCCAAATTGAGTTCTATAATCATCCCAATGCATCAATCTAAAGAAAAAGCTAACAAGCTCGTCGAGTCTTTGAAGAACTTGTGGAGGCAATGTATGGCTAACGCTATCTCGTTCGTCATCAAAGCCGTTTATGTTATTCTCTTTGAAGTACCTATATGTAGATGAGTAAAACTCTTCTAGGGCGATGAAGGCGTTGTTGTCTCGTAGCTGTTGAGCTGAGGTTTCGATTTGCCTTGCAAGGCTTGGTAATAAATCTAGTTTGATGTGTCCCGGAGAGTTATAGCGCATCTCTACAACTTGAGCTCTGTGGATCGAGGGTGTGACCTGATTTAATCCAGAGAAGAGATGAACAGCACTAAAACCCCCAGTCCAGTTGCCTGCGAGCCGCCCTAGCGTGCTTTGGATCGCTGTACGATGCAGATGCTCAAGGCCGTAATGGAAAGAATATAATTGCTGATAGATACGAGGTATTGCAGCTATGTCGTCAATGTACATGTCACCGTCCAACCCGAGGAAATAGTCCTCTGTCACTTCCTCTGCGAGCTTAGAGGCTGCATCGGTAGCGATCTCCGGCGTGAGAAAGGAGTCTTCGTCAGGTAGATATACTTCTGGAAGTTTTTCGACGGTAGTTATCTTGGCAGAATTTCGGCGCTTTGGAGAGCTTCCAGTGCTAAAGGTGGCAATCCACGAAGAGTTAATGAATATATCACGAAGAGTAACCTCAAGCTCTAGGTAGCCTCTTAAAGCTCCCCGGGATACTGGAATAACGCCCCACCTGTTAGTACTTTCTGTACAGTCGAGCCATACGTAAAGCAAATCCTGGCCTTGCTCATCCCTATAGAGGCTAAGCATTGGGCCTTCAAAATCTATAAGGTCCGCGTTCCAAGTATGTTTTGAAAAGAACTTTGGCTCAAGCTTATCTCCAATGATGGATGGTAACTTCATGGGATTGGACTCATGCCAGACACGCTAGAGTTCAGATTTGCCGTGGCGTAGGGGTGAAGGTCGAAATGGCCATGTCTATCAGCTGCGGAACAAACGCCGTGAGTGGGTGTGATCGAAATACACGCGACGTGATCCCCAAGTCTTTTGCGCGCCATCTTGAAGTTTTTCTCAAGATACTTAAAGGCCAAAACGCTTTGGTCCAATGTTAGGTACATCGAAAGCCCCCAGCAAGAGCACACCTTGGACGGAGCGTCCTCTTTCAAGAGTCGTGGAGGGTTCCTCACTGCTACTGGGTGGAAGCAACGTTCAGTTATCGGGTTGGCAACCCACCTCCAAGCATTTAACGTCAGTGACGATGCTCCTAGTGGCGGGCACTGGATGCCGCTGTCGTTCAGCTCCGATAGCTGTTCGCTATAAATGTATGACTGGGCGTCCATTTGTTCCCTCTCAATCCCTGTGGTAGGCGTCAATTTGCCATCATTTCATAATTCCTTGATTTGCGGAAGCACGTACTTTTGTGTTGAGATTTTTGGCGATGAGTGGCGTAGACGATAAAAATACGGTTCTCAGCCAGTCAGAACGGAATATCATCGAAGCTGCTAAAATCTGGCACTGGTTTTGGTTTATACCGCTCGACAGCGTCCAGCCTTGCATAAATATTAGCTTCTATTATGTTTCTTTTTTCTTTGCTACTGCTGCATAGGAGTGCTAGAAATTTTTTGATTACACTGACGGACATTTTGTGATTCTTGTTATAGTAGTAGGCACCATTTATGAAGCATTTAATTACTTCGGTATTAGAGGTGACTTGGTTTTCAAGCATCACGCTTTTATATACTTTCTCTAAGCGAACAGAAAACTCATCAACCTCAAAATATTTGGCATCAGATACTATTTTTGAGACTGCCCATTCGAGGCTGCGGGAGAAGTCCTGATAAGTCGAAATTTCATAATTTGTAAAAGCTACCGATTCTGTTGTGTTGTTTAGCGCCGCTTCCCTTGCGCGAGCGAAGGAATCAATGCGCTCGTGTGGCGAACGTTTCGTCATCTCTTCTAGCAGGGCAGAATGGTTGAACGAGACTATAGCGTTTTCGAATATTATTTTGTCGAACAGTTTTCCGACAAAGTATACCTCAGTTGCATGTGTATACAGTTGGCTTTCGAATTCTACCGGAAGTTCACACCACCAATTGAGTGAGATGCTTTTGTCAAAGTCTACGATTTCGAGAACTTTCTTTCCGAATCCGAAATCAATAATTTTGACAACGCCATTATTTGTAACCATTAAGTTTGATGGTCTAATATCTCGGTGAAGAATGTTTCGTGATTCAAGATGGGCGAAGGCATCAATTATCTGCAAAAATACCTCGTTTGTGCTTTCGGGGTGCCGTGTCAGATACTCCTCAATGTCGGTGCCTTCTACATACTCCATGAAAATATACCCAGCATATTTTTCTGGATATAGCATGTAGTTGAAAACGCGGACGACATTGATGTGATGCAATGAATACATTATTTTTATTTCGGCCACGAAGCCTTTATATAAAGCCTCTTTCCACTCGTCCAGGAGTGGGGAATATTTCTTACATACCAGATACTCATCAATCTCATCATCATGCAGCAAAACTGTTTTGCCACACGCTCCTTGGCCTAGCTCAGCTTGGAGGACAAAGCTTCTACTTAGTGGAAAATGGATTTTCTGATTGATCTGCATTAGTCGCGTCCCTCGCTATTCCGCCGAAGACTAACAGGATAGGAGTGATTTCGGAATGACATCATTATTCAAATTTGGCTTCCTCATGGGGGGGTGACCTGTCGCAGAGGGGCGCTGTGTGGCGGCAGGCCGTTACCGGCCTGTCGGCTATTCGACTTGATCCTACACGACCCGCACATCGTCGCCACATGGGCTTGAAACCAATCAAGGTGCTTTCGGGTGTAACAAGTCATGTATCAACCAGTGTCACAAATCTTTGGTCACTGCCCTGCTATCCCCCGATACGATACAACCACCTGATTCCTTAAAAATTTCAATCCAAAAACGTCATCCGCCCGGTGTCGCCTAACAGAAACGCCTGATTGCGCTCGGTCGCCTCACGTATGTAATCCCACACCAACACAATCCGCCGCAATTTGCGCAGGTCCTCCCGGCAATACATCCAGAACTCCCGCGTCACCTCCACCTCTTCCGGCAACACCTCCACCAGCCGCGCATCCTGTCCCGCCAGGAAGCACGGCAGGATCGCCAGGCCATGCCCTTGCACCGCCGCGGTGTACTGCGCGATCACGCTGGTGCTGCGCAGGGGCGCGTGGGCGTTGGGGATCAGGTTGTTCAGGTAGAGCAGTTCGGGGCTGAAGGCGAGGTCTTCGACGTAGCTGATGAAGCGGTGCTGGCTCAGGTCGCCGACCTGTTGCAGGGGCGGGTGGCGTTCGAGGTAGGCGGGGGTGGCGTACAGGCGCAGGCGGTAGTTGCAGAGTTTGCAGCACACGTAGGCGCCGTGTTCGGGGCGTTCCAGGGCGATGACGATGTCGGCTTCGCGCTTGGACAGGCTGATGAAGTGCGGCAGCGGCAGGATGTCGATGGAGATGGCCGGGTAGGTGTCGACGAAGTGGCTCAGTTGTGGGGTGATGAAAAAGGTGCCGAAGCCTTCGGTGCAGCCGATGCGCACATGGCCCGACAGCGCCATGCCGGAGCCGGAGACTTGCTCGCAGGCCATGTGCAGGGTGCTTTCGATGGACTCGGCATAGCCGAGCAGGCGCTGGCCTTCGAGGGTCAGCACGAAGCCGCTGGTGCGGGATTTTTCGAACAACAAGGTGCCAAGGGCGTGCTCCAGGGCGCTGACCCGGCGCGACACGGTGGTGTAGTCGACGCCCAGGCGCTTGGCCGCGCTGCTGGCCTTGCGGGTGCGCGCCACTTCCAGGAAGAACTTGAGGTCGTCCCAGTTCAGTGCGCTGAGGCGGGTGGGGTCTTTCTGCATGACGATCCGGTTTTTTTGTTGGGTTTTGCAGGATGTTTGCACATCTATACTCGAATTCATCCCCATGGCGCCATGCTGCCACTGTGCTGGCGCCTGCGATCTCGTCCTCACAACAATTCCAAGGAGAACGTCGATGAATGCCCCTCAACAGCCCGATCAGACTCAAGTTCAGCAGGTGAAGCTGCTGATCGACGGTCAATGGATCGAATCCCTTACGCAGGAATGGCGCGATGTGGTCAACCCGGCTACGCAACAGGTGCTGGCGCGTGTGCCGTTCGCCACTGACGCGGAAGTCAACGCAGCCATCGAGGCAGCGCAGCGGGCCTTCATCGGCTGGCGTGAAACCCCGATCGGCGCGCGCGCGCGGATCATGCTCAAGCTGCAGGCGTTGATCCGCGAGCACAGCCCGCGCATCGCGCAGACGTTGAGTGCAGAGCAAGGCAAGACCTTGGCCGATGCCGAAGGCGACATTTTCCGGGGCCTGGAAGTGGTCGAGCATGCGGCGGCCATCGGTACGTTGCAAATGGGCGAGTTCGCCGAGAACGTGGCCGGTGGCGTCGATACCTATACCTTGCGCCAGCCCATCGGGGTATGTGCGGGCATCACGCCGTTCAACTTCCCGGCGATGATTCCGCTGTGGATGTTTCCCATGGCCATCGCCTGCGGCAACACCTTCGTGCTCAAGCCTTCGGAGCAAGACCCGCTGTCGACCGTGATGCTGGTAGAGCTGGCGCTTGAAGCCGGTGTGCCGGCGGGGGTGCTGAACGTGGTGCATGGCGGCAAGCAGGTGGTCGATGCGCTGTGCACGCATCCGCACATCAAGGCGATTTCCTTCGTCGGCTCTACGGCAGTGGGCACCCATGTGCACACCCTCGCCAGCCAGCATGGCAAGCGCGTGCAGGCGATGATGGGGGCCAAGAACCATGCGGTGGTGCTGCCTGATGCCAATCGCACGCAAACGGTCAACGCACTGGTCGGCGCTGCCTTTGGCGCCGCCGGGCAGCGCTGCATGGCCACCTCGGTGGCGGTGCTGGTGGGCAAGGCGCGGGAGTGGTTGCCAGACATCAAGGCCGCAGCCAGCCAGCTCAGGGTCAATGCCGGGTGCGAGGCGGGCACAGACGTCGGGCCGCTGATTTCCAAGCGTGCCCAGGAGCGGGTGCTGAGGTTGATCGCGCGCGGTGTCGAACAGGACGCAACGCTGGACCTGGATGGTCGCGGCGTGCAGGTGCCGGGGTACGAGCAGGGTAACTTCGTGGGGCCGACGCTGTTTTCCGGGGTCACCACCGAGATGGACATCTACACCCAGGAAATCTTCGGACCGGTATTGGTGACGCTTGCGGTCGACACGCTGGATGAAGCCATCGCGCTGGTCAACCGCAACCCGTTCGGCAATGGCACGGGTTTGTTCACCCAGAGCGGGGCAGCAGCGCGCAAGTTCCAGAGCGAGATCGATGTGGGCCAGGTGGGGATCAATATCCCGATTCCGGTGCCGGTGCCGCTGTTCAGCTTCACCGGTTCGCGCGGCTCGAAGCTGGGCGACCTGGGGCCTTATGGCAAGCAGGTGATCCAGTTCTACACCCAGACCAAGACCGTGACGGCGCGCTGGTTCGACGATGACAGCGTCAACGACGGTGTGAACACGACCATCAGCCTGCGTTGAGGAGATCGCCATGCGTATTGCATTCATAGGCTTGGGCAACATGGGCGCACCGATGGCGCGCAACCTGCTCAAGGCCGGGTATCAGCTGAACCTGTTCGACCTCAACCAGGGCGTGCTCGCTGAACTGAGCGCCATGGGCGGGCAGATCAGTACCTCGCCCAAAGACGCTGCGGCCACGGCTGACGCCGTGATCACCATGCTGCCGGCTGCGGCGCACGTGCGCAGCGTGTACCTGAATGAGGACGGAGTGCTGGCCGGCATCCGCGCCGGTACGCCGACGCTGGACTGCAGCACCATCGACCCGCAGACCGCGCGCCAGGTGAGCGAAGCGGCCAAGGCCAAAGGCGTCGATTTGGGCGATGCGCCGGTGTCGGGCGGTACCGGTGGCGCGGCGGCAGGCACCCTGACCTTCATGGTCGGCGCCAGTGACGCGCTGTTCACGGCGTTCAAACCGGTGCTGGCGCATATGGGGCGAAATATCGTGCATTGCGGCGGCGTGGGCACGGGGCAGATCGCCAAGATCTGCAACAACCTGCTGCTGGGCATTTCCATGATCGGCGTGTCGGAAGCGATGGCGCTGGGCGATGCGCTGGGGATCGACACGCAGGTGCTGGCAGGCATCATCAACAGCTCGACCGGGCGCTGCTGGAGCTCGGATACCTATAACCCTTGGCCGGGGGTCATCGACACGGCGCCGGCGGCGCGCGGGTATACCGGTGGGTTTGGGGCGGAGCTGATGCTCAAGGACCTGGGCCTGGCGACAGAGGCCGCGCGACAGGCGCATCAGCCGGTGATCATGGGCGCGGTGGCGCAGCAGCTGTATCAGGCCATGAGTTTGCGCGGGGAGGGCGGGAAGGACTTCTCGGCGATCGTCGAGGGGTATCGGCGGCGCATGGAGTAGGCCTGCTGCGCAGACCATGGCGGCTAACCGGAGCGCCGGGCCGGCCGCTCCTATAGGGACCGCGGTAGGCAGGCTCCTTCGGTTTCCAGTGCGCAGTCGGATCTTGCGAAGAAATGCGACCCAGCCTAAAAACGACTTCGCCCGCATCACGCGGGCGAAGTCGTTGATGCGATCAACGCGAATCAGGCAAACACGAAGTACTTGCGCACGGTTTCGACCACTTCCCAGGTGCCTTTCATGCCCGGCTCGATCACGAACACGTCGCCGCCCTTGAGGTGCTTGGGCGCTTCGCCTTCGGGGGTGATGATGCAGTAGCCCTCGAGGAAGTGGCAGAACTCCCACTTGTCGTAGTTGACCTCGAACTTGCCTGGGGTGCAGATCCAGGTGCCCATGATCTTGCTGCCGTCGGCCGACAGGTAGGCGTTGAGGTTGACCGTGTGCGGGTCACCACCGATGCGCTTCCACTTGGTGGCATCGACCACAGGCGTTGGGCAGGTTTCGCGCAGGACGGTAATGAAATCGGACATGTGCAGGCTCCTGAAAGGTAGCGGGTTGACAGGCAACCATAGGCCTAATGGTCGAGCATCAGTTGCCTGCGCTCGACCTGTAAGTGCCTGAACGCGCTACTTCACGCCCACCAATTCCGTACAAAGCCTGCCCGTGCGGCGCCAGAGCAGCCCTTGAATCCATTCGCGCGATGGGCAGAAGCATGCCTTTGCTCCGTCACGCCCACCAATACCGCACGAAGTGGAAGAACACCGGCGCCGCGAAGCACACCGAATCCATCCGGTCGAGCATGCCGCCGTGGCCTTCGATCATGTGGCCCCAGTCCTTCACGCCGCGGTCGCGCTTGATCGCCGACATCACCAGCCCGCCGAAGAAGCCCATGGCATTGACCACCAGCGCCATCAAAGCCGCCTGCCAGAAGCTGAACGGCGTGATCCAGCACAGCAGCGCGCCCACCAGGGTCGCCAGGGCAACGCCGCCAAGCAGGCCTTCGAGGGTTTTCGAGGGCGAGAGGTTGGGCGCCACCTTGCGCTTGCCAAACAGCTTGCCGCACACGTACTGCAGCACATCGCTGATCTGCACCACCAGGATCAGCCAGGCGATCAGCAGCAGGTTGCGGCCTTCATAGCCCGGGATGTCGAGGGTCATCAGGGCCGGCACGGCCGACACGCAATACACCGCGATCATCAGCCCCCATTGCACTTTCGAGGTGCGCTCCAGAAAGCGCGTGGTGTCGCCGCCCAAACTCGCCAGAATCGGCAGCAACAGGAACACGTAGACCGGAATGAAGATGCTGAACAGGCCGTACCAGTCAGTGGCGATCAGTACGTATTGCACCGGCAGCGCCACGTAGAACGCGGCGGCCAGGGCAGGGTAGTCGCTGCGCCGGGTCGGGGTGAGGGTCATGAATTCGCGCAGGGCGTAGAACGACACGCAGTAGAACAGCACGATCACGCCGTACTTGCCGAACACGAAAGCGATGCCGATCACCAGCACCATCACCCACCAGGCGTTGATGCGCGCGTTGAGGTTGTCGATGACCGAATGCGCGCCGGGACCGGCGCGCCATTTGAGCAGCCGGCCGATGAGGCTGGCCAGCAGCAGCAGTGCGCCGATGCCGGCGAACAGAGAAAGGGTGTTGTCGTCCATGTCAGGCGTCCTTGGGGGCCAGGTTGAGCAAGGCCAGGCTGGCCCGTTCGAGGAACTCCGGCTTGCTTTCGCCGGGCAGTCGAGTGAGGGGTTCGCCAAAGCTCAGGGTACACAGCAGCGGCAGCGGCAGGGCACGGCCCTTGGGCATGACGCGGTTGAGGTTGGCGATCCACACCGGCACCAGCTCGATCTGCGGATTGGCCGCTGCCAGGTGGAACAACCCGCTTTTGAACGGCAACAGCGGCGCGTCGCTGAGGTTGCGCGTGCCTTCAGGGAAGAAGATCAGCGAGTCGCCTTGGGCCAGGGCGTCGAGCACGGGTTGCAGCGGGCTGTCGGTAGGTTCACCGCGTTGGCGGTCGATCAGTACGCCGTTGAACACCTTGCGAATGAGGAATTCACGCAGGCCCGGCTTGCACCAGTAATCCGCGCCTGCGACCGGCCGTGTGCGTTTGCGCAGGGCGTTGGGCAGGGAGGCCCAGAGCAGCACGAAGTCGCCATGGCTGCTGTGGTTGGCGAAGTACAGGCGCTGCACCGGCTGTGGCGTGCAGCCGAGCCAGAGGGCGCGGGCACCGGTGATCAGGCGTGCGGCAGAGGTGATGCTGAAGGCGGTGAGATCAGCGAGCATGGGTGGGTTATCCGGTGAAGGGCAGTGTCAGCAGGCTAGCCAACAGCAGCAAGGTCTGGAGGCCGAAACACAGGGCCTGTCGACGCAGCAAGATCAGCGCGCCCTGACTGCGGGAGGGCCAATCGCGTGGGGTGGCGGATTTGGGTTTGAGGTGCAGGTCGTGCAGGGCCTCGTCCAGGGCCTGGGTCTCGACCGCCAGCGTCGGGCCGCTCTGGGCAATACGCATGAACAGCTCGGCATCCAGCGCGACGCGCAGGGCCCAGTACTTATGAGCAAGGCCCAGCACGACCAGCAGGCCCGCGCCCGCACAGGCCAGCGGCGGCAGTGGGAGCCCGAGCAAGGGTGTGCACGCGTAGGCCAGAGCCACCAGCGTGATGCCATCTGACAAGCGTTCCAGTTGCGCGCCGCGGCGCAGCAGTGACGCTACCAGGAACAGCTTCATGAACGTCTCCCCGCTGTGCCGGGCCGCTGCCGAGGTCGAGCGCGTGAGGACCGTCCAGAGCGTTGCAGAGGACGGCCGACCGCTTCAGGTACTGAGCGCGAGGCAGCGCCCAGGCCCAACGCCAGGGCGTAGAGCATGGGCGCCCCTCCGATGCGCGCTGCCCCTGTTGCCGGCAGGCCGCTCAGCACGTTCAGGGCGTTGAGGTGGGCGATCACCGTTCCAGCGTTGCGCAGTGCGGCGCCGTGCGATGTCAGTGTTTCGAACGCTGAACGCTGGCTCATCTTTGCTGCTCCAGTGCGCCCAGCACTCGCCGGTGCCCGTCATGCAGCACCATTCCAGGCCGAGCGTGGCGGATCAGCGCTTCGGCCTGCGCCACTGTCGCGCTGCGCCCGGTCAACAACAGCCAGGCCGCCACCGCGCTGGCGCTGCGCGAGTAGCCCAATGCGCAGCACACCAGCAGCGGACCGTGGTGGCGCAAGGTTTCGATCTCTGCGGCCGCCTGCGCCAGTGCTGCGCGGTCGGGGGCAACCAGATCGAGACTCGGCAGGCTGCGGTAATGGGCGATACGAGCTGTGCACGGGCGTTCCGCGCTGAGGTCGACCACTGCGGCGAACGCGGCGGCGTCCTGCGTGCTGGGCACACGGCCGAGGAACACGCCAGCGCACACTTCGTCAGCCTGCGGCCGCTTGTGCGTCCAGCACCACGCATTGAGCGCCGCCGCCGCCAGATAGGGCGCCAGTAGCAGCGTCGCGGCCATCGACAGACGCCCATCGGCACCTTTCTGAAAGCCGGCAGCGCCTAGCCAGGCGTAGTTCAGGGCCACCAGCAGCAGCGACACGGCAGGCCACAGCAAGCACAACGCCAGCCCACCCACAGTCAGCGCCAGGGCAGCACACAGGCCTGCGCCCAGCCCATAGGCCGCCGCCAGCCGCCAGCGTCGCGAATCCCTGGCCAACGCCGCCTGCTGCCACGGCAATGCACCGTGCGCCGGCCACAGCCACAGGCACAACAACCCCACCAGGGCACCGCTGGGCACGTCGATGAAATGGTGCTGCCAGGTGGTCAGCACCGACACCCCGATCAGCGCCATCCAACCATGCACCAGCCAGCGCCAGGGCTGGGCATGCACGTGCCGGGCAAACATCGTCCAGATGATCACCAGCAGCGCGATGTGTAGTGATGGCGCTTGGTTGAACGGTTTGTCGAAGCCCATCAGCACATCGAACATCCAGCCAAAACCGCCGTCGAGCGCCGGGCGGTCGAAGGTGAAGCGCAGCGGCCAGAGCAAAAAACCCATCACACATACGCACTGCGCGGTGAGCAGTGCCAACGCGTGGCGGTCCATCTCGCGGCGGGTCAGCGGGAGCAGAAAGGCCAGCCCGTAAAGCAGGTCGATCGACCAGTAGGGAATGATCGTCCACGGCCACAGCGGCAGCTGGCTTTCCCAGTCGAACACCAGCGTGCCGACATCGCTGCGCGTGGCGGTGTAGGTGTTGCTCAGCCCATAGCTGATGAAGAACAGCGGCCCGAGCAACAGCAACCACAGCACGCCACGGCGGATCAGCCGTGGCTCACGCCGCGCTGTCACGCGCGCACCCGTTGCGCCAGGCTGACGCTGAAGATGCCCCACTCATCGATGCGCTGGCTGATCTTGCGAAAGCCTGCAGCTTCGACCAGTTGGTCCATCTCTGCCTGGCTACGCCGGCGCATGACCCACGCCTGGCCCTGGCGGTGGCTGGTCAGCGCGCGGGCGATCATCTCCAGTTGCGGATGCCACGGCTGGCCGGTGTAGACCAGGTAACCGCCTTCCTCGACGGCATCGGCCAGGCCCGCCAGGGAATCGCTCACCAGCGTGTTGCTGGCGAACAGTTCGTACAGCCCCGACACCACCGCCAGGGTGGGTCGTGGGTCCAGGCTGGCCAGGCTTGCACGGTCGAAGGCATCGCCTTGCACGAAGCGGGCAATCTCGCCCAGGCCTTTTTCCTCGATCAGCGCGCTGCCCTGCTGCACGTTCAGCTCGCTGTAGTCACGCAGCAGGATCGAGTCGGGCTTTTGCGCCAGGGTGTTCAAGGCTTCGAGAATGTAGCGGCCGTGGCCGGCGGCAATGTCGACGATGTGCACAGGGCGTTGCGCCTCGCGCAGGCGGGCGATGGCCTCGCGCAGCAGTTCTTCGGCATGCAGCTTGCGCTGGCGGATGCCGCGCCAGCCGATGGAATCGAGGTAGCTGCGGTCGACCTTGTGCCCCAGTGCGCCCTTGCCGGTGGCCTGGTTGCGGTACACGTAATCGAGCGTGCTGCCGGAGTCGAAGCCGGTGTCAAAGCCCAGCTTGACGCCGTCCGACAGGCCTTTACCCAGGCGCAAACCGGCGCGGGTGGCGCGCCAGTACAAGGCGCGCGGCGAGTAGGGCGGCAACGGCGCGGCCAGGCTTTCCGCCTCGGCCAGGGTCGGGCCGACGCGGTCGGCATCGAGCAGCGACACGGGCGCGGCCGGGGCGTCGAAACAGTGGCTGACGAAACGCGTGATGCGCGCCAGCGCATGGCTGCGGTCGCGCTCGCCCAGGGTGTCGTGGAAGAACCCCGGCAGCACATGCATTTCCTTGCGCACGCTGCCCAGGCGCTCGAAGAAGCGCGCCTGCGGGGCACGTTCCACCACCAGGTCGGCGCCGGAGACCAGCAGTTGGGTCGGCACCTGGATCGCCTGGGCATCGGCCACCACGCGGTCGGCGGCGTCGTACAGGCCCAGCAGCATGGTCACCGAAATCGGTCGGCTGATCAGCGGGTCGGCCTTGTACGAGGCCACCCGGTCCGAGTCGTGGGTGAGCAGCCGCGGCTTGACGTAGCTGTTGACGAAGAAGTTGCCGCGCAGGGCCTTCATCAGCTTCAGGCCCGGGCGGGCGAAGGGCACATAGAGCTTGACCTTGAATGCCGGCGAGGCCAGCACCAGGCAGCGCACCTTGGGGTTGTAATCATGGGCCCAGGTGGCCACCACCACCGCGCCGACGCTTTGCGCCAGCACTACCATGTCCTGCTCCTCGATGCCGTGCTGCAGGTGCAGGTGCTCGATGAAGGTCTGCACGTCGCGCACGCTGGTGGCGAAGCTCGGGCTGTCGCCGCGTGCGCCAGGCGAGAGGCCGTGGCCACGGGCGTCCCAGGCAAAGAAGTCATAACCGGCCATGTCCAGCTCGTCGGCCAGGTGAGCCATGCGCCCGCCGTGTTCGTGGCCCCGGTGGAACATCACCACCGCACGGCGCGGTTGGTGCTCGTTCAGCGTGGCCGGCCAGTGGCGGTAGTGCAGCTCGACACCATCGTGGGTGGAAAAATGCAGCGATTGCGCTTGGCGCATGGCGAAAGTCCTTGTCCGGCAGAAAGGGTCAGCGGGTTTCGGCGATGCCGTGACGCACCCGGTTATAGAGGGTGTACAGCGACAGCAGCAGCATCACAGCGAGCAGGCCATTGATCCAGCTGGCGGCCAACCAGCCGACGCCGACGCCAGCCCCCAGCACACCGAAGGCGAAGGCGCGGTCGCTCTTGCCCATCGGTCCGTCATAACGGCGCGAGGCGCCCACCAGAGGGCCCATGGCGCCGGCGTACTCGCTGATCACCGCGGCCAGCACCACCAGGATCACCAGGCTGGGCGAGACGCCGGCGAGCAGCGCGAAGGGCAGGCACAGCGCCGCATCGGCGATCACGTCGCACAGCTCGTTGAGGTAGGCGCCGAGGGTCGATTGCTGGCCGAATTCACGGGCGAGCATGCCGTCGGCCGCATTGAGTGCCATGCGCATCAGCATCCACAACGGCACCAGGAGGAACAGCGCGTTGGCATCAGGGCGCCAAGCCAGCAGCAGGCCGAGCAGTAAGGACACGGCCGCAGCGGCCACAGTGACTTGGTTGGCGGTGACGCCACGCGCGTGCAGACGCTGCACGCTGGGGCGCAGCAAGGCCTGGAAACGGGGTTTGAGCTGGTAGATCGACGGCATGCCTGGAGGTCCTTTTCATGGTGCAGCGATGGCCGATTGTGCGCGGCGCCCCGTGCCGCAGCAAGCGCGTGCTGGCCAGGATGTGACCGGGTCCAGAGACGGTAAGGTTGCCCGGCTTGACCGGCGCCTGTGGGAACGGTTGCCAGCCATGGCGTGAGACGGCACGATGCCTGCCATGCACACATTTATCGGTTTGTATCAGGACATCGGCCCGGCACTTTCGTTGCTGGTGCTGGTGACTTTCCTTTTGGCCGGCGCGGTCAAGGGCGTCATCGGTCTGGGGCTGCCGACCATTGCCATGGGTCTGCTCGGCCTGGGCCTGCCGCCGGCACAGGCGGCCGCGCTGCTGATCGTGCCGTCTACGGTCACCAACGTCTGGCAACTGAGCACGGGCGGCCACCTGCGGCCGCTGCTGCGGCGCTTGTCCGGTCTGTTGTCGATGATCTTCGTAGGTACCTGCCTGGGCAGCCTGTGGCTGGGCATCGACAGCGGGCCATGGGCGGTGCATGGGCTGGGCGCGGCGTTGGTGGTGTACGCGCTGTATGGGCTGATCGGTCCGCAGTTGCGGGTAACGCCCCGGCACGAGCGTTGGCTGGGGCCCTTGTGCGGGCTGACGACGGGTGTGGTGACGGCCGCCACTGGCGTGTTCGTCATGCCCGCAGTGCCTTATCTGCAGAGCCTGGGCTTGAACCGCGATGAGCTGGTGCAGGCGCTGGGGCTGTCATTCACCGTCTCGACCCTGGCCCTGGCCGTAGGTCTGGCGGGGCAGGATGCGCTGGGCGGTCAGGCCCTGGGCGCGTCACTGCTGATGCTGGCGCCCGCGCTGCTGGGCATGATCGCCGGCCAATGGTTGCGCCAACGCATCAGCCCGGTGTTGTTCAAGCGCTGCTTCTTCATCGGCCTGGCGGTGCTGGGCGCTCACTTGCTGTTCAACGGCTAGCCGAGGACGGGCTGAGCATCTCGATACGCTGACTGTCGAAATCCCTTTCCAGGTACTCCATGCGCTGCTCGACGAAGGTGCGCATGTGCGGCAGGGCCATGTGCGTGTTGAAGTCGTGCTCGCTGGCCCAGACCTCGAAGAAGATGAACAGGCTCGGGTCTTGCTGGTCGCGCAGCATGTGGTATTCGATGCAGCCAGGCTCCTGCCGGCTCGGCTCGACATAGGCGCGAAACAGGCGCTCGAAGGCGTCGGCGCGCTCGGGGTGGGTCTTGGCTTTGAGGATGAAGGCGTGATGCTCGGCCATGGTCGGCTCCTGAGGGTAAGGGTTCTGATTCTATGACAACAGTCGGGGCGGGATTCGTGATTTTTGCGCAACTATGATTTGCCGCGTTCACACTGTTTCCCAAGCGGGTTGATGGATAGTCTGCCGCCATTCCTATCCAGTGGGTCATGTTTGACCCTTTGAGGCCCCTTTATGAAAAACATCCTCCTGCTCAATGGCGGCAAGCAATTCGCTCACTCCGACGGGCGCCTGAACCAGACCCTGCACGACACTGCCCTGGCCTATTTCGACCGCGCCGGTTTCAACGTGCGCCAGACCTTCATCGACGGCGGCTATGAGGCCGAGCAACAGGTCCAGGACTGGCTCTGGGCCGACGTGGTGATCTACCAGATGCCCGGTTGGTGGATGGGCGCGCCCTACACCGTGAAACAGTACATCGATGAAGTGTTCACCGTCGGCCACGGCAGCCTGTATGCCAGCGATGGCCGCACGCGCTCCGATGCTTCGCAGAAGTACGGCAGCGGCGGGCTGATTCACGGCAAGCGCTACATGATTTCTGCGACCTGGAACGCGCCGCAGCAGGCCTTCGATGACCCCAGCGATTTCTTCGAAGGCAAAGGGGTGGACGCCGTCTACTTCCCGTTCCACAAGGCCCACCAGTTTCTTGGCATGAGCGGCCTGCCGACGTTCGTCGCAGTCGATGTGATGAAGCGGCCTGACGTGCCGGCCACGGTTGCGGCCTATGAAGCGCACCTGGCCGAGGTGTTCGGGCAGGCCTGATGCGCGGCCAGGGTTGCAGTCGGGCCCGCGAGCCGTTATCAATCACGGCTCACCCCGCAACAGGCTTGTCCGCTGTGAAAACCCGCTCCGAAGAACTCCAGGTATTTGTCACCGTGATCGACTGCGGTTCGATCTCTGCCGCCGCCGAGCAACTGGCGCAGACGCCTTCGGCGGTCAGCCGCACCTTGTCGCGGCTCGAATCTCGTTTGGGCACCACCTTGCTCAACCGCACCACGCGGCGCATGGACCTGACCGAAGAGGGGCGCTTCTTCCTCGAACGTTCGCGAGCGATCCTTGCGCAGATGGCGGCGATGGAAGAACACCTGGAGCTGCATCGGCAAACGCCGGCGGGGCGTTTGCGCATCAATGCCGCCGCACCGTTCATGTCCCACGCCATCGTGCCGTGGATCGGCGAGTTTCGCCGCGCTTACCCGGACATCGAGCTGGAACTGAACACCGATGACCTGATCATCGACCTGCTCGAACAGCGTACCGACATCGCCATCCGCATCGGCGAGCTGAGCGATTCCAGCCTGCATGCCCGCTCGCTCGGCTGCAGCCCGCGACTGGTGCTGGCAAGCCCCGACTACCTGGCGCGCCACGGCGTTCCCGACCAGGTCGAAGCGCTGAACGATCACTGCCTGCTCGGCTTCACCCAGCCGGAAAGCCTCAACCACTGGCCCCTGCGCCACGCCGAAGGCGACCGCTGGCCGATCCGCCCGCAGGTGCTGGCCTCCAGCGGTGAAACCCTGCGCCACCTGGCCCTGGCCGGGCAGGGCATCGTCTGCCTGTCGCACTTCATGACCCACCAGGACATTCGCGACGGTCGCCTGCAGGTGCTGCTCGCCGACGCCAACAGCGGCCACCGCCAGCCGATCCATGCGGTCTACTACCGCAACACGCAGTTGGCCCTGCGCATTCAGTGCTTTCTCGACTTCATTCAGCAGAAGCTGGCGATCTATGCCTGTTGAACGCGTTTGCACCGCGCCTTGCCTTGGGCCTTAATGTGGAGTCAATAAGAACAATCCCCAAGGAAAGCGCCCATGCGTATCGTCATTTTTCAGTCCCTGGCCGCCACGGCCTTGTTCCTCGGCAGCTCCGCCAGCTATGCCGTCACGCTCGACGGTGGCGCTGTTGCCGCCCCTGACCAGTACTCGGCCAAGGTCGCTGCCGATATCCTCAAGCGCGGCGGCAATGCCGTCGACGCCGCCGTTGCCACCGCCTTCACCCTGGCCGTGACCTACCCCGAGGCCGGCAACATCGGCGGTGGCGGCTTCATGACCCTGTACGTCGACGGCAAGCCGTATTTTCTCGACTACCGCGAAGTGGCGCCCAAGGCGGCCACGCGCAACATGTACCTGGACGAAAAAGGCGAGCTGATCGAGAACCTCAGCCTGGTCGGCGCCCGCGCTGCCGGCGTGCCGGGCACGGTGATGGGCCTCTGGGAAGCGCACCAGAAGTTCGGCAAGCTCAAATGGAGCGAATTGCTGACCCCGGCCATCGGCTATGCCAGGAACGGCTTTGCCATTGCCGAAAAGCAATACCAGTACCGCGACGACGCTCAGGGCCTGTTCAAGGCCGGCACCAACTTCAACGACTATTTCGGCAGCATGCAGGTCGGCCAGCCGTTCAAGCAGCCGGAACTGGCCATGACCCTGGAGCGCATCGCCGAAAAGGGCGTGAGCGAGTTCTACCAGGGCAAGACCGCCGAACTGCTGGTCAAGCAGATGCAGGCCGACAAGGGCCTGATCACCCGTGAAGACCTGACAGACTACAAGGCCGTGTGGCGTGACCCGATCGCCATCAACTGGCGCGGCAATGTGGTGTACACCGCACCGCCACCGAGCTCTGGCGGCGTTGCCCTGGCCCAGTTGCTGGGCATCAAGGAAGACCGCGCTGCCGACTTCAAAGGCGTTGCGCACAATTCGGCGCGTTACATCCACCTGCTGGCCGAGATCGAAAAGCGTGTGTTCGCCGACCGCGCCGATTACCTGGGCGACCCGGGCTTCACCAAGGTTCCGGTCGCTCAGCTGATCGCCAAGGACTACCTGGCCAAGCGCGCTGCGCAGGTCAACCCAACGGCCATTTCCGCGACCGATTCGATCAAGCCGGGGCTGGAATCGCACCAGACCACGCATTTTTCCATCGTCGACCGACAGGGCAACGCGGTCAGCAACACCTACACCCTCAACCTCGACTACGGCAGCGGCGTGGTGGTGAAGGGTGCAGGCTTCCTGCTCAACGACGAAATGGATGACTTCAGCGCCAAACCGGGCACGGCCAACGTCTTTGGTGTGGTGGGGGGTGATGCCAATGCCATCGAGCCGGGCAAGCGCATGTTGTCATCCATGAGCCCGAGCCTGGTGACCCGTGACGGACAAGTGACGCTGGTACTGGGTACGCCGGGTGGTTCGCGGATCTTCACCTCGATCTTCCAGGTGATCAACAACCTCTACGACTACGACATGCCGCTGGAGAAAGCCGTGGCCGCGCAGCGGGTGCATCACCAGTTGCTGCCCAAGGACACGATCTACTTCGACAGCTATGCGCCCCTCACCGGGCCAGTGGCCGATGAGCTGAAGAAGATGGGCTACACCCTTGAAGACCAAGGCTGGAACATGGGTGATGTGCAGGCCATCCGTGTCACCGGCACTGCCCTGGAGACGGCTTCCGACCCACGCGGGCGTGGCGTTGGCATGATCGTCAAGTGAGGTAAGGAGGCGGGGGGCACTCGGCCAGTGCCGGCCCCCGGTTTGGTCCAGTTGAAGGCCAATGGCTGCAATCGAACGTTGCCAGGCGCGACGCGTCGCCTTTTTTTGGGGCGGCGCTGCCGCCGATCGCGGCTGACCGGAGCGCCGAACCGGCCGCGCCTACTGGGCGCCACGGCCTTGGCCTTCTTGAGGCGGCCCTGTCCGAGCGGCCGGCCGGCGCTGCGGTTGGCCGCGATGGGCTGCGGAGCAGCCCAAAAGCCATGAGCTCGACGTAAACGAACAGCATTGCCCTGATGCGCAGCTCTGGTGTGCGCGTGTCGAGACGTCGATCAGACCTTGAACTGGCTGACCAGCATCTGCAACTGTCCGCCCAAACGGGCCAGCTCGACACTTGCGGTGGCGGTTTCATTGCTCGCCGAGGCGGTCTGTTCCGACACATCACGCACATTGAGAATGCTGCGGCTGATTTCCTCGGCCACGGCGCTCTGTTGTTCGGCGGCGGCGGCGATCTGCTGGTTCATCGCCTGAATGCTCGACACGGTGCCGGTGATGTTGCCCAGCGAGGAACCGGCTTTGCGGGCCAGCTCGACGCTGCTGTCGGTCAGTTCACGGCTGCCGAGCATGATCGTGGCCACCTGCTGGGTGCCGCGGTGCAGGCCGTCGATCAAGGCTTCGATTTCTTCGGTGGATTTCTGCGTACGCTGCGCCAGGCCCCGCACTTCGTCGGCCACCACGGCGAAACCACGCCCGGCTTCACCGGCCCGTGCCGCTTCGATGGCCGCGTTGAGCGCCAACAGGTTGGTCTGCTCGGCGACCGACTTGATCACGTCCATGACGCTGCCGATCTTCTGGCTTTCCTGCTGCAAGGTGTTCATGGCTTCGCTGGAGCGGTGCACTTCACCGGCCAGGCGCTCGATCTGCGAAATCGCCTCGCCGACCACTTTTTCGCCGGCGCGGGCTTCGCCGTCGGCGCTGGTGGCGGCGTGGGAGGCCTGTTCGGCATTGCGCGCCACTTCCTGCACGGTGGCGGCCATTTCATGCATGGCGGTGGCCACCTGATCAGTCTCGATCTTCTGGCTGTTGGCGCCGGCGTTGGTCTGTTCGGTCACAGCCGACAGCTCTTCTGCGGCGCTGGCGATCTGCGTCACGCTATCGCGGATGCCGGCGATCAGCTCGCGCAGCGTGGTAGCCATGTGGCCGATGCTCTGCTGCAGCACGCCCAGCTCGTCGCGGCGGGTGACCCGCACGTTATGGGTGAGGTCGCCGTGGGCGATGCGGTCGACCACGGTCAGGGTCTCTTGCAACGGCTTGGTGATCTGGCGGGTGATGATCACGGCAGCGACGATGCCGAACAGCAGGGCCAGCAGGGTGGCGGCGATCTGCAGGGTGCGCGCCTGGGCGCTTTCGATGTCGCGACGATCCAGTTGGATCTGGTACAGCGCGGCACTGGTCTTGACGATATCAGCGCCTTCAACGGTCATTTCCTGACGCGCCTTGGCGATGGTCGCCACCGCATCGCGGAACGCCTGCATCGACTGGCTGTAGGCCTGCACCTCGTTGATGAACGGCTGTGTGGCGCGCTCGCCCGGCACCCGCTGTTGCAGGTTGTCGGCAGCCACGCGGGTAGCGGCGAGCTGGGCCAGGGCGGCTTTTTCCTGCGTTGGGCTGGTGTCGGCGATGTAAGAGCGCACTTCCACCATCAGGCGCAGCAGTTGCTGGCGGGCCGCGCCGACTCCTTGGTAATTGGCCAGGCGGGTAGCGTCGGCGTCAGGCTGGGCCAGCAGGTCGCGGCCGAGGTTTTCCAAGGCCGTGTCGGCGTTGGCCGCCGCTTGCCGCATGCTGGCGCGGGCCGCCAGCGAGGCGTTGTAGCCGCCGCGCATCAGGTTCAGCGAAACCTTGTACTGCTCGATGGTCTTGCCCAGCTCGCCCAGCAAGCGCACGTTCTCTTCGCTCTTGAAGGTCTTGGCCAGGCGTTGCTGCTGGGCACTGAAAGTGTCGAGCTTGGCCTGTACATTGGCGGCCGAGGCGTCGTCGCCGTTGGCGATCATGTATTGCAGCCGCGCCACGCGCAGCTCGGCGAGGTCTTTGTTGAGCTGGCCGATGTCGCTCATCCAGTTGGATCGGTCGATCAGCCCCCCCACGCTGAACCAGCCGGTCAGTGCCAGCAGGCTGGTGAGGATCAGGACGATGCCGAAGCCCAGTCCCAGTTTTATATTGACGCTGATGTTGGCAAACCAGCTGTTCATGCACGCACTCCCTGAAGAAATCTATCGCTCGCTTGAGTCGTCATCGCGGGCGTTTTTATTCTTCAGAACCCGCTGATACCCGAGGGTTATCGGCTGGGATCGTGTGAGCTGAAACGCTTTTTCAGCAGAAATTGCCAGGGATGATCTGGCAATGTGCCAGCTCTCTCCTGGTGAGGCGTGGGGAAGGTGCAAGGAGCGGCGAACGCCGCTCCTGAGGGGTGGGGCAGGGGGTCAGAGGCTGCGAGCGTTGAAGGTATCGCAACGGGTCACATCGCCGTTCTCGAAACCGGCCTTGAACCAATGCACGCGCTGGGCCGAGGTGCCGTGGGTGAACGAGTCAGGCACTACGCGGCCCTGGCCTTGTTGCTGCAGGCGATCGTCGCCGATGGCGTTGGCTGCGTTCAGGGCTTCTTCCACATCACCTGGCTCCAGCCAGTTCAGGCGTTTCTGCGCTTGATAGGCCCAGACTCCGGCAAAGCAGTCGGCTTGCAGCTCCTGGCGCACCAGCAGGCCATTGGCGCCTTCCATGCGCTCGCCGCGTTGGCGGGCTGCCTGCACTTCCTTGGACACGCCAAGCAGGGTTTGCACGTGGTGGCCAATTTCGTGGGCGATGACATAGGCCTGGGCGAAGTCGCCAGCGGCCGAGAAACGGGTTTCCATTTCGCGGAAGAACGACATGTCGAGGTACACGCGCTGGTCGGCCGGGCAGTAGAACGGCCCGACAGCCGCAGAGGCAAAACCGCAGGCCGAATTGACCTGGCCGCTGAACAGCACCAGTTTCGGATCGCGGTATTGCTGGCCCGATTGCGCGAACAGGGCTTTCCAGGTGTCTTCGGTGTCGCCCAGGATCGAGGCCACAAAGTCGGCCTGCTGGTCGTTGGCCGGAGGTGCCTTGCCTTCGGTACCGGCCGGTGCCGCCTGACGCTGTTCGACCTGGCCACCTTGGCCGGTCAGCTGGCCAAGAATCTGCATCGGGTCCTGGCCGGTCAGCCAGCCAATGCCGACGATCAACAGGATGGCGCCAAGCCCCAGTCCTTTGCCGCCACCAAAGCGCATACCGCCGCCACCGCCCCCGGAACCACGGGCATCCACTACGTTGTCGCTACGCCGGCCTTTTCGCCAATCCATGAGGAGTCTCCTGCAATAAGCTGTATGAGCTTTGCAAAGGCAGATTAGTTCAGGGTGTGACGCTGCCCTGAACTTGTGCTTTATCCATAACCGTTTGGATAAGTCGGAGTGTGCTGTTTTCAATATTCGCCGGTCGCTCACTCACTGAAACTGCACGTCCGCCTGCTACACACAGGCGCTCATAATTTCAAGAGAGGACAACGGCATGCCTGCCCAGGACACTCGCCGCTTTGTGATCCGTGATCGCAACTGGCACCCCAAAGCCCTGACCCCCGATTACAAGACCTCCAATGCCCGCTCGCCGCGCCAGGCACTGGTCAGCATCCCGCAGTCCATCAGCGAAACCACCGGGCCGAATTTCTCCCACCTGGGCTTCGGTGAGCACGATCATGACCTGCTGCTCAACTTCGATCACGGTGGCCTGCCCATCGGCGAGCGCATCATCGTTGCCGGCCGCGTGGTCGACCAGTTCGGCCGCCCGGTGCCGCACACGCTGGTGGAGATGTGGCAGGCCAACGCCGGCGGCCGCTACCGGCACAAGAACGACCGTTACCTGGCGCCGCTGGACCCGAACTTCGGCGGTGTGGGTCGCTGCCTGACCAACCGCGATGGCGATTACAGCTTCCGCACCATCAAGCCGGGCCCGTACCCCTGGCGCAATGGTCCCAATGATTGGCGCCCGGCGCACATCCACGTCTCCATCAGTGGGCCGGCCATCGCTACCAAGCTCATCACCCAGCTGTATTTCGAGGGTGACCCGTTGATCCCGCTGTGCCCGATCGTCAAATCCATCGCCAACGCCCAGGCCGTGGAGCAGTTGATCGCCAAGCTCGACATGAGCAACGCCAACCCGATGGATTGCCTGGCGTATCGTTTTGACATCGTCCTGCGCGGCCAGCGCCATACCCACTTCGAGCACCGCTGAGGAGCTGCGCCATGCCTGTTCAACTGCTACCCGAAACCCCGTCGCAGACTGCCGGCCCTTACGTGCACATCGGCCTGGCCTTGCAAGCGGCCGGCAATCGGCCACGCCCCCAGGAGATCTGGAATTGCCTGGCCCGGCCCGAAGCCCCCGGCGAGCACATTCTGCTCATCGGCCACGTCTACGACGGCAACGGCCACCTGGTGCGCGATTCCTTCCTGGAAGTGTGGCAGGCCGATGCCAACGGCCATTACCAGGATGACTACCACCTGGAAAACCCCTTCAACAGCTTTGGCCGCACCGCCACCACGTTCGATGCCGGTGAATGGACGCTGCACACGGTCAAGCCCGGCGTGGTCAACAACGCCGCCGGTGTGCCAATGGCGCCGCACATCAACATCAGCCTGTTCGCCCGCGGCATCAACATCCACCTGCACACGCGGCTCTACTTTGACGACGAATCCGAGGCCAACGCCCAGTGCCCGGTGCTCAACCTGATCGAGCAACCCCAGCGCCGCGAAACGCTGATCGCCAGGCGCTGCGAAGTGGACGGCAAGACGGCTTACCGCTTCGACATGCGCATCCAGGGGGAAGGGGAGACGGTGTTCTTCGATTTCTGAGGGCTCGTTGCTGGGCTGAACGGGGTCGGCTTCGCCGACCATCGCGGCTGACCGCAGCGCCGGATCGGATGCCCCGCCAGGGCTTGACTGGGTTGCGGTCAGCGGCCGTGAACAGTGTGGAGCGAGCTCGCTCGCGAAAAATGCCCAGGCACCGCGTTCTCCCAGGCGTTCGCGTTATCGTTGACCTCCATCGCGAGCGAGCTCGCTCACAGTAGGCTTGAGCCGCAGCACGCTGTGGAGCGAGTTCATTCATGAAGGTCGGCACAGCCGGCCCCCTCCAGGCACCAGATCGCGTCAAGCCTGGCAAGATGATTCCAGCAGAAGAGGGTGATCGAGGTAGTAGGCTTCAACTGCGACTGCATTACGTTGAGAGACAGCTTCAGCCGTTACCCATGCGTTCTGAATGAACAACATCTTGATAGGCTAGTCAGTTTTTAAAGTGCGCAACTTCTTGCACACTTATTTCGTATATTTTCCCGATTAATTCGCTACAGCCCAAGTAATACGTGGTCTCCAGCTGAGTGCGCAACTTCTTGCACAGTACTGCGCAACTTCTTGCGCATATTTAGCGTGTTTTGTAGGAATTTATACCATCCGCTTAAAGGGGCGATCCCTCCAGGCCCCGTGTAATAAGGCTTCGTATAAAGTTGGCATGTTATTTGGTTGTAGCTGGCTGCGCCCCAGGTAGTTTCACCTACGGCTCAACCATTCAACTTCCGCTGTCAGCCTTGTTCGGCGCTGGCAAGCGTCGCCGCATTGTGCGAGGAGCATGGGATGTTCTCACCGGCCAATCAGCCTCATTTCAAACTGACGATCAACGACGTTATCAACGATTTCCAAGTGTTGTCGTTTACGGGTCGGGAGGCCCTTAGTACCCCGTTTGAATTCGAGTTGGAACTGGTTAGCGAACGCGCCTTGATCAACCTTGAAAGCGTGCTGCATAAACAGGCGTTTCTTCAACTCTCGCCGACCGGTACAGGTATACATGGCCTGGTCTACAGCATCGCCCAAGGCGATGCGGGTAAACGTCTGACCCGCTATACGCTATCGCTGCGCCCACAGCTGTCCAACCTCGCGCACCGGATCAACCAGCGTATTTTCCAGCACCTGACCGTTAAGCAAATCATCACTCAGGTGCTGGAAGAGCACGGCATCTTCGCCACCGATTACCACTTCCAGCTCAGCGCGCCGTACCCCGAGCGACTGTACTGCGTGCAGTACGACGAGTCCGACCTGCATTTCATCCAGCGTCTCTGCGAGGAAGAGGGTATCCACTACCACTTTCAGCACACCGCCAGCGGCCACAGGCTGATCTTCGGCGATGACCAGACGGTGTTTGCGGAGCTGGCGCCAATAGCCTACCAGCAGGACTCCGGGTTGGTGGCGTACGAACCGGTGGTCAAGCGTTTCGGCGTGCGCTTGGCCACCCGCACCGGCCGTACAACACGACGCGATTACAACTTTCTCAAACCCAAGATCGAGTTGAGCAGCGATGCCAAGAGCCACGCCCACCCAGACTTGGAAGACTACGACTATCCCGGGCGATTCGTAGATCGCGAGCGTGGCAAGCACCTGGCCAACCGCGCACTCGAGCGCCTGCGCAGCGACTATCGCTTGGCCGAAGGCAGCAGCGATCAGCCGACCCTTGTCACCGGCCACTTCCTTGCCCTGACCGACCACGCCGATTCAACCTGGAATGACCTCTGGTTACTGACTGGCATCGTCCACGAGGGCAAGCAACCGCAAGTGCTGGAGGAGTCGGTGGCCAGCGACCTCACCGACCAGGCAGACGATTTTCAACAAGGCTATCGCAACCGCTTCACTGCAACTCCGTGGGACGTACCCTACCGCCCGCCACTGGATCACCCCAAACCCAAGGTGCTCGGCAGTCAAAGTGCCGTAGTCACCGGCCCGGAAGGCGAAGAGATTTACTGCGATCAGTACGGCCGAGTGAAGGTGCAGTTCTTCTGGGATCGCGAAGGCCAGCACGATGCCATGACCAGTTGCTGGATGCGGGTTGCGTCGAGCTGGGCCGCTGAATCCTTGGGCGCCATCAATATCCCTCGGGTCGGTATGGAAGTGCTGATCACCTTCCTGGAGGGCGATCCTGATCAGCCGTTGATCACCGGCTGCCTCTACCACGGCGCTCATCTGCCGCCGTATCGTTTGCCGGATTTCAAGACCTTGGCAACCGTCAAGAGCAAGGAGTACAAAGGCAGTCGCGCCAATGAACTGCGTATCGACGACACCACCAGCGAGATCAGCATTGCACTGCGCAGTGACCATGGCGCCAGTGCGATCAACCTCGGTTATCTGACCCATCCGCGTCCGAGCGGGGGGCAGCCGCGCGGGGAGGGTTTCGAGTTAAGAACCGACCGTCACGGCGCCGTGCGCGCGGCCGCGGGCCTGCTCATCACCACCGAGCCGCGTCCGAACGAATCCAGGCACCATAAGGACCTGCCGGAAACGGCTGAGCGGCTCGCGACGGCGAGTGACCAGCAAGACGGGTTTGCGGTGCAGGCCAAGGATCTGCAGGCTCAGGAGCCGGGCGATCAGGACGAGGTGGCAGAGGCTCTGCATGCCCATTATCAGGGCGTGCTCGGCACCGGCCCGGCGAACCTCACGGCCAACGAATTCCCGGAATTCAGCGAACCCCATCTGGTGCTCGCCAGCCCGGCCGGCATCGCCCTGACCACGCCGGGCTCCAGCCACATCGCAACCGGTGAACACCTGGCGCTGAGCAGTACGGGCCACACCAGTTTCTCCATCGGCAAACGCCTGCTGGCCAGTGCCAGTCGCGGTATGCGCCTGTTCGTGCAAAGCATGGGCTGGCGCCTGGTCGCCGCCTCCGGCGACATTGATGTACGCGCGCTGAAAGACAGCATCAACCTGCTGGCCAACCTCGACATCACCGCCAACGCCGACCGCATCACCCTAACCGCCAAGACTGAACTGGTGATCCAGGGCGGCGGCAGCGCGACCATCTACAACGCTGGCGGCATCACCCATGCCACCCGCGGCCCGTACACCGCGCAGGCGGCGAATTTTGCCTACACCGGCGCCAAGCGCCAGGCCGGTGTGTTCCCGGAACCGTCGAAACCAAGTAAGGGCAACCTGGAATTGTTCAACCGGTACGCCGGCCATCACGGCATCAAGGCCGGCGATTACGAAGTGATCGATGCACTGGGAAACAGCCTCAAGGGCGTTCTCGATGCGAAGGGCTTCGCCAGTGTTGCGGGCGCTTCACCCGGCCCGGCGCGCGTGTTGTTCGGCAAGGACCCGGCGGACACCTGGAGCGAGGGCAGCTACATCGGTAAGTCTCAATGGCCGCTGAACCCGGCGGGGAGCGAGGACGTGCCGAGCCAGGTGCAGGCGATGGTCGCGCAGGTGTTGCAAGGCAAGAACTGGGAGGTGGCAGAGAAAAGCAATGGCTTGGCGCAGACCGTGAAGCGTTCGATGCAGAACGCGCAACGGACGATGCAAACAGCTCAGCCGATGAATCATGTGACGCCGAGCGGGATTGCTGGATTGCCGACATCGGCGAGGGCCGCCATGCCGAGCGCGTCGAGCATTCTCGGCGCCGCCAGCAAGAACGGACAATTACCAGTCCTTCCCGCCGTCATACCCTCAACGACCCCCGCGAAAACCCTGGGCCCTTGGGCGGGGGGGCTGCTGTCATGAGCACTGAAATCGCAAAGCGTGAACCTCAGGTCGCCATCGTCCCCCTCAATGCCATCGACATCAAAGACGTTGCCAGCAGCGCGGCAACCTTTGATGCCTGGCTGCAATCAACGACCGATGGCGTGGTCACGCTCGAGCGGATCAAGAGCGTCGCCGGCGCTTTGCCGGTGGTCGGCAACATCATGGCGTTGGTCGATGCGTTGGGTGACATCGTTACCTTGTCCAACGTCAAGACACGCGACCTGTTGGCGTGGGCCAGCCTGGGCATCAACCTGATTGGGGTGCTGCCGTTGCCACCGGCGATGGCCGCCGCGCGCATGACCCTGCGCCCGACGCTGTTTCTCGTCCGTCAGGAGATGAAAGCCACCAACAAGGCGTTGCTCAGTGCCTCCGTGATCGAAGTGCTGATCGGGCATTTGAATGAATCCATCATCGGTACGCTCGACGACTTCGTTGAACAGGCCAGAGGCAAATTGCCCGGCATTCTGGCGGACGCCGGAAAACTCGGCGAAGAGGTCATCAATGAGATCGCCAAAGCCCTCGACACGGTGGCCAATGGCACGCTTGACGCCGCAGGCGATGCCCGGGCTGCGGGTCAACAGATCAGCGCCGCCGGCGATCAGCTACTTAACGACCCGCTCGCCGCGATCAGCAACATCTTCGGGGCGGCCTCCAGTGCTTATAAAGCCGCCGGTAAAGGCTTGGCCAACAGTGCGGCCCAGCATCTCTTGCACGATGAAGTGAAGAAAAAGGTCGCGACCGAGACCGCAAAGCTGCGGGCCATGGGCACGCAAGTGCGCACCCAGTTGAGCAAGCTGGACGATGAATCGGTTCAGAACTCGATTGGCTGGTTGCTGCTGATCTTGTCCAGCGCGGTCACTCTCTGGCGTAAACGCAATGCGCGCGGACAGAGCGCGGGGGTCAAGCCCGATCAGACCAGCCAGGCAAAGCGCACTGCCTCGCAAGGAGGGTTGGGCGCCACGAGCAAGCAGGCTCCTGCCACACAGGCGGCGTCTGCGAGGAAAAACGGCGCCTGTACCGCCACGTGCCACAGCATCGATTTTGCGCTGGGCTCAGAAAGCGTCAGCCATACCGATTTCAGCCTGCCGGGGCCGTTTCCGGTCAAGTGGACACGAACCTACAACTCACGCCTGGATGCCTACGACCAGAGCGAGCTCGGCGCACGCTGGATCAGCGAATTCACCACACGGTTTGACTGCGCGGGCGATGGCCTGACGTTCCACGGCGCCGACGGTCGCAACCAACGCTACCCATTGCCCACGGTGGGTGCGCTTCACTACGACGCCATTGAAAACATCACCCTGGTCCGTGCAGCCGACGATCAGTTGCTGCTCTGCCACGGTTTTGAACGCCAGGAAACCTATGTCCGCCAGGGCCAGCGTTATGTGCTGACCCAGATCTCGCTGCGCAATGGCGCCGGGATGATGCTGCACTATGAGCATCTTCACGGCGAACAGTCCGTCCTCTCCGATCTGATCACCTATCAGGAAAACGATTTCGCCAAGACTCACCTGCACCTTGGCACGCTGATCGACGATCAAGGCCGTCTTACCGGCCTGTGGGACATTCGCGAGGGTGCGCCGCAGCGACAACTGTGTGCCTATCAATACGACACGAGCGGCGATCTGATTCAGGCGCAGGATGAGCATGCATCAGCCTGGTCGTATCAGTATCAGCATCACCTGATCACGCGCTATACCGACCGTACCGGGCGTGGCATGAATCTGCAGTGGCAAGGGACCGGCGCTCACGCCAAAGCCGTACGTGAGTGGGCTGACGACGGCAGCTTCGACACCCATCTGGAGTGGGATGAACACATTCGCCTGACCCATGTGACTGATGCGCACGGCCACGAGACCTGGCACTACTACGACATCCTTGGCTACACCTATCGGATTTGCTACGCCGATGGATTATCGGAATGGCTGTTCCGTGATGAAGCCAAGAACGTGGTACGCCATGTTCATCCTGATGGGACTACAGATCGCTACAGCTACGACGAGCGTGGCAATCGGTTGGAACACATTCAAGCCGATAACGCCGTTGTTCACTTCGCCTACGACGATCAAGACCAACTCATCAAAGTCATGGATGCGGAAGGCGGTTTTTGGCTGAGCACGTATGACGATGTCGGCAATGTAATCGAGGCCATCGATCCGCTCGGAAACAAGACCGAATACACCTACAACAAGGCCGGCCAACCCACCGCTATCAAAGATGCCAACGGCAACGAGAAAACGCTGGCCTACAACGCCGCCGGCCAGTTGGTGGAGTACGCCGACTGCTCAGGCAAGGCCAGCGTTTGGACGTATGACGAACGCGGGCAAATGATCTGCTTCATCGACGCTGGGGGTAACGCCACCGATTACGAATACAAGGCCGGACAGCAAGTATCAATCAGACACCCGGACGGGACCGTAGAGCGCATGAGGCGCGATGCCGAAGGCCGATTATTGGTGTACGTCGACGCACTTGATCGTTGCACCACTTGGAGCTATAACGCTGCCGGTTTCATCGCCGAACGCGTGGACGCAGCCGAACACACGCTGCGTTATTACTGGGATCGACTCGGACAATTACAGGCGCTTGAGAACGAGAACAAGCGCTCAGCACGGTTCCGCTATGACCCGATGGGGCGCCTGTTGACCGAAACCGGTTTCGACGCTCAGGTCACCCGCTATCAGTACGCCCCCGAAACCGGGCGACTGGCTGCAATCATCAACGGTGAACGCGTCATCCACCTCAGCCTCGACGAACTGGGCCGCGTCATCGAGCGGCGTGCCAGTCAGGGAGAGGAGTCACAAACCGAGACATTCGCCTATGACGGCAACGGTCATCTGGTTCTTGCCCACAACGCGGACAGCCGCGTGCAGTGGTTCCACGACCGGGCGGGCAACCTGGTACGCGAGCATCAGCATTATGTGCGACTGAAAACACCCATGGTTGCAGTCTGGCAGCACGAGTACGACGTGTTGAACCAGCGCATCGCAACCACCCGTCCAGATGGTCATCGAGTCAGTTGGTTGACCTATGGCAGCGGCCATCTCCTGGCACTGCGCCTCAACGAGCACGAACTGCTGGGCTACGAGCGCGATGATCTGCACCGAGAAGTGGCGAGGCATCAAGGCAATCGACTGGTACAGACGCAAGCATGGGATGCCGTTGGACGACTGCAAGAGCAACTGCTTGGCAGACGAGATGACAAGTCGGTATTGATCAAGCGCGAGTACACCTACGATGCTGCGAGCCAACTCACAGGGATCAATGACAGCCGTCGCGGCGGCCTGTCTTACCGCTACGATCCGGTGGGCAGGCTGCTTAGTGCGACCAGCCGTCTGGGCCTGGAAACCTTCGAATTCGACCCCGCCGGCAACTTGCTGGATGAGCCAACCGCCGAGACTCGCCGCCCGCTGGAATCAACACCACGCCGCAGTAAATTGCTCGACAACGTGTTGCGCGAGTATGCCGGCAACCACTACGAATACGACGATCGCGGCAATCAGATCAAACGCTGGCATAACGGAACCTGCAGCGAACTGCGCTGTGACCTGTTTGATCGCCTGATCCATTTCAAGGATGCCAGGCTGTCGGTGGAATATGCCTACGACGCCCTGGGGCGCCGCCTGTTCAAGCACTCGAACGTACACTATCGACCGCGCCCTGAAGCCGGATCACTCTGGAACAAGAACGAGCATTTGCGAAAGCAGCGCGAGCTAAGCTGCGGATTTACACTGTACGGATGGGATGGGGACAACCTCGCCTGGGAGAGCAGTCCGGCGCAAAGCGATGGTGAAACCGGTCGTACGGTGCATTACATTTATGAGCCGGGCACGTTCGTTCCTGTAGCCCAAGCGGTGCGCCATGCTCCCATCCGTTTGCTTGCCCAACCGGATTACCGCGGCGACTACAGCCTTGATGAGGATCCGCTGTGGAACCATAAGGTAACGCCTTCCACATTTGATGCGTTGGTGTGGTACCAGTGTGATCATTTGGGGACTCCGCAGGAACTGACGGACTTGCAGGGGGATGTGGTTTGGGCGGCACAGTACAAGGCTTGGGGTGGGGTGCTGGTCGCTCAGGCGGAAGTGACTAATCCGAATCGGTTCCAAGGACAGTACCACGATCATGAGACGGGGCTGCATTACAACCGATATCGGTACTATGATCAGTGCGTCGGTCGATTTGTTAGTAAAGATCCTATCAGTTATGAAGGTGGCATTAATCTCTATCAATATGCACCGAACCCTATGGGTTGGATTGATCCACTGGGATTGGCAGCGCATCGAGGACGCATTCAAGCTCAAGGTGCCAAGCTTGAGGAGTCGGTCGCATGGAACCAAGATGTCCCTCTGACCGTTGAGAGTGCCAAGGAAAAACTTGAGGAGTTGAAAGGAAAATTAAATAAAAAAGAGCTCGCGGCCCGTCAGGATGCGTTTATGAAGGCAGATAAGTATATTGATAATTGTGCTAAGTGCGGTGGGGTGAATGCAAGTGTTAGTCGAAATTTTATGGTAAAGGATACAAAAAGTGAACGTGTTGATATCGAAGTGATAACCGGAAGAGCTTTCGTGGAGTAGAGGAAATGTTCAAAGATTACTTGACTGATAGAGATTGTTATGAGTCTTTGGAGTGTTATTTATATGATTATTTTAGATTATCTCTTCAGGCTTGCGCAGTTAAGAATGAGATATTTAAAGCGCCATACTACAATACTTTTTTTGTAAATGGCGAGCCGTTCTTGGATGGCAATCCAATTTTCTCTGCAAAGAATGAAATAACCGGGCAGATTCTCAGGGTTGTGTTGGATGAAGACATTAATTATCTTTGTTCGTATCGCGATAAAGAAGGTGGGAGTGAGCTAGTTGTAGTGGGCGATTTAGCGCTTCTAGACGAAATAAAAGGAATAATGTCCAGGTGGGTCCATGCCCAGTATTAATTAAGAAATAGGTTTGCATATAGATAATGTGTTAAAATATAATTTTAGATTATTTTTTATACGCAGGTAATGCTATCCATTGCGCCTGAAAAAAGATCTTGTGATTTAAGCACGCAGTGCCGACTATATTTTGATATATATGAAATTAACGAGAGTGTGCTAGGGTTGAGATGCGTCCTATTTGTCAGTGGTTTGCCCGGTGAGCGATTTTTATCTAGAGGTTTCCGAACCGAGTGATCAGCTTGTGGCTCACTATAAATATATTGGTTTATGACAGCCATAAATATTGAAAGCTGTGAATGAAATATCTTTTTATATAATATTTTTATACGATAAATTAATTCGATCCTCTAGCAAGGATTAGGTTTTTGAATATGAAAGAAATCATCCGCCTCGGCGACTCCACCACACACGGCGGCAAAGTACTAGAAGCCTTCTCCCAAACCGATCTGAATGGCAAACCCATCGCCGGACTCGGTCACAAGGTCAGTTGCCCGTTATGCAAAGGCATTTTCCCGATTGCCGAGGGCAGCAGCACCTATGAAATCGAGGGCACACCGGTCGCGCTGGACGGCATGAAAACCGCCTGTGGTGCTGCGCTGATTGCCAGTGGGCCGAATGGAGCTGTCACAGGCTAGTTGAGGACGTTATTTGCCAATTCGATCGAATGGGCTTACGTCGGCCACGCCACTGTACCGGCGATATACGGTGTATCCGTCCACGTAGTCCAGCGCTAGCCCGTTGTGATCGCCTTGCATGCAGCTACACGTCATTTGCTGGTTCAGCAGTGACGTGTGGAAGCAGCGGGCCGGCAAGTCAGTTAGCCGCTGGGCGGCGTAGCCGGCCCAGTGACTGCAATCCGGTTATATCAGGGGGTGCACGTTGCTTGATTCAGGGCGGCTGCGCCGCCCATCGCGGCTGACCGGAGCGCCGGACCGGCCGCTCCCACACGGTGATCCGATCTCTGCGCGAGAGCCCGGAGGGCTTGCGGCGGGCGGACGTCTACAAGCCCGCTGGCCTTACCGACGCACCAGCAACACACCGCTCTCCATATGGTGCGTATACGGAAACTGATCGAACAACGCGCAGCGCTCGATGCGGTGGGTGTCGTGCAACTGCGCGATGTTGGCCGCGAGGGTTTCCGGGTTGCACGAGATGTACAGGATGCGTTCGAAACGCCGGGTCAGCTCGCAGGTGTCCGTGTCCATGCCGGCGCGTGGCGGGTCGACGAACACGGTGCCGAAGGCGTACTGCTTCAGGTCGATGCCCTGCAGGCGGCGGAACGGCCGCACCTCGTTCAGTGCCTGGGTCAGTTCCTCGGCCGACAGGCGCACCAGGCAGACGTTATCCACGCCGTTCTCTTCCAGGTTGCTCAGCGCGGCATTGACCGAAGTCTTGCTGATCTCGGTGGCCAGTACCTTGCGCGCCCGGGTGGCCAGCGGCAGGGTGAAGTTGCCGTTGCCGCAGTAGAGCTCAAGCAGGTCGTCATCGCGCTCGCCCATGGCCTCGAAGGCCCAGCCGAGCATCTTCTGGTTCACCGTGCCGTTGGGCTGGGTGAACGCGCCTTCTGGCTGGCGGTAGCTGAACACACGCCCGGCCACTTCCAGCTTCTCGACCGCATAATCGCGGCCAATCACCAGACGCTTACCCTTGGAGCGCCCGATCACGCTGACATCCAGCTCGGTGGCCAGCGCCTGCGCGGCGGCTTCCCACGCCTCGTCGAGCGGGCGGTGGTAGCACAGGGTAACCATCGCGTCCCCGGCCAGGGTGGTGAGGAACTCCACCTGGAACAGGCGATTGCTCAGTGCCTCGCTGGCTTGCCAGGCGGCTTTGAGGCGCGGCATCAGCACGTTGATGCGCTGGCTGGCGATGGGGAAGTCGTCGATCAGGATCGCCTTGTGCTTCTCACCGGGAGCGAACATCGCGTAATGCCGCTCGCCGTCCTCGCGCCACAGACGGAACTCGGCGCGCAGGCGGTAGTGCTCCAGGGGCGAATCGAACACCGCAGGCTGCGGTGCATCGAACGGCGCCAGCAACTCGCGCAGGCGCTCGGCCTTGGCGTTGAGCTGGGCGGTGTAGGAGGCGGGGTCGAAGGCAGCACTCATGCAGGGAACCATCCCAATTTGATGACGAACAGGATGGAGAGGATCACCAACGCTGGGTTCAGGTCGCGGTAGCGGCCGGAAATCAGCTTGACGGCGGTCCAGGTGATGAAGCCGAAGGCAATGCCGTTGGCGATCGAGTAGGTCAGCGGCATGGCCAGGGCGGTGACCACCACGGGTGCTGCTTCGGTGATGTCATCCCAGTTGATTTCAGCCAGGCCCGAGGCCATCAGCACTGCCACGAACAATAATGCCGGTGCGGTGGCGAAGGCCGGCACGCTGCCGGCCAACGGGGCGAAGAACAGTGCCAGGAGGAACAGCACAGCGACCACGATGGCGGTCAGGCCGGTGCGGCCACCGGCACTTACGCCTGCGGCCGATTCGATGTAGCTGGTGGTGGTCGAGGTGCCCAGCAGCGAGCCGGCCATGGCGGCGGTGCTGTCGGCGATCAGGGCGCGGCCCATCTTCGGCATGTGGCCGTCCTTGCCCATCAGCCCGGCGCGCTTGGCGACGCCGATGAGGGTGCCGGAGTTGTCGAACAGGTCAACGAAGAGGAAGGCAAAGATCACACTGATCAGCGCCACGTCCAACGCGCCGGCAATGTCCAGCTGCAGGAAAGTCGGCGCCAGCGACGGTGGCATCGATACCACGCCGGCGAACGGTGTCACACCGAGCACGATGGCCGCCACGGTCACCACCAGAATGCCGATCAACACCGCGCCGCGGACCTTCAGCGATTCCAGGCCGACGATCAGGAAAAAGCCCAGCGTGGCTAGAATCGGCGCCGGCTGGCTCAGGTCGCCCATGCCTACCAGCGTCGCCGGGTTATCGACGACGATGCCGGCGTTATGCAGCGCGATCAGCGCCAGGAACAGGCCAATACCGGCGGCGATGGCCGAGCGCAGCGGCAGCGGGATGCTGTTCACGATCCACTCGCGCACGCGCAAGATCGACAGGATGAAGAACAGCACCGCCGAGATGAATACCGCCCCCAGCGCCACCTGCCACGTGTGCCCCTGATGCAGCACGACGGTATAGGTGAAGAAGGCGTTCAGGCCCATGCCCGGCGCCAGCGCGATGGGGTAGTTGGCGATCAGGCCCATGGTCACCGAGCCGATGGCCGCGGCCAGGCAGGTGGCGACGAACAGTGCGCCCTTGTCCATGCCGGTCTCGCCGAGAATGCTCGGGTTGACGAAGAGGATGTAGGCCATGGCCAGGAAGGTGGTCACGCCCGCCAGTATCTCGGTGCGCACGTTGGTGTTGTGTGCTCTTAGTTGAAACAGCCTTTCCAGCATGCCCGCTCCCAAGTCGCCGTCGGCGCCGTGAATGTATCGACCCCATCAGCAAAGCACAGGCCGCGAGGGGCGCCGTGTTTTATCCGGGGTGGAAAAAAGCCGCGCATCATACCAGCATGCCCGGCAAGCGGTAGGTCCTGTCTGAAATGTCTGAGGGGCAAGGCGACCCACGGTGGAGGCAGGGCGCGACGCTCGGGTCTTCCCGGCGCTATGAAAAGCCCTGAGGTAGTGTCAGCCAAGGTGAAAACAGACTCGCCAAAAAGCGGTCGACTGCGCGTGAGGACGCCTGGCGGGCCGCGAGCTGTCGATCGTCAGCCGAGCAGGCCGGACCTGGCTGCGTACACGCTACACTGCGGCCCCGTTCAAGAGTCAGCCGCCGTGCACCTCATCGACTACCGCGACCTCAGCGCCGCGCAGCGAGCCCAAGTGCTCGACATCCACCTGTCGCCCGAGCAGCAGCGCTACGCGGGCGACGTGGAGAGTGCGTTGTACCTGCTGCACGCGTGCAGCGAGCGGCAGTGTTGCCTGGTGATGCTGGTCGAGCAGCGGCCACGCGGTCTTCTATTGCTTCAGCGTGGGGCATTCCTGCCCACCTGGGCCGAGCCGGATGCCGCCATGCTGATCGCCTTGCAGGTCGACCAGCGCGCCCAGGGGCAAGGCCTGGGGCGTGCCTGCATGCAGGCGCTGCCGGCAGTGGTGCGTGCCCTGTGGCCGGATATCGGTCGGCTGCAGTTGTCGGTGGCGCCCGAGAATGTTGCTGCAGTGGGGCTATATCAGGCCACCGGCTGGGTGCACAGCGGGCCTGGTTACCGAACAGCACAAGGCCAGGAGTTGAGCATGAGCTTGCTGCTTTAGCGCTCGGTTACGGTTCAGGCCCATTTTTGCAGTTGGACGGGGGACGACGTTGGCCGCGAGGGGCGGCGAAGCAGCTCTGGTGGCTGCAATGATCGGCGAAGCCGGCCTGGTAGCGGATCAGTCATCCTTGGCAGCACTGTGCAGCCGATCACGCCCCGCCAGTGTTGGAAACAGCTTGATCCACACACCCGTCACCACCAGCGTACCGACCCCGCCCAGCACCACCGCCGGCACCGTACCGAGCCAGTGCGCAGTGACCCCGGACTCGAATTCGCCCAGCTGGTTCGAGGCCCCGATGAACAAACCATTGACCGCACTGACCCGGCCGCGCATGTCATCCGGTGTCTCCAGCTGCACGAAAGCGCTGCGGATCACCATGCTGATCATGTCTGCCGCGCCCAGCACCACCAGCACCGCCAGCGAGAACCAGAACGAGGTCGACAGACCGAAGGCGATGGTCGCCACCCCGAACACGCCGACGGCGGTGAACATGGTGCGCCCGACCTTGCGCTCGAACGGGAAGCGCGCGAGCCACAGCGACATCAGCAACGCACCCACAGCTGGCGCCGAGCGCAGCAGCCCCAGGCCCATGGGGCCGGTGAGCAGGATGTCCTTGGCGAACACCGGCAGCAGCGCCGTGGCGCCGCCCAGCAGCACCGCGAACAGGTCCAGGGAGATGGCACCGAGGATGTCCGGGCGGCTGCGGATGAAGCGGATGCCCGCCAGCAGCGACTCCAGGCTGGCCCGCCCGCGCTGGGCGATCTGCGGGCGTACCGTGAGGCTCAAGGTCAGCAGGCAGGCGATGGCGTACAAGGCCACGGTCGGGCCATAGACCCAGGTGCTACCGAAGGCGTAAAGAAAGCCGCCAATGGCCGGGGCGACGATGGTCGCCGATTGGGTCGCTGAAGCCGATGCGGCCACGGCACGAGGAAACAGGCCTGCTGGCACCACGTTGGGCAACAGCGCCTGGGTCGCGGGCATCTCGAACGAGCGCGTGGCGCCCAGCAGGAACGCCAGGGCAAAGATCAGCTCGCGGCTGATGTTATCGGTGACGCTGCCCACCGCCAGGCCCAGGGCAATCAGCCCTTGCAAGGCCTGACACAACGCCGCCACCCGACGCCGATCGTAGCGGTCAGCCACGTGCCCGGTGTGCAGCATGAACAGCACCCGCGGCGCGAACTCGACCAGCCCCACCAGACCAAGGTCCAGCACGTTGCCAGTGAGCTGGTAGAGGTGCCAGCCAATGGCCACGGTGAGCATCTGGAAGCCACTGGCAGTGAACACCCGGGCGAACCAGAATGCGATGAAGGGGCGGTGGTGGCGGAGCAGGGTGGGTTCAGGCATCACTGTGTGGAACTCCGGAAGGCAAGTAGAACGGTCCGGCCCGCACTGGCCTCACCGGGGGCAATGTTGCAGACCTTATCGGATGGCCCAAGCGGACGGCCGCTCGCCACAGGCGGTTGCGCAAGACAGGTCAAGGCCGTTCCAGCAGGAGAATGCGGTCGGTGTGGGAGCAGCTTCGGCCGCAATGGGGCGCGTAGGGCCCCAATGGCCGCGCCACCGCTTTGCCTGGTTAACCCGTAGCAGCTCCTGCACCCATTCGGCTGCGCCGGCCAGCGGTGTCAGGCTACAAAGCGACTCATCCAGTGCATTCCCAGCCTATCACCTGTTTGTAACAAAGAGTTGCTGCTTGCTCGTCCGGGCACGTTTCGCTGGCCTCGGTAAACCCGGTGAGACCTCCTGTCGCGCGGCATTCAACCACACCTCTGGGCCACGCCTGCGGGGCTATCCTTGGGCTATTCGTTGATCTGGATCAAGCGACCCATCGCAACGGATAGCCGTACCCCCACGCGATCCAACAGAACAATTCCAACGCACAGCGCTCGATAGACGAGGGGGCAGTAGGCGGATGGGCCGCATGCCCTGACGCCGGACCACCTGACGAGGAAACCTCCATGTTCGGCCTTGAAGCCCTAGAGCTTGCCCGAATTCAGTTCGCCTTCACCGTGTCGTTCCACATCCTGTTCCCCGCCATCACCATCGGCCTGGCCAGTTACCTGGCCGTGCTCGAGGGCCTGTGGCTGAAAACCAACGAGCAGGTGTACCGCGACCTCTACCATTTCTGGTCGAAGATCTTCGCCGTCAACTTCGGCATGGGCGTGGTCTCTGGCCTGGTCATGGCCTATCAGTTCGGCACCAACTGGAGCCGCTTCTCCGAGTTCGCAGGCTCCGTCACCGGGCCCTTGCTCACCTATGAAGTGCTCACCGCGTTCTTCCTTGAGGCGGGTTTTCTCGGCGTCATGCTGTTCGGCTGGAACCGTGTGGGCCGTGGCCTGCACTTTTTCGCCACCGTGATGGTGGCCATCGGGACGTTGATTTCGACGTTCTGGATCCTGGCCTCCAACAGTTGGATGCAGACCCCGCAAGGCCACGAGATCATCGACGGGCGGGTGATTCCGGTGGACTGGGTGGCGATCATCTTCAACCCGTCCTTCCCCTACCGCCTGCTGCACATGTCGACTGCAGCGTTCGTTGCCACGGCGTTCTTCGTCGGCGCCTCGGCGGCCTGGCACCTGCTGCGCGGGCGCGACAACCCGGCGATTCGCAAGATGCTCTCGATGGCCATGTGGATGGCACTGATCGTGGCGCCGGTGCAGGCGGTGATCGGCGACTTCCATGGCCTCAACACCCTCAAGCACCAGCCGGCGAAAATCGCCGCCATCGAAGGCCACTGGGAAAACCTGCCAGGCGAACCGACCCCGTTGATTCTCTTCGGGTTGCCGGACATGCAGGCCGAGACCACCCGTTACAAGGTGGAAATTCCCGCGTTGGGCAGCCTGATCCTGACCCACAGCCTGGACCAGCAGGTGCCGGCTCTCAAAGAGTTCGCGCCTGAAGACCGGCCCAACTCGACCGTGGTGTTCTGGTCGTTCCGGGTCATGGTCGGCTTGGGGATGCTGATGATCCTGGTGGGGCTGTGGAGCCTGTGGCTGCGCCGCAGCGGCGGCTTGTACAGCTCGCGGCCCTTCCTTTACCTGACCCTGTGGATGGGCCCGTCGGGGCTGGTCGCGATCCTGGCCGGCTGGTTCACCACCGAGATCGGTCGCCAGCCGTGGGTGGTCTACGGGCTGATGCGCACCGCCCAAGGGGTGTCGAACCATAGCGAGACCCAGCTGGGCTTTACCCTGGTGATGTTCGTGGTGGTCTACTTCGCGCTGTTCGGTACGGGGCTTGGCTACATGATGCGCCTGGTGCGCAAGGGCCCGCACACCGGCGAGGGCAACCAGCCACGCCCAGGCGGGCCTGGGCAGAAACGTACGCCAGCGCGACCGCTGTCGGCTGCCGACGAGGGCAGCGACACCGATGCCGCCCGCCTGAACGAGGGGAACTGAACCATGGGTATCGACCTTCCGCTGATCTGGGCCGTGATCATCATCTTCGGGGTGATGATGTACGTGGTGATGGATGGCTTCGACCTGGGGATCGGCATGCTCTTCCCCTTCGTCAAGGGCAAGGCTGACCGCGACGTGATGATGAACACCGTGGCGCCGGTCTGGGACGGCAACGAAACCTGGCTGGTGCTCGGCGGGGCGGCGTTGTTCGGCGCCTTCCCGATGGCCTATGCCGTGGTGCTCGAAGCGTTGTACCTGCCGCTGATGCTGATGCTGGTGGGCTTGATCTTTCGCGGCGTGGCCTTCGAGTTCCGTTTCAAGGCCCGAGACGCCAAGCGTCACCTGTGGGACAAGGCGTTCATCTGGGGCTCACTGGTGGCGACCTTCTTCCAGGGCGTGGCGCTGGGCGCGTTCATCGAAGGCTTCAAGGTGGTCGACCGGCATTATGCCGGTGGCACGCTGGACTGGCTGACCCCGTTCAGCCTGTTCTCCGGGCTGGGCCTGATCGTGGCCTACGCGCTGCTGGGCTGCACCTGGCTGATCATGAAGACCGACGGTGCCCTGCACCGGCGCATGCACGACCTGGCGCGGCCCTTGGCGCTGGTGCTGCTGGCAGTCATCGGTGTGGTCAGCCTGTGGACGCCGCTGGCCTACGGGCAGATCGCCGAACGCTGGTTCAGCATGCCCAACCTGCTCTGGTTCATGCCGGTGCCGATCCTGGTGCTGGTGACCTTCTATGCCTTGCTCAAGGCGGTGGGGCGCGACAGCCACTACGCGCCGTTCCTGCTCACCCTGGTGCTGATCTTCCTGGGCTACAGCGGGCTGGGCATCAGCCTGTGGCCGAACATCATTCCGCCGTCGATCTCGATCTGGGAGGCCGCCGCACCGCCGCAGAGCCAGGGCTTCATGCTGGTGGGCACGCTGTTCATCCTGCCGCTCATCCTCGGCTACACGTTCTGGAGCTATTACGTGTTCCGCGGCAAGGTCGGCCACGACGACGGTTATCACTAGGGAGCACGCCACATGACCCGCAAACTGCAAGAAACGCCCACCCCGGCGCCGCTGTGGCGGCGCGTGGGCTGGCTGGTGCTGATCTGGGTGGCCAGCGTGGCCAGCCTGGGTGTGTTTGCCTGGCTGATGCGCCTGTTCATGAGCGCGGCCGGGCTCACGACGCACTGAAGGCTCGGGGTTATTTCCACAAGGCTGTTGATTCGACAAGCGATGGGGCTGCTCTGCAGCCCGCCATGGCTGGCCGGAGCGTGGGACCGACTGCCTCAACAGGTTTACACAGACCCTGATGTCAGGTCGCCCCGACCCCTGCCAACCTGGCTTGATGAACCGCAGCGCCGGGCTATTTCCGGGCTTTGAGAATCACGAACTTGGGCGTCGCCGCCACCTGCTCCACCCCTCGGAACAAGCGCGCCAGCTTGCTGTGGTAACCCAGGTGGCGGTTGCCCACGATGTACAGCGCGCCGCCCACCACCAGCGCCTCACGGGCCTGCTGGAACATGCGCCAGGCGAGCAGATCGCCGACCACCTGCTGCTGGTGGAACGGCGGGTTGCACAGCACCACCTCCAGCGACTGCTTGGCCTGCAAGGCCAGGCCGTCGCCGGCCTGGAAGTCGGCCGCCCGATTGCCCAACGCCACCTGCCAGTTTTCCTCGGCCGATTGCACGGCCATGTACGACTCATCGACCAGGGTGTAATGCGCCTCGGGGTTGCTCAGGGCGCTGGCGATGGCCAGCACGCCGTTGCCGCAGCCCAGGTCGGCCACCCGAGCACTGCCCAGGTTGCCGGGCAGGTGCGGGAGGAAGGCGCGGGTGCCGATGTCCAGGTCTTCGCGGCAGAACACGTTGGCGTGGTTGACCAGCGTCAGCGGCGGTTTTTCCAGCGCGTAGCGCGTGGGGTACGGCGAGGTGAAGGCTGGACGCTCGGCCGCCGTGGCGATCAGCAGGCGGGCCTTTTTGTGCGCAAGCGAAGCCTGCACCGGGCCGATGTACTTCTCCAACAGATCGCCGGCAGCGCGCGGCAGGTGCTTGATCATGGCCCCTGCGATGACCTGGGCACCGGGCGCGAGCTGGCCATGCAGGCGGATCAGTTGCTCCTCCAGCAGCGCCAGGGTCTTGGGCACGCGCAGCAGCACGCGGTCGAAGGGGCCTTGGCAGAACTGGCTGGCCGGGACGAACGTCACGCTGTCGGCGGCTTTTCCATTGCGCGCCAGGTTCTTCGTCAGCGCCAACTGCGCCAGGTACGAATCCGAGCTGCTGACCACCTGCACGTGGCCGCTCAGGCTGGCGGCCAGCGCGCCGAAGCTGTCGTTGAGCACCAGTACCCGGCACGGCCCAGTAGGCGTCTGCTCGGCGAGGTGTTGCAGCAGGTAGTGGTCGGCGGCGTCAAAGGCCTGCAACGGGTCATTGGCCTGGTCGGGTTGGCGAATCAGGTCGAGGTCGGCGTAGGGGGTGGTCAGCAAAGGCATCGGTCAGGCTCTGAGGCGAATCGTCGGGTCGCCGGCGCGACCCTTGTAAGTGAGCGAATTCTACAGAGCTTTGCCAAGGAAGGGCGCACCGGCTTCAGATGATGCCTTGCCGGGCCGCGATGGCGATGGCGCCGGCCTTGTTCGAGGCGTTGGTCTTGCTGATGACGCTGCGGATATGGAAATTCACCGTGCTCTGTGACAACGACAGGATGCAGGCGATGTCGGCTGCGGTCTTGCCGGCGGCAGACCAGCGCAGCACTTCCAGCTCCCGCTCGCTCAGCTGCGAGACGGGCGACTCGGCCTCGAGCTGGGCCTTGTGATGCTCACCGAGCACGGCGTGCAAGGTGTTGCACAGCCAGAGCACTTCGGCGCCTTTCTCATAGAACTCGGCCAGGCTGATCTTGCCCGATGGGCGGGAGACGCTGAGGTGGCTTTCATGGCCGCGAAGGCCATGCACCGCCTGGGTCCAGCCATGGCGCAGGCCATGCCGACAGGCGGCCTGACGAAACTCGGAAGCGGCGCTGAAATGCGCCTCGTCCCAGAGCACGGGGAGGGTGGTGTGGTGGCACATCGACTTGATCGGGTCGACCCCGCTCAGTTCCTCACGTTGGTATTGCTCGTTCCACTCGCGCGGATAGTTGTTGTAGAACACCACATTCGCGCCTCGGGCCACGCTGTGCACATGCAGGCGCAAACCCAGGTGGGTCATCCCCAAGACCTGGGCCAGTTCGATGGCCCGTTCGAAAACGGCAGGTGGGTCTCGCTTTTCCAGCAAATCCTGAAGCTGATCAGGCGTCCAATGCGGCATCACGCTTCCCCGAAGGTTTGCTGGTGAATTGAATGCACGCTTGCCAGTGTAGGAAAACTGCCGTGATGAGGTCGGTTCTTTTCGCTATAAACCACTTTCGATTTAGTCATTTCGACTCTTCCAGCCAATACGCCTGGCAACCGCGTGGTTTTTATCGCGCGAGCTTTGCGCCAAACTGGCGCACCTGTTTCGTGGAGCCGCTCATGACCGCCAGCACCGACAAGTTCACCAGCCAGACCCTGCTGGACGTCCAGCCGTTGACCCCGAACCTGTTCAGCTTGCGGGTGACCCGCGACCCAGGCTTTCGCTTTCGCTCCGGCCAGTTCGCCCGCCTGGGGGTGACCAAGGCCGACGGTAGCGTGGCGTGGCGCGCCTATTCGATGGTCAGTGCGCCGCACGATGAGTACCTGGATTTCTTTTCCATCGTGGTACCGGGTGGGGAATTCACCAGCGAACTGAGCCGCCTGGGCAAAGGCGATGAGTTGCTCATCGACCGCCAGGCGTTCGGTTTCCTGACCCTGGATCGCTTCGTCGGCGGGCGCGACCTGTGGCTGCTGGCGACAGGGACCGGCATCGCGCCGTTCATGTCGATCCTGCAGGACTTCGAAGCCTGGGAGCGTTTTGACTCGATCAAGCTGGTGTATTCGGTGCGCGAAGCCAAGGAACTGGCTTATGTCGAGGACATCGCCGGGTTGCAGCAGCGCGATTACCTGCAGGACTATGCGGGCAAGCTGCAGTTCATCCCGGTGGTCACCCGCGAAACGTACCCCGGCGCGCTGAACGCACGAATCACCACACTGATCGAGACCGGCGAGCTGGAGCGTACAGCAGGATTGGCGTTCTCTCCCGAGCACTCGCGCATCATGCTGTGCGGCAATCCGCAGATGATCGACGACACCCGTCAGGCCTTGAAGGCGCGGGATCTGCAACTGAGCTTGAGCCGTCGGCCGGGGCAGGTGGCTGTGGAGAACTACTGGTAACGGCGGTAAAGCGGTTGTGGAAACGGGGCCGCCTTGGGCGGCCCCGTTGCGTTGCGTCAGAGCAGCTTGTTCTGGTTCTGGGTTTTCAGCAGGTCGCGGATTTCCGTCAGCAGGGTTTCCTGTGGCGTCGGCGCCGGCGGCACGCTGGGTGCCACGGCCTCTTCGCGCTTGAGGCGGTTGATCGCCTTCACGCCCATGAAGATGGCAAAGGCCACGATGATGAAGTCGATCACGGTCTGGATGAACTTGCCGTAGGCCAGGACCACCGCCGGCACATCGCCTTGGGCGGCCTTGAGGGTGATGGCCAGGTCGCTGAAGTCCACGCCGCCGATCAGCAGGCCCAGTGGTGGCATGATCACATCGCCCACGAAGGACGAAACGATCTTGCCGAACGCCGCACCAATGATGATCCCGACCGCCATGTCGACGACGTTGCCCTTGACCGCAAAGGCCTTGAATTCCTTGATCACGCTCATGGTGTGTTTCCTTGTAACAAATTGAGAATGTGCTCGCAGTGTAAGCCAGCGTCGGTTTTCATGCGTTGCGCATGCTGCAAATGACTGTCATGGCCACCAATAGTTTTAGTCGATGTGCGCCTGCGGCAGAGGCGCCGGCCTCGGTTATCATGGTGACTTTTTCCAGGAGACCGACCCCATGGCCAAGGCCAAGCGCTTGTATGGCTGCACCGAGTGCGGCGCCACCTTCCCCAAGTGGGCAGGCCAGTGCGGCGAGTGCGGCGCCTGGAACACCCTGGTGGAGACCCAGATCGAAAGCGGCGGCGCTGCAGCGCCCAGCGGGCGTGCCGGCTGGACCGGACAGCAGGCGCAGCTCAAGACCCTGGCTGAAGTCAGCATCGAGGAAATCCCCCGCTTCACCACCAGCAGCAGCGAGCTGGATCGCGTGCTTGGCGGCGGCCTGGTGGACGGCTCGGTGGTGCTGATCGGTGGTGACCCGGGTATCGGCAAGTCGACCATCCTGTTGCAGACCCTGTGCCACATGGCCGTCAACCTGCCCGCGCTGTATGTCACCGGCGAGGAGTCCCAGCAGCAGGTGGCCATGCGCTCACGGCGGCTGGGCTTGCCGCAGGACAAGCTCAAGATCATGACCGAGACCTGCATCGAAACCATCATCGCCACCGCCCGTTCGGAAAAGCCGCGAGTGATGGTCATCGACTCGATCCAGACCATTTTCACCGAGCAGCTGCAATCGGCACCTGGCGGCGTGTCCCAAGTGCGTGAAAGCACGGCGTTGCTGGTGCGCTACGCCAAGCAGAGCGGCACGGCGATCTTCCTCGTGGGCCACGTCACCAAGGAGGGCTCACTGGCCGGGCCGCGGGTGTTGGAGCACATGGTCGACACCGTGCTGTATTTCGAGGGTGAATCCGATGGCCGCCTGCGCCTGCTGCGGGCGGTGAAGAACCGCTTTGGCGCGATCAACGAGCTGGGCGTGTTCGGCATGACCGACCGCGGTTTGAAAGAGGTGTCCAACCCCTCGGCGATCTTCCTCAACCGCGCCCAGGAAGCGGTACCCGGCAGCGTGGTCATGGCCACCTGGGAAGGCACTCGGCCGATGCTGGTGGAAGTGCAGGCCCTGGTGGACGACAGCCATTTGTCCAACCCGCGCCGGGTCACCCTGGGCCTGGACCCGAACCGCCTGGCCATGCTGCTGGCCGTGCTGCACCGTCATGGCGGGATCCCGACCCATGATCAGGACGTGTTCCTCAACGTGGTGGGTGGGGTCAAGGTGCTGGAAACCGCCTCTGACCTGGCCTTGCTCGCAGCCGTGATGTCGAGCCTGCGCAACCGTCCGTTGGCCCATGGGCTGCTGGTGTTTGGCGAGGTGGGGTTGTCGGGCGAGGTGCGCCCGGTGCCCAGTGGTCAGGAGCGCCTCAAGGAAGCGGCCAAGCATGGCTTCAAGCGCGCCATCGTGCCCCAGGCCAATGCGCCTAAGGATGCCCCGGCAGGTTTGCAGGTGATTGCAGTGACGCGCCTGGAGCAGGCGCTGGATGCGTTGTTCGAGGAGTGAGCGCGACCTTGAAAAAAAGAGCACCGACGATGCGCGTCGGTGCCCCTGCACCTTCACGGTCAATCAATGCTCGGCCATGGCCTGACGCCGCCGTTTGGACGGCTCGTGGTCGTCCTCCTGCAACGGCACCTCATGCCCTTGGGCATCGTAAAGGTGCCCATCCTTGAAGTAGTCGCCATCACGCAGCGCCGAAATATCGGCGTAGTGAATGGTCCGCTCATAGCCCGCAGCAAACACGGAAGGGTGCTCGGGGTTGCCGGTCTTGAAGTGGTTGAACAGCAGGTTCAGCCCAATCGCCATGATCGCCGCCGAGCTGATCCCGGAGTGGAAAATGGTTTCGAACCAGCTGGGGAAGTGGTGATAGAAGGTCGGCGCGGCGATGGGGATCATGCCGAAGCCTAGCGAGGCGGCAACGATGATCAGGTTGACGTTGTGCTGGTAGCTGACCTTCGACAACGTGCGGATGCCGCTGGCCGCCACCGTGCCGAACAGTACGATGCCGGCGCCGCCCAGTACCGGGGTCGGCACGGCGGCGATCACACGGCCCATGACCGGCAGCAGGCCAAGCACCACCAGGATGACCCCGCCGGTGGCCACCACGTAGCGGCTTTTCACCCCGGTCACCGCCACCAGCCCGACGTTCTGGGCGAACGCGCTCTGCGTGAACGAGCCGAAGATGGGCGCCAGGATGCTCGACACCATGTCGGCCCGCAGGCCATTGCCCAGGCGCTTGGAGTCGACCTTGGTGCCGATGATGTCGCCTACGGCAAGGATGTCGGCCGAGGTTTCGACGAGTGTGACCATGATCACGATGCACATCGACAGGATGGCTGCGACGTGAAAGGTGGGCATGCCGAAGTGCAAGGGCGTCGGCATCGCCAGCAGCGGGCCCTGGCTGACCTGGCTGAAGTCAGCCATGCCCAGCGCCCAGGCAATCAGTGTGCCGATCACCATGGCCAGCAGGATCGACAGCCGCGACAGCGTGCCGCTGCCGATCTTGCTCAGCAGCAACACGATCGCGAAGGTCAGTGCGGCCAGACCGATGTTGGCGACGCTGCCAAAATCGGCGGCGGCGCTGTTGCCACCCATCACCCAACGCGCGGCAACCGGCATCAGGGTCAGGCCGATGGTGGTGATGACAATGCCGGTCACCAGTGGCGGAAAGAACTGGGTAATGCGCGAAAACACCGGGGTGATCAGCAAACCGATCAGCGACGCCGCCATCACCGCACCCAGCACCGCTGGCATGCCACCGCCGCCCTGCGTACCCAGGATCGCGCCCATGGTCGCCACGCCGGCGAACGAGACCCCTTGCACCAACGGCAACTGACAGCCGAAAAAGGGCAGGCCAAGGGTCTGCAGCAGGGTCGCCAGGCCGCCTGCGAACAGCGAGGCGGCGATCAACAGGCCGATGTCCGCTGGCGCCATGCCGGCAGCTTGGCCAAGGATCAACGGCACCGCGACGATGCCGCCGTACATGGTCAGCACGTGCTGTAGGCCGTAGGCCAGATTGGCGCCCAGGCCGAGGTTTTCATCCTCGGGCCGGGCGGATGAGGAGGTGCTAGGGGACATGGTCATGGAGCAGGCTCTCTCGAATTATTGTTGTGTGGCACTACCGGTATGAATCGTACCTAAGGAGTCATATCGATTGTATACAATAATTTTGATGTGAGCCGTTTAACCCGTGTTTAAGCCCCATTTGAGTGTGGATCGGCGCCTTGTAAAGCGCCTGTATAGCCGGTTCTAGAGCGGTGTATACAGTAATTCAGGAATTCTCAATAAACCTGTCTAATCAGACAGAAAACGTGCTTTGAATTTTTCCTTAGCGCGCAAATAGATCTTAAATATCGATCAATTCCCGCAGTTCGCGCTGCATTTCTGTCTCGTCCGCCAGATTCAATTGCATCAGGCGGTGCAGGTGGCTCAGCGATTCGAGGTCGGTGGTGGTCCAGCTGAAACCCAGGCGGTTGTCCTCTTCATGGCGCAGCTCCACGTGCAGACGCACCTGTGTGTGCGGATCCAGGTGCACGGTGGCTTCCAGCGGTTGCGCAAGATCGGCATCCCAGGACATGGGCCGCTCTACCAGCAATCCTTTGAGCGACAGGTCAAGCAGCGTAGCCGGCCAGGACCCTTGCCCTTGATGCAGTTCGGTCTTGGCATCGAACGGGATGCGTTGAAAGCGTCGGCGCGTGGGTGAACCGCTCATGATGAAATCCTCGGTAATACATCGGATGGAAGAGGCACACAGTGGCAGGTCGAAACCGGCCGATCGGGCTGCAGAGGCTCTAGACCAAAGCAGATGTGGCAATGCGCAAGCACTCGCCCTAGACTCGGTGAGCGGCGTTATTCCAATAATCCAGCTGGAAGTAAAACCATGAACAACAATAATAGCCTGCTCCGCCACGTCCCGTGGTTGGCACTGGCAGTGTTAGGAGCCTGTGCGCTGGGTGTGGTTGCCTTGCGTCGGGGCGAAGCAGTCAATGCCTTGTGGATCGTGGTCGCTGCGGTGGCCTTGTACCTGGTTGCCTACCGTTACTACAGCCTGTTCATCGCCACCAAGGTGATGCAGCTCGACCCGCGTCGCGCGACCCCCGCGGTGCTCAACAACGATGGTCTGGACTACGTGCCGACCAACAAGCACATCCTCTTCGGCCATCATTTTGCCGCCATTGCCGGCGCAGGGCCCCTGGTCGGTCCGGTACTGGCCGCGCAGATGGGGTACCTGCCCGGTACGCTCTGGCTGATCGCCGGCGTGGTGCTGGCCGGTGCGGTGCAGGACTTCATGGTGCTGTTCCTCTCGACCCGCCGTAACGGCCGCTCGCTGGGCGACATGGTCCGCGAGGAGATGGGCCGCATCCCCGGCACCATTGCGCTGTTCGGTTGCTTCCTGATCATGATCATCATCCTTGCGGTGCTGGCGCTGATCGTGGTCAAGGCCCTGGCCGAGAGCCCGTGGGGCATGTTCACGGTGATGGCGACCATCCCGATCGCGATGTTCATGGGCATCTACATGCGCTACATCCGCCCGGGCCGCATTGGCGAAATCTCGCTCATCGGCGTGGTGCTGTTGCTGCTGTCGATCTGGGTCGGTGGCCTGGTGGCGGCCGATCCGGTCTGGGGCCCGGCGTTCACCTTCACCGGCGTGCAGATCACCTGGATGCTGGTGGGCTACGGCTTCGTCGCTGCCGTACTGCCGGTCTGGCTGGTGCTGGCGCCACGCGATTACCTCTCCACCTTCCTCAAGATCGGCACCATTCTGGCCTTGGCCATCGGCATCCTGATCCTTGCGCCTGAGCTGAAAATGCCCGCGCTGACCCAGTTCACCGACGGTACCGGCCCGGTTTGGAAGGGCGCGCTGTTCCCCTTCCTGTTCATCACCATTGCTTGCGGCGCGGTGTCGGGCTTCCATGCGCTGATCTCCTCGGGCACCACGCCCAAGTTGCTGGATAACGAAGTCAACGCACGTTACATCGGCTACGGCGGCATGCTGATGGAATCGTTCGTGGCCATCATGGCCATGGTCGCTGCCTCGGTCATCGAACCCGGTGTGTACTTCGCCATGAACAGCCCGGCGGCGATCGTGGGCAGCGATGTGGTCTCGGTCGCGCAAACGGTCAGCAGCTGGGGCTTTCTGATCACCCCGGAGCAGCTCGAAGCCGTCGCTCGCGACATCGGCGAACACACCGTACTGGCACGTGCCGGCGGTGCGCCAACGCTGGCCGTCGGTATCGCGCAGATCCTGCACCAGGTGCTGCCAGGCGAAAACACCATGGCGTTCTGGTACCACTTCGCGATCCTGTTCGAAGCACTGTTCATCCTCACGGCAGTGGATGCTGGCACCCGTGCCGGGCGCTTCATGCTGCAAGACCTGCTCGGCAGCTTCGTACCCGCGCTCAAACGCACCGAGTCGTGGGTCGCCAACATGATCGCCACCGCAGGTTGCGTGGCGCTCTGGGGTTACCTGCTGTACCAGGGCGTGATCGACCCGCTGGGCGGCATCAACACCTTGTGGCCGCTGTTCGGCATATCCAACCAGATGCTGGCCGGTATTGCGCTGATGCTCGGTACCGTGGTGCTGGTGAAGATGAAGCGTCAGCAGTACGTGTGGGTCACGCTGCTGCCGGCGATCTGGCTGCTGATCTGCACCACCACCGCAAGCTTCATCAAACTGTTCGATGCCAACCCCGCGGTGGGCTTCCTGGCCTTGGCGAACAAGTACAGCGCCGCGCTCGAAGCCGGTCAGGTGCTGGCGCCGGCCAAGGACATCGGCCAGATGCAGCACGTGGTCTACAACGCCTACACCAACGCCGGCCTGACCGTGCTGTTCCTGGTCGTGGTGTTCAGCATCCTCTTCTTTGCCCTCAAGGTCGGTTATCGCGCCTGGAATCGCAAAGAGCGGACCGACAAGGAAACCCCGTTCCAGGCCTTGCCTGAAGCGTAACCAGAGAGGGCTGCGGCCATGTTCAACGACCTGGGACGCCTGGGTAAGTACCTGGGTCAGGCTGCCCGCCTGATGGTGGGCATGCCGGACTACGACAATTACGTCGAGCACATGCAACGCACCCACCCGGATCAGCCGGTGATGAGCTACGAGGCGTTCTTCCGCGAACGTCAGGAGGCTCGTTATGGTGGCAAGGCCGGGCCCAAATGCTGCTGAACCCGGCGTGCCGGTAAACATACAGCGCTGTCGAGCTGAACCGCGCCGTTGAAAGCGATAACGCATGAACCTGTGGGAGCCCGGACAACCGCGCTCCCACTTTCATTTCTGCTTCAAGGAGACCTTCTGCGTGCAACCGCCCATTCCCGTAACCGTGCTCACCGGCTTTCTCGGTGCCGGTAAAACGACCTTGCTCAAGCACATGCTCAAAGCCGAACACGGCCTGAAGATTGCCGTGATCGAGAACGAGTTCAGCGACGCCGGCATCGACAGCCAGCTGCTGGGCGAGGAGCCGGTTCAGGTCATGACCCTGGCCAATGGCTGCGTGTGCTGCACCATCCACACCGACCTGACCAAAGCCCTGTACCTGCTGCTCGAGCGTCTGGATGCCGGCGAGATCGCCTTTGATCGCCTGGTGATCGAGTGCACCGGCCTGGCGGACCCGGCGCCTGTGGCGCAAACCTTCTTCATCGACGAAGAACTGCGCGAGCGCTACATCCTCGATGGCATCATCACCCTGGTCGACGCTGTGCATGCCGACGTGCACCTGACCCAAAGCATCGCCCAGGCTCAGGTGGGCTTTGCCGACCGCCTGCTGCTGAGCAAGACCGACCTGGCCGACACCGCCACGGTCGACGCGCTGCGCGAGCGCCTGGCGCGGATCAATGGTCGAGCGGCCATTCGCGTGGTCGAGCAAGGGCGCATCGATCTGGCCGAGCTGCTCGATGTGCGGGGCTTCAACCTCAACTCGGACCTGGGCGCGAACCTGCGCCCCACGCTGCGTCCGGTGCTCAAGCCGGCGATTCCCGACCGTATCTCCACGCTGGTGCTGCGCAGCGACGTGGCGCTGGACATCGACCGGCTCAGCGACTTCATGAACGAGCTGCTGGAAACCCATGGCAAGCAACTGCTGCGCTACAAGGGCGTGTTGAACATCGCTGGCGACGACCGCCGTCTGGTGTTCCAAGGCGTGCTCAAGCTCTACGGTTTCGACTGGGACAGCGAATGGCCTGCCGAGCAGGCGCGGGAAAGTGTGATGGTGTTCATCGGTGATGACCTGCCGCAGGTCAAGATCCAGGCAGGCTTTGCGGCGCTTGGCCAACGCCTAGCCCAGTGAAGCCACAGGCATGAAAAAACCGATGCCGGTCGCCCGACATCGGTTTTTCAGGGGCTGACGGTCAGGCCGTCAGCGGTGCCTGGCTCAGTTGCCGTAGACCGGCAGCCGCTTGCAGATGGCCTTGACCTTCTCACGCACGGCATCGATCACCGCGTCGTTGTTCAGGTCGGCCAGGATGTCGCAGATCCAGCCGGCCAGCTCGCGGCACTCGGTTTCCTTGAAGCCACGGGTGGTCACGGCCGGGGTGCCGAAACGCAGGCCCGAGGTGACGAACGGGGAGCGTGGATCGTTCGGGACCGAGTTCTTGTTCACGGTGATGAACGCCTTGCCCAGCGCCGCGTCGGCGTCTTTGCCGGAAATGTCCTGCTTGATCAGCGAGAGCAGGAACAGGTGGTTCTCGGTACCGCCAGAAACCACGTCGAAGCCGCGCTCGATGAACACGCCGGCCATGGCCTGGGCGTTCTTCACCACTTGCTGCTGGTAGGTCTTGAACTCAGGCTGCAGCGCTTCCTTGAAGCAGATCGCCTTGGCCGCGATGACGTGCTCCAGCGGGCCGCCCTGGGCGCCTGGGAACACGGCCGAGTTGAGCTTCTTCTCGATGTCAGCGTTGGCACGGGCCAGGATCAGGCCGCCACGTGGACCGCGCAGGGTCTTGTGGGTGGTGGTGGTGACCACGTCGGCGAATGGCACCGGGTTCGGGTACACGCCTGCGGCAACCAGGCCAGCGACGTGGGCCATGTCGACGAACAGGTAGGCACCGACCTTGTCGGCGATGGCGCGAAAGCGCGGGAAGTCCAGAATCTGCGAGTAGGCCGAGAAACCGGCAACGATCATCTTCGGCTTGTGCTCGACGGCCAGGCGCTCGACTTCGTCGTAGTCGATCAGGCCATTACCGTCGATGCCGTATTGCACCGCGTTGTACAGTTTGCCCGAGGAGCTGACGCTGGCGCCGTGAGTGAGGTGGCCGCCGTGGGCCAGGCTCATGCCCAGGATGGTGTCACCGGCCGACAGCAGGGCCAGGTAGACCGCAGCGTTGGCCTGGGAGCCGGCATGCGGCTGGACGTTGGCGTAGTCGGCGCCGAACAGTTCCTTGGCACGGTCGATGGCCAGTTGCTCGACCACGTCGACGTACTCGCAGCCGCCGTAGTAACGCTTGCCTGGATACCCTTCGGCGTACTTGTTGGTCAGCACCGAACCTTGGGCTTGCATGACGGCGGGGCTGGTGTAGTTCTCCGAAGCGATCAGCTCGATGTGCTCTTCCTGGCGCAGCGCTTCCTGCTGCATGGCATCGAAGAGCTCTGCATCGTACTTGGCAATGGTCAAATCACGGCTGAACATGGCGGTCCTCAAGGATCGGGCTTAAAGGGGCCAGCATTCTACCTCATGGGGGGGAGAGAAGCTGCAAGTGGCGAGTGGCAAATCGGATCTGCAACAGCAAAGGCGGTTGAGCCGACGGGCCGGGTGCAGCGCTTTCACCCCAGCATGAACAGCGCTTCGTTGCTGAACTGCGCTTCAAACTGATGCGCCGGCATGGGTCGACCGAACAGATAGCCTTGTACCTCATCACAATCATGCTCGCGAAGGAATTCGAGCTGCTCGTGGGTTTCGACGCCTTCGGCGATCACCGCCAGGTTCAGGCTGTGGGCCATGGCGATGATGGCGCGGGCAATCTGCGCGTCTTGCTCACCGGTCGGCAGGCCATCGACGAAGGTGCGGTCGATCTTCAGCACATCGATGGGGAACTGCTTGAGGTAGTTGAGCGAGGAGTAGCCGGTACCGAAATCATCGACGGCAATGCTCAAGCCCAGTTGCTTGAGGCTGTCGAGAATCTGCAAGGCCTCGTTGACCTCGCGCATCAGGATGCTCTCGGTCAGTTCCAGTTCCAGGCAAGCCGGCGGCAGCCCGCTTTCGTTGAGGATGGTGGCGATGCGCGTGCCCAGTTGGCCGTCCGAGAACTGCCGCGCCGACAGATTCACCGACACCTTCGGCACCCGCACACGCGCCTTGCGCCAGGCCACCATTTGCCGGCTGGCTTCGCGCAGCACCCAGTCGCCGACGTCCACCACCAACCCCAGCTCTTCGAGCACCGGAATGAACTCGCCCGGCGGGATCAGCCCACGCCGCGGGTGGCGCCAGCGCAGCAGCGCTTCGGCGCCGGTCAGGCGCTTGCCATCGCCGCTGAACTGCGGTTGGTAATAGAGGATGAACTCGTTCTGCTCCAGCGCATGGCGTAGATCGCTTTCCAGCTCCAGGCGCTCCAGCGCGCTGGCGTTCATGTCGGCCTGGTAGAACTGGAAGTTGTTCTTGCCGCGTTCCTTGGCGTGGTACATGGCCGTGTCGGCGTTTTTCATCAACTGGCTGAGCTCGCTGCCATCCTGCGGGCTCAGGGCGATGCCGATGCTGGCGGTGACGAAGAACTCGCGGTTCTCCAGCACGAACGGTCGCACCAGGCTGGCGAGAATGTTCTCGGCCACATGGATGGCGCGGTTCAGCGAGGCTTCGCGGCTGGGCTTGGGTTGCAGCAGCAAGGTGAATTCGTCGCCGCCCATGCGCGCCACGGTGTCGTCGTCGTGCACACAGGCCAGCAGGCGTTCGGCCATGTCCTTGAGCATGCGATCGCCCGCGGCATGGCCGAGCGAATCGTTGATGGGCTTGAACCGGTCGAGGTCGAGGAACATCAGCACCACCCACGAGGTGTTGCGCTGCGCCTGCTGCAATGCGGTGTAGAGCCGGTCCTGGAACAGGGTACGGTTGGGCAGGTGGGTCAGGGCGTCGTAGTAGGCCAGCCGATGAATGCGCTGTTCGCTGGCCTTGCGCTCGCTGATGTCGGTGAAAAAGCACACGTAGCTGGCCAGGTCGCCTTCATCATCGAACACCGCTGTGATGCCGACCCAGGCCGGGTAATGTTCGCCACTGCGACGCTTGAGCCACACCTCACCCTCCCAACTGCCGCGCTGATGCAGTTGTTTGAGCACATAGCGCAGGTGGGCGTCCTGCTGGTTGTCGACCACCAGCAGGCTCGGTAACTGGTCCAGCACATCGCTGACGGCATAGCCGCTGACCCGGCTGAAGGCCTCGTTGGCCTGCACGATATAACCGGCGGGGTCGGTGATCAGGATGGCCGAGGTGGAGTGCTCGAACACCGTGGCGGCCATGCGCAGGTCTTTCTCGGCGCGGCGCTGTTGGCTGATGTCACGGCCCACACCGAGAATGCCTTCGAAGCCGCCGTGCTCGTCCCAGACCAGCACCACGCGCAGTTCGATGGGGATCTTGCGGCCATCGGCGCGCAGGCAGTCGAACAGAAACAACTGGGTGGGCAGCTCGCTACGCAGCCGATCCATCTGTGCGGGGTTGCCCAGGGCGTGGGTGACCTGTTCGAGCAGGCGCAGCACGCCGGTGAGTTGGGCGGGGTTGGCAATGGTCGATTGCCAGCCGTTGGCGAAGACCCACTCCACTTCATACCCCAGCACCACCTTCACCGACGGGCTGAGGTAATTGAGCTGCAATTGGCTGTCGGTGGAAAAGATCACGTCGCTGATGCTTTCGGCGAGCATGCGGTAGCGCTGTTCGCTGTCACGCAGCGACTCGCTGGCCTCGATCTGCACCGTGACGTCCTTGCCCACGCCGATGATGCGCGTCACCTGTCCGTCGCTGTCGTGGGTCAGGACCTGCTCGCGGATGTCGTAGCAGCGCCACGAGCCGTCCTGGTGGCGGAAGCGGGTCTGGTAATGGAGCGGTTGGTCCTTACCCGCCTCGCGACGGTGCCAACGCTGCGCGCGATACTGCTCGGCATCACTGGGGTGCATCAGCAGCTCCCAGAAACGGTCGCCCAGCTGGGTCAGTTCCGCGCGGGAGTAACCCAGGGTCTGGCCAAGGTGGCGGTTGCTGAAGATCATCCGCTGGCTCTGTACGTCCTGCACGTACAGCTGGTCAGGCACGGTACGGACCACATCCGACCAGAAGCTTTCGCGTTCGAGCACTGACAGCTCGACCTGTTTGCGGCCGGTGATGTCACTGATGCTGAGAATCACCGCCTGGTAATCGCGCGGCTCCGGCAGCCGGACCATCAGCCACAAATGCAGGTCGGTGGCACCTGGGGTGGGCAGGCGCACTTCCAGCTCAAGCTGCGAGCGCTGCTCAAGGACCGCATCGATCAGTTGCATGCCGACGCTGTCGCGGCCATCGCCGGCGCTTTCGATCAGGCGCTGCCAGGCGCGCGCATTGCAGTCGACGCCGAGCAGTTGCCGGGCGACCTGGTTGGTTTCGGTGATCTTCAGCTCTTGCAGCAATGAACGGCGCAGGTTCGGGTCCAGTGCCAGGCTGTGCTTGAGCGCGGCGCGGTTGCCCACGTGATGGCGCTGAAGCTGGCCGGGCAGGCTGGACAGGTCGAGTACACACAGCGCCACGCCAGTGCCTTCGAAGATGTCGTGGTAGCGCCGGCGGTCTTCCTGCAACGCGCGCTGGCGGCGGCGCAGGTTGAGCAAGGCCAAGGCGGGCAAGCATGCGCACAGCAGCACCAGCAGGCATTTGCCGATCAGCGCCGGAAGCAACTGGTTACGCGCCTGCTGGGCATCGAAAAAACCCTGCAACTGCCAGGTGCTGTGGCCGAGAAAGCCGAGCATCACACTCTCCAGCGCGCTGTCGGCGGGCAGCCCAGCATGGCCTGCCAGGACGTGCGCGCTGCGGCTGTTCTGCAGTAGCCACAGCGGGTGGCCAGCGCTTTGCAGGCGCTGGCTGAGGGTCTGGAGGTAGTCCGCCGAGAGGCGCACGAGCCAATAGCCGCTGGGCCTTTCAGGCGCGCCAGCGCCCTGCTGCAGTATCAGGTAGAGGGTCTGGCCGTCGGCGCTGTTGCTCCAGAAAAATGCCTGGCCCAGGCCGAGTCTGATGGCGGCGTTCAGCGCGTCGCTGGCACCTGTTGCGGGCAGGCTGTCGAGTCGTGTCTGGCCCGCCGCATCCAGCCAGGCCACGTTCTGCAGGGCCGGCAATTGCCGACGCCAGTTGTCGAGCAGCGCGGGCAGGTCGCTGGCCGCAGGGGGCTGGACATGGGGTTGCAGCAGAGTGATCGCCTGCTGGGCCTTGAGCGCCATGTTCAGCTCGAGGTGTTCGGCCAGCACTGCGGTGGCGCTCAGGCTTTGTTCGCGTTGCTCGCTCAGGGTCGCGCGAAACTGTGCGAGCAATTGCCAGATGAGCAAGCCCAGCAGCACCAGTACGATCAGCGCCAGGACGCCCTTGAGCGAGCCGCCAATGGCCTTGGCAGGTACGGAAGCGCTCGGTGCTGTGGGTGGGAGGTTGGTAGTCAAGCGCTCATCCTGCGAAAGGGCTGGCAATGGCAGGGAAAGGAAAGCCGTTGGACGGGCTGCCGGGGTACTCGTGGGGCCGCCGCACTATAGTCCGCGCCAGAGGTGGCGCCTAGGCTCTGCATGAAAAGCCTTGATACTTGTCATGCCGCGTTGGAAAGCGCCTTGGGACATGGGTGCAGAAATTGACGCGGGCGCCATTATGGCAAAGTGCTACTGATCTGTCCTGCCGTCCTGTCGGGTCGGCATGTGCAGCAGGGTGTGCGAGAATGCCGGCCGTTTCAATGCACGTGCTTTTCGGAGAAACCCGGTTTGGTTACCCACTATTCCACCAACGGCCTTGAGGCCGCCTGCGGGCGCACCGCGCAAACCCTGGTCAGCAGCGGCGTCAGCGATGAGGTGTCCTGCAAGTCATGCCAGCGCACGCTGCTCAAACCCGCGCCGGTCAGCGTTGCCAAGTCGCCGTCGCTGGCCGAGCTGCGCAAGCAGGCCAAGGCCGCTGCGGCACCGGCTGGCACAGTGGGTGTGCCCGCAGTGCGCGCCTCGGCACCGGCGCGCGCGCCGCTCGTCGATGCTGGCGTACCCACCGCCGCGCCTGTCGAACGTGCCGCAGGCTTCAGCGTCAAGGCTTCATGGGCGGCCAAGCTGGCCGCCGAGGGCGCCGGCAATCGCGCGCCGCGCGGCACGTTGCGCACGACCCGCGCCTGAGCCGACCCACGGCAATGCGCCACGCGCTGCGCTCGTCTGTGCAATGTCACAACTTGACGTAGAATGGCGCACTTTGTTTCACGACATCTTTCTTACCGTGAGCCGGCCCCGTGTTGCGCTTGCGTCGATGTCCTTACCTATATAGAGAGGGCTTGGTTTTGGCTCAATACGTCTACACCATGCATCGGCTGAGCAAGGTCGTGCCGCCGAAGCGCGAAATCCTGAAGAACATCTCGCTGTCGTTCTTCCCGGGCGCCAAGATTGGCGTGCTGGGCCTCAACGGCGCCGGTAAATCGACCCTGCTGCGGATCATGGCAGGCGTCGATAAGGAATTTGACGGCGAAGCCCGTCCGATGCCAGACATCAACGTCGGCTACCTGCCCCAGGAGCCGCAGCTCGATCCGAGCAAGACCGTGCGTGAAGTGGTCGAAGAAGCGGTCAGCGTGATCAAGGACGCCCAGGCCCGCCTGGACGAGGTCTACGCCGCCTACGCCGACCCGGATGCCGATTTCGACAAGCTGGCCGCTGAACAGGCCAAGCTCGAAGCCATCCTGCAAGCGGCCGACGGCCACAACCTCGAACGCCAGCTGGATGTCGCCGCCGACGCTCTGCGTCTGCCGGCCTGGGAGGCGAAAATCGAGCACCTGTCCGGCGGTGAAAAGCGTCGTGTGGCGCTGTGCCGCCTGCTGCTGTCGGCACCCGACATGCTGCTGCTCGACGAGCCGACCAACCACCTGGATGCCGATTCGGTGGCCTGGCTCGAGCGCTTCTTGCACGACTTCCCCGGCACCGTGGTGGCGATTACCCACGACCGTTACTTCCTCGACAACGTCGCCGGTTGGATTCTCGAACTCGACCGTGGCGCCGGTATTCCATACGAAGGCAACTACTCCGGCTGGCTGGAGGCGAAATCCGACCGCCTGGCGCAGGAATCCAAGCAGCAGAGCGCCCATGAAAAGGCCATGAAGGAAGAGCTGGAGTGGGTGCGCAAAGGCGCCAAGGCTCGCCAGTCGAAATCCAAGGCCCGTCTGCAACGCTTCGAAGAGCTGCAATCGCAGGAATTCCAGAAGCGCAGCGAGACCAACGAGATCTACATCCCGGCCGGCCCGCGCCTGGGCGACAAGGTCATCGAGTTCAAGAACGTGTCCAAGGGTTATGGCGATCGCGTACTGATCGACAACCTGTCGTTCGCCATGCCCAAAGGCGCCATCGTCGGCGTGATCGGCGGTAACGGTGCGGGTAAATCGACCCTGTTCCGCATGCTGATGGGCAAGGAACAGCCTGATTCGGGCAGCATCGAGATCGGCGACACCGTGCAACTGGCCTGTGTCGACCAGAGCCGCGAAGACCTCGACGGCAGCAAGACGGTGTTCCAGCAGGTGTCCGACGGCTCCGACCAGATCCGCATCGGCAGCTACGAGATCCCTTCGCGCACCTATGTGGGCCGCTTCAACTTCAAGGGTGGCGACCAGCAGAAGTTCGTCAAAGACCTCTCCGGTGGTGAGCGTGGCCGTTTGCACTTGGCCCTGACCCTGAAGGAGGGCGGTAACGTCTTGCTGCTCGACGAACCGTCCAACGACCTCGACGTCGAAACCCTGCGCTCCCTGGAGGAAGCCCTGCTGGACTTCCCAGGCGCCGCCATCGTGATTTCTCACGATCGCTGGTTCCTGGACCGCGTGGCAACGCACATCCTGGCGTACGAAGACGATTCCAACGTGGTCTTCTTCGAAGGCAACTACACCGAGTACGAAGCCGACCGTAAAAAACGCCTTGGTGATGCGGCGGCGCAACCGCACCGCGTCCGTCACAAGAAACTGGCGCAGTAACCCGCGTCACGCTGCACTGAAATGGGGCTCCAAGGAGCCCCATTTTTGTGCCTGGCAGAAAGGTTTGCAGGCGTCTGCAACGGGGAGTTATCCGTTCAGGTGGTTAATATCTTGTATACATTTATATAAAAGCACCATTAATTTTCATAAAAACGACATTTCGCACTGTTGTTGTGCGAGGGCTTCTTGCTAGAGTCGGGAAAAAACCTACAAGTCCAATCCCCTTTGGTGAGATGTCTAGCATGATCGAATCCGTTGACACCTTCCTGGCCCGCCTGCAACAGCGCGACCCTGGCCAGCCCGAATTCCATCAAGCGGTCGAAGAGGTGCTGCGCAGCCTCTGGCCCTTCCTCGAAGCCAATCCCCACTACCTGCAATCGGGCATTCTCGAACGCCTGTGCGAGCCAGAGCGGGCAGTGATGTTCCGTGTTTCGTGGGTCGATGACCAAGGCAGGGTGCAGGTCAATCGTGGCTTGCGCATCCAGATGAGCAGCGCCATCGGCCCCTATAAGGGCGGCCTGCGCTTCCACCCGTCGGTGAACCTCAGCGTGCTCAAGTTCCTCGCCTTCGAGCAGGTGCTGAAAAACTCGCTGACCTCCTTGCCGATGGGCGGCGGCAAAGGTGGTTCGGACTTCGATCCAAAGGGTAAGAGCGACGCCGAGGTGATGCGTTTCTGCCAGGCGTTCATGAGCGAGCTGTACCGCCACATCGGCGCCGATGTGGACGTGCCTGCCGGTGACATCGGCGTCGGTGGCCGTGAGATCGGCTTCATGTTCGGTCAGTACAAGCGCCTGGCCAACCAGTTCACCTCGGTGCTGACCGGCAAGGGCATGAACTACGGCGGCAGTCTGATTCGCCCGGAAGCCACCGGCTATGGCTGTGTGTATTTCGCCGAAGAAATGCTCAAGCGCAAGCACCTGCGCATCGACGGGCACCGGGTGGCGATTTCCGGCTCCGGCAACGTTGCCCAGTACGCCGCGCGCAAGGTCATGGACCTGGGCGGCAAGGTGATTTCGCTGTCCGATTCCGAAGGTACGCTGTACTGCGAAAGCGGTCTGGACGATGCTCAGTGGAACGCCGTGATGGAACTGAAGAACGTCAAGCGTGGGCGCCTCAGTGCGTTGGCTGCCGAGCTGGGCCTGGAGTTCCGCAAAGGCCAGTCGCCCTGGTCGCTGCCGTGTGACATCGCGTTGCCTTGTGCCACTCAGAACGAACTGAACGCCGACGACGCGCGCTTGCTGCTCGCCAACGGCTGCATCTGTGTGGCCGAAGGCGCGAACATGCCGACCACGCTGGATGCGGTCGACCTGTTCATCGAAGCGGGCACGCTGTTCGCGCCGGGCAAGGCGTCCAACGCCGGCGGCGTGGCCGTGTCGGGCCTGGAGATGTCGCAGAACGCCATGCGCCTGCTGTGGACCGCCGGGGAAGTGGACAGCAAGCTGCACGGGATCATGCAGTCGATCCACCATGCGTGCGTGCACTATGGCGAAGAGGCCGACGGCACGGTGAACTATGTGAAGGGCGCCAACATTGCCGGGTTCGTGAAGGTGGCCGATGCGATGTTGGCGCAAGGGGTGGTGTAAAGCGCAGTACAGGCTGAGCCGGCGTCCCGGGCAGCCGCGATGGTCTGCGCAGCCGATCCAACATTGCGATCACCCCGCAGCCTGGAGTGCGCAGTGCTGCCACCGTAATCCGTCGTTATTGCGCGGTGCTTGAACCGGGCCGGCTGCGCCGGCCATGGCGGCAATCCGGAGCGGCCGCGCCTACTCCGACCGTGCTCGCCCGAACACTCACGCTGGCGGGCACACCGCAGCCCCTGCAGGAGCGGCTACTGCCGCGATGGGCGGCGCAGCCGACCCAAGGCTGCCACCGCAATCCGCCGTCATTGCGCGATGCTGGAACCGGATCGGCTACGCAAAGTCGCCAACATTGGCGCAGCGCACGTTCCACGGGGGTTACCCGTTGATGGTAATCACCTCGATCACCAGGTCCCCCGCCGGTCGCCGCCACGTCACCTCATCTCCAGGCCCTGCGCCCAGCAGCGCCTGCCCCAGCGGTGAACCCCAGTTGATCAGGCCCTGCGCCGCATCGGCTTCGTCTTCACCGACCAATTGCACCTGCTGGTGCTGATCGTGCTCATCGGCGAAGGTTACATGGCTGCCGATCTGCACCTTTTCTGTGGACGTGGCGGCGGGTACCGGCTGCGCGCTCAGCACGCGCGCGTTGAAATAACGCAGGTCACTTTCGTTGTCAGCCAGCCGCTGTTTGTCGGCGCGATCACCCTGGGCTTGCAGCTCGCGCCGTTCGGCATTCAGGGCTTCCACGCGTGCCTGCAGTTGCGTCAGGCCGTTGGCGGTCACGTAATTGGGTTGATCGCTGATGCGCCGCTCCACAGGCTGGCTGGCCTGGGCTGCAGCGTTATCTTCATTGACGAATGCTCGGCTCATGCTTGGCCCTCCTTTGTCATGGGACATTCAGTGGGGAGGGGTCGTTTCAGCCGTCTTGGCTCGGCGCTCAGTTGTGCCGGAGGGCGCGAGCGGTATCGCGGGCGTTTTCCTGGTGCCACGCGCGGTCGCGCTCGCGCCAGTAACCGTCCTGGTAGTCACGCGATTCTTGGCTGGCCTGGGTGCTCTGGCATTGCCGAAAGCCATCGTCCCAGCCGGTTTCGTACTGACGCTCGGCAAGGTAGCGTGGCACGTTCTTGCGAAAATCCCCGACCCTCACATCGGCTGCTTCGCGGCCGCTGCTGCAGCCGTCCTGATAGCCATCGGCGTAGGCGGGCGGGTAGCCGGCTGCGCGCATCTGCTCATTGACTGATTGACAACCGCCCACTAGCAGCGCAATCCATAATCCGATGCTGTATCGCAACATATCCACACCCTCCACCCGATAAGCAGAGTCTAGGCGCTGATGTGTGCTGGCGATGTTAAAACAATGTCGCCATACCGTAGAGCACAGACCTGTTGGATGGCGCCGTCCTGCGCGCCGAGGCCGAATGGGGCTCAATTGGCCGGATTGCCACCTCGCTTGCCGCCCGACCTGAGCCGATCCAGCCCTCTTCTGCAGCCGTTCATACCCGATCGAATCAGTAGTGGTACCACTTCATTTCCAGCATCACCTCGTTCTGCGCCGAGGCCAAGTGGCTGAACTCGCGCTTGGCGCTCAGGCGCAGACCGAGGTTGCGCGACAGCTCCCACTGCTGATTCAGGCTCAGGCTGCGGCGCACTTCGCCATTGGTGAAGAAATCGCCCTTGGCTTCCAGGCTCAGGTTACCCAGGCCGTTGCGCCACAGCACGCCGCTGTTGAAACCGGCCGCTGGCGAGATGAACTCGGAAAAGTCGTTGTGATGCTCGACCCGCACCGTGCCCAAGGTAAAGCCCAGCAGGTCTTCGCCGAGCTGCCAGGTGCCGCCGGCGCCGCCGTTGACATGGCTGACCAGCACTTCATCGCCATGCTTGCCCGGCACCCGCTCAAGGCCACCGGCCACTTGCCACGACAGGGGCTTGAGCAGGGTACTGCGCGGGGTCAGCGAGCGGATGGTGGCGAGGTCAAGCTGCTGTACCTGCCACTCGTTGCCTTCGTACTGGCGCAGTTTGAGCTGCAGAATCTCGATCTGCGCGCCCAGCGGGAAGCCGTAGGCGTTGTCGTTGAGGTCGTGATAAGCCATGCGCAGGCCGTACTCGGCGTAAGCGCGGTCGTCGCGGCTGCCGACGCCCAGTTGCCAGGTGCGTGATTCGTGGCCTTCTTCAGGCAGGCCAGGTTTCTCGATTTCCAGCGGCGGCGGCGGATTGCCGTTGATCGCCCGCAGCAGTTCAAAACTGCGCGCGGCCCGCGCCGGGTCACGCTCCTGACCGTTGGCGCGGTAGCGCTCCAGGCGGTAGGCGGCGTCTTGCACCAGGGCCTGGCGCGCGCGGGGCAGGGCGGTGAAGGTCGGGCTCTGCAACTGCTGCGTGTCGGCGCTGACGGCCAGCACTTGCTGGGTTTCTTCGGCATCCAGCGGCTCGGCACGGGCCAGCAGCTCGCGCTCGCGGGAGGGGCGGTAGCGGGTGTCGGCCACCAGCCCGGCCTGTTTCACCGCCTTCACCGTGTCTGTGGGGATGGCGGTGAGCGGGAACTGTGAGGTCAGGTCAAGTGTGGGGCGTGCCACTTGCAGCAGTTCGAGCAGGCGGTAGGAGCAGTTCTCGTCGAAGAAAAAGTAGTCGAACTGCACATTCTTCAGTTCCCACACGTGCTCGACCATGCGCCCGGTTTCTTCCGGCGTCAGGTTCAGCTGGTATTCCCACAGGTCGCGGTTTTCCAGGCTACGGTATTCGGACAGCTTGGACTGGTAGGGCATCAGCGCGAACAGCCCCGGGTAGCCACCGGCCAGGCCTTTCCAGGCATAGAGGATGCTGTTGTCGCTGCCTTCGATGTAGGCACCGAAGTTGATCGCATAGCTGAGCAGCGAGGTTGCGTTGCTATGGGTGTCGGCCTGGTCGATGCGCAGCAAGGTATGGCCGAACATCGATGACGGGCTGTTCAGGTACGCGGCAGGGAAGATCAGCGCCGCACTGTGTGGCGCGACATCGTCGTACCAGGCGCGGTAATCGGTGCAGTCTGGCGTTGGCAGGTCGCGCAGCGACAGTTGCTCACTCAGCCAGCGGGTACGGGCCGGGAACACACATTGGGCATGCTGATTGCCCAGGCTCGCCGACGCATAGAGCGCATCCACGGTGGCGCTCAGTTCGCGCTCGGGGTGGTGCGCGCCGTCTTCGGCGAGAAAGAATTTGGGGTCGTCCACATAGCTGCGCCAACCGCCGAGCTTGCCGCTCTCATAGTGACCCAGCGCGACCCAGTAAGGCTGGGCGGCGAGCTGTTGGGCGCGGGCTTGATCGATGTGCGATGCGGCATGCAGCGGTGTACTGACGCTGAGCGCCAGCAGGGAGAGGCGTTTGAGCATGTCGGGCAACTAGGTCTGAATGATGCCGATAGAATGCACGAACCCGCCCTGTTGTGCAGGGCGGGTTTGCGCAGGACTCACGCCTCGGTAGCGTACTTGGCGAGTTGCGGGTCGTTTTTCAGGACCGCGAGGGTGTTGGTGTGAACGGTTTCAGCGTTGGCATCGGCGCTGCTGAAGATCTGCTGGAAGTGATCGTGGGTCACGGCAGCGAAGTGCGCGCGATCCTGTGGGGCTACGCCCAGCACCACGGCGTAGGTGGTCAGCGCTTCGCCCTGGCCTTGCGCCATGTCTTCGGACAGCTCGTTCATCATGCCATTCATGGCAAGCCAGGACTTGCCGCCGTAGGTCAGAGAAGCTTTGGTCGAGCAGCCGTTGGTGCCCGAGGTCATGCCGAAGGTGGCGTTACCGGAAGTACCGTTGGTGGTGGAGGCCAGGAAATGGGCCGGAGTACCGCGCTGGCCCTCGAACAGCATGTTGCCCCAACCGCAGTTAGGGCCGCCTGGCGCGTCAGCCATGGCGTTGAGCGATGCAGCAGCAAACAGCGTACCCAGAAGAATCCGTTTCATAGCTTTATTCTCTTTTTCGTAGACGTTCCAATGGTCAGGGTCTGGCAGCAGTGCGCCAGGTCGGGAAGGATTTCTATCCCCCCGCGCAGTTTGGAGTTTAGGCAGTAACCAAAGGTTGCGTAGTGCGGAGGGAAAAATTTGCTGCTGTACGGCTGCGACATAAAGTCCGAGCGAGCCTTGCCAGCTGCGCGCAGGCGGCCCCAGAATGGTCCATCGCCCTGCCGAAGTAAGGAAGCCCAATGCCCGATCCTGTTGCCTCGCGCCTGCGTGTTGCGCCGGAGGCGCTGACCCGGCGTTTCTCCGCTGAACAGTTTGCGTTTTCCACTACCGATGACCTGGAACCCTTTCGCGGCGTTCTCGGCCAGGAACGTGCTGTCGAGGCCCTGCAGTTTGGCGTGGCCATGCCCCGTCCGGGTTACAACGTGTTCGTCATGGGCGAACCGGGCACCGGTCGCTTCTCCTTCGTCAAGCGTTACCTCAAGGCCGAAGGCAAGCGCCAGGCAACGCCGGCTGACTGGGTCTACGTCAACAACTTCGACGACCCCCGCGAACCCCGCGCCCTGGAGCTGCCCTCCGGCACCGCGGGCGAATTCGTCAGCGACATGAATGGCCTGATCGACAACCTGCTGGCCACCTTTCCCGCCGTGTTCGAGCATCCCTCGTTCCAGCAGAAAAAGGGCGCCATCGACCGTACCTTCAACCAGCGCTACGACCAGGCCCTCGACATCATCGAGCGCGCGTCGCTGGAGAAAGACATCGCGTTGTACCGCGACAGCACCAACGTGGCCTTCACCCCCATGGCAGACGGCAAGGCCCTCGACGAAGCCGAATTCGCCCAGTTGCCCGAAGAGGCGCGTGAGCGCTTCCACCAGGACATCTCCGCCCTCGAAGAGCGTCTGAACGACGAGCTGTCGAGCCTGCCGCAGTGGAAGCGTGAGTCCAACAACCAACTGCGCCAGCTCAACGAAGAGACCATCACCCTGGCCTTGCAGCCCCTGCTGGCACCGCTGTCGGAAAAGTATTCGGAAAACGCCGGCGTCTGCGCCTATCTGCAATCGGTGCAGCTCAACCTGTTGCGCACCGTCATCGAACAACTGGTCGAAGACAGCAAGACCGACGCTGTGGCGCGCAAGCTGCTCGAAGAGCAATACGCGCCAAGCGTGGTCGCCTGCCACAGCGGTAACAGCGGCGCGCCCGTGGTGTTCGAGCCGCACCCGACCTACGACAACCTGTTCGGCCGCATCGAGTACAGCACCGATCAAGGCGCGCTCAATACCTCGTACCGGCAGTTGCGCCCAGGCGCGCTGCACAAGGCCAACGGCGGCTTCCTGATCCTCGAAGCGGAAAAGATGCTCAGCGAGCCGTTCGTCTGGGATGGCCTCAAGCGCGCATTGCAGTCGCGCAAGCTCAAGATGGAATCGCCGCTGGGCGAGCTGGGCCGGGTGGCAACCATCAGCCTGACGCCACAGATGATCCCACTCAGCGTCAAACTGGTGATCATCGGTTCGCGCCAGTTGTATTACGCGCTGCAGGACCACGATTCAGACTTCCAAGAGATGTTCCGCGTACTGGTCGACTTCGACGAAGACATGCCGATGGTCGACGAAAACCTGGAGCAGTTCGCCCAGCTGCTGCGCACCCGCACCAACGAAGAAGGCATGGCGCCGTTGACCAGCGACGCTGTGGCCCGGCTGGCCACCTACAGCGCGCGCCTGGCTGAAAACCAGTCGCGCTTGTCAGCACGCATCGGTGACCTCTTCCAGCTGGTCAGCGAGGCCGATTTCATTCGCCAGCTGGCCAGCGACGTGATGACGGACGCCGGCCACATCGAGCGTGCGTTACGCGCCAAGGCCACGCGCACCGGGCGGGTGTCGCAGCGAGTGCTCGACGACATGCTCGCCGGCATCATCCTGATCGACACCGACGGCGCCGCCATCGGCAAGTGCAACGGCCTGACCGTGCTGGAAGTGGGCGACTCGGCGTTCGGCATGCCGGCGCGGATTTCCGCCACGGTGTACCCGGGCGGCAGCGGCATTGTCGACATCGAGCGTGAGGTCAACCTGGGCCAGCCGATCCACTCCAAGGGCGTGATGATTCTTACCGGCTACCTTGGCAGCCGCTACGCCCAGGAATTCCCACTGGCGATTTCTGCGAGCATCGCCCTGGAGCAGTCCTATGGTTACGTCGACGGTGACAGCGCTTCGCTGGGCGAGGCTTGCACGCTGATTTCGGCACTGTCGCGCACGCCGCTCAAACAGTGCTTCGCCATCACCGGCTCGATCAACCAGTTCGGTGAAGTGCAGGCTGTGGGTGGGGTCAACGAGAAGATCGAAGGTTTCTTCCGCCTGTGTCAGGCGCGCGGCCTCACGGGTGAGCAGGGCGTGATCATTCCAAAGGCCAACGTCGCGACCTTGCTGCTCGATGAGCGCGTGCTGCAAGCCGTGGAAGCGGGGCAGTTTCATGTCTACGCCGTCAGCCAGGCCGACGAGGCGTTGAGTCTGCTGGTAGGCGAAGACGCCGGCACCCCTGACGAGAAGGGCGATTTTCCTGAAGGCAGCGTGAATGCGCGGGTGGTCGAGCGGTTGAGCTTCATCGCTGAAATGGTCAGCGAGGAAGACATCAAAGACGCGGAGAAGGAGCGGCTGGAAGACATGGTGGCTCAGGCCAAACCTGTCTGAGTCAATAAACCGGCGCTGAAGGCCATGTGCTACCGTTCGGCGCCGGTTTTTCAACCGAGGTGCGGCCTCAACTACGCTGTAAGTGAGCAACGGTTCCAGCATTCAGGATGAAAACAGTCTGGGCCGTTCGGTCAGAACCCGGTTTTCTCCAGTGGGGCCGCCGCCATGCGCAACCTCAGCCTTACCCGCCAGTGCCTCGGCCTGGTCACCCGTATCGAATGTTCGATCCGCCCGCTTGCCGGTGACACCGGCATGTGGACGCTGCTGTTTGCTGCCGGCATGGCAGGCGAACAGCCCTCGGCCATCAAGGCGCAGGGGCCGTTTCACGGGCCTGCTGTGGCTGAATCGGTGCTCGATGCGATTGTCGACAGCCTGACCCTGCACGGTTACCAACTGGCCGAAGACCCACCGATCTGGTGCCTGCACCTGCAAGGGCAACTGCGCAAGATCAATGGCGAGCGTTGCGGCAACCTGGGCGATTATCAGTTCCACCCCGAGACATAATTGGTTTCACAACTGCCTGGATTCGATGCCGTCTGCGCGCTTTGTTTGCCCTGGATCAGGCTTTTGCTGTCACAGGTGGCTAGCTATACTCGCGCACGCTTTTCCCACCTGACGAGTTGCTCCCCCATGGAACGTATGCTTGAAAACGCGATGTACGCCTCTCGCTGGCTGCTCGCGCCGATCTACTTTGGCTTGTCGTTGGGGCTGCTGGCCCTGGCCCTGAAGTTCTTCCAGGAAATCGTCCACGTCCTGCCCAACGTGTTCAGCATGGCCGAGGCCGACCTGGTGCTGGTGATCCTGTCGCTGATCGACATGTCGCTGGTGGGCGGTCTGCTGGTGATGGTGATGTTCTCCGGTTACGAGAACTTCGTCTCGCAGATGGACATCGACGAGGGCAAGGAAAAGCTCAGCTGGCTGGGCAAGATGGATTCCACCTCGCTGAAGATGAAAGTCGCAGCTTCCATCGTGGCGATTTCCTCGATTCACCTGCTGCGCGTGTTCATGGATGCGCAAAACATCGAGCCGCAGTACCTGATGTGGTACGTCATCATCCACATGACCTTCGTGGTCTCGGCGTTCGTCATGGGCTACCTCGACAAGCTCACCAAGCACTGACATCGCCAGGCCTGTCGGACAGGCGGCGCGTGGCGCCGCTTGTGCTTTTCGCCGGGCTGTACGAAAAATGGGCGCTCTGGTGTGATTCCTTTGGAGGCGCTCCCATGAATCTCAATCAACTCCACCTCGAAGCAGTCGCCGGTCGGATCGAAGAGCTCAACCTCATCGGCATCGAAGGCGGCGACTACTTGCTCGAAGCCTGTCTCGACGGCAAGCCCCATCCCATTGCAGATGCCAAGGGCGAGCGCTTGCGCGTACGTTCGGTGACCGAGGCGCGCGAGCTGCTGCAAGGGCTGCCCCTCGAATCGATGAACCTGGTGCATTGGTCGGTGCAGGACGAGATGTGCGGCATGGGCGTACACCCCGAAGAAGACCTCAAAGTGGCCATTTCCCCCCGTCCGACCTGGTAGCTGATTCGCGGTATGGGTGTGTGCTAGGCTGCTCGCCCTTTATCACCCCAGGGCGCGGCAGCTGTGCGCCCGCAGCGGAGCACATGCATGTCTGAACTCAATCTGTCCACCGACGAATCTCGCGTCAGCTACGGCATCGGCCGTCAGCTGGGTGGCCAACTGCGTGACAACCCGCCACCGGGCGTCAGCCTGGAAGCCATCGTTGCCGGCCTGACCGACGCTTTCAGCGGTGTCGACAGCCGCGTCAGCGAGGCTGACCTGTCGGCCAGTTTCAAGGTGATCCGCGACGTCATGCAGGCTGAAGCCGCTGCCAAGGCCGAAGCGGCCGCGGGCGCAGGCAAGGCATTCCTGGCCGAGAACGGCCAGCGTGAAGGTATCACCACCCTGGCCTCGGGCCTGCAGTATGAAGTCATCACCAGCGGTGATGGCGCGACCCCTGGCCGTGATGACACCGTGCGCACCCATTACCACGGCACCCTGATCGACGGCTCGGTTTTCGACAGCTCCTACGATCGTGGCCAGCCTGCGGAATTCCCGGTCGGCGGTGTGATCGCTGGCTGGACCGAGGCGCTGCAACTGATGAAAGCCGGCAGCAAATGGCGCCTGTACGTGCCAAGCGAACTGGCCTACGGCGCTCAAGGTGTGGGCAGCATCGCCCCGCACAGCGTGCTGATCTTCGACATCGAGCTGCTCGACGTTCTGTAAGCCGCTGGTTTCACGGGGCGCCCAGTGGCGCCCTGTGATTCCTCGTTCAATGCCCCCATTGCGCGCCGCTCGGGCGCAGCGCTCGCGCGTAGCAGAACAGAAACAGGTTCCTCACCAGCTCCTTCAGCACGATGGGCTCGCTGGAGTTCAGACCGCTCAGGTCGAGGTCACCCTGGTCACGCAGTTCGTCGATGGCTTCCTGCTCAAGCACGGCACAGACTTCACCGGTTTCCCGGTGCAGGATACGTAGGTACGGTTGTGGGCGATCAAGCCAGGCGTCGATGAGGTAGGTCATGGGGAAGATCTCCTTGGAAGTCATTTCCAATGAGAATAATTCTTATTATCAAAATAGCAAGCGCCTATTGGCGGATTCTTTCACGCTGGCGTAGCGACCCCATTGCGGAGCCGGCCAGGGCCACGGCGTGCGTAGCCCTGCAACGCAGGATCAGACCTTGCGCACGAACTCCGATTTCAGCTTCATGGCGCCGATACCGTCGATCTTGCAGTCGATGTCGTGATCACCGTCGCACAAGCGAATGTTCTTCACCTTGGTGCCGACCTTGACCACCAGGGACGAGCCTTTGACCTTGAGGTCCTTGATGACGGTGACGGTGTCGCCATCTTGCAGGACGTTACCGACCGAATCCTTTTTCACCACGTCATCGCTGGACGCTTCGGCATCGGCGTTGGCCGACCACTCATGCGCGCACTCGGGGCAGATCAGCTGGGCGCCGTCTTCGTAGGTGTATTCGGAATTGCATTGGGGGCAGGGCGGCAAAGAGCTCACGACGGTTCCTTAAGACGAGCGTTGAAAGGCGCACATTGTATAAGGTTTTGTCGGCAGGGGCAGGGGAGTTTTGCGCGCCCGTCTGCGGCGGGGCCGCGAACGGGCATCGGGAGGGGTCAGTGAGTGCGGGCGACAGCGAATTCGCTGAGTTCCACAAGCGCATCGCGGTAGACGCTGGCTGGCAGCACTTCCAGGCACTCGATGGCGCGGGCCACATAGTCGCGGGCCATTGTCGCGGTGTAGTCCAGGGCGCCACAGGCTTCGACGGCCACGCGGATCTGCTCGAGGTCTTCGATACCGCCTTTCTGGATGGCCTGGCGTACCAGTGCGGCCTGCTCGGCCGTGCCTTCGCGCATGGTGTAGATCAGCGGCAGGGTGGGCTTGCCTTCGGCCAGGTCGTCGCCGACGTTCTTGCCCAGGGTTTCGGAGTCGCCCTTGTAGTCGAGCAGGTCGTCTACCAGCTGGAAGGCCACGCCCAGGTGGTCACCGAAGGTGCGCAAGGCTTCGCGCTGGGCTTGATCGGCGCCGGCCAGGGCGGCGGCGCTGTGGGTGGACGCCTCGAAGAGCATGGCGGTCTTGCCGCGGATGACTTCCATGTAGACGTCTTCGCTGGTGCTGGCATCGCGAACCCGCGACAGCTGCAGCACTTCGCCCTCGGCGATGACGCGCGTGGCGCGCGACAGGATCTGCATGACCGACATCGAGCCCAGTTCGACCATCATTTCAAAGGAGCGCGAGTACAGGAAGTCGCCGACCAGCACGCTGGGTGCGTTGCCCCACAAGGCGTTGGCGGTGGAGCGGCCACGGCGCATGCCGGACATGTCGACCACGTCGTCGTGCAGCAGGGTGGCGGTATGCAGGAACTCGATGGTCGCGGCCAGCAGGCGCAGGTCGTCGCTTTCGCGGCCCAGGGCCTTGCCACAGAGCAGGACCAGCAGCGGGCGCAGGCGCTTGCCACCGGCAGAGGTGATGTAGTCGCCGATCTTCGATACCAGCGGTACGCGCGAGGTCAGCTGCTTCTTGATGATCTCGTCGACGGCGTGAAAGTCTTCAGCCACCGCGCGGTAGAAGGTCTGGGGTTGCATCGGCTGCTCCATTAGGGGTGCGCGGCATGCTAGGTCGCGGGTTCGGGTGTGTCAAGGTGCCCCCGGCGCCGGCGCTGGCAGCTACTTGCAAGGCCATCTTGGGTTGCGTACAATCGCGCACCCTACATTCCTGGGCAGCACCTGCCTTACGCAATTGCATCGGGCCTTTCCAGCCTTGTGCAGCCATGCCAGCCAATACTCTTCTTATAAAGCGCTGGGTGAGCAGGATTATCGGAGAAATACCCATGTCTTACGCAGTAATCGTTACCGGCGGCAAGCAGTACAAAGTCGCTGAAGGTGAATTCCTCAAGGTCGAGAAGCTGGAAGTCGCCACTGGCGAATCCATCACGTTCGACCGCGTTCTGCTGGTTGCCAACGGTGATGCAGTCACCATCGGCGCTCCAGTCGTCGCCGGCGCTACCGTTGTTGCCGAAGTCGTGTCGCAAGGCCGTCACGATAAGATCCGCATCATCAAGTTCCGTCGTCGTAAGCACCACATGAAGCGTATGGGCCACCGCCAGTGGTTCACCGAGATCAAAATCACCGGTATCCAGGCTTAATCGTCTCGGTCCCCTGAATTTATTTGGAGAATTGAACCATGGCTCACAAGAAGGCTGGTGGTAGTACCCGTAACGGTCGCGACTCAGAATCGAAACGCCTTGGCGTGAAGATGTATGGCAGCCAGGTCGTCAAGGCCGGCAACATCATCGTCCGTCAGCGCGGCACCCAGTTCCACGCCGGTTTCGGCGTTGGCATGGGTAAAGATCACACCCTGTTTGCAAAAATCCCAGGCGTGATCAAGTTCGAGAAGAAAGGCGAGTTCAACCGCCGTTACGTGAGCATCGTCGCCGCTTAATCGCGACGTCGCTCTCGAAGCCCCGTCATGCGACGGGGCTTTTTCATTTGTGGTGAGCCTCTTGCAAAGCTGTTCGTATGGGCTGCCGGCGTGGAGTTGTACCTTCGTACGGGGCCGCCGCGCTCAATTTTGCAAGAGCCTCAGGTTATTCAGTATTCAACTCGCCCACAGGCGAGAGGCGGTTTCTAATGAAGTTTGTTGACGAAGTATCCATCAAGGTCAAAGCCGGTGATGGCGGTAACGGTTGCATGAGCTTCCGCCGCGAGAAATTCATCGAGAACGGCGGCCCCAACGGCGGCGACGGTGGTGACGGTGGTTCGGTGTACATGGTCGCCGACGAAAACCTCAACACCCTGGTCGACTACCGCTACACCCGTCACCACGAGGCGCAGCGCGGCGCCAACGGTGGCAGCACCGACTGCACCGGCAAGAAGGGTGAAGACCTGTTCCTGCGTGTGCCGGTCGGCACCACGGTGATCGACGCCACGACCCAGGAGGTCATCGGTGACCTGATCAAGCCGGGTCAGAAACTGATGGTCGCCCAAGGTGGTTGGCACGGCCTGGGTAACACCCGTTTCAAATCCAGTACCAACCGCGCGCCGCGCCAGACCACGCCAGGCAAGCCGGGCGACCAGCGCGACCTGAAGATGGAAATGAAAGTGCTGGCCGATGTGGGCCTGCTGGGCTTGCCGAACGCTGGCAAGAGCACCTTCATCCGCTCGGTGTCGGCGGCCAAGCCGAAAGTCGCCGACTATCCCTTCACCACCCTGGTGCCGAACCTGGGCGTGGTCAGCGTCGACCGCTGGAAGAGCTTCGTCATCGCCGACATTCCCGGCCTGATCGAAGGTGCCTCCGATGGCGCAGGCCTGGGTATTCGCTTCCTCAAGCACTTGGCGCGGACGCGCGTGTTGCTGCACCTGGTGGACCTGGCGCCGCTCGACGAAAGCAGCCCGGCCGATGCCGCCGAAGTGATCGTCAACGAGCTGACCCGTTTCAGCCCGTCACTGGCCGAGCGCGAGCGCTGGCTGGTACTGAACAAGTCCGACATGATCATGGACGACGAGCGTGACGAGCGCGTCCAGGAAGTGGTCGAGCGCTTGCAGTGGGACGGCCCGGTCTATGTGATCTCGGCCATCTCCAAGCAAGGCACCGAGAAGCTCAGCCACGACCTGATGCGCTACCTCGAGGACCGCGCCGACCGCCTGGCCAACGACCCGGCCTTCGCCACCGAACTGGCCGATCTCGACCAGCGCATCGAAGACGAAGCCCGCGCCCAGTTGCAGGCCCTGGACGATGCGCGCACCTTGCGCCGTACCGGTGTGAAGAGCGTGCATGACATCGGCGACGATGAAGATGATTGGGACGACTTCGAAGACGACGAAGACGGCCCGGAAATCATTTACGTGCGCGACTGATGGGTTGCAGCAAGTTGCAGTACACTGAACGCCGCTCATTCGAGCGGCGTTTTAGTATCAAAAAGAACATCAACGCTATCTACCGATTCGACACAGGTTGGAAAAAAGATGCGAAGCAAGGTGACAGGTGCGCGGCGCTGGGTCGTGAAGATCGGCAGCGCGCTGCTGACGGCCGATGGCAAGGGGCTGGACCGCAGCGCCATGGCGGTATGGGTCGAGCAGATGGTGGCGTTGCGTAACGCCGGCGTCGAGCTGGTACTGGTGTCTTCCGGGGCGGTTGCGGCAGGCATGAGCCAGCTCGGCTGGACCACTCGACCGAGCGCCATGAACGAGCTGCAGGCTGCCGCCGCGTTGGGCCAGATGCGCCTGGTGCAAGCCTGGGAGTCGAGCTTCGGTGAGCACGGCAAGCACACTGCGCAGATTTTGCTGACCCACGACGACCTGTCCGACCGCAAACGCTACCTCAACGCGCGCAGCACCTTGCGCACCCTGGTCGAACTCGGCGTGGTGCCGGTGATCAACGAGAACGACACGGTGGTCACCGACGAAATCCGTTTCGGCGACAACGATACCCTGGCCGCGCTGGTCGCCAACCTGGTCGAAGCCGACCTGTTGGTGATCCTCACCGACCGCGATGGCATGTTCGACGCCGATCCGCGGCACAACCCCCATGCCTCGCTGATTCACGAAGCGCGCGCCGATGACCCGAGCCTGGACGCCGTGGCCGGCAGTACCGGCGGCGCCCTTGGCCGTGGCGGCATGCAGACCAAGCTGCGCGCGGCACGCCTGGCCGCGCGCTCTGGTGCGCACACCATGATCATCGGCGGGCGTATCGAGCGTGTGCTCGACCGGCTCAAGGCGGGCGAGCGCCTCGGCACCTTGCTCTCGCCCGAGCGCGGCATGCTGGCTGCGCGCAAGCAGTGGCTGGCCGGGCACCTGCAGACCCGCGGCACCCTGGTGCTCGATGCCGGCGCGGTACAGGCGTTGACGGCGGCGCACAAGAGCCTGCTGCCGGTAGGCGTGAAGACCGTGCAAGGCAGCTTCCGCCGTGGCGAGATGGTCGTGTGCGTCGATGCGCAAGGCCTGGAGGTCGCTCGCGGTCTGGCCAACTACAGCGCCTTGGAGGCGCAAAAGATCATCGGCCAGCCGTCCGACGCGATCCAGGGCATCCTGGGCTATAGCGCCGAACCTGAGCTGGTTCACCGCGACAACCTGGTTCTGGTCTGAGGAAATACCTGTGCTGAAAGGGATGATTGCTGCTGTTGCGCTGGCCATGCCGCTGCTGGCCGGTGCCGAAGAAATCGGTCAGGTGTCGACGGTGTTCAAGTTCGTCGGGCCGAACGACCGCATCGTCGTCGAGGCCTTCGATGACCCGAAGGTCGAGGGTGTGACCTGCTACCTGTCGCGCGCCAAGACCGGGGGCCTCAAGGGCGGCCTGGGCCTGGCCGAAGACCGCGCCGAGGCTTCCATCGCCTGCCGCCAGGTCGGATCGATCAACTTCAAGGGCGATCTGAAGGACGGCGAAAGCGTGTTCAAGGAGCGCACCTCGCTGGTGTTCAAGACCATGCAGGTAGTGCGTTTCTTCGACAAGAAGCGCAACACGCTGGTGTACCTGGTCTACAGCGACCGCGTGATCGAAGGCAGCCCGCAGAACGCGGTGACGGCGATTCCGATTTTACCGTGGGCCCAGTGATTCATCGACAGCCTGTGGCAGGCAGCGGTCTTCACTCAGGGCTGGAAACGGGCTAGAGATCAGCCTGCAGTCTTTGCAACCGCCCGGCGCGCCATACCTACTGCCCTATAAGGGACCAAGCGGTCTGCCTGACCGCCTGGCCCCTTACCGCTCAAGCCTCCAACGCCCCAGCTTCTTCCAAGCGACTGATCATTTTCCAGTCCGACTCATCGATGTAGATCCCGTTCGGCCCACTCCCGCCTTCCAGGTCGATCGCCACATGTGCCGACACCTGCGGCTTCACGCTGGCCAGGATGGGCACGAAGCCCAGTTGCTGACTGGTCTCGAGCAGGGCGGCCTGATTGCGCTCGTCGATATCGGCGGCCTCATCCAAGTAGTAGGGCAGGCGGATGCGACCGGCGAGGTCGCGGTCCATCAGGTGCAGCAACAAGTACATGTTGGTCAGCGCCTTGATGGTCATGGTGGTGCCGTTGGAGGCGGCGCCGTCGATGTCGGCATGGATCACTGGCTGGCCGTTGATCTTGGTGATCTCGAAGGCCAGCTCGAACAGCTCCTTGAGGCCCAGCTGGTTATGGTTGGCCGCCACCAGGCGCGCCAGGTATTCCTTGGCTTGCTCGTTCTTCTGGTCCTGCTCGACGCTGTGGCTGAGGTCGAACACCGAGAGCGTCTCGCCTTCTTCGTACTGGCCGGCGCTGTGGATGATCTGGTCGATGTGGCGCAGTGCTTCCTTGTTCGGTGCCAGCACTACGCGGAAGCTCTCGAGATTCGACACCTGGCGTTTGTTGATCTCGCGGTTGAACAGCGCCAATTGGTGTTCGAGGCTGTCGTAGTCGCTGCGGATGTTGCGCAAGGTCCGGGCGATGTCAGTCACTGCTGCGCGGCGCGCCTTGGCCAGGGTCAGGGCTTCTTCGCTGCGGTGCGAATAGGCGTTGATCAGCAGGTGCAAACGCCGCTCGATGTCTTCCTCGTTATCGAACTTGGCCACCCCTTTGAGGCGAATCTGCGCGTACAGCGCCTCGATCTGGTTATCGACCCGCTGCAGGGCCTGCCAGCTGTCCTGATAGTCGTTGAGCAGGGGCAGCAGGTTGTCCATCGAGTCGTCCACCACCTCCATGAACGGCGTGCCCGGGGGCAAGTCGCTGGGCAGCAACTGACGACGGCGCAGGGCGTCATCCAGGGTGCGCTGCTTGGCCTCCATGTCGGCCAGTTGCCGGCCGACCAGTTGCAGCTTGGCCGACAGTTGCTGAACACGCTCGGTGAAGGCATCGCTCGAGCGCTTGAGTTCGTCCTGGGCGGCTTCCAGCTGGGCCAGTTGCTCCAGCTTTTCCCCTTCCTCGACGCTCAGCGTCTGGCTGCGTCGGAACTCTTCCAGGGCTTTCTGCGCATCCAGCACCTGCTGATACAGCGCTTCGCTCTGCGCCTTGCTGGCGGTGCGGTCGAGTGCCACCGACTGCTGGGCCTTGAGCTGCTTGAGTTCCTTGTCCAGGCGGTCCTTCTGGTCACGCAGCGCGGCGCGGTCGGCCAGTGCTTGCAGGGCTGGCGGATCGATGTGCGACAGGTCGATGGACAGCCCCGGCGCCTCGAAACGCTCGCCTTTGAACTGCTCCAGCACCGTTTCGAGGGTCTTGACCCACTGCGCGCCGTCATCGAGCTCAATGCCGCGCTCGCCCAGCGGCAGGCTGAACAGCGCGCCGTTGAACAGGCGCATCAAACGATCGACGTCTGGCTGGGAGAATTCCTCGCGCAATCGGGCGTAGCTGTTGTTATCGGCATGATCGAGTTGCTGGCGCACGTTTTTGAGGCGCTGTTCCAGGTCGCGCAGGCGCTCATCGAGGTCTTCGCTGGAGAACTGCCGAGAATGGGCCAGCGCACCGGCCAGCTCATCGTGGGCATCCTTGGCGGCCAGCAACTGCTGTTCGAGCTGTTTCACATCGTCGACCAGGGCAAAGCGCTGCTTGAGCACCGACAGCTCGCCCAGCCAGCGCTGGCAGCCGGTGATTTCGCGCTCCAGGCGCATCAGTTCCTGAGTGCCGCTGCGCTGGGTGTTCTGCAGGTTGTCCTGCTCGCTGCGGTAGTGCTCGGCCTGGATCACCAGCTCTTCCTTGCGCGCCAGGGCGTAGTCCTGCCAGGTGCCCAGCAGGTTGTCGAGCAACGGGGAAATGCGCTGCAGCTTGCCGCGCAGCGCGTCACGCTGGGCCACACCGCCAGCCAGGGCTTCGATCAACGGGCCTGCGGTGACCAGTGCGTTGTAGTCCTGCTCCATGCGCCGCACGTCGCGGAAGGCCTCTTCACAGGCGGCGATGTAGTCGACGCTGCCCGAGCGCAGGCTGTGCTCGAAGGCGTCAAGGAACAGCTGCTTGAGCTTGGCGGCGGTGATTTCGCGCATGTGCAGGAGGTTGATGAACAGCGCGCGGAAGGTTTTCAGGCTGTGCTCGCTGGTGGAGCGCAGCGGAATCAGGGTCAGGTCCAGCGGCACTGACGTATGGCCGCCGACCAGCAGACGACGCAGCTCGTCGGGCTTGAGTTCGTACGCCTTCAGACCGTTGCGCTCAAGGTTGGCGAACAGCTCTTTCTGGCGCAGGCAGGTGTCGTTCTGCTGGTAGTGGGCCAAGTCGAGCTGGCCTTGGTAGGCGAAGAACTGGTGACCGAAGCCACCGCCCGGACCGCGCCCCACCACGCCGACCACATGCGGGCCGTGGGGCAGGTTCAGCTCGCAGAGGATGTAACTGGTGTCGCTGGCGAAGTAGAAGCGCCGCGACTGCTCCAGGCTGTACTTGCCAAAGCTCATGTCCGACATGCGCGCCAGGATCGGGAACTGCAGGGCGTTGATCGAGGCCGACTTACCCAGGTTGTTGGCGCCATACACCGACAGCGGGTGTTCCAGCGGGAACAGACCGAGGCTGTAGCCGGCGGTATTGAGCAGCGCGAAGCGGCGGATGCCGTAGCGTTCCTGGCTCATGCATCGTTCTCCTGTTCTTCGCGGATGGCCCGGGCCAGGGCGTCTTCTTCATCGTCCTCGACCCCTGCGTCCACCTCGCCCGGCTCGTCGGCCAGCACCGGCGTTGGCAGGGGCAGGGCACTGTGCAGGGTGGCGGCCAGATCCCGGTCCTGCTGCACCGACAGGCACACGTCCAGGAAGCGGTGCATCGGCGGCAGGAAGCGGTACACGCCCCCTTCTTCATGGGCAAAGCCCAACTGCGTCATGCGCCGCAGGATCTTTTCTTCCAGCTCTTCGACGCTTTGCACTTCGGCCTGTTGGAACAGGTCGCGGTACTTGTCCAGCAAGGAGGGCAGCTCGTCACGGCCAAGGCTGCCGCCATCGAGCACGGCCATCGGGTCGCGGCCCTGGTCGGCGAGGTGCTCGACGAGGATGAAGGTGAACAGCGACAGGCGCTGGGCGGTCTTGTTGACGTGCGCCGCTGCCTGCTCGGGCACGAAGTAATAGAAACCGCGGGTGTCGCACACCAGCTCGAAGCCCAGGGCCTTGAACAGCGTGCGGTACTGGTCCTGAAAGTTCGACAGCTGCGAGTACAGCTCCGGGTCGCGGCGGCTGACATGAAAGCCTTTGAACAGCTCGCGAAAGATCGGCGCCAGCTGGGACAGTTCGGAAAGATCAAGATGCATGGACGGGGCTCGCAGTGGTGTCAGGCGTGGCGGCGCGGCTATCGGTCAGGGCGAAGGAGTGCAAGCTGACCCGGTGTTCCTGGGTCAAGTAGTCACGCCGTTCGAGGCGCTGGCGGCTGAAGCGTTTTTCCCGCGACAGGCGCGAGAACCAGTACAGCAGTTCATCGGTGGCGCCGTCGGGCTCCTGCTCCAGCAGCCAGAGCATCAGGTCAGGCAGCGGCAGTGCGTCTTCGCAGCGCTGGAGCATTTCCTTGACCGTGCGCGGTGCTTTGCCAGCGGGGTCGCGTTCGCTGCGGTGGGCCTTGGGAAAGCGTGCAGGCTTGGGCTCGAAGCGGGCCAGGGCATACACATACGCCTCGACCTGGCTGGCGCTGCCGAGGAAGGTGCTTTGTGGGCGGGTGAACAACGCCAGTGCAGCATGGGGCAGGGCGTCGAGGCCCTTGCGCCGGACCACCGCCAGGGCCAGCGCCGCGCCACGCGTCACGGCGTTGTGCCGGCGCGCTTCTTCGCGCAGCGGCAGCAGCAGTTCGCGGGCATGGCGCAGGGTCAGCTGGGCGTTGGTCTGCATCTCCAGGATGCGTGCGTGGGTGCGCAGCAGCATGTCGTCGTCGACCAGATGGCCGAGCCGCGCCTGCTCGCCGAGCAGGTGCAGCAGCACCGTTTCGACCTGGCGCACGCCCCGCTCGAAGGCGCCGTCGGCGTTGACCAGCTGGATCATCGGCTCGACGTACTCGTCCCAGGTCGCCAATACCTCGGCGTAGCGCTGGCGCAGGGGAATCTGCCGGTTGCTGGTCTTGGCCCGCTCGGCCACCGCCACCAGGGCTTGCTCATCGTTGTCGAGCTTCTTCAGCACATCGCGCACGCGCATGTCGAGCAGGCGCAATTGGCGCGCCAGGTCATCGCTGTCGCGGTTGTCGAAGGCTTCCTGAATGTGCCCGGCCAGGCGCTCCAGGTGGCGCAGGTAGGCTTCGATTTCCAGGCACAGGCCGAGCCGGTGCTCGCGGCGCAGGTAGGCGAGAAAGTCGTGGATCTGCGCGTTCAGCTCGAAGCGGTTGGGGCTCTTGGCCACCGGCACCAGGATGTCGAGACGAATCCACTGGTCGAGCAACTGGGTGATGTCCTGTGGCGTGCTCTCGGGCTGATGCCGCGCCAGGTGCTGGCGCAGCTCGACCAGGCTCAGGGTGCCTTGGTCGAAGCGCTCGCACAGCGGTTCGATCAGGGCCCAGTGTTCGGCGAGAGCGCGCAGCACGCGCTTGGGTTCGATCATGGCGGGTCGACTCGTTGCCCGGGAAAAGGCGGCGATTGTACTGCATCCGAGGGGCAGGGTTTCCACCCCTGGTCTGCGTGAGGTCGGCAAGGGCCGGTGCCCGTGGGCTGGACAAGATTTACGTCTGGCCATTGCGGCAAATTGCCCTCAACAACGGTAGAATGCCCGCCTGTTTTCCCCCCGGATGCCCCTTGTGCTGACCGAGTCTCGCCGCCGCGCCTACCTTTCCGCCATGCAAGTGGTGCACTGGCTGCCGCGTGCCGAGCTGCCGTTCGCAGCGCCCTCGCGGCCCGAACTGCTCCTGCCGGTGGCGCCGCCCGTCGAGGTGCGGCACGCGCCTGCGGCGACGCCAGTCGCGGCCGCGCCTTCGCCGGCCGCGGCGCCCGCAGCGCGCAGCGTCGAGCGACCGAAGATCGAAGTGCCACGGCCCACCAGCCAGGCCAAGCCGGCGCTCAAGGCCGCCGTCAAAGGCGCCGAGGCCCAGAGCAAGGCCCCGGCCACGCGCCCCACGCGTGTGCCGCCGCCACGCTTTGCCTTGCAACTGCTGCGCGCGGGGCACTGCCTGCTGCTGGTCGAGCTGGCCACCGGCCAGCCATTCCAGAGCCGCGATCCTTCTTACCTGCTGCTCAAGGACATGCTGCGCGCTGCCGGCCTGCCCGACGCCCCGCAGATCATCGGTGAGCCGGTGCGCTGGCCGATGCTGGTGCGCGGCACCATGGACCAGGGCCCGGAGGCTGCGCGCGAGTTCGTGCAAGCCTTCGTCCAGGCGCGCCTGGAAGACGCCCCTTGCGGCTGTCTGTGGCTGGTCGGCCTGCCCGCCATACGCTTTGCCGGCGCGGCCGAGGAAGCGGCGTATTACCAACTGCTCGAGGTCGATGGCCTGGGCGATGCCTGGGCGCTGCCAGGTCTTGAATTGTTGATGGACGAGCCGCAGCGCAAGGCCGATGTCTGGACAGCCATGCGTCAGCTGATGGCGCGCTGGAAACCTGCTGAATGAGTGACCCGATCACGTTTCGCCGCATGACCGAGGCGGACCTCGACACCGTGCTCAAGATCGAATACGCCGCCTTCAGCCACCCTTGGACCCGCGGCATCTTCCAGGATGCGCTGAAGTCGTATGAGGTCTGGTTGATGTTCGATGGCCAGCAACCGGTAGGCCATGGCGTGATCAACGTGATCATCGACGAGGCCCACCTGCTCAACATTACCGTCAAGCCGGAAAACCAGGGCCGCGGCCTGGGCTTGCGTCTGCTCGAACACCTCATGGCCCGCGCCTGGCAGCTCAATGGCCGCGAGTGCTTCCTGGAAGTGCGCGCGAGCAACCAGTCGGCGTATCGATTGTATGAGCGCTATGGCTTCAACGAAGTGGGCCGGCGCCGGGATTACTACCCCATGGCGGGCGGGCGTGAAGATGCGCTGGTGATGGCGTGCACGTTGTTTGAGGACTGAGTGATGTGCGGTACTGCACAGTCTGCGAGCGGGGGGTAAAACTTCCCTGCGTTTGGCATGACTAACCCCGGTGACCATTCCTTCCTTCCGGAGATTCACCGACATGAACGTCTCATTCCGCCCGCATTGGCTACTCGCCGTCGCCCTGCCGTTAGTCCTCGCCGCGTGCGGCGACAGCGAACCCGATCAGCGTGCGGCCTTCAAGCAGTTCCTGCAGACCCGCATCCTCGACAAGCCTGGCGTTCATGTCCCCAAGCCGACAGCAGAAGAGTCCAAGGCCTTTGGCGACTACTCATCGCACTACGCGGTGATCACCGATTTCAACGGCAAGATGGATGAGAGCGTCAAGCCGCTGGGCAACCTCGTCAAAACCCTTTCGGTGCGTTCGCTGAACGATGTGATCGAGCATCGCAATGATCTGCAAGCCGCCAAGAATGGCTTGAACGAGATGGGTGAGCACCTCAAGCAGTACCAGGCAGAGGCCGATGCCGCACATGCCAAGCTCAAACAGCCGGATGATCTGAAACCGGTCTACGACAAGGCCTACGACCGCACCGTGAGCACGCCGACCAACGCCTTCATGGATGTGCTGCCGCAGATCGACACGGCGATGGACGCCATCTCGAAGGTGGGCGACTACGTCGAGGCCAACAAGGCGCAGATCCAGATCAACGGTTCGCAGATCACCGTGCAGGACCCCAAGGTGCTGGAAGAGCTGAATGCGCGCCTTCAGGCGGTCAACGCCCAGGGCAAGGCCGTGCAAGAAGCGCAATCGCGGATGCAGTCGGTGATGTTCGGGCGTTGATTACAGGCAGGCCCGTAGTGGTTGGGTAGAGCAGGTGACCTGGCGGTCTTCGTGGTGGGGCGACTCCGGCCCTGGCATTGCGCAGGGCCTCTGTGCTGTGTTCGTCAGCGCTGGCTTGCCGTCTGCCAAGGGTTGAACGCGCCTGATTACCGCAGGTTTTACAGGGGAGGGCCAGCATGCATCGAAAGGTAGTAGGCGTGTGTCTGGCACTGCTGAGCATCGGCCATGCCGGTGCTGCAAGCGATGAGCGCGACCTGCTCCAGTTTGCCCGCTGGGCCGGCGATCATCAGACGCGTCCGTTTCGCGACATGTTGGTCGAGGCGCGACTCTACACCGTGGTGCCGATCGATCAGTTGCTGCGTTCGGCTTCGGACTGGCGCCCCTGCCAGGCCGAGCCATACGCCGTTGCACCCACCGCACAGTGGCCTGCCGTGCGCGCCACGCTGAGCCTGCTCCAGCACCTGCGCCAGGCCGACATCCTGCCGCCCTTCGAGGTGGTGTCGGCCTACCGAGGGCCGGCGCTCAACGCCTGCGCCGGTGGCGCTGCGCAGAGTGCCCACTTACGCGCCTTTGCCGTTGACCTGTTGCTACCCCCAGGGACCGACCTGACACCCTTGCAGCGCTTCTGGCAAGACCACGGCGCCAGCTGGAGCATGGGATTGGGGCGCTATCGATCGGGGCGTATTCATATTGATACGGCGGGTTATCGAAGGTGGTGAGGGGGATTCGTGACCTCGTTAGGTTCTGTACGAAAAACCTCGATACTCGCCCATGCTGCGTTGAAAACGCCCTCGGAATGCTCATGTACTCCAGTACACTCCGCTTCCTCGGCCGTTTTCGCCTTGCCTGGCCTTCGTCTCAAGGCTTTTCGTACAGAACCTAACACGCCTACTGAATATTGCATGGCCAAGCAAAGTGGGCAGGCCGCTGGCATTCGATGATGAAGTAGCGCTGCTCAGTGAAAGACAAACAGAGGCCAGACTATGAAAACCAACGCATTCCCTCATACGGATTCCAGCTTTTCGATCCCTTGATGCGCGTCAGATAGCATCCATAATTGGTGCTCGTTGAAAAGACAATTGCATTGATGAGACCGATGCAGAGGATCAGTTCGAATATACCGGTAGGGCCCAGCGCCAGCTCCATGCACGCTACAATCAACGTCAACACAAAATTTATCGCAAGAATGCCGATAAACTTGCGCCACATGCCCAGTATGAGTAGATAAATCGGGCCGAAGAAAAATGCGCTGATATTGATTCGGATGAGCTGTTGCTTATTGCTTGGCAATTTGTCGAGTGCAGCTTTGAATTCTGGTGTTTGCGGGCTGCCATGCTGGTCGAAAAACGCAAAGCGCTCTATCCATTTCAAACTGTGAAAAACGTGAGTGGGTGCTTCGTTTTCGGTCGTGTTCACACGTCAAGCTCCTTTTGGGTGCCTAGGCTTTTACGGTGGTTTTGAGATGATTTTTGCGTGTGCCTGTCACGAGGTTTTGGCGGCTGGAATGATATCCCGCGGGGCATGATTGAATACGTCTGAAATTTCCTAATCTATACGTATGAATCGCGCGTTTGTAGTTGAGATAATTATTCAAGAAGTCCTATTTCTTTAATTTTTCAGGCTGGATGAGGCTCTGTAACAGTGGTATGCATTAGCGCATAGAAATTTCTGACAGGCTCATGTAAGAAATCCATGGGGTACGCGATTAAATGGTTGCGATATTTAATATTTTGAAAGTTTCAGTCTGGTCACCCGTTAGCGCTTGTTCCGATCACCGAAACTGGACCACTGCCGATGCATACAACAGCAAGACCTTCCAGCAGCGCGGCCCGGTGTGTGTACCTGCCGACCTTCCCAACAAAGTGCTGATCGAGAACGTCATGGCCTGGGCGGATCAGTCGATCACCGATCAACACAAGACCGAAAGCGCTACGTCATCAGCCTACGCATTCATGCGCTTGAGCTATCCCTGCCGATAGCGATCAGGGGCATGCTGGCAACCCTGGCGCGAGTGTCCGGGCCCGAGGGTGGGATCGATCGATTGAAACGGTAACCGGGCGAGGCGTTGGGCCTGGTCACTGAGAGAGGAGGGGTTCGAACATTAAATCGCAGACACAAAAAAGCCCGCACAAGGCGGGCTTCGTTGTTGCTTGGCGATGTGGACATCACTAAGCAGGTGTTTGGTGGCTACACAGGGACTTGAACCCCGGACCCCAGCATTATGAATGCTATGCTCTAACCAACTGAGCTATGTAGCCAACTGGCGCGCATTATTCTCTTCACCACGGCCTCTGTCAACACTCTCCTCAAAAAAAATCTGCACGCTTTCAAAAACTTAGCCAGATCCCTCGATCAACGCACCAGCAGCCAGTGGCCGAGCACGGTATTGAGCTGCAGGTGCTGTTCGCCAGCCAAGCGCTCAAGCGTGGCTGCACTGCGGTCCAGGTCGAAGTTTCCGCTGACCCGGCGGTGGGCCGTCTGCTCGTCCATCAGCCACAGCCGTTGGCCCTGGTAGCGGGCCAAGCGCTCCAGCATACGGCCGAGCGGCATGTCGTTGGCGATCAGTTGGCCCTGGCGCCAAGCCTCCGCCGTTTTGACGTCAGCTTTCTCGACGCTGTGCAGGCCGGTGTCATCGAAGGTGACTCGCTCGCCGGCCGACACCAGCCGTTGGTCGGTGCCTTGCTGAACCACGGCCCGGCCTTTCAAGACCACCAGTTCATCGTGCTCAGCGTGTCGCGCGATCAGCATCCGCGTACCGAACACCTGAATCCGCGTGCCACCCACTTTCACGTCCATCTCCCGCCCGTCGAGCTTCACCTCCAGCAGCACCTGGCCCTGGACCAGGTGCAAATGGCGCACGCGCCCACGCAGGTCGAGGTTCATGGCGCTCGCGCTATCGAGGTGCAGGATCGAGCCCTCGCTCAGGCGCACCATGCGCCGCTCGCCGACTTCGGTGTGCACCTGGCTGGCCAGGCGCTCGGCCCAGGGCCAGTAGAGGTAGGCGAGGGCGGCCAGAAACAGCACGAACAATGCGCCGAGGTAGACGCCGGCACGGCCGTTATGCACTGCCAGCAGACGCGGGCGCGGGCGGGGTCGGACCAGTGTGGGCTTCATTCGCAGCATGCGCGCCTGCACCGCAGCATAGGCCTGGGCATTGACGGGGTCGGTGCACCAGGTGACGAACGCTTGGCGAAGCGGCGCATCACAGCCGGGTTGCTGCAGCAGCGTGAACCACTCCAAGGCGTCCTGATCAGGATCCGGCGTGGGCTGCAAGGCGGGCATCGGGCTCATCGTTCGGTCGACTCTGAAAGGACGTGAGAAAGGCCAAAGAGGCGGAAAGGCAATGTGCCAGCGATGCTATTTATATTGAGAACCATTTGCAAGTACGCTGCGGATGGGCGGTAAAAAAGGTAGCTAAGTAACTAGTTGTTTCCGGATAATCGATCTTCATTCCCTACGCCCACGGATGATTCGGCCATGGCCAGCAGCAGTACGCAGACTTCCACCGTCCCCAGCCCGGCGAACCCAGCCAACACCCTGGTGATGTCGATCATCGGCTTCTGTGCGCTGGCGCACCTGATCAACGACCTGATCCAGGCGGTGCTGCCGGCCATCTATCCGATGCTCAAGGTCAACTATGACCTGAGCTTTACCCAGATCGGCCTGATTACCCTGACCTTCCAGGTCACCGCGTCCTTGCTGCAGCCCTGGGTCGGCTTCTTCACCGACCGTCGGCCCACGCCGAACCTGTTGCCGTTGGGCACGTTGTGTACGCTGGTGGGCATTCTCATGCTGGCGTTCGTCGGCAGCTTCGAGATGATCCTGTTGGCCTCGGCGCTGGTCGGTATCGGTTCATCGACCTTCCACCCGGAAACCTCGCGGATCGCTCGTCTGGCCTCTGGGGGGCGCTTCGGCCTGGCGCAGTCGACCTTTCAGGTCGGTGGCAACACCGGTTCGGCCTTCGGCCCGCTGCTGGCGGCGGCCATTGTCATCCCATTCGGCCAGACCCACGTGGCCTGGTTCGGTCTGGCGGCGCTGTTCTTCTTCTGCGTCACCCTGAAACTGCGTGGCTGGTACGCCGGGCACCTGAGCCAGGCCAAGGCGCGCAAGCTGGTGCCGGTTACCCATGGCCTGTCCCGCGGGCGGGTGGTCGCGGCGCTGGTGATCCTCGGTCTGCTGGTGTTTTCCAAGTACTTCTACATGGCCAGCTTCACCAGCTACTTCACCTTCTACCTGATCGAGAAATTCGACCTGTCGGTGGCCAGCTCGCAGTTGCACCTGTTCCTGTTCCTCGGCGCAGTGGCGGCGGGCACTTTTTTCGGTGGCCCGATCGGTGACCGTATCGGGCGCAAGGCGGTGATCTGGTTCTCGATCCTGGGCGTGGCGCCGTTCACCCTGGCGCTGCCCTACGCCGACCTGTTCTGGACCACGGTGCTCAGCGTGATCATCGGCTTCATCCTGGCCTCGGCGTTTTCCGCCATCGTGGTCTACGCCCAGGAACTGGTGCCCAACAGCGTGGGCATGATTGCCGGGATCTTCTTCGGCCTGATGTTTGGCTTCGGCGGTATCGGGGCGGCGCTGCTGGGCTATGTGGCCGATTTGCGTGGCATCGAATACGTGTACGGCGTGTGTTCGTATCTGCCACTGTTCGGCTTGTTGACGATATTCCTGCCCTCCACGCGCAAACGCTGAAGCAATGGTGAGGCGCTCCTGGAATCAAGCGTAACGTGTCGATTTGGAGGGCAGTCCATCCTGGAGCGGCCGGTCCGGCGCTCCGGATTACCGCGAGGGGCGGCAAAGCCGCCCCAAGGCTGCGACCCTTATCCATGCGTGATCGTGGGCGCCTGGATAAGGCCGGCTACGCCGGCCATCGCGGCAGTAGCCGCTCTACATGGACCGCGTTTCTTTCCGAGATGAGGCGCAGATAAGAGGCCGCATGAACCTGCCCTTACCGGCCTGCACACAAAAAACTGACACTCCCGCCCTGCGCGGTCGCACCCACAGAAAAACCAGTGCTCTGCGCGACAGCGCGGCGCCTTGCCGCGGGCTGGCTCCTACTGCGAATCACTTTCCCTTAACTGAATGGCAGTAAGGCATTAACCAATAACCCAAGACCCAAGACCCCATTACCCCGATTGACGGCGCAGGGCCGCTGGCCTAGAGTCGCGCCTCCTGTCATTTACCTACAGCCGACGTCATGCATCGCTTCCTCCCTTCCTCGCCAGCGTGCCCGCCTGCCCTTCAGGCCCGGCATTGCACCTGGCCGAGCGACACGGTGCTCAAGCGTCGGCGCAGCGTGCTGTTCGCCTTCACCTTTTCCCCGCATCTCCCACGCTCCTGATTCGCGCTGCCCGGCCACTGTCGGCACGGCGTCTGTGTGTCTGCGCGTGAAGCGCTGTGCGTTGGATGGATAGGTCGCGGCCGTGTGTAAGGCCGCTGAGGACGAGTGATGAACATGCGTTTGCTGGTGGGTTTGCTGTTTGCGGTCTCGGTGGTCGGCTTCAGCCTGGGGGCGACCCTGCCGCTGGTCTCCCTACGCTTGCAGGCTGCAGGCGCCAGCACCTTGCACATCGGCATCGTCTCGGCGATTCCAGCCGCGGGCATGATGCTCTCGGCTTTTCTGGTGGACGCCTGCTGCCGGCGCCTGACCCGCCGCGTCATCTACCTGCTCAGTTTCAGCCTGTGCACGGCCAGCATCGCCTTGCTCGACTGGGGCTTCGCCACGCTATGGCAACTGGCCGTGCTGCGTCTGGCACTGGGGTTGGGCATGGGGGTGGCGATCATTCTCGGTGAGTCGTGGGTCAACGAACTGTGCCCCGAGCACAACCGCGGCAAGATCATGGCGCTGTACGCCACCTGCTTCACCGGTTTTCAGGTGTTGGGCCCGGCGCTGCTGTCGTTGCTCGGCGCGCAGAGCCCGTGGCTGATCTGGCTGGTCACGGCCTGCTATGGCCTGGCGTTGCTGTGCATTGTGCTGACGGTGCCCAACGACCGGGTCGTGCACCACGAGGATGAGGCCGGCTTCGGCCTGGCCGGTTTCTTCCGCGTGGCGCCGGCGCTGTGCATGGGTGTGCTGTTCTTCTCTTTCTTCGATGCCGTGGTGCTGTCGCTGATGCCGATCTATGCCACCAGCCACGGCTTTGCCGTAGGCGTGGCAGCGTTGATGGTAACGGTAGTCTTTGCCGGCGACATGCTGTTCCAGTTGCCCTTGGGCTGGCTGGCCGACCGGGTCGAGCGCACCCGGTTGCACCTGGCGTGTGGCGGGGTGGCGATGCTGATCGGGATCGGCTTGCCATGGCTGTTGCAGGTCGATTGGCTGCTGTGGCCGATGCTGGTGCTGCTGGGCGCTGTGGCCGGCGGCATCTACACCCTGGCGCTGGTGTTGATCGGCCAGCAGTTCAGCGGCCGCGACCTGGTCATGGCCAATGCCAGTGTGGGTTTGCTGTGGGGCGTCGGCAGCCTGGTCGGACCCCTGGTCAGCGGCGCGGCCATGAGCGCCGCACCCCATGGGCTGCCGATGATGCTGGCGTTGATGGCCGGGTCGTTCGTGGTGTTTGCCTGGCGCGCCTCCCGGCAGGGCGCACGCCGCGCCGCGTTGACCGGCTAGGTGCAAGCGTTCGGCGTTCGGTTCATACCGCGTGTGGCTCGGCAGAGCACGGTTGCGGCCAACGACCGCAGCGTGTTCCGCCCCGGCGACGCGCTATCACCCCGCTTGAATCAGAACGTCCCGCGCAGCGTCACCGAGACATTGCGCGGATCACCCCAGTAGTAGCCGGTCGCCGTCGGTGCCACCTGACGGTAGTATTTGCGGTCGAACAGGTTGTTGGCGTTGAGCTGCAGCGAGTAGTGGTCGTCGAAGCGGTAGTTGACCAGCGCGTTGTATACCGCGTAGCCCGATTGCGACGCCTCTACCGTACCGCTGCGGTTGTAGATGCTGCTCTGCGCCTGCACGCCGCCGCCCACCGTCCAGTTGCTCAGCTCGCCCGGCAGGCGGTAACTGGTGAACAGGCGCAGCATGCGCTTGGGGTCGGTGGTGCGGATGGCGTTCCCGGTGTTGCTGGTGGTGTCTTTCAGGTACTCGGTGGTGTTGTAGGTGTAGCCGCCGCCCAGGTTCCAGTCCGGCAGCACCTCGCCGGAGATTTCCAGTTCGAAGCCCTGGCTGCGGTTCTTGCCGGCCGCGACCTTGCAGTAGCCCGTGGCGTAGTTGGGCAGGCACGGGTTGGGGCCGCTGATGTCATCCAGTGCGTTGCCCACTTGGTAGATGCGGAAGAACGCCAGCGAGGTGTTCAACCGGCCGTCGTAGAACTCGCCCTTGATTCCCGTCTCATAAGCCTCGCCCGTGACCGGCGCAAGCACCGAGCCACCGACGTCGGTCGCGGTCTGCGGGTTGAAGATCTCGGTGTAGCTGGCGTAGGCGCTGAAGTGCTCGTCGAGGTCGTAGATCAGCGCGGCATACGGCACCAGCTCGTTGTCGACGCTGAACGTGCCGTTGCTGCGCACGTTGTTTTCCTGTTCGTAGTCGTACCAGTTGGTGCGCGCGCCGACGATGGCGGTCAGCGAATCGGCAAGGGAAATGCGCCAGGTGGCGTAGGCGCCTTCCTGGGTGGTACGGGTTCGTACCGGGTGGTCGGTGACGGGGATCTTCGGGTTGGCCAGGCTGTGTTTCGGGTCCCAGTGGCGCAGGTCGAACAGGCCCGATTGGGTGTTGGCGGTGGCCGAGGCGTAGGAGTCATTGCGCGTACGCTCAACGCCGAGCATCAGCTCGTGGGTGCGACCGAACAGGTCGAACGGGCCGTTGAGGGTGGCGCTGAGGTTGTTCTGCAGGCTTTCCCCGCCATCGCCCTCGACCACCTGATAGCTCATCAGGTAGGGGTTTCTGGTCGGGTTGCTGTTACCGGCAGCGCGGGTGATGTAGGTCTGCTTGAAGCCGTCATCGGCCAGCTCGAAATGGGTGCGCTGGGCCATCAGCTTGAGCGACCAGTCGTTGTCGAAGCGGTGTTCCAGCTCGGCGAAGGTCTGCAGGTTGCTGCGGTTCCAGCGGTTCCACTCGGCACCCAGATAGGTGCTACGGCCAAACGGCAGGGGCTTGCCGTCGTAGTCGGCGGGCAGGTTGCCCCAGGCACCGGTGGCGTCGAGCTTGGTCCATTCCAGGCCGGTGGTCAGGGTGGTGCTGTCGTTCAGGTCGAAGGCCAGCACGCCGTAGAGCACGTCCTTGCGCTCGCTGCGCGATTGCTGAAAGTGATCGCGGTCGTCGTGCACGGCAATCATCCGCCCGCGCACGTTGCCGGTTTCGGTCAGCGGGCCGGAAATGTCGGCCACGTAACGCTGAGCGTTCCAGGTGCCGAGGGTGACGCTGCCTTCGCCCTGGAACTCAGCCGTGGGGCGCTTGCGCACCAGGTTGACCGTGCCGGACGGGTTGCCAGCGCCGCGCAGCATGCCAGTGGCCCCGCGGAGGATTTCCGCACGGTCGATGATCGCCGCATCGCTCTGCACGAACGAACCGCCGCCACTACCCTGCACCACGGTGGCGCCATCGTACTGGATCGCGTCGATGGCGTAGCCGCGCGAGTAGTACTGCACCCGCTCGCTGTCGAACAGGTTGACCACCACGCCTGGGGTCTGCTCGAGCAGGGTGGTGAGGTTGGTGATGTTCTGGTCCTTCAGGCGCTGGGTGGTGACCACCGTGACCGACTGCGGGGTGCGGCGCAGGCTTTGTGCGGTCTTGCCGATGGTCACTGCCCCGGTGGTGTAGGAACCGGTGTTTTCCGTGGTGGTGCCGAGGTGGTTGCTGGCGATGTCTATCGGCCCCAGTTCCAGCGCGCCGGCAGTGTCTGCAGCCGGGATCAGCAGGTAGTTGCTGTCGCTCTGTGGGTGGGCCTGCACATGACTGCCCTGCAGCAGGATCGACAGGGCTTCGGCGTTGCTGTGGCGGCCCTGTACGCCAGGGCTGTTTTTGCCCTGCAGGCTGGCGGCGTCGAACGACAGGTTCAAGCCGCCTTGACGCGCCAGCTGGTCGAGGGCTGCGGCCAAGGGGCCAGGGGCGATGCGCCAGTCACGTGACTGGGCCTGGTTGGCCGGGGCGGCGTGGGCCAGTAGCGGCAGGCCGCTGGTGCTGGCCAGGGTCATACCGAGCAAAGCGGCGCGCACGGCGCTACGCAGACGATCGTGGCGGGGAGAGGCGGGGTGGATCATGCAACGCTCCTGAAGGTTGGGGCCACTGTTGGGGCTTTATTCCTTCAGGCCGTACGAGAATGAGATTCCACCTCATTTATTTTCACGTTTTTTTCACACTTGCCCGACGCTGACCCAATAGCGGGTCCGGTAGTAGACCTGAATGGGCAGGCTGCGGCTGAGCAACTGCAGGATCTGGTCGGTGTCGGCCAACTGGTACGTACCGGACACGTTCAGCTCGGCAACCTGATCCGCGCAGCGCAGATAGCCTGGGCGGTAACGTGACAGCTCATCGAGAAACGCGCGCAGCGGCATCTGCTGCACGCTGAGCACGCCCTCGGTCCAGCCCCACGGGTCGACGTTCAGGTGGGCCGCGTGCAACTGACCGCTGCGATCGAGTTGCCAGACCTGCCCGGCCGTCAGCGGGCTCAGGGCGCTGCCTGCGACCGTCACCTGACCGCGCTTGACGGCCACCAGCAAGCCGCCGAGGTTTTCGCGCAGCAGTACCTGGCCGTCGAGGGTTTCCAGCTGGCCGACGCGGGTGCTGATGTGGAAGGGGCGAAAGTCCCTGGTGTTGCTGTCGAGGCTGACTTCCCCGTGCAGCAAGGTCAGCTGACGCAGGTCGGGGCTGAAGCGCAGGTCGATGGCGCTGTCGGTGTTGAGCTGGAGGCGGCTGCCATCGCTGCCGAGCAGCTTGCGCCGCTCGCCGGTGGCCGTACGGCTGTCGGCCAGCCACTGTTCAAGCCCCAGCGGCTCGCGGTTGATCCAGCCCAGGCCACCGGCCATGGCCAGCACGCCGAGCAGCTTGAGTTGATCGCGGCGCGTGATGCGCTGGCGCTGAGCGTTGTCCAGGGTGCTGCGGCTGATCGCGCTGGGCAATCCGGCCAGCTCGTCGCCCAGGCTGCTGACCCGCTGCCAGGCCTGTGGGTTGTGCGGGTGGCTGGCCAACCACTGCTGGAACTGTTGCTCGGTGCGTGGGCTGGGGCGGTCATAGCGCAGCCGTACCAGCCATTCGATGGCTTGCTCGACCTGGGCTTGACCCGGTGCGGTAGACGCGCCGTGGTCAGGCATCGGCATAGCGCAACCGGTAGCAGATGCCCAGGGCGCGGGCGAGATCGCGTTCTACCGTGGCACGCGAGGCCTGCAGATGCGCGGCGATCTGGGCAATGCTCAAGCCGTCGAGCTGTGCCAGCAGAAACGCCTGGCGGGCGCGCGGTTTGAGTTGGTGCAGGGCGCGGTCGAGACGCTCAAGGGTATCGAGGATGACCCGCCGCGCCTCTTCGCTCGGCACCTCGCCTTCGGGCAGGTGCGCCAGGCTGTCGGCGTAGGCACGCTCCAGCGCGCGGCGGCGCAGCTGGTCGATCATCAGGCCGCGGGCGATGCTGCTGAGGTAGGCGCGAGGTTGCTTGAGCGGACCGCTCTGGCGGGCGCGCAACAGGCGCACGAAGGTGTCTTGCGCCAGATCGGCGGCGTTCTCGCGACAGCCCACCCGCGCCCATAGCCAGCCACGCAGCCAGGCGTGATGGGTTTGGTAGAGCAGATCGACCTCGGCCGTTTGCAGCGTGTGATTGACCTGCATGACGATGGCAACCCGAACTGGAATGGAGGAATGATTGTTAATCGTTCTCAATTCTATGCGTGCGGGTGCGGGTGGGCAATGGCATACCAGGGAAATGTTGCCGGGTTGACGGGGGCGGTCGGATGAGTGGTGGCGGGGTGGAACGCTGGCCTGCCAGGGCGGGCACCCTCAGCATTCACCCAATGGGCCGATCGAGCCACGCCAGCACGCCCCGCCCGGCCCGTACCCCGCTGGCGAAACAGGCGGTCAGCAGATACCCGCCGGTGGGCGCTTCCCAGTCGAGCATCTCCCCCGCGCAGAAGACCCCAGGCATCGCCTTGAGCATCAAGCCGTTATCCAGCGCTTCGAATCGCACACCGCCAGCACTGCTGATGGCCTCGTCGAGCGGGCGGGTGCGCAGCAGGGTGATGGGCAAGGCTTTGATCGCCTCCGCCAGCCGCGTCATGTCACTGAACGTGGCCGCATCCGTCAGCTCGCGCAGCAGCCCGGCCTTGACCCCACCGAGCCCCAACTGGCCCTGCAGGTGTTTGGCCATCGACCGCGAGCCCCGAGGTTTTGCCAGGGCCTGGACGATCGTGTCCACAGGTTTGTCAGGCAACAGGTCGAGCAGCAGCCGGGCGCTGCCGTCGCGCTCGAGGGCGGCGCGCAGCGGCGCCGACCAGGCGTACACCAGGCTGCCTTCAACGCCTTGGGCGGTGAGGATGAATTCGCCTTTGCGCGGCGCCGCACCTGGCACTGAAAGCGCAATGTTCTTCACCGGCGCGCCCGCGTACTTGCTCACCAGCAACTCGCTCCAGGCATCGACCTCGAAGCCGCAGTTGCTCGGCCGTAGGGGCGAGATATCCACAGCCTGTGCCTGCAGCCACGGGACCCAGGCCCCGTCGGAGCCCAAACGCGCCCAGCTGCCGCCGCCCAATGCCAGTACCACGGCGCTGGGCTGCACACCTCGCTCGCCCTCAGGGCTGGTGATGCGCAGGCTGGCGTCGCTGTTCCAACCCTGCCAGCGGTGGCGGTTGTGGATAACCACGCCGGCTTCACGCAACCGTTTGAGCCAGGCGCGCAGTAAGGGCGCAGCTTTCATGTCGGTCGGAAACACGCGCCCCGAGGTGCCGACGAAAGTGTCGATGCCCAGGCCATGAATCCAGGCCCGCAAGGCTGTGGCATCGAAATCCTGCAGCAGTGGGTCGAGCGCGTGCTGACGCTCGGCATAGCGCGCGACGAAGGCTGGGTAGGGCTCGGAGTGGGTGATATTCATGCCGCCGACCCCGGCCAGCAGAAACTTGCGGCCCACCGACGGCATGGCATCGAACACCTCGACCGCCACCCCGGCACTGGCCAGAACTTCAGCCGCCATCAGGCCGGCAGGGCCGGCGCCGATCACGGCAACAAGGGGAGGGCGGGGCGTAGCGTCGGTCATGGTCGGCGGCAGGCTGTGGAAAACGGGCGGGCATTCTACCCCAGCGAGCCGATCCCGCGCGTTAACCCGGCGAACCGCCTGCACAATCCCCTTTTACCGACCCACCGAGAAAGCTGTACGAAAAATGCACAGCTCGCTGCAGCGTAGGCCCGGCGTGGCCTGTAGGGGCTTTCGCTCAGGTTATCCACAGGCGGTTCCACAGTCATTGTGGGTAATTGAGCACCCTCGCGGCGCTGTGATGCAGGATGCCGTGGCGTCGCGCCAGGGCTTGGCGGTCCTTGCTGTAGCCACCACCGATCACGGCCATCACTGGAATGTCGCGGCCCAGGCAGCGGCGCAGCACGCATTCGTCCCGCGCCGCGACCCCGGCATCGCTCAGTTTCAGGTAGCCCAGGGCATCGTCCTGATGCACGTCGACCCCGGCGTCGTACAGCACCAGGTCGGGCTGGTACAGCGGCAACAGGTAGTCGAGCGCCTGCTCCACCACCTGCAGGTAGGCGGCGTCATGCATGCCGCGCGGCAGGGGAATGTCCCAGTCACTGTGGGCCTTGCGCGCGGGGAAATTCTGCTCGCAGTGCAGCGACACGGTGATCGCCTCCGGGGTGTCCTGCAGGATGCGCGCGGTCCCGTCGCCCTGGTGCACGTCGCAGTCGAAGATCAGCACCCGCTGCACGCGACCGGCTTCGAGCAGGTAGCGGCTGATCACCGCCAGGTCATTGAAGATGCAGAAGCCGGCCGGATAGTCGTAATGGGCGTGGTGGGTGCCGCCGGCCAGATGGCAGGCGATGCCGTGCTGCAGGGCCAGTTCGGCGGTCAGCAAGGAGCCGCCGACGGCGCGGATGGTGCGCTGGGCCAGCGCCTCGCTCCAGGGCAGGCCCAGGCGTCGCTGGTCCTCGCGTGACAGCTCGCCACTCAGGTAGCGGTCGATGTAGGCCGGGTCGTGGGCCAGGGCAAGGACGTCGCGCGGGCACAGTTCAGGGCGGATCAGGTCTTTATCGCGGGTCAGGCCGCTGGCCACCAGGTGGTCGCGCAGCAAGCGAAACTTGTCCATCGGAAAGCGGTGCTCGGCGGGGAAGTCCGGGCTGTAGTCGTCGTGGTAGATCAGCGGCAGCGGCATGGTCAGCTCAAGGTCGGGCCAGCGGTGATCTTGCCAGTTGCAGGCCGGCGGCGGCCAGTGACTCGCGCAGGCTTGGCCAGCGCGCGTACGCTATAGACTGCATCGCCACCTACTGGAGCCACGCATGACCCTGATTGCCACCCTGGAAAGCCCGCGCCTGATCCTGCGCCAGTGGCAGGACGACGACCTCGTCGAATTCGCCGCGCTGTGCGCCGATCCGCAGGTGATGCGCTACTTTCCCGCACCCCTGACACGCCTGGAAGCCGCCGCGCTGGTGGGCCGCTTGCGCGGGCATTTCAATGAATACGGCTTTGGTCTGTGGGCGCTGGAGCGCAAGGACAGCGGCGCCTTCATCGGCATGACCGGTCTGCTCAACGTCAGCTTCGAAGCGCCGTTCAGCCCGGCGGTGGAAATCGGCTGGCGCCTGGCCCGGCGACACTGGGGCTTGGGCCTGGCCAGCGAGGCGGCGTGGGCGTGTCTGCGCTGCGCCTTCAGCCAGTTGCACCTCGATGAAGTGGTGGCCTTCACCACGCAAAGCAACCTGGCGTCGCAGAAGGTGATGCAGGCCATCGGCATGCAGCCCGACCTCGACGGTGCATTCGACCATCCCCGGCTGCCGTCCGATCACCCGCTGCGCGCACACGTGCTGTACCGCATCGACCGTGAGCAGTGGCTGCAAACCGTACGCGGCTAGCGGGATCGCCTGGGGGTGACAGTGACAAACCCTGTATCATCTTCGCCCATCGAACGCCGTAGTGCGCACGCCTTGCCTGGAGAAAGACCGATGAGTGATGTGCTGGACGACCTGGTCGACCTGCTGAGCCTTGAAGCAATCGAAGAAAACCTGTTCCGCGGCCGTAGCCAGGACCTGGGCTTCCGCCAGCTGTACGGCGGTCAGGTGCTTGGCCAATCGCTGTCGGCGGCCAGCCAGACGGTCGAAGATGCCCGCCATGTGCATTCGCTGCACGGCTATTTCCTGCGCCCGGGCGATGCCAGCATGCCGGTGGTGTACTCGGTTGACCGCGTGCGCGACGGCGGCAGCTTCAGCACGCGCCGGGTCACAGCGATCCAGAAAGGCCAGCCGATCTTTACCTGCAGCGCCTCGTTCCAGTACGACGAAGAAGGCTTCCTGCACCAGGCGGCCATGCCTCAGGTGGTCGGGCCGGAGAACTTGCCCAGTGAACTGGAGCTGGCCAGCACCCTGGCGACCCACTTGCCCGAGCGTTTGCGGGAAAAGGTGCTGCGCCCCAAGCCTATCGAGATCCGTCCGGTGACCGAGCGCGACCCGTTCAATCCCAAGCCCGATGATCCGGTCAAATACGTGTGGTTCCGCGCCGACGGCAGCCTGCCCGACGTCCCGGCGCTGCACAAATACCTGCTGGCCTACGCCTCGGACTTCGGCCTGCTGACCACCTCCTTGCTGCCCCATGGCAAGTCGGTGTGGAACAACGACATGCAGATCGCCAGCCTTGATCACTCGCTGTGGTTCCACGCCAACCTGCGCGCCGATGAATGGCTGCTGTACGCCACCGATAGCCCGTGGGCGGGTAATGCCCGCGGTTTCAATCGTGGCAGCATCTATAACCGTGCCGGCCAACTGGTGGCCTCGTCCAGCCAGGAAGGGCTGATCCGCCACCGCAAGGACTGGGCATGACGCTCGACCAGATTCGCCACTGGGTATTCGACATGGACGGCACCCTGACAGTGGCCGTGCATGATTTCGCGGCCATTCGCGTGGCCCTGGACATTCCGCCGGCGGACGACATCCTCGGCCACCTGGCGGCGCTGCCGGCCGATGAAGCCGCCGCCAAGCATGCCTGGCTGCTGGAGCACGAACGTGATTTGGCCCTGGGCTCGCGCCCGGCGCCGGGGGCGGTGGCGCTGGTGCGCGCGCTGGCCGCGCGCGGCTGCCGTCTCGGCGTGCTGACCCGCAATGCGCGCGAGCTGGCCCATGTCACGCTGCAAGCCATCGGCATCGCCGACTGCTTTGAACGCTCACAGGTGCTAGGGCGCGATGAGGCTGAGCCCAAACCCAGCCCCGAAGGGCTTCTGAAGATCGCCCAGGCCTGGGGCGTAGCGCCGGCCGAGATGGTGATGGTCGGTGACTACCGCATCGACCTGGACAGCGGCCGTGCGGCGGGCACCCGCACCGTGCTGGTGAACGTGCCGGACAACCCTTGGCCGGAGCTGACCGACTGGCATGCGGCGGACTGCCAGGCGTTGCACAAGCTGCTGGGGTGAGACGCCAGCGTTTCAAGGGGTACTGCACGGGCCTGTCAACGTCGCATGGCAGCGATTGGCGCCGCTTCGCGTCCGATCGCGACTAAAGCCGTTTGTTTTGTCCATCGCGAGCTCGCTCGCGAACAACGCCCAGGCACCGCGTTTGGCCAGGCGTTCGCGTCATCGTTGACGTCCATCGCGAGCAAGCTCGCCCCTACAGTGGGCTGAGCCGCAGTCCAGACCCAGCAGACAGCTCCGGTGCAACCAGCCCCGCAGACGGCTTCGATGTAATGGCGTGTAATGGCGCCGCCAGCAGTGGCAGACCATTACATTCCCGCACAGCCGTGATCGATGGCGAGTCTTTAGACTATTGCCGCTCGAATGGGATGCATTCGCTATGCCGCGCAGTGCATCGCGTTGCGCAAGGTCTGCACGCAGCCAGCGCTAGGCGAGGGCACACGTACGCGCTGTGTCGCGCCGGCAATCGTGCTGCGCCCCTCTGCAACGCGTGGGCCGATCCTCGATCCTGGTTCCCGCCAAGGGCCTGCCAATCCCTTCGTACTGCGCCTGCGGCACCGCCGCGTTCGCCGCTTCCTGTCCATCGACTTCCCTGGAGCCCTGCCCATGAACCGCTTGCCCACCTGGCGGCGTCTGCTGCCGTTGTTCGCCATTGCCTGCTGCTGCCTGGGTTTGCCTACGCCTGCAGGTGCCGCGCAGGTGACCGATGTCCTCGGCCGTACCGTCAGCGTCGACCACGCGCCGCAACGCATCGTGCTGGGTGAAGGTCGGCTGTTCTTCGCCCTGGCGCTGCTGGACCGCGATAACCCGTTCCAGCGCGTGGTCGGTTGGCAGAACGACATGCGCCTGCTCGACCCGCATACCTATGAGGTCTACGCCAAACAGTACCCACAGATCAGCCAGCTGCCGCTGATCGGCCAAGCCTCCGAGCAAAGCGTCAGCGCCGAACAGATCCTGGCCCTGAAACCGGACCTGGCCATCTTCAGCATCGCCGGCGAAGGCCCTACCCAGCACAGCCCGGTGGCTGACCTACTGGCCAAAGCCGGGGTGCCGGTGCTGTTCATCGATTTCCGCGTGCACCCGATCCGCAACACCCGGGTCAGCCTCCAAGCCCTGGGCACCTTGCTTGACCGCCAAGAGCAGGCGCAGCACTTCCTCAGTCTGTACGAGCGCCACCTGCAGCAGGTCGAGCAACGTGTCGCGGGTATCAAGGACAGCGAGCGGCCCAAGGTCTTTCTCGAACTGCTGCCCGGCGTGTGGCAGGCCCCGGGGCACACCACCGGCAAGAGCGGCCTGGGCAGCGTGGTCACCGCCGTGGGTGGGCACAACATCGCCGCCGACGTGGTGCCCGGTGCGCTGGGCGATGTCAGCGTCGAGTACGTGCTGCAGCAGGACCCGGACGTGTACATCGCCACCGGCAACCGCGCCCCGGGCGTGTTGCTCGGGGCTGGCGTCGCGCAAAACACCGCCCGCGAAAGCCTGGCGCGTATCACCGCACGCCCCGAGTTCGCCCCGCTGCGGCCGATCCAGCAAGGCCAGGCCCACGCCCTGTGGCACGACTTCTACAACTCGCCGTTCAACATTCTCGCCATCGAAGCCATGGCCCGCTGGATCCACCCTGAGCGGTTCAAAGACCTCGACCCGCAAGCGACCCTGGCCGAGATCAACCAACTGCTCAAGGTCGACCTTCAAGGCAGTTACTGGATCGATGCGAAATGACCGCGCAGCCCTCCACCGGTGCGTTGCACGCAGTGGCGCGCTATCGCCATCTGTTGTGGCGACGTACCTGGCTGGTCATTGCATTGGCGCTGTTGCTGGTGCTGGCCGTGCTCGCAGATCTGGCCAGCGGTGCATCGGGCATGGGCCTGTGGCAACTGATCCACGGCGTGTTCGACCCGGCCAGCCTCAGCGCCACCGAGCGGGTGATCATCTGGAACGTGCGCCTGCCCTATGCGCTGATGGCGGTGCTGGTGGGTGCTGCGTTGTCGCTGGCCGGTGCCGAGATGCAGGCGATCCTGGATAACCCGCTGGCGAGCCCGTTCACCTTGGGCGTGTCGTCCTCGGCGGCGCTGGGCGCGTCGCTGGCGATCGCCTACCCGTTGAGTGCGGCCTGGCTGGCGCCCAGTGTGCAGGTGCCGTTGATGGCGTTCGTCTTCGCCTGCCTGTCGGTGCTGCTGCTGCAAGTGATGTCACGCCTGCGCGGTGCCGGGGTGCAGAGCCTGGTGCTGTTCGGCATCGCCCTGGTGTTCAGCTGCAACGCGCTGGTGTCGCTGCTGCAGATGCTGGCCACCGAAGATGTACTGCAACAGTTGGTGTTCTGGACCCTCGGCAGCCTGGCGCGGGCCAACTGGGACTCGCTCACGCTCCTGGCGATCGTGCTGGCCGTGGTGATGCCGTTCTCGCTGCGCGCAGCACCGGCAATGACCTTGCTGCGCATGGGCGAGGACCGCGCACGCAGCTTCGGGGTCGATACCCGGCGCCTGCGCCACGCCTCCTTGCTGCGCATCAGCCTGCTGGCGGCCACCGCGGTGGCATTCGTCGGCACCATCGGGTTCATCGGCCTGGTCGGGCCACACATCGCCCGCCTGCTGGTGGGTGAGGACCAACGTTTCCTGCTGCCGGCCAGTGCGCTGGTGGGGGCCTTGCTGCTGGCGCTGTCGTCGGTGGCGAGCAAACTGATTCTGCCGGGCATGATCGTGCCGGTGGGCATCGTCACCGCATTGGTCGGGGTGCCGGTGTTCGTGGTGCTGGTGTTCCGCCGGGGGAGAAACCTGTGAGCCTGTCGATCAACGCGCTGTGCGTCTGCTACGGTTCGCGCCCGGTTATCCACAACCTGAGCCTGCCGCCGCTGCCCAGCGGCAGCCTGGTGGCGCTGGTCGGCCCGAACGGTGCCGGCAAGTCCACCTTGCTGCGGGCGCTGGCTGGCCTGGAGCCGATGAAGGGTGGGCTGAGCCTCGATGGGGTCGAGGTTACCCGGCTGAGTTTCGCCGAGCGCGCCCGCCGCCTGAGCTACATGCCCCAGCAACTGCCACCCGACATTGCCTTGGGGGTGCTGGAAAGCATCATCGTCGGCCTGCGCGTCAGCGGCGCCGACAATCCGCCGGCGATCGCCTTCGAGGCATTGCGCCAATTGGGCATCGAGCACCTGGCCGAGCGCGGGCTGGATGCGCTGTCGGGCGGGCAGAAACAGCTGGTCGCGCTGGCCCAGCTCCTGGCCCGCAATCCCCAGGTGCTGTTGCTCGACGAACCCACCAGCGCCCTGGACCTGCACTATCAACTGCGGGTGATGGACGCCGTGCGCCAGCGCGTGCAGGCCCAGCGCCTGCTGGCCATCGCCGTGCTGCACGACATCAACCTCGCGGCCAGGCATGCCGACACCCTGGTGATGCTCAGCCAGGGCCGCGTGGTGGCCTGCGGCACCCCGCAGGAGGTACTGCAACCGGCGCTGCTGGCTGAGGTGTACGGGGTCCATGCGCGGGTCGAGCGGTGTTCGCAGGACCGGTTGCAGGTGTTGGTCGACCGCGCGGTGTTGTAAGCGCGGCGTGGCCGACGTCATGCGGCCTGAACGGCAACGCGTGATTGCGCGCCGCTGAGCGGCAGCGGTTCGCCGTGCGGGGCTGGGCGTTTCAACCTCGTCATGCGCGCTGCTGCGGGGTGCCTGCAGGAGCGCGGCGGGGGCGCTATGACGCCCCACCGGCCACAGGCGAGGTATCCTCGGCGGGCGGGGTTGGCGCCGGGCGAGGTCAGGCGCCGCGCCCCCTCTGCGCCGGCGCGATCATCCCTGCCAGCGCCGCTGAATCGGCGCGCCAAGCGCTGTGGGTCCGCCAGGCTCAGGCGAACAGGCCGTCGATTCCAGCCAGGCCAAGCGCTATGCGCCGAGCATCGAGCGGCCGGTCAAGGCCGCGCTTGCCGCTGATCAGGCGCACGGCCTGCAGGCTCGGCGGTGGCGGATCGAGCAGGGCCAGCAGGTCCAGGGCCGGCGTCTTGTAGATCGACAGTTTGCGCAGTGCCACCTCATGCGTGCCAGCGAGCTGGGCCAGCGTCTTGAGGTTTTCCAGGCGCAGCGCGTGCAGATCCTTGCAAGGGGTCAGGTCCAGACTGGCAATGTGCGGCTGGTCTTCGATCTGCAGCACTTCCAAGCTTGGAAACTGCGCCAGGTCCAGGCCTTGTAACCCGCGCGCACGGCACAGGTGCAGGTGCGTGGTGCTCTGGCTGCTCAGCTCAGGCATGCCCTCGCGGCTGCCGAAACCGATGGCCAGATCACGCAAGCCGGGGAGGGTGGCGATCACTTCCAACGTGGTGCTGGCCGGCTGGCGGTAGAGGCTCAAGGCAGTCAGGCCCTGGAGCGCCTGTAGCGGTGCCAGCCCGGTGGTTTTGGCGTTCACGTGCAAGGCTTGCAGGTGGGGCAGCTGGCTCACCGGGTGCAGATCGAGCTTCGTCCCGATTTCCTGGGCGACCCTCAAACTGCGCAATGTGCGCAGGTTATCCAGGGCCAGCACGGGGTTGAGATCGAGCCTGTCCATGCCCAGCGCCAGGCTGTGCAGCTGAGTCAGGCCCCCTAGCCGTTCAAGGTTCTCGACCTGATAGAGGCAATCGAGGGTCAAGACGTGGACGTGGGGCAGCGACGCCAACGTGCGTCCATCGAATGGCTGCCCCGCGAAGTGGCCCCAGAAGCGCACTTCGAGCCGGGGGCCGTGGGCTGCGCACAACGCATCCAATGCCGCCAGGATGGGCGCCGGGTACTGCTCGGGGGCGGAGAACTGCACGACCAGCGCTGCTTCGGTGCTGGCCAGTCGCTCGGTAACGGTGGTCTGCAGATCGTGCAAAGACGGCGACTCAAGGCGCTGCGCCAGCATGGCGGTGTCTTCCATCGGAGGGGGATTGGTTGACCCGCCAGCGCAGGCGCGGTTCCGCGCTGCCAGCGCCCCAGGTGTTGCCGAAAACGCTCGCGCGGTGGAGGGGCGTCACGCGCGCGGGCTCGGATCAGCGAGGTTTGCCGCGCATACACGGTGCGGCGAGCGGCCCGGCGAGCACCGATCAGCGACGTTGCAGGGCATCGAGCTGCTGCTGGGCATGCGCGGCCATGCGGTAGGCATCCAGCACGGCAGCGATTTCTTCGATGTGCAGGCGTTGGCCATTGCGCATCACGCCGGCCGACTGAATGCGGATGTTCGGCGCAGGCTTGGCCAGCGCGAGGGCCTGATTGCCGAACAACTTGAACGTGGCGCGGTGCTTGGGCAGCGGCGCGCCAGGGCGCAGGGTCAGCGTCTGCTGGGTGATCAAGCCCTCATCCTTGACATGGATGTCGGCGATGTCGGTCAGCTCGACCGGGGCGCTCAGGGTGTCGACCGTCAGCTGCCGGCGGTTCAGCCGCATGAACACAGCGTTGCCGGCGTTGCGGTGTTGCCAGGTCAGGACCGCGAAGAGGGCGACCATCACCAGGGTGAAAATCATGGACTTGGTGTTGCCGGCGTGGATCGCCATGCCCAGGAGTACCAAGGCCCCCACCAGCAGGATGGGCCCCCACACCTTGAAGCGGCGGGTGTTGGTGAACTCGCTTTGCTCAGGGACCTGCGCGATGACCGCCTTGAGCTCATCGATCACTTGCTGGCGGCTGGCTTCTTGGGCCTGGCTGTGTTCACGGGTCAGCGATTCGGCCAGGTTGGCCAACGGGTCGGGATTCTGTGGGGTGCTCATGGCTGGGTTTCCTGGTAAGGGAGGGACGGGGTGAGGGGCCGTGGTGGCGCGGCCTGAAGAGAAACGGGTGGGACGCTGTGGGCGGCAACGTGCCGAGCACCGAGGCTCATGCCCAGGCCCCAGCGATGTTCGACGGCGCAGGCGCTTGGGTCAGTTGGCCGAACCACTGGCGGTCTTGCTCTCGGGGTGTGCGGGTGGCCTGGGCCAACAGCTCGGCATCGATCTCCACCTGCAGATGGCGCAAGCGCAGCGCTGTCGCGGGGTGGGTATCGAATGGGTGGTTCACGGTGTGTTCCAGCACCTGATCATCCAGCCGCATCGGCGTGCGCTGGAGATGCTCGGCCAGGGCCTGGAGCACATTGCCGTGCTGGCGGTCGTCGAGCAGTTGCCTGATTTCGCTTTCCAGCGCGATGACCCGCAGCAGGGCCTGGGCGAACAGACGTGTGCCGGCTATCTTCGCGGCGCTGCGGTCGGCCAGCAGTTCCTCGGCGCGGCCCCAGTGATGCACCGCCAGCTGAAAGTGCAGCAGGAACTGCGCGGTGATCCAGATGGCGGGGCGTTCGATCCACGAGGGGTCAGGGTCTTGGGCGCGGATCAGCTCGAAGTGCTCGCACATCAAGCGGAAATGCGCCGAAACCTCACTGCCGCGCTCAGTATCGCGGTTGTTGAAGTGGCCCAGCTCATGACCAATGATCGCGGCAGTCTCTGCCTGGCTGAGGGTGCACAGGTAGGGCAGCGGTAGATACATCGTGCGACCGCTGAGCGTCTGGCCTGAAGGCTGCAGGGTGACGTTCACGCAGGTCACGAAGAACGACTGGTCCACACCCACGACGATGTGATCGGGCATGGGCGCGTCGAGCTTGCTGGCCAGGGCCTCGACCCAAGCCCATACACCGGGCGCCTCGCTACGGCTCAGGCCACGACCGAGAACGCTCGACATCGGCGTGTCCATCGCCTGCCAGCGTTTGCGCAGACGCACGATCAGCATGATGCCAATACCCATCACCCCCAGCACGGGAATCGCCACCAGCGCCATGGCCCAGCCACCGCCTTTGAGGTGGCTCCAGCCGTAGCTCAGCTCATACAGCAGGCTGGTGCCGATGGCGGCCACCAGCAGGCCGGTATAGGCCACCAGCCAACGCCCGATCACGTGCCAGCTCTGGCTCAGGTGGTTGTACAGGTACTGTTGGGATTTCAGTGCGCGCCAGGCATCCATGCGCAGTTTGATCCACGTACCCGGTCCTGCCAGTAGCGCAGCCAGTGCCAGCCAGTAGGCCAGCCAGGCCAGGGCCTTGCGCATGAGCAGGGGGGGGCGATCGGCTTGGGCCTCGCGTATTTTCCACGCGAACTGGTCGCGCCGACCCTGCGCCGAGATGGCCTGGGTGCGTTCGGCGTACGACAACCGCTGCAACAGCTCATCGCTCGGGTTGGCCAGCCACTGCTGCATCACCTGCGCCTCTTCCAGCACGTTGCTGGCTCGCCAGCTTTGCAGGCTGCTCCAGGCCATCAGGGCTAGCGGCAACAGCACAACCATCAATGGCCAGGCCATCCGTCGCAGGCGATTCATCATCTATTCATTCTCGACATCATCAGGTGTGGCAGGGCTCAGGTGGGGCCTGGGGCGGCCGCGAGATCGGCAGCATCAGCGGCCTGTGACGGTGGCCGTTGCGATCGTTGCAGCGCCGGCTCGATAGCCGGTCTCGCAATGACCGCGCAATGGCTCCGCGTTTCGGTTTCCTGGCCGTGAAATTTCTGGCCTGGCCCACGGTCTACAGCGCCTGGACGATTCCTTTGCAAGGCACGCTACCGGTGCGCTTGCAGGCCGGTGAAAGTGGCCTTGCGCCATGGATGTGGGCCCGCAGGCCCTCAGTTCCTGGCCGTCCTGAAAAGGGTTTGCGCAGCGCGGCGCACTGTCGCGGCCGTTGCAAGCACGCCGCTGTATCAGGGCCTCGGGCACGCCAAAGCCGTATTGAAGGCAACCGAACACGATCTGCCAAGCACCTGGGCCGTGGCCCACAACAAACAAGCCGTTGCTCACAACGCACAAGGAATCTGCTGTGACGGCGTTATCATGCACACCGTCTTGCAGCACCCGTGGATATGCGACCGATGAAACGCTGGACCCCTTACCTGGATACGCACTTTGTGTACGACCATCCTGCGGTGCTGGCCACGGCCGGCGTGCTGGACGACAGCGCGCAGCAGGTGATCGGCAGCGCCATCGGGCATTACCGGGCGCGCACGGTGCGTGCGCATTTGCAGTACTTCGACTGCAACCTGCAATTTCCTGAGCCGGTGCGCATCGACAAGGTCCTGCCAGGCAGCCTGTGTCTGGTGCAGGTGCTCGATGGCCAGTGGCAACACCGGGTCGACGGGCAACTGAATCGTTATACCTTGGGCGGTATCCATTGCCTGGGCTTGAGCGAGAGCATGGAGGCGGTGGACCAGTTGCCCGCCGGCAGCCATGCGCGCATGGCCGGCCTGCGTATTGCGGGGGATTTCCTGCAAGAGCTGGCCGAAGAAGATGACGCCCTACGTCCGTTGTTGGGCCTGCTCTACGACGGCATGCAATTCACCGAGTTCAACCGCTGCAAGGCCCTGGGTGTGTTGCTCGAGCGGCTGTACCACTCGCCGTACGAGGGCGCACTCGAGCGCTTGAACCAGGAAAGCCTGAGCCTGGCGGTACTGGTGGAGCTGGCCGCCTTTCTCAAGGGCGAACCGGCTCGGCCCAAGCCCACGCCGCGAGGGCAACGTGACATCGCCCATGAAGCCCGCAGCATCCTCGACGCACACTTGATCGACCCACCGGGCAGCGTGGCCCTGGCGCGCCAGCTCGGGGTTGGCGAGACCACCCTGCGTCGGGCATTTGTCAGCGTGTATGGTCAGTCGATGCTGCAGTACTTGCGCCAGGCGCGCATGGAACTGGCGCGCACCTTGCTGCGTCAGCGCAAATGGCAAGTGGCGCAGATCGCTTTTCGCCTGGGCTACGCCAACCCGGCCAACTTCAGCCATGCGTACAAGGCGCATTTTGGACATCCGCCGGGGGCGCAGACCTAGGCAGCGTGAGCCCGGCGCGAATCACCCGGCCGGCCTCCTGCGGCCGTTGGCGCTCCGTTCAGGCAGGTCGCTGGACCGGTGGCACTCGCCACCTGCGCAGGTGGCTGCGCTGTGACGGAATAAGCGCGCCCTGGACGGGCCTAGTTCGTTGCCGCCAGCGCCTTGGCGGGGAGGTTGCTCGCCAGGTGGGCAGGCCGGCAGCCCGAAAACAGGTCCAGCGCGGGCTTGTAGGCCTGCGTTTGTACATTCAACAGCCCCAGCATCGAGTGGAACAGGTTGTCCTGGCTCAACGGGGTATCGCGGTCGTGTTCCAGGCAGGTCATGTCCAGCCCCGTGCTTTTCTGGTACGACGGCGACAGCCACACCAGCAACGGCACGTGCTTCTGCTGATCGGGCGCGAGCATGTACGGCGTACCGTGCAGGAACAGGTTGTACTCGCCCAGTGATTCGCCGTGGTCCGACAGATAAATCATGGCGGTGTCGACGCGGTCCTGGTTTTTGCGCAGGGTGTCGATCAGTTGCGCGAGCACATGGTCGGTGTAGAGCAAGGTGTTGTCGTAGGCGTTGACGATGCTGTCGCGGCTGCATTTGTCCAATGCGTTGCTTTTGCACACGGGCGTGAAACGCTCGAAGGCGGCGGGGTAGCGTTTGTAGTATTCCGGGCCGTGGCTGCCCATCTGGTGCAGCACCAGTACGGTGTCATGGTCGAGGTGGTCGAGGGTCTGTTGCAGGCCTTGCAGCAGGATCTCGTCGCGGCACTCATGGTCTGCGCACAGGGCGGGGTCCTTGGCGTTGCTGACATCTTGCACGGTGACATTGCCACAGGTGCCTTTACAGCCAGACTGGTTGTCGCGCCAGATCACGTGCAGGCCAGCCCGCTTGAGCACATCGAGCAAGCCCTCTCGATTGCTCACGGCCGCGGCGCTGTAGCCCGCACGCCCGAGGTTGGAGAACATGCAGGGCACCGACACGGCGGTTTCGGTGCCGCAGGAGTGCATGTCGGTAAAGGCCACCAGGCCTTGCTCTTTGCTCAGTTCAGGGTTGGTCTGGCGACCATAGCCCAGCAGGCTGAAGTTTTCAGCGCGGGCGCTTTCACCCACCACCAGCACGGTCAAGGATTTGCGTGTCTGCGGGCTGGTCGTTCGGGCGCGCACGGCATCTTCGCCGACCGGCGTGAACGGGGTTTGTGCGGTGACCCATTGTTCACGCAGGTAATTGATCGAGGCGCCGATATAGTTGCTGGGTACCACCAGCAACCGAAGTTCATGGTGATTGCGCAGCATTGACGACAACCCTTGATAGTTGATCAAGCCCGCTGCCGTGATCAGGGCTGCGCAACTGGCTGTGACCAGCGTTTTGCTGAATAGGCTTGGTAATACCGAGCGGTAGTGTATGGGCGTTCGCCAGAGCAGCGCCGACGGCAATACCCCTAACAGCGCTATATAAATAAAAAGTTTCGGAGAGAGCAGGTCGCGTACTTCTGTGGCATTGGTTTGTACGGTATTGCGTAGCATCCCCGCGTCGATCATGATGCCGTAGCGGTTCATGAAATAAGTTACACCTGCACTGACCATGAACAGTGTGATCAATACCGGTTTCAACAGTTTCGGCAATGCCAGCCAGGTAAGAATTGCGGTGAACACGCCGAACAGCATGACGGCAAACGCCACGGCCGGCTGCCAGCCGGCGCCGGCCGAACCGGTGATGCTATCGAGGTGCCGCCAGAGCGGCAGGTTGAAGGCTGCCAGAAGGAACCCACTGGCAAGTACCGTCACAACTTCAGGACGCACAGGTTTGATGTTCAGCATGGGAGTCTTTGAGGAAAGGTAAAGGAGTCGAGGCGTGAGCCGTTCTTGGATGGCGCCAACTCTATGCCGCCAATCATCAAGTTTTCGTGAAAGCTTTTTGCTGAAAGTGTAATTATTTGTAGGGAAATTATTAAAGTCTGTGCGCGCTGGATGAATGATTATTTAGAATGTGCCGCGGCACTGTTTTGAACGGATTTTTTACAATCTTTTCACTAGTTGGCGATACCTGTCGAACTATCGTCGCGCCGAAATCGATCTACTGTAATTGCGCGCCAGTGCTGGGTAACTGCGCGCCTTTCGACGGCAGCCGACGCCTTTCGCTGAGCGCTGTGTCATTTCCTTTATTAGCGGAGTTTCTGCATGGCTATCGCGCTTTCGTCCACTGCCTCGCGGCCGTTCAATTTCCGCCTGGCGCTGGGCATTCCTCTGTTGCTGATGGGGTTGATGCTGTTGTTCGACATGACCCACATCGACTTCCAACTGGCCCATCTGTTCTACCAGCCCGGTACAGGTTTCATTGGCCGCAACAGCTACTGGCTGGAAAACATCCTGCATGACCGCGTCAAGCAGGCGGTGATCGTGCTGGCGGTGCTGCTGTTGGTGGCCTTTGTGGCCAGTTGGTTCTATGCACCGCTGCGCCCGTGGCGCAGAGTCTTGGGCTATGTGGTGCTGGCCTTGAGCCTGACCACCTCGGTGGTGATGCCGCTGAAGATCGCCACGGGCGTGCACTGCCCATGGAGCCTGAGCGAATTCGGCGGCAGCGAAACCTACACGCCATTACTCGCCCATCGCGCCGAAACCCTCAAACCCGGCCTGTGCTGGCCAGGCGGGCACGCCTCCACCGGTTTCTCGCTGCTGGCGCTGTTCTTCGCGTTGCGTGATCGGCGTCCGAGGGCCGCGCAGGTGGCGCTGGTGCTGGCGCTGAGCTTGGGTGCGGTGTTGTCACTGGGGCGCATGGCCCAAGGGGCGCATTTCCTCTCGCACAATCTGTGGACGCTGTTGATCGACTGGATGATCTGCGTGCTGTGTTACCGGGGGCTGGTGTATCGACCCGCAGGTGAGCGAGCGAGGGGGAAGGGCTTGCGCGGGGCGGTGCGCATCGGTAGCTGAAAGATCCTCGCGGCAAGGATGTTTTGCGCTCGGAAACAACAAAGCCCCCCATCGGGGTCATACCAGTCAGTTAACGATTCACGGTAGAAGCGAAGGAAAGCCCAGTTCTTGCTCGCGAAGCGCGCCTAGGCAACGCGTTCATGCTCGATAAGCGCGCTGGCCCTGAGTGCTTCGCGAGCAAGCTCGCTCTTACGTTAACTGACTGGCATGACCCCGATGGGGGGCTTTGCCGTGGTGCTGCGCGCAGCCGCTTAGACGTTGAAGCGGAAGTGCATCACGTCACCGTCCTTGACGATGTAGTCCTTGCCTTCCAAGCGCCATTTGCCCGCTTCCTTCGCGCCGCTTTCACCCTTGAACTGGATGAAGTCGTCGTAGGCCACGACTTCGGCGCGGATGAAGCCCTTTTCGAAGTCGGTATGGATCACGCCAGCCGCTTGTGGGCCGGTGGCGCCGATGCGCACGGTCCAGGCACGGACTTCCTGCACGCCGGCGGTGAAGTAGGTCTGCAGGTTGAGCAGCTCGTAACCGGCGCGGATCACGCGGTTCAGGCCGGGTTCTTCAAGGCCCAGGGCCTCGAGGAACATGTCTTTTTCTTCGCCGTCATCGAGCTCGGCGATTTCGGCTTCGATCTTGTTGCACACCGGCACCACGACCGCGCCTTCTTCTTCGGCGATGGCGCGCACCACATCAAGGTGCGGGTTGTTGTCGAAGCCGTCTTCGGCGACGTTGGCGATGTACATCACCGGCTTGCTGGTCAGCAGGTGGAAGCCGTGAATCTGGGCTTTCTCGTCGGCGCCCATGTTCTTCATCAGGCTGCGCGCAGGCTTGCCTTCGGTGAAGTGGGGGATGAGTTGTTCCAGGATGGCTTTCTGCGCCAAGGCGTCCTTGTCACCGCCCTTGGCGTTGCGGGTGACTTTCTGCAGTTGCTTCTCGCAGCTGTCGAGGTCGGCGAAGATCAGTTCCAGGTCGATGATCTCGATGTCGCGCTTGGGGTCGACGCTGTTGGAGACGTGGATCACGTTCTCGTCTTCAAAGCAGCGCACCACGTGGGCGATGGCATCGGTTTCGCGGATGTTGGCCAGGAACTTGTTGCCCAGGCCTTCACCTTTCGACGCGCCCGCCACCAGGCCGGCGATGTCGACGAATTCCATGGTGGTCGGCAGGATGCGGTTGGGCTTGACGATCTCGGCCAGCGCTGCCAGACGAGCGTCGGGCATCGGCACGATGCCGCTGTTGGGCTCGATGGTGCAGAAGGGGAAGTTCTCAGCGGCGATGCCCGATTTGGTCAGCGCGTTGAACAGGGTGGACTTGCCAACGTTGGGCAGACCGACGATGCCGCAATTGAAACCCATGTGAATTCCCCTCTCTAGGAAGTCAGGCCTTCTGGCCGTGCAGCTCGCGCATCGCCTTGGCGAAGTCGCCAGCGAGGACATCTGGCAGCACGCCGAGGGCGTAATCGATACTGGTGTCTAGCTTGTCCTGTTCGGCGCGCGGTGCGCGGCCCAGCACGAAGTTCGATACCAGCTTGGCGTCGCCCGGGTGGCCAATGCCAAGCCGCAGGCGGTGGAAATCGTTCTGGTTGCCGAGTTGCGCGATGATGTCGCGCAGCCCGTTGTGCCCGCCATGGCCGCCGCCTCGCTTGAGCTTGGCGACGCCGGGGGGCAGGTCGAGTTCGTCGTGGGCCACCAGGATTTCTTGCGGCGTAATGCGGAAGAAATTGGCCAGAGCCGCGACGGACTGGCCGCTGCGATTCATGTAGGTGGTGGGGATCAGCAAACGAACGTCGCGGCCCTGATGGCTGAATTTTGCCGTCAGGCCGAAATACTTGCGGTCAGCGCTGAGTGAAACACGCTGGGCGCTGGCAATGCGTTCAACGAAAAGAGCCCCTGCGTTATGCCGGGTCTGTTCGTATTCGGGGCCGGGATTTCCCAGGCCAACGATCAACTGGATGGCGGTCACGTCAGGGGCTCTTCCTTGGGGCAGTCAGGTTACAGTGCGCGGCACTGTACCCTGACCTACACCGGCGTGCGAGTGATTACTCGGCAGCGCCTTCTTCACCTTCTTCTTCAGCAACGACGCGCGGTGCGTGAACGTTGGCAACGGCTTTGTCGTCGCCGTGGGCCAGGGCCACGAACTCGACGCCTTTCGGAGCCTTGAGGTCGGACAGGTGAATGATGGTGCCGACTTCAGCGCCATTGAGGTCAACTTCGATGAACTCAGGCAGGTCCTTGGCTTCGCAGGACACTTCGATCTCGGTTTCGGTGTGGGAGATCTCGCCGCCGTTCTTGACGGTGGTTTCTTCGTTGACGAAGTGAACCGGAACCTTGGCAGTCAGTTTCTGGCCAGCAACGACACGAATGAAGTCGGCGTGCATGATGAACTGCTTGACCGGGTGACGCTGCATGGCCTTGACGATGACGTTTTGCTTGGTGCCGTCGACGTTCAGCTCGATGACGTGGCTGAAAGCAGCTTCGTTTTCGAACAGCTTGGCGATTTCCTTCAACACGATGGTCAAGGATTCAGCTTCTTTGTTACCACCGTAGACAACGGCAGGGATGCTTTGCGAATGACGCAGGCGGCGGCTCGCACCTTTCCCCAGGTCAGTACGCTTTTGGGCGTTCAGGATGAAATCAGTCATGGTATATCTCCAAAATAGCCAGCTCCCGAAGGCGTTTGCGACCAGCGCCAAACGGGGTGGGCAAAAAAGCCCCGCCCCAACAAGAGGTTGGGGCGGGGCGCTTTTCGTCAGGGCGGGTTCCGCTTAGCGGAACATCGCACTGATCGATTCTTCGTTGCTGATGCGGCGAACCGCTTCGGCAACTACCGGTGCGATATCCAGTTGGCGGATACGGTCACAGGCTTGAGCAGCGGCGGACAGCGGGATGGTGTTGGTCACCACCAGTTCGTCCAGGACCGACTTCTCGATGTTCTCGATCGCGCGGCCGGAAAGCACAGGGTGCGTGCAGTAGGCATAGACCTTGGCAGCGCCGTGTTCTTTCAGGGCCTTGGCCGCATGGCACAAGGTGCCGGCGGTGTCGACCATGTCGTCTACCAGGATGCAGGTGCGCCCCTCGACGTCGCCGATGATGTGCATCACTTCGGAGTGATTGGCCTTTTCACGGCGTTTGTCGATGATCCCGAGATCGACGCCCAGTGACTTGGCCACGGCACGTGCACGCACGACGCCACCAATGTCTGGGGAAACGATCATCAGGTTGTCGAAACGCTGGTCTTCGATGTCATCGACCAGTACGGGCGAGCCGTAGATGTTGTCGACGGGAATATCGAAGAAGCCTTGGATCTGGTCAGCGTGCAGGTCGACGGTGAGTACACGGTCGATACCGACGACAGTGAGCATGTCAGCGACGACTTTGGCGCTGATGGCTACACGTGCCGAACGCGGACGGCGATCTTGGCGGGCGTATCCGAAGTAGGGAATCACGGCGGTGATTCGAGACGCTGAGGAGCGGCGGAAGGCATCTGCCATCACGACCAGTTCCATCAGGTTGTCATTGGTTGGAGCGCACGTGGGCTGGATGATGAAGACGTCTTTACCGCGAACGTTTTCATTGATCTCAGTGCTGATCTCGCCGTCGGAGAACTTGCCGACAGAAACATCACCCAGTGGAATATGCAGCTGACGTACGACACGCCGAGCCAGATCGGGGTTGGCATTCCCCGTGAAGACCATCATCTTGGACACGCGCAGTACCTGAAGGCTGAGGGTAACCTGGATGAGAATAGGAAAATGGCAGGGGCGGCTGGATTCGAACCAACGCATGGCAGGATCAAAACCTGCTGCCTTACCGCTTGGCGACGCCCCTGTATCTGTTGCTGCGAATACGCTGTATTCGACTTCTAGAGCAGACTTTGCAGCTTCCGATGCAACATTGAAGTGTTGCAACCTTTAGCGACAAACCCTGTTTGGGTCTCTGAAAGAAGGGCCAGAACTTTATCAGCTTCGGCTTTGCTTGGGAAGGCCCCAAACACGCAACTTCCAGTACCGGTTAATCGAGCTTCCGTGTATTTACCCAATGAAATCAGCGAATTGCGAACTTCTGGATAACGTTGCTCTACCACCGGCTGGCAGTCATTACGACTGTTTCCCTCGGGAACGGGGCGCATCTTAAGGGGGAGGGAATCCCGTGTCAACTCTGGATGTGAAAAAATTTCTGCTGTGCTGACAGACACTTGCGGCACCAGCACCACATACCAGGGCTCGACGGGATCGACAGGCGTGAGCTGTTCGCCCACCCCTTGTGCGAAGGCGGCGTGACCGCGCACGAACACCGGAACATCCGCACCCAGTGCCAGGCCCAGCGTGGCCAGCCGGTCAGGGCTCCAGCCCAGTTGCCAGAGATGATCGAGCCCCAGCAGGGTGGTGGCGGCATCGGAACTGCCGCCGCCAATGCCGCCGCCCATGGGCAGCACCTTGTCGAGCCAGATGTCGGCGCCCAGCCTGCAGCCCGACTGCTGCTGCAGTTGCCGGGCGGCGCGAACGATCAGGTTGCTGTCGTGAGGCACCGACGCGAGGCTGTGGTGCAGGCGGATCTGCCCGTCTTCGCGCAACGCGAAACGCAGCTCGTCAGCGTGGTCGAGAAACTGGAATACCGTTTCCAGCAGGTGGTAGCCGTCATCGCGTCGACCCAGGATGTGCAGCCACAGGTTCAACTTGGCCGGGGCGGGCAGGGTCAGCATGGTTCAGCGGCCCAGCTGGCGCGGTTGCCAGTCCTTGATCACCAGGGTCACGTCGATCTTTTCGCCATGCAGCTTGATGCGCTCGGGCAGCCAGTAGCCGTTCTGCTCGGTGTAGCTCAGGTATTCGACCTTCCAGCCATCCTGGGCGAGGCTGGCCAGGCGGCTGTCGCCATCGAGGGTGAGCTGGCTCTTGCTGTCGGGTGCGGGCAGGCCGCGAACCCACCAGACCAGATGCGAGACGGGCAAACGCCAGCCCAGCTGTTCTTCCAGCAACGCTTCGGGGGTCGGGGCCTCATAGCGGCCCTGGTTGGCCACTTCCAGCACCACCGCCCCAGGGCGGCCGGTAAGCCGTGCAGCACCCCGACCCAGTGGGCCGGACAGGCGGATATCGTAGTAATCCTGGCGCTGCAGCCAGAACAGCGTGCCGCTGCCCGAGTCCTGCGGCGCGCGGATACCGACCTTGCCGTTGATCTGCCAGCCGTCCAGCGCGGTCAGTTGCGCCTTGTGCTCGCGCCATTGCGTGGGGTTGCCTTGGCCCTGAAGGGCTTCGTGGGAGCCGAAACCGGCGCAGCCAGCCAGTACGGCGAGCAGGCTGAAGGTGATGCAGTGGCGCAAAAACATGTCTTAGAGAGCCTCGGAGCCGGTCATGCGCAGGATGGTCTGGCGCAGGACGGTGCTGTCGGATTGGATGTCCAGGCCCTTGGCCCAGACCTGACGGGCGTCGCGGCGCTTGCCGTTGGCCCAGAGCACTTCACCCAGGTGTGCGGCGACTTCAGCGTCGGACAAGCGCTCGAAGGCCTTGCGCAACGCACGCTCGGCCTCGTCGAGATTGCCCATGCGATAGTTGACCCAGCCCAGGCTGTCGAGCACTGCCGGGTCGTCAGGGGTGATGCTCAGGGCTTTCTCGATCAGCCGCTTGGCCTCGTCGTAGCGTGTGGTGCGGTCGGCCAGGGTGTAGCCCAGCGCATTCAGCGCCATGGCGTTTTCCGGCTCGCGGGTGAGGATGGTGCGCAGGTCTTTTTCCATCTGCGCCAGGTCATTGCGTTTTTCCGCGAGCATGGCGCGGCTGTAGAGCAGGTTGAGGTCGTCGGGGTAGCGCTGGATGGCCTGCTGCAGCACCTGGTCGGCCTGGGCGGTCTTGTCGTTGTTGCTGTAGCTCTCAGCCTCGATCAGGTAGAGCTGGATGGCGTAGTCGGGCTGCGCTTCACGCGCTTCGGCGAGCAGGCGCGAGCCTTCGCGGGCGCGGCCGTTGGCAATCAGGATATCGGCCTGGCGCAGTTGTGCGGCGAGGTAGTCCGGCCCTGGCCCGACCAGCGCGTATTCGCGCAGCGCAGCCTCGGGGTCGTTGCGTTGCTCGCGGATGCGACCCAGGTTGAGGTGCGCGGCATCGGCGTTGGCGTCGCGCTCGACCAGTTCCTGCAGGTAACCCTCGGCTTCGTCGAGGTCCTGATTTTCCAGGCTGACCAGCGCCAGCGAGTAGCGCAGGTCGTCGTCCTCGGGGTACTGCTGTACCAGGCTGATGAACTCGGCTTTGGCGTCCTTGATGCGATCGAGCTCGACCAGGGTGCGGGCGTAGGTCAGGCGCAGGCGCTTGTCGTCAGGGTTGTCGGCAATGGCGCTGCGCAATAGCGGCAGGGCTTCCTCACCCCGATCGAGGGTCTGCAGCAGGCGCGCGCGCAACAGGATCGGCGCGACTTCACCGTCTTGTACAGGGTGCGATTCGAGCAGCTCCAGCGCTTCCTGGGTCTTGCCATCCTGGTTGAGCAGCAGGGCCTTGCCGAAAATCAGCTGACCATTGGCCGGATGCTTGGCCGACAGGCGATCGAAGCTTTGCAGCAGGCCGTCACGCGTGCTCTGGTCGGTTTCGGCCGCCGACAGGGCAAGGAAATCGAAGTGAGTGTCGCCCTTGGCCTGCAGGACTTTTTCCATGTAGGCCATCGACTCGTCGTAGCGCCCGGCGCGGGCCAGTTGAATGGCCGCAGCGCGCTGTGCTTCGAGGTTGTCGGCATCGTTGCGCGCCCAGAGCAGCGCGGTGTCCAGTGCCGGCTCATCGGCGCCGAGGTATTCGGCAATGCGATAAGCGCGCTCGGAAACGGCCGAATCCTGGGTTTTTTCGGCCTGGTCGACGTAGTTGGCCAGGGCGATGTCAAAACGATTGCGCTGGCCGGCCAATTCAGCCACCAGCAGGCTGTACAGCGTATCGGGCTTGAATGACCCGTAGACCACCGGCTCGGCCGGTGTCTGTTGGGCAGTGTCCTCGGCCGGCGCGCTGTGCTCGGTGGAATGCGGAGCCAGGCTCTGGCAGCCCTGAAGCAGGGCGAGGGCAAGCAGCAATGCGTAGCGTCTGTTCATAAATGAGGCTTTAGAGGGCTAACCGGCGGTCTGCAGATGATGACACAAGCGTTGTGGCAAACCCACCAACGATGGTCTTGGTTTATAGGGACAATAGCGAACGGTGGTTGTTCTGAATCCTGTGAAGTAGGACAATTATCGGCTTCTCGTCACAATCAGCGACCTCGCATGGCCTTTCTTGCACTCGGGATCAATCACAAGACTGCCTCGGTCGACGTCCGCGAGCGCGTGGCGTTCACGCCCGAGCAACTGGTCGATGCCTTGCAGCAGCTCTGTCGCCTGACCCCAAGCCGCGAAGCGGCGATCCTCTCGACCTGTAACCGCAGTGAGCTTTATATAGAGCAAGACGTGCTTTCGGTCGATCAGGTGCTGCAATGGCTGGCCGACTATCACCGCCTGAGCCTCGCCGAGCTGCGCGCCTGCGCCTATGTCCATGAAGAACACGCTGCCGTCAAACACATGATGCGCGTCGCCTCCGGGCTCGACTCGCTGGTGCTTGGCGAGCCGCAGATCCTCGGCCAGATGAAATCCGCCTACGCCGTTGCGCGTGAAGCCGGCACCGTCGGCCCGCTGCTGGGCCGGCTGTTCCAGGCCACGTTCAGCGCCGCCAAGCAGGTGCGCACCGACACGGCCATTGGCGAAAACCCGGTGTCGGTGGCCTTCGCCGCCGTCAGCCTGGCGCGGCAGATCTTCAGTGATCTGGGGCGCAGCCAGGCCCTGCTGATCGGTGCCGGTGAAACCATCACCCTGGTCGCCCGCCACCTGCATGAGCAGGGCGTGCGGCGCATCGTGGTGGCCAACCGCACCCTGGAGCGCGCCAGCCTGCTGGCCGAGCAGTTCGGCGCGCATGCGGTGCTGCTGGCCGACATCCCGCAGGAGCTGGCCAACAGCGACATCGTCATCAGTTCCACCGCCAGCCAGTTGCCGATTCTGGGCAAGGGCGCAGTGGAAAGTGCGCTGAAGCTGCGCCGGCACAAGCCGATCTTCATGGTCGACATCGCCGTGCCGCGCGACATCGAGCCGGAAGTGGGCGAGCTCGACGATGTGTACCTCTATACCGTCGATGACCTGCACGATGTGGTTGCCGAAAACCTCAAGAGCCGCCAGGGCGCGGCACATGCCGCCGAAGAACTGGTGGCCGTGGGCGCCGACGACTTCATGGTGCGCCTGCGCGAACTGGCGGCAGTCGATGTGCTGCGCGCCTACCGCCAGCAAAGCGAGCGCCTGCGTGACGACGAGCTGCAGAAGGCGCAGCGCCTGCTGGCCAACGGCGGCAACCCGCAAGAGGTGCTCGCGCAGCTGGCCCGCGGCCTGACCAACAAACTCCTGCATGCCCCCAGCGTGCAACTGAAAAAGCTCTCTGCCGAAGGCCGCGTCGATGCGTTGGCCATGGCCCAGGAACTCTTCGCCCTCAACGAGGGCTCCACGGACAAAACCCCGCAATGAAAGCGTCGCTGCTGAACAAACTGGACACGCTCCAGGACCGCTTCGAAGAACTCACCGCGTTGCTGGGCGATGGCGAAGTCATCGCCGATCAGACGCGTTTTCGCACGTACTCGCGCGAATACGCCGAAGTCGAGCCGGTGAACGCGGTCTATCAGGCCTGGCGCAAGGTCCAGGCCGATCTTGAAGGCGCCCAGGCGCTGCTCAAGGACAGTGACCCTGACCTGCGCGAGATGGCCGTGGAGGAAGTCCGCGAGGCCCGGGAGCGCCTGGTCGAGATCGAGTCGCAGCTGCAGCGCATGTTGCTGCCCAAGGACCCCAACGACAACCGCAACGTGTTTCTCGAAATCCGCGCCGGCACCGGTGGCGACGAGGCGGCGATCTTCTCCGGCGATCTGTTCCGCATGTACGCCCGCTATGCCGAGAAACGCGGCTGGCGGGTCGAGGTGCTTTCCGAAAACGAAGGCGAGCACGGCGGCTACAAGGAAATCATTGCCCGGGTCGAGGGCGACAGCGTCTACGCCAAGCTCAAGTTCGAGTCCGGCGCCCACCGCGTGCAGCGCGTGCCGGAAACCGAGAGCCAGGGGCGCATCCACACCTCGGCCTGCACCGTGGCCGTGCTGCCTGAGCCCGACGAGCAAGTGGCGATCGAAATCAATCCGGCCGACCTGCGCGTGGACACCTACCGCGCCTCGGGCGCGGGGGGGCAGCACATCAACAAGACCGACTCGGCGATTCGCATCACCCACTTGCCCACCGGCATCGTGGTCGAGTGCCAGGAAGAGCGTTCCCAGCACAAGAACCGCGCTCGCGCCATGTCGTGGCTGTCGGCCAAGCTCAACGACATCCAGACCAGCGCCGCGCAGAACGCCATTGCCAGTGAGCGCAAGCTGCTGGTGGGCTCGGGTGACCGCTCCGAGCGCATCCGCACCTACAACTATCCGCAAGGGCGGGTGACCGACCACCGCATCAACCTCACCCTGTACTCGCTGGACGAAGTGCTGGCCGGTGGCGTGGAGGCGGTGATCGAACCGCTGCTCAGCGAATACCAGGCCGACCAACTGGCCGCGCTGGGGGACTGAATGACCATCATCGCCAGCTTGCTGCGCAGCGCGCAGTTGACCGATTCGCCCACCGCGCAGCTGGACGCCGAGCTACTGCTCGCAGCCGCCCTGGGCCGTTCGCGCAGTTACTTGCGCACCTGGCCCGAGCGGATCGTCGAGCGCGACGCCGCGCAACGGTTCGAGCACTACCTGCAACGCCGTCGTGGCGGGGAGCCGGTGGCGTACATCCTCGGCCAGCAGGGTTTCTGGACCCTGGACCTGGAGGTTGCGCCCGACACACTGATTCCCCGGCCTGAAACCGAGCTGCTGGTAGAAGCCGCGCTGGCCCTGCTGCCCGCCACCCCTGCCAAGGTACTCGACCTGGGCACCGGCACCGGGGCCATTGCCCTGGCCCTGGCCAGCGAACGGCCGGTCTGGCAACTGACCGCCGTGGACCGTGTCGAGGCCGCCGTGGCCTTGGCCGAGCGCAACCGTCAGCGTTTGCGCCTGGACAATGTGCAGGTGCTTGCCAGCCATTGGTTCGACCAGTTGGCCGACCAACACTTCGCCATGATTCTCAGTAATCCCCCTTACATCTGCGAACACGACCCGCACCTGGTACGCGGTGACGTGCGTTTCGAGCCCAGCAGTGCTTTGGTGGCCGGACGTGACGGCCTCAGCGACCTGCGCCAGATCATCGAGCAGGCCCCGCAGCACCTGCTGCCGGGCGGCTGGCTGATGCTCGAACACGGTTACGATCAGGCCGCCGCGGTATGCGCCTTGCTCAGCGAGCAGGGTTTCGTCGAGGTGGAAAATCGGGTCGATCTGGGCGGCCAGCCACGGGTGTCCCTGGGGCGGCTGCCATGCTGAGCGACCAGGAGCTGCTGCGCTACAGCCGGCAGGTCCTGCTGTCACAGGTCGACATCGCCGGTCAGTTGCGCCTCAAGCAGAGCAAGGCGCTGTTGGTCGGGCTGGGGGGGCTGGGTTCCCCGGCTGCGCTTTACCTGGCCGCGGCCGGTGTCGGTGAGCTGCACCTGGCAGACTTCGACAGCGTCGATTTGACCAACCTGCAACGCCAGGTGCTGCACGACAGCGCCAGCGTCGGCCAAAGCAAGGTCGATTCGGCGTGGCAACGCTTGCAGGCCCTCAACCCCGAAGTGCGGCTGGTCGCCCACCGCCAGGCGCTCGATGCCGAGCGCTTGGCGGTAGCGGTCGCCGACGTCGACGTGGTGCTCGACTGCTCCGACAATTTCACCACCCGCGAGGCGGTCAATGCCGCCTGTGTGGCCGCCGGCAAGCCGCTGGTGAGCGGGGCGGCGATTCGTCTGGAAGGGCAGTTGTCGGTGTTCGACACCCGTCGTCCCGACAGCCCCTGCTATCACTGCCTGTATGGGCATGGCAGCGAAGCCGAACTGACCTGCAGCGAAGCCGGCGTGCTGGGGCCGCTGGTGGGGCTGGTCGGCAGCCTGCAAGCGTTGGAGACGTTGAAGCTGCTGGCCGGGTTCGGTGAGCCTCTGGTCGGGCGGCTGCTGCTGATCGATGCCCTGACCACGCGCATGCGCGAACTGCGGGTCAAGCGCGATCCGGCCTGTACGGTCTGCGCCGAGCGCCATGGCTGAGCGCGCAGCGCCGGTGGGCGTGATGGATTCGGGGGTGGGTGGCCTGTCGGTGCTGCGCGAAATCCAGCAACGGCTACCGCACGAATCCCTGCTCTATGTTGCCGACTGCGGGCACGTGCCCTACGGCGAAAAGTCGGCGGACTACATTCGTCAACGCTGCCGGCACATCGCGGGTTTTTTCCGCGAGCAGGGTGCCAAGGCCATGGTATTGGCGTGCAATACCGCCACCGTGGCGGCGGTCGCTGACTTGCGCAGCCTGTACCCGGACTGGCCGCTGGTGGGCATGGAACCTGCCGTGAAACCTGCCGCAGCGGCAACGCGCTCGGGGGTGGTGGGGGTGCTGGCCACCACCGGCACCCTGCAAAGCGCCAAGTTTGCGGCGTTGCTCGACCGCTTCGCCGGTGATGTTCGGGTCGTCACGCAGCCGTGCCCGGGGCTGGTGGAATGCATCGAGTCAGGTGACTTGCACAGCCCACGCTTGCGCCAGTTGCTCGCGGGTTTCGTCGAACCGCTGTTGGCTGCGGGCTGCGACACGCTGATCCTCGGCTGCACGCATTATCCCTTCCTGCGCCCCTTGTTGGCCACGCTGGTGCCGGGTGAGGTGGCCATTATCGATACCGGCGCGGCCGTGGCGCGACAGCTGCAACGGCTGCTGCACGAGCGCGCGCTGCTGGCAGACGGCCCGGCCCGGGAAACCGCGTTCTGGACCAGTGCCGACCCCCACGCCTTACTCCGTATTCTGCCTTTGCTATGGGGTAAGGCCGACTGCGTGCAGCGCCTGCCGCTGTAACACGGCGGGGCGCTGCGGTGTCTGCCTGGCCCGTGGCGCTAGCGGCGATCATCGAATACTTCCCATTGGCTGGTGGGCCGCTCACTGCACGAGTCGATGGCGCTATGCAGAGAGAGCGGGGAGCGTACTGGCGTGTCCAGAGCGCATCGTTCCAGCGTGGCTTGGTCGAAGGCTGGTTCAATTGGGCTGACGCGGTCTGCCTGACGCGGTCAGACCGACTGGGTCAGACTGACTTCAATGGCCAGAGTGTCCTGAGGCCCAAGGCCTCCAGCACCAGTTCCTCCCTGCGCTCGGGCACCTTCGACAAGATTTCGGCCGCCGCCGTCTGAGCCGTCCAGTGCTCCGGAATGCGCTGGGTGTTCCAAGGGGCATGCTGGCTGTGCGGGGTCACGATGGTTAAATCAATGCCGGCCGTTCGGAGTGTGGCGCGCCGCTCACGCAGCCGCTCGGGCAGGCTGCTGGCAGGGCTGGCGGGAAGGCAGGGCTCAGACAGTTTGCAGGCAGTGTACAGGTTGAGGATCACCACCACCTGCGGCCGTGGGGCTTTGAGCAGCAGGGGCATGGCCGCCTCCAGGTAGCGCTCGAGCGCCTGAACATTGGTGGTGATCAGCGCGTGGAGGATCTGGCTGTCAGCGATGTCGGCAGGCAAATAGTCACAGGTACCGGCATTGACGATGAGCGTGTCCAGCACGCCCCATTCCTGCCGTAGCCCAGCCGCCTGCTGATCCGGCGTGCCCGACAGCGCCAGCAGACGGCGGCCATGGCGCCTGGCCATGGCATGGAACTGCAAGTTGTCGCGACCGCTGGCGGCCACGCAGGCCTGCTGGTGCACCAGTTGCTCTACCAAGGCCGCACCTAACCCATTGGTACTGGCCGTTACCCAGAAACGGTGAGCAGTGTTCACGATCCGGCCCCCTGGCTTTTGTCAGCGGGGGAGGTTCTTGAACGCCTCCAAGGCACGCTGACGACTGCTATCAAGACTCACGATGGGTTGTGTGTAGCTACTTTTAGCAGAGTGACCTGCCGATTTCACCGGGAAGTGGATGGTCTTGCTGTCCAGGTGCTCCAGCTCTGGCAGCCAATGGGCAATGAAGCGACCTTGCGGGTCGAAACGCCTGGACTGCGTGACGGGATTGAAGATGCGGAAGTAGGGCACCGAATCTGTGCCGGTAGACGCGCTCCATTGCCACCCGCCGTTGTTTGCCGACAGGTCGCCATCGATCAGATGGCGCATGAAGTGCCGCTCGCCTTCGCGCCAGTCGATCAGCAGGTTCTTGCTGAGGAACATCGCCACTACCATGCGCAGGCGATTGTGCATCCAGCCGGTTTCCAGCAGTTGTCGCATCGCCGCATCGATCAGCGGAAAACCGGTGCGGCCCTCCTGCCAGGCGCTGAGTTCCGCAGGCGCCTTGCGCCACGGCAGGGCTTCGGTGTGCTGGCGGAACGCGCGGTGCATCGAGACCTGCGGGTAGCCCACCAGGATATGCTTGTAGAACTCGCGCCAGATCAGCTCGCTGATCCAGGTCTGGATCCCGCGGTTGCCGCTGTCGAGCTCGCCCTGGTTACCCGCCAGGGCGGCATGCAGGCACTGCCTTGGGGAGATCACGCCGGCGGCCAGATAGGCAGACAACTGACTGGTGCCAGGCCGGGCTGGGAGGTCACGGGCAATATCGTAGTCTTCGATGGCCTCGTCGACGAACCGTTGCAAGCGTGCGTGGGCCTCGGCTTCACCCGCAGGCCAGAGGGCTTGCAAGGCCTTGCTGGGCGTTTCGAAACCTTCGAGCTGGTGGGGAACCGAATCACTCTTGATCGGCAGTGGTTTCTGCGCCTTCAGGCGTGCGGCGCTTGTCGGCGCACCGACCTGCAGGCGCTCCAGGCAGACCTTCTTGAACTGGCTGAACACCTGGAAATAACCACCGCTGCGGGTCAGGATGGTGCCGGGCTTGAACAGCAGTTGGTCGAGGTGGCTGGTCACCCCGATGCCGGCATGTTCGAGCACTTCGCGTACGCCCGCATCACGACGCTGCTCGTTGACGCCGTACTCATCGTTCCAGTGCACTGCCTCGATCGAGTGCTCCTGGCACAACCGCAGCACGGCCTGCGGGACCTGGGCCCAGGTGTCGGTGGTGCCGATCAGCAAAGGAATGTTCAGCGCGTCGAGCTGTTGGCGCAGCGCGTGCACATTGCGCAGCCAGAAGTCGACCTTGCACGGTGCGTCGTCGTGCTGTTGCCATTGCCCTGGGCTGGCGATCCACAGCGCGACCGTCGGGCCGCGTTCGCAGGCCGCTGCCAGCGCGGTGTTGTCGGTGATGCGCAAGTCGCTGCGCAGCCAGATCAATTGCATGAAGAGTCCCCGGTCATGGATGCATGGCGCTCAAGTGGCGCGCAGGCGTTGGAATTGGCGCAAGGCCTCGGGCGCACTGTTGAACAGGTGCAGGTCGGCAACGCCCAGCGCAAGCAGCTCGGCATCGTGGATGCTCACCGCCAGCCCGCCCAGCAGCACCGGTACCTCGACGTCATGCAAGGCCTTGAACAGGCTGGCGCGTTCAAACTGCGCGCCGATGCACAGCACCACGGCGCTGGGCCGCAGCTGGGTAACGGCGTGGCGCAGTTGAGCCAGGCCGATCGATTGTTCCAGAACCACGACGGGCTGGCCGTTGCTGCTCAGCAGCCAGGCGCACAACCACACATCAGCGCTGAAGGCGGCGTCGTCTTCCTGCACGATCAGCACAGGCTGGCCGTCGAGTGACTGATTGTCGTGATACACCCGCGCGCCCAGCTTGCTGCGCAGCCAGGCATGGAAAAAGGCCTGTTCGAGTCGAGCATTGAACTGATTGCGCCAGCGTTCGGCCAGCTGTGCCAGCAGCGGCAGCAGCAGGTGCTCGCACAGGGTCATGGAGGGGTACAGCGCCATGACCTGATTCAGGTGGTGATCCAGGCTGCGCGCCGACAGCTGAGTGATGGCGTCCGACAGCTGCTGGCAGCGAATCTGCCAGTCCCCCTGCGGTGCCACGGTCGGCTGACGATCGAGCAGCTCGCGCACTTGCCCTACCGAAGCGCCTCGCGCCAGCCAGTGCAAGATGTCCTGAACGCGCTGCACCTGGGCGGGTGAATACAAGCGGTGACCTTTGGCCGTGCGGTGTGGCACCAGCAGGGCATGACGTCGCTCCCAGGCGCGCAAGGTCACGGGGTTGACTCCGGTCAAGCGCGCCACGTCCCGAATCGGAATGAGGTCTTCAGAGAGCATTGCGCAGCCCTAGCTTGGAGGGGTGAGGGTGCAGATAGGCCTGTTGCATCAGGTACGGGTCCGGGTGATTGCGCAGGTGATGCTTGAACAGCGTCAGGGGCACCACCAACGGCACGCTGCCACTGTGGTACTGCTCGATGATCTGTTGCAGCTCCTGACGATCATCGACGTCCAGGGCGTCACGCAGGTATCCGGACAGGTGCTGCAGCACGTTGCAGTGAGTGCCCCGGCTGGCACAGCGGCGCAGGGCCTGCATCAACTGACTGAAGTAGCGCGGACCGACCTCGTTGGCGTCGTCGTCGCGCTTGAGGGTGCCGAGCATTTTGCCGATTTCGCGGTAGGCCTGCGGGTTGTTCGCCATCAACAGGTACTTGTAGCGGGCGTGAAAAGCGATCAGCGCGCCGCGGCTCAGGCCTTGGCCGAGCAGCTGTTGCCAGTCGATGTAGGCATAGACGCGGCTGATGAAGTTTTCGCGCAGCACCGGATCATGCAGGCGACCTTCTTCTTCGACGGGCAAATCGGGACGTTTGGCCGTAAATGCCTCGGCGAAAGCGCCGCGCCCTTCTTTGAGTGCCGGGCGGCCGGCGCTTTGGTACACCTTGACCCGCTCCAGACCGCACGACGGAGACTTCTGCATGAACACGTAGCCGCAGATGTCGTCGAGGTGCTCGGCCATGTAGCTACCGTATTCACGCAGGGGGGCGGAGAAGTCTTTGGCTGCATCGCGGGTGCCGACCACTTGCGGATGGTTCGGGTCACCCACCAGGCGAATGGGTTCGCGCGGAATGCCCAGGCCGATGGCTACTTCCGGGCAGACCGACACCCATTCGAAGTCTTCATCGAACAGTTCGTGGCACAGCGATGAGGATTTGTGGCCGGCGTTGTAGCGTACGTTTTCGCCGATCAGGCAGGCACTGATCCCTATGCGGAACTTGCCCGTTGAAGAAACACCCGTCATCGCAGCCTCCAAATTCTTGTACAAGGTTGAAATCTTATACAAGTAATACACATGAATGACGGGCGTCGTTCAATAAAAATTGTGCCGGGGCGATCAGTCGAGGTGTTCAAGCAGGCGCCGCGCTGCTTCCTGGCCGCTCAGCCACGCGCCTTCCACGCGCCCCGACAAGCACCAGTCGCCACAGGCGTACAGCCCTTGGTCGGGGTCGGCCAGTGCCCCCCATTCATGGTTGCCCGCAGGGCGTGCGTACAGCCAGCGGTGGGCAAGGGAAAAGCTCGGTGCGGGCACTACGCAGCCAACCAACTCGGCGAACTCGCCCCACAGGCGCTCGATCACGGTGTCTTTGGCCAGGTCGATGTGCTGTTTGCTCCAGTTGGATGTGGCATGCAGCACCCAGGTGTCGGGCTGCGCGTCGCGCCCGGGCTTGCTGCGGTTGCGCGCGACCCAGTCAAGAGGGTTGTCCTGCACGAAACAGCCATCCATCGGGGTCGGCAAGGCGCTGTCGAAACCCACTGCGACGGCCCAGGTGGGTTCCATCTGCACGCCGGCAGCAATGCCGGCCAGCTTGGGCGCTGCGGCCAGCAACGGCGTGGCCTGAGGGGCCGGCACGGCAATTACCACGCGCTCATAGGGGCCATGGCTGACGCCCTCGGCGTCTTGCAGGTGCCAGTAGTCGACGCCGCGAAACACCTCGGTGATACGGCAGCCGAAATTGACCGTGATGCCTTCGAGCAATCCGCGCGTGATCGCGCTCATGCGTGGGGCACCCACCCAGCGGGTCTGCTCGTCGGGGGAGGGCGTCAGCATGCCGTCGCGATAATTGAACAGTTGTGGTTTCCACTCGGCAGCCCAACCTGCAGCGACCCAGCCTCTCACCTGCTCGACGAAGCGCCGATCACGGGCAGTGAAATACTGCGCGCCCAGGTCCAGCGCGCCAGCATCGCTGCGCTTGCTGGACATGCGTCCGCCGCTGCCGCGGCCCTTGTCGAACACATGAACGGTCTGCCCGGCCGATTGCAATGCCTGGGCAGCCGACAGGCCGGCAATGCCGGCCCCGATGATGGCGATGGGTACTGTCATGGTGGCCTCTTCTAACCGTGCTTCGGGGCAGCCTACGTGGCCGAGCGAACCTGTACAATGGCAAATGCTTGTATAAGGTTATACCGCCTGACACCGCAGCCTGACCTATGTTTATCCGAGAGCGTTGGGTCAAAAAAGTGCCTTGGCCTTAAAAATAGACCACACCTGTTCATTGCGAGGACACATGCCATGCATATTTTGCTGACCGGCGGCACCGGCCTGATTGGCCGGCACCTTTGTCGTCTGTGGCGGGGCCAGGGCCACCAGGTCACGGTGTGGAGCCGTTCCCCAGATGAGGTTGAAAAGCGCTGTGGGCCCGGCGTGCAGGGCGTAGGCCGGCTCGAAGACATCGCGCCCGATGCCGCGCTGGATGCGGTGGTCAATCTGGCTGGCGCGCCGATTGCCGACCGCCCCTGGACCGGGGCCCGCCGTACGCAGCTGTGGAACAGTCGCATTGCCCTCACCGAACAGCTGCTGACGTGGCTCGAAACGCGCACTCAACGGCCCGAGGTGCTGGTGTCCGGATCGGCAGTGGGCTGGTATGGCGATGGCGGCGAACGTGAGCTGACCGAGGCCGCCGCACCGGTCAAGGCGGATTTCGCCAGCCAGCTGTGCATCGCTTGGGAAGAAACCGCGATGCGCGCGCAGCGTCTGGGCATCCGTGTGGTGCTGGTGCGCACCGGGCTGGTGCTGGCCAGCGATGGCGGTATGCTGGCGCGCTTGCGCTGGCCGTTCAAGCTGGGCCTGGGCGGGCCGATCGGCAGCGGGCGGCAATGGATGCCCTGGATCCATATCGACGATCAAATCGCCCTGATTGATTTTCTGGTGCGTAATGCCGCGGCCAGTGGTCCGTATAATGCCTGCGCCCCGGCGCCCGAACGCAACCGGGCGTTCAGCCGGTGCCTGGGCCGCGCCCTGCATCGTCCGGCATTCCTGCCACTGCCGGGATTCCTGCTCAAGGCGGGCCTTGGCGAGCTGTCGGTGCTGCTGCTGGGAGGCCAACGGGCCCGGCCGGCGCGGCTACTGGAGGCGGGCTTCAGGTTCCGCTTCAATGATCTGCAATCTGCCCTGGACGACCTGTCCACGGCGCTCTGACATAGGACGCTGCATGACCGATCACGCGCTGCTACTGGTCAACCTTGGCTCCCCGGCCTCCACTTCGGTGGCCGATGTGCGCCGTTACCTGAACCAGTTCCTCATGGACCCTTATGTGGTCGACCTGCCGTGGCCGCTGCGCCGCCTGCTGGTGTCGCTGATCCTGATCAAGCGGCCTGAACAGTCGGCGCATGCCTACGGCTCGATCTGGTGGGACGAAGGTTCGCCCTTGGTCGTACTGACCCGCCGCTTGCAAGCGGCGATCACCCCGTACTGGCCGCATGGTCCGGTGGAGATCGCCATGCGCTACGGCCAACCGGCCTTGCCAGAGGTGCTGGCGCGCCTCGCGGCGCAGGGCGTGCGGCAGGTGACACTGGCGCCGCTGTACCCGCAGTTCGCTGACAGCACCGTCACCACGGTGATCGAGCAAGCCAGGCAGACCATTGCCGAACAGCAACTGCCGTTGCAGATGCGCGTGCTTGCACCGTTCTATGACGACCCTGCCTACATCGAAGCGCTCGCCAACAGTGCCAAACCGTACTTGGAACAAGGCTACGATCACCTGCTGCTGAGCTTCCATGGCTTGCCCGAACGCCACCTGAAGAAACTGTTCCCCAAAGGCACCCAGCACGATCTGCGCGCGGCCAACTGCTGCGCCGATGCCAGCGCCGAGGTGCGTGCGGTCTGCTACCGCGGGCAGTGCCTGGCCACTGCGGCGGCCGTGGCCAGGCACCTGGGGCTGCCGGACGGCAAGTGGTCGGTATCGTTCCAGTCACGGTTGGGGCGTGACAAATGGATCGAGCCCTACACCGAGAACCGTTTCGATGAGCTGGGCGAGGCGGGGGTGAAGAAGCTGCTGGTCATGTGCCCGGCGTTCGTTGCCGACTGCATCGAAACGCTTGAGGAAATCGGCATTCGTGGCAGCGAGCAGTTCGTTGAAGCGGGTGGGCGGGAACTGGTGCTGGTGCCGTGCCTGAATGACCAAGTGGCATGGGCGCAGGTGCTGGCAGGCTTGTGCGAGCGAGCTTGAGGCGCAAGCGCAGCGGCGCCTCGCTGAATGTTGAACCGGCCGCAACGAGCGGCCGGTTCAGGTTTCCCGCACAGCGCGCCTGAGATCAGGGCAACTGGTCGTCGAGCTTGTTGTTCTTCCAGCCATCGTTACCCGGCAGGATCAGGTTCAAGGCAATGGCCACCACGGCGCACAAGGCGATGCCTTTGAGGCCCCAGTCGTCCGGGCCGTCGCCGCTACCGATCAGCACGCCGCCGATACCGAACACCAGGGTCACCGAAACGATCACCAGGTTGCGCGCTTCGGCCAGGTCAATCTGGTGGCGAATGAGGGTGTTCATCCCCACTGCCGCGATCGAGCCGAACAGCAGGCAGAGGATGCCGCCCATGACCGGGATCGGAATGCTCTGCAACAGCGCGCCGAACTTGCCGATGAAGGCCAGGGTAATGGCGAATACCGCTGCCCAGGTCATGATTTTCGGGTTGTAGTTCTTGGTCAGCATCACCGCGCCAGTGACTTCGGCGTAGGTGGTGTTGGGCGGCCCACCGAACAGGCCGGCGGCGGTCGTGGCCAGGCCATCACCGAGCAGCGTGCGGTGCAAGCCTGGCTTTTTCAGGTAGTCACGGCCGGTCACGCTGCCCACGGCAATCACGCCACCGATGTGCTCGATCGCAGGCGCCAGCGCCACTGGCACGATGAACAGGATCGCCTGCCAGTTGAACGCAGGCGCCGTGAAGCTGGGCAATGCGAACCACGGCGCGTTAGCGATCTTGGCGGTATCCACCACACCGAAGAAGAACGACAGGGCAAAGCCCACCAGCACGCCCGAGATGATCGGCACCAGGCGGAACATGCCCTTGCCGAACACCGCCACCAGCAACGTCGTGAGCAGGGCAGGCATGGAGATCAGCATGGCGGTCTGGTAATGGATCAGTTCGCTGCCGTCGCCGGCTTTGCCCATGGCCATGTTGGCCGCGATGGGTGCCATGGCCAGGCCGATGGAAATGATCACCGGACCGATGACGACCGGCGGCAGCAGGCGGTCGATGAAACCGGTGCCTTTGATCTTCACCATCAACCCCATGAAGGTGTAGACGAAGCCTGCCGCCATGACGCCGCCCATGGTTTCAGCCAGGCCGAACTGCCCTTTGGCGAGAATGATCGGGGTGATGAAGGCGAAACTGGAGGCCAGGAACACCGGCACCTGACGACCCGTGACGATCTGGAACAGCAGCGTGCCCAGGCCTGCGGTGAACAGAGCGACGTTAGGGTCGAGTCCGGTGATCAGCGGCATCAGCACCAGAGCGCCGAATGCCACGAAGAGCATCTGCGCCCCCGAAACGACCTGGCGCCAGAGCGGGTCGTTGAAGCCGTCCTGCATGATCAGGCGTCCTTCTGCTTGGTGCCGAAGATCTTGTCACCGGCATCGCCCAAGCCTGGGACGATGTAGGAATCCTCGTTCAAGCCCTCATCGATTGACGCGGTGAAAATGCGCACGTCCGGGTGTGCTTTCTCGACCACGGCGATGCCTTCCGGGGCGGCCACCAGCACCATGGCGCGGATGTCCCGGCAGCCAGCGCGCTTGAGCAGGTCGATGGTGGCAACCATGGAGTTGCCGGTGGCCAGCATCGGGTCGATGATCAGGGCCAGGCGCTGGTTGATTTCCGGCGCAAGCTTTTCCAGGTAGGTGTGGGCTTGGAGTGTTTCTTCGTTACGCGCGACGCCGACGGCGCTGACTTTGGCGCCCGGGATCAAGCTGAGGACGCCTTCGAGCATGCCGATACCGGCACGCAGGATCGGCACCACGGTGATCTTCTTGCCAGCGATTTTCTCGACCGGCACCTTGCCGCACCAGCCGTCGATTTCGTAGGTTTCCAGGGCCAGGTCCTGGGTGGCTTCATAGGTCAGCAGCGCGCCGACTTCCTGGGCGAGTTCGCGAAAATTCTTGGTGCTGATATCAGCGCGGCGCATGAGGCCGAGCTTATGACGGATCAGCGGATGGCGGATCTCACGAGTGGGCATAAAAAGAAGGCTCCGGAAGGCGGGCAAAAAAACCGCGCTAGATTAATCTATTCGCTTCGGCATGTCGTCCAGCTTTGTGGACGTTAGTGCATATTCGCTTGATCTGCGGCGAACGGATGCGTACCTTTGCCCGCTTTTCCATTTCCAAGCCCCCTGGAGCGCGCCATGCCCGCTGATCTCGAGCATATCCGTCAAGTCATGCACGAGGCTGACTGCCTGTACACCGAAGCTGAGGTGGAAGCCGCCATCGCCAAGGTCGGCGAGCACATTTCCCGCGAGCTGCACGACAAGAACCCTGTGGTGTTCTGCGTGATGAACGGCGGCCTGATCTTTGCCGGCAAGCTGCTCACCCACTTGCAGTTCCCGCTCGAGGCCTCGTATCTGCACGCTACCCGCTATCGCAACCAGACCAGCGGCGGCGAGCTGTTCTGGAAGGCCAAACCGGAAGTCTCGTTCATCGACCGCGACGTGTTGATCGTCGATGACATCCTCGACGAAGGCCACACGCTGAGCGCCATCATCGATTTCTGCACGCACGCCGGCGCCCGCGCCGTGCATACCGCCGTGCTGATCGACAAGGACCACGACCGCAAGGCCAGCCCTGACCTGAAGGCCAACTACGTCGGCCTGCCGTGCATCGACCGTTACATCTTCGGTTATGGCATGGACTACAAAGGCTACTGGCGCAACGCCAATGGCATCTTCGCCGTAAAAGGCATGTGAGCTGGCGCCCTGGGCGCCAGACGAAGGTGAGCTCCAGGTCGGTCGATACCTGGCCTGGATGCGCCCGCGGCTCGACTGCCCCGGGCCTGTGAGGCCCTTGCTTGAAGCCGCATGCTAGAGTGCTGCCTCATGCCAAGGAGCCTCCCATGCGTGCACTCGTTCCTCTGCTGCTGGCCTTCAGCCTGCCGCTGTCCGCCGCGCCACTGCATAGCCAGTTCCTGCCCCCTGACGACCAGTCATTGCGCCAGCAGGCGCCGACCTCTCAGCAGTTGCTGCAAGTCACCGATTACACAGTGGTGGTCGGGGCGCAGCGTCAGTCGGATCAGCAGCCGATCCCCATCACCTCAAGCTTGCAGATCACGCTCAAGGGCAAACCGCTCAGCAAGGGCGCGACCATCGCCCAGGTGTTGCTGACCTTTGACGCCGAGGGCGGCAAGAGCCTGAAAAAACCGGTCTACGATGACGCCGCGCACCGCCTCACATTGACCTACCCGGTGAGCGACTACCGCGTCATCATGGACCTGCTGCGCAATGACACCCTGTACGTGCAGTTCCTCACCTATGCGAACGGCCATATCTGGGCTGACCTGCACACCGGCACGGTGCGTACGCGTTGAGGGCGGCCGGCCGCGAAGGGTACACTGCCGCCCTTTGAATTTTCTCTGATCGTTTCAGCCGGAGCCTTTGATGCGTAAAGACAAGAAGCAGGTAATTGGTGATGAAATCAGCGATGACTACATCAAGGCATTTCTTCAGTTCGAGCCTGCCGATGAAGTGACTTCACCCTCGCTGCACAAGCTGGTCAAGGCCTACCGCGGCCTGCGCGTGGATGACTTCGAGCGTTTCATCGGGTTTTTCGTCGAGGCCGGTTTCGACCTGGATGGCAAGGACGCTGAGGGTAGAACCTTCGTCGAGCAGATCGCGGACCAGCGCACGGCGCCTGAGTACATCGAGATCATCGAAAAAGCTCGCGGCTGAGGTATTCACCGGCCATGAAAAAACGCCCCGGAGGGCGTTTTTTTGCATCTGGCGTATCAGGCGTAGTGCTGCGCCGGGTGCGTGTCGACCATCTGCAGCGTGGCGTCGTTGGCGGTGCTGATCTGCCGATACAGCGCGGCATCGGTGGCCAATGTCTTTTCGCGGGCCGGGAAGATCGCCTGCAACTTGGCGGCCCATGCACCGCGGGTTTGCTCGGGGAAGCAGCGTTCGATCAGTTCCAGCATGATCGACACGGTCACCGAAGCGCCTGGGGAGGCGCCCAGCAAGGCCGCGAGGCTGCCGTCCTGAGCGGCGACCAATTCGGTGCCGAACTGCAGCACACCGCCTTTTTTCGGGTCTTTCTTGATGATCTGTACGCGCTGGCCAGCCACTTCCAGGCGCCAGTCCTCGGCCTTGGCTTCGGGGTAGAAGCGGCGCAGCGACTCCAGGCGCTGCTCCATCGACTGCATCACTTCGCTGACCAGGTATTTGGTCAGGTCCATGTTGTCGCGCGCAACGGCGAGCATCGGGCCGATATTGCCCATGCGCACCGAGAAGGGCAGGTCGGTGAACGAGCCGTGCTTGAGGAACTTGGTGGTGAAGCCGGCGTAGGGGCCGAACAGCAGGGAGGTCTTGCCGTCGACGACGCGGGTGTCGAGGTGCGGCACCGACATCGGCGGCGCGCCGACGGCAGCCTGGCTGTAGACCTTGGCCTGGTGCTGGCGCACGATCTCCTGATTGTCGCAGCGCAGCCACTGGCCGCTGACCGGGAAGCCGCCATAGCCCTTGCTTTCCGGGATGCCCGAGGCTTGCAGCAGCGGCAGCGCCGCGCCGCCGGCGCCGAGAAACACGAAGCGGGCATCGACGTCACGGCTGCTGCCGCTGTTGACGTCTTTGATGGTCACCGTCCAGCCGCTGCCGTTACGGCGCAGGCCGACGACTTTCTTGCTGTACTTGACCTGTGCATCCGAGGCATTGCCCAGGTGCTTGAGCAGCTGGTTGGTGAGGGCGCCGAAGTTGACGTCGGTGCCTTTCATCACGCGGGTTGCGGCGATGTGCTGGTCGGCCGGGCGGCCTGGCATCATCAACGGCATCCACTGCTGCATCACGGCCTTGTCTTCGGTGTATTCCATCTCGGCAAAGGCATGGTGCTGCTTGAGCAGCTCGAAGCGCTTCTTGAGAAAGGCCACACCTTTGTCACCTTCGACGTAGCTCAGGTGCGGGACCGGGTTGATGAAGTCACGTGGCGCGCCGAGGCTGCCGTTGTTGATCAGGTACGACCAGAACTGGCGAGAAACCTCGAACTGGGTATTGATGTGCACGGCCTTCTTGATGTCGATGCTGCCATCGGCCGCTTGCGGGGTGTAGTTGAGTTCGCACAGGCCTGCGTGGCCGGTGCCTGCGTTGTTCCAGGGGTTGGAGCTTTCTGCCGCCCCCGAGTCCATCGCCTCGACTACCTCGAGCTTGAGGCTCGGGTCGAGTTCCTTGAGCAGTACGGCCAGGGTGGCACTCATGATGCCCGCGCCTACCAGTACTACATCAACCGCTTCGTTCTGCGCCATTAACGCGTCTCCACACTCTACAGCAACCTATTTGACAGCACGGCAGGATCGCCATGTCCGACGTTTCGCAGTTCGTGCAACGCTCGTGGACACCGCCAATAAGCCTTTACGTTCGTCTATTGAACGCTGTTTGCCCCACCTGCGGCAATTCGACTTATGGTCAAGGTGTCGCGCGTGCGCTATGCACCAGCCTCAAAGCCCACCTTCGATGAGCGGATTGGCCGCCTGTTCGGCGCTGTTCGGGACGCTTTTTTCGCGTGTACACATGCCAGACTGTTCATTGCTCGCCACACTCTTGTGAAGTTGTCCTGATTTTTCACGCTCTTTTGGAGGCGTGAACCTCAAAAACAGGCTGCGCGAACACAACCCGCAGGTTCATGCTCAACCGCGCGCCTGAAAACCGCAGGCGACAGTCAGGACAAGACCTGAGTGGAAGGCTCTCTGAGGGCGAGGCGGTGTAGGTGCCGGGGTCAAGCGGCGGATGCGGGGGCCCGATCAGGAGACGTCCTTATAATCGGGGCCAGATTATAGCCAGGTCGTGGGCAGAAAAGTCGCCCGAACGCGGAATTTATTGCGACGTTTGTCAGGCCGGCAGGCTGTGGGGCTGCCAATCGCTCCTGCTTTTATGGCAAACCCGCGCGCTCAGCGGCAACGGCTGGCCGATCCAGGCCAGACGCACTTCCCAGACCTGCACCCACAGGCCGGCATCGGGCACTGCCGAGCACTGCTTGAAGGCCAGGCAACGGCCCTGGCTGTCGAGGCGGGCGTAGGTCTGGTGGCGCGGGCGTTTGAACAGCAGGTTCCAGAGCGAGGCCATGGCAGCGATTCCTGAGGTGTCTGACATGAGGGCCAGCGTAGTCGTGGTCGGTTAAACCATTGTGACAACCGCGTCGGGCTGATGGCTGGTCGCTCGGGGCGTGGGTATACTGTGGGCCTTTGCGGCTTTTTCTGGAGAAATGCGCATGTTGCAACGTCTGTTGTTCGGTGTGATCGCGGTAGCCAGCCTCAGTCTGGTCGGATGTGCACATAGCCCGCAGCAACTCACCCCACAACCCAAGCTCAACGCTCAGCTGGCGCCGGTCGGGCATGGCCAGCCGGTGGTGGTCAGGGTGGTCGACGGGCGTCCATCGCCTTCACTGGGCACACGCGGTGGCATGTACCCCGAAACCAGCACCATCAGCGTCAGCGGCAACGAGATCGTGCCCAAGCTGCAAGCCCAGGCTGAGGCCGCCGTGCGCCTGCTGGGCTTCACCCCTACGGCGAATGCTGGCAATGCGCCCAAGCTGACCGTGACCCTGGCCGAGCTCAAGTACCAGTCGCCCAAAGACAAGATGTACGTGACCGAAGCCACCATCGGCGCCACCTTCCGTGCCGACGTGGCCGGCAATGGCCGCAACTACAGTGGTCGCTACGGCGCCTCGCTGGACCAGCGTTTCGGCATGGCGCCGAACCAGGAAACCAACACCAAGCTGGTCAGCGATGTGCTCAGCGATGCGCTGACCCGCCTGTTCAAGGATCAGGCCATCGGCCAGATCCTTAGCCAGTAAGGGCCTGACAGGCACTGAAAAAGCCCGCGCAGTTGCGGGCTTTTTCATGCCTGCGATTCAGGCAGCCTGCACGTGCAGGTCCAGCATGCTGATGCCGGTGAACAGGTCGACATCCGGCAAGTCCTGATGGGCATGGCCACCGAGCGCGCAGTACACCAGCCAGTGGCGATCCTGAACATTGATGGCGAAACCGTCGATCAGCGCTTGTTGCTCATCACTCTGGGTAACCAGGTACAGACGATCCTGGTTCTGGGCATGCAGCATGATCACACTCCGTTGTGCTGTGCTTGAGCGAGGGCGCTGAAGCGGTTGCGAGAAAGGCCGACAGGGTGGCCTTTCTTGATGACGAGTGTGTGACAAGTGGATTTATCCCCCGGCCCTGGCGACCGGAGGAGGCAGTGATGATCAGCGGTCCAGTTCGACGGCGTGCTTGACCTGATACTGGTTACGCACCGGCGTGGCGTACTGCAGTACCAGATAAGGCTGCTGCTCCACCGGGCAGGCGTCCAGACGCCGCTGCCACTCGGCCTGCGCCTTGGCCAGTTCAGCCGCCGGGAACACCTCATCGGCGCCCGGCACCTGCAACGCGGCATCCTTGTCGGCCCACATGGCGTAGGCCAGGTAATGCACCGGGAACAGGCGATAGCCGCCGAGAATCTGCTGGTCGATGGCCTGGGCCAACTGTTTAGTGTCTTCGTGGTAGGTGGTGAGCGGCGGGGCGAAGTGAATGTGCACCCGGCCTTTGTAGCCGGTGATGCCCAGCGCAATGCTGTTGTCGTCCTCGCCCGGTATCTTGCTGTAGCTGCCGGTGGTCGCGCGGATGTACAGCTCGCGGGCCTTGGCCTGGTCGCAGGGGTCGTACTCGTAGCTGATCGATACCGGAATCAGGTTCAGGCTCTGGATCACGGCGCCGAAGGGTTCATCCTTGCGGCTCATGTGAAACATCTTGAGGATCGCCGAATCGGTGCGGTCATCACCGTCCTTGGCACGGCCCTCGGCCTGGGCGATCCAGATCGAGGCACCATCGTGGCGGATCGAATGGTTGATGTAGGCCGACAGCAGCTGGAACGCGGCGAGTTTTTCCCGACGCCCGGTGAGTGAGCGGTGGACGATGAAGCTCTTGTTCAGGCGCATCATGTCGCTGACGAAGGGCTTCTGCAGCAGGTTGTCGCCGATGGCAATGCGTGGCGTCGGCAGACCGGCGTGATACACGGCGTAATTGACGAAGGCCGGGTCCATGACGATGTCGCGGTGGTTGGCCAGGAACAGGTAGGGCGTGCCCGACTTGAGCTGTTCGACGCCGGTGTAGGTCACACCGTCGGTGGCCTGGTCGATCGTGCGGTCGACGTAGTGTTCGACCTTGTCCTGCAAGGTCGATACGCACGTCACGCCGGCGAACTGCTGGCGCAGGCGGCGGGCGATCAGCGGCTTGAGCAGCCAGCCGAAGGCGCCGGCAGCGCGGGGAAATCGGTAGCGGGTGAGAAGGTCCAGAAATGCCGGATCGCTGAGCAGGCGCGCCAGAACGGCGGGGACTTCAGCGTCGTCATAGGGTCGGATGGCATCGAATTCGCCCATCATGCTCTCTTGTTGGAAACGGCTAAGGTAGTAAAGGCAGGGCAGGGCCCGAGAAACGGCTCGGCCGCCCGCAGGCCCTGCAGGCAGACCGCCGATTATACGCACAAGTCCATGGGGAGACCGCGATGCTGGAAGAGGATGGGTACGATTGTCCGTACTGTGGCGAGCGTGTACAGACCCTGGTCGACCTGTCGGCCGGCGATCAGGCGTACACCGAAGACTGCCAGGTGTGCTGCCAGCCGGTGGTGTTCGTGCTGCAGGTCGATGGCGCCGAATGGTGGCTTGAAGTGCGACGCGAGGATGACGCCTGATGCGGCGGATCTACGAGCCGGAAAACCTCATGGAGGCGCAGATGCTGATCGGCATGCTGGCCAGTGAAGGCATCGAGGTGTTCCTTACCGGCCGTGATCTGGTCGGCGCCACTGGCGAGCTGCCGATGCACGGCTTGCTTGGCCTGGCTGTGGTGGATGAGCAGGCCGGTTACGCACGGCAATTGATCGATGCGTACAATACCGCCCAGCCAGTCGCTGGCGACGAGCCGGAAAGCTACCCCGGCACACTCATCTGCTAGGTCTCTGATTTCTTCATGTCCGGACGCTACGCCCTGTTTCGCTGGTCCCCATCGTTTGCCGCGCTGCCAGGCTTTCCTGCCGACCAGCAGGCGCAATGGAACATTTCTCCGGGCGCTGCGGTGCTCATGCAGCGGCGTCTCGATGGGCAGCTGTCGCTGGCCCGCGCGCGTTGGGGCCTCACACCTCCCTGGCTGACCGACATGACCCGCACCCCCGCCCATGCCCGCGCCGAAACCCTCGCCGAGCAGCCCATGTTCCGCGAGCCGTTTCGCCTGCGGCGTTGCCTGCTGCCGGCCAACGGCTTCTACGAGTGGCGCGGCACCGTGCGCAAGCGCCCGTACTGGCTGACCTCGGGTGAGGGCACGACCCTGTACATGGCCGCAGTGTGGGAGGCTTATCCAGTACAGGAGCAGGTCTGGCTCAGCTGCGCAGTCGTGACTCAGGCGGCGATGAACCAGCGTCGGCCGCTGTTGCTCGATGCTGCCGGCCAGGCGGCCTGGCTCGACCTGGATACTCCGGCTGCACGCCTGCACGAGCTGCTCGCACAACCGCCTGCGACCCTTCGGGAACGCGCCCTGGCCAATCTGGTCAATGATCCGACGCTGGATGCGCCCGAGTGCCTTACGCCTGCGTGAACCGTATCGACAAAAACCCGCCAGAGACCCTAGCAGCGCGTCAGCATCTGCGCCTAGGATACGCGGCATGTAAAAAGGAGCCTTTCCATGCGTAAAGTTTTTCTCGTCAGCCTGCTCAGTGCCGGCGTTGTGCTGGGCGGCTGTCAGGCGGTCAACACCACCAGCGGCGACTCGGTCGGCGTACAGCGCAAGCAGTACATGTTCAGCATGCTGTCGACCGATGAAGTCAATCAGATGTACGCCCAGTCGTACCAGAAGACCCTCAGCGAAGCCTCCAGCCAAGGCGTGCTGGACAAGAGCAGCACTGATGCGCGCCGCGTCCAGGCCATCGCCGACCGGCTCATCGCCCAGGCGCCGAAGCTGCGTGCCGATGCGGCGCAGTGGAAGTGGGAGGTCAACGTCATCAAGAGTGACGAGCTCAATGCCAACTGCGGTCCAGGCGGCAAGATCATCGTGTTCACCGGGCTGATCGACAAGCTCAAGCTGACGGACGACGAACTCGCGGCGGTCATGGGCCATGAAATCGCACACGCCCTGCGCGAGCATGGCCGCGAAGCGATGTCCAAGGCCTATGGGGTGCAGATGGCGCGCAATGGCGCCGGTGCCCTGCTGGGTCTGGGTGAGGGGGGCCTGGCGTTGGCCGATACCGTGGTCAACTACTCCCTGACCCTGCCCAACAGCCGTGCCAACGAGAACGAGGCTGACCTGATCGGTCTGGAACTGTCGGCCCGTGCCGGTTACAACCCGAACGCGGCAATCACCTTGTGGAACAAGATGAGCAAGGCTTCCGAAGGGTCGCCGCCTGAGTTCATGAGCACTCACCCGGCGTCCGATAGCCGCATCGCTTCGCTCGAAGCGGCCATTCCGAAGGTCATGCCGCTCTATCTGGCCTCGAAGAAGTAACGCTTCGCCCCGGCCGTGCAGTGTGTCCATCGCCCCAGCGGTTCTGCCGCTGGGGCGATGTTCGTTGAGCGGGAGCGTTTCAGGTTCGAGCGCTGCGCACGCCTGTGAACGATCAGGCCCGCTGCGTGACGCCGCTGCGTTTCGGACCGACACGCACGGCATGGCGGCTCGATCCGCTCAGCCGATCCAGCCGCTGGTCTTCATCGCCGAATACACCGCGACGATCGCCAGCACCACGAACGCGGTGGCGGCGAGTCGGCGGATCAGGGTCAGGGGCAGTTTGTCGGCGGCGAAATTGCCTGCCAGCACCACCGGCACGTTGGCGATCAACATGCCCAGTGTGGTGCCGATGATGACCATGATCAGGTCAGGGTACTGGGCGGCCAGCATCACCGTGGCAACCTGCGTCTTATCGCCGATTTCCGCGAGGAAGAAGGCGATCAGCGTGGTCAGGAAAGGCCCGAAGCGGCGCGTGTTGCTGGCTTCATCGTCATCCATCTTGTCTGGCACCAGGGTCCACAGGGCGGTGGCAGTGAAGCTGGCGGCAAGGATCCAGTGCAGCACCGACTCGCTGAAGAAACTCCCGACCCATGCACCCACCGCGCCCGCAGCGGCATGGTTGGCCAGCGTCGCGGCGACGATGCCGGCGATGATCGGCCAGGGTTTGCGAAAGCGGGCAGCGAGAATGAGGGCGAGCAGTTGCGTCTTGTCGCCGATTTCGGCGAGCGCGACGATGGCGGTGGGGACCAGCAGTGATTCCAGCATCAGGGTTCCTACGGGGGCGGGTCGACACGGCTATGACACGTACGACCTTCCCGCCCCGGGTAAGGTGTGCGTGTCATAGGTCTTGTCAAACCCTGGACCCGTCTGCGCGGGTCGTTGGGTCGTACGCGCCATGGTCGGAGGACCAAGCATGTTGACGCGTACCGGGCGAGCGCTGGGCTCGCGGGAGACTACTCCCCTAGGACGGAGCGGATTCTGCCTACGCCGGACGGTTTCGGCAAGCGCTGTTTTCTACCCGCGATGGGCTTGGTAAATACGGAAACCGGCGTCTTCCACAAGTACCGAACAGTTACCCAAGGCCGCTTCGATCAGCGGTTTGTAGCGCAGGAACGTGTTGGCCACCAAGCGCATTTCGCCGCCTTTTCGCAGATGTTTGCCTGATTTTTCCATCAGAGTTTCCGAGGCGCGGTAATCCGTGTGGACCCCGGTATGGAACGGCGGATTGCTCAGGATCACGTCGAGTTCGAGAGGGGCGTGGTCGATCCCGTCGCCGCTGATCACATCCGCTTGCAGATCATTGGCCGCCAGGGTCAGACGGCTGCTGGCCACCGCAAAGGCATCCACATCGAGCAGCGTCAGCTGGCTGTCGGGGTAGCGACGTTTGACGATCGCGCCCAGCACCCCGGCACCACAGCCAAAATCCAGCACCTGGCCGCTGGGCAGGTCGTCGAGGTGCTGCAGCAGCAGGGCGGTGCCGCGGTCGAGCCGGCCATGACTGAACACACCGGGCAGGCTCACCACCTGCAACGGGCCGTCAGCCAGAGGCAGCTCGAAGCGTTCTGCCAGGTCTTCCAGCACAGGCGCGACCGGCGGATTTTCCACGGTGACCTGCCAGAGCTGGCAGTGCCGAGCGCTGTCGAGCTTGCGCGGGGCGCCGAAGGCTTTGAGGATTTTCGCGCCGCCCTCGATGCCGCCGCGTTTTTCGCCTACCAGGTACAGCTCGCGGCCGGCCAGTCGCGAGGCCAGGGCGTTGAGCAGGTAGTGGGCCAGCTCGCGCGACTTGGGCATGAACACCACCGCCGCCTCGAACGCCACCTCCGGCACCTCGGTGCCGTAGTGGCTGCGCCCGGCGAAGCGGCTGTCGAGCAGCGCTTGATCGCCGGCGTGCCAGGTCCAGCCAGCGGCGTTGGGCAGCTGGCCCAGCAGGTCATCGGGGGCGAGGCCCGCGATCAAGAGCGGGCCTTGGAACAGCTCTGCCTGGCGGAGCAACACTTCACTGCGCGGGTCCATGGACGACGCCTCCTGAAAAAGGGGCGAAGTGTAACAGAGCAGCGATCGATGCCTCAGCCAACCACCCGGCAAGGCTGGCCGGCGAAGAACGCCTGGGCGTTGTCCGCCAGTTGGCCGACAATGCGCTGACGGGCCTCGACCGCGCCCCAGGCCGAGTGGGGCGTGACGATCAGCCGGGGAATCTCGCCGGCCAGCAGCGGGTTGCCGTTCGCCGGCGGCTCGACGCTGAGCACGTCGGTGGCGGCACCGCCCAAGTGCCCGCTGCGCAGGGCATCGGCCAGCGCCTGCTCGTCGATCAGCCCGCCACGGGCGGTGTTGACCACCAGCGCACCGGGCTTGAGCAGGGCCAGTTCAGCCGCGCCGATCATATGGTGGGTGTGATCGTTGAGCGGGCAGTGCAGGGTCAGCGCGTCGACTTGCGGCAGCAGCTCGGCCAGTGGCAGGCGCTCGTCACGGGCCGGGCGCCCCGGAATCTGGCCGCTGAGCACGCGCATGCCGAAGGCTTCGGCCAACCGCGCCACCGCGCTGCCCAGCTCGCCATGGCCGAGCAGGCCGAGGGTCTTGCCCTGCAGTTCGACGATGGGGAAGTCCAGCAGGCAGAACTGCCGGGCGTTGGCCCAGCGCCCTTCGCTGACCGCGCGCTGGTAATCGCACAGGCGCGTGGCCAGCGCCAGCAGCAGGGCCAGGGTGTGCTGCGCCACTGATGGCGTACCGTAGCCCTGGCAGTTGCACACCGTCACGCCGTGCTCGCGGGCGGCTTGCAGGTCGACGTTATTGGTGCCTGTGGCCGCTACCAGGACCAGCTTGAGCTGCGGATTGGCTGCGAAGGTGTCGGCGTTGATCATGACCTTGTTGGTGATCACCGCCACGGCGCCGGCAAGGCGCTGCGCCACCTCGGCCGGTGCGGTGGCATCGTGCAGGTGCAGTTCGTCGAACGCCCTGTGCAGCGGCGCCAGATCGAGGTCGCCCAGATCGAGAGAGGCGTGGTCGAGGAATACGGCGCGATGCGGGCTGGACATGAAGGCTCCGGGGCTGGGTGCGAGTGGAAGGGGCGATCAGCCTACTGTGGCACCGGGCAACTGTCGGTGGCAATCTGCAACGCCTTGGCGTAATCGACGTAGGTTTCGCGGTCATAGGGTTTGGCGATGATTCTGAAAGTTGATTGGCCGTCATAGCCAATCCTCTGATCGACTTCCAAAGCCCACTTGCGGCCATCGTGCTCAGCAAGCATGTAGAAGTTGTGGGATCTCAAGTCGCTGTACTCGTCCAGGCCGGAGTACAGATACCTCAAGGCCTTTAGCCAATCTGGCAGAGCGGTGACAGCCTTGATCGCTTGCTTGGATAGGACTTCATCGGCGTCGTTCAGGTGGTACATGTGGCCGATCGCAAACGTTTCGACATTTTCTAGTTCCGCCAAGGGCGTTGGCAACGGTTCGCGGCTGACCAGCCTGCTGTAATTGCAGTCAAATACCCAACGCCCTGTTTTTACATAGTTGTCGGCATATATCACCACACCGTTGCCAAAATCCGTCTTGTAGACACTTGTGATTCGCTTGACTCCGTAGGCAGCGGCCAGCAGCAGTAAGAAACCGATAGGTGTAATAACCGCCAAAAACGTTTTACTTCGGTAGAAATTCAAAGTAGCCCCCCGGTGATCCAAAAGGCGTTGTGCCTGATGTAACTGGATTGGAAGCGCCAGTGGTCTGATAGGTGTACTGGAGTGTTATGTGGGTTTGGGACCTCTCTTCAGCGAGCGTATTCCACCGGCCACACCAATCAGTCGCGGGCGCTCTGTCACTAGTGAGCCCACACAACTTTCCAAGCTGCCGTTCTTCAATCGATCCCCACGTGTCCTGGTAGTCTGACCGCCGCACAAACGCACGCACTTTAATGCGCAAATGGTCAGCCAGTAATTGAGCGAGGCTCTCATTGGTCTGCGGAAAGAACTGAACTCCCGCTTCAATAGACAAGTCCGGCGCATTCCCCATCCCGGTCTGACAGGCATAACTCTCCAGTTGCGCGGTGCTGGAGAACGCCGAAGGTGAAAGTCCGGTATGTGTCAGCACGTCAAACGACATCCGAGCGTCCTCGGCCAACTGATAACCAAAGGCGATCCGATGCGGTACGCCATGGCTGAACAACGATAAGTGCTCAATGGGCGACTGCCGTCGATCCTTCCCATGATTCAGGTAGTCGATCAATTCCTCGACACCTGCGACTTCGACCACCTGCGCGCCGTATCCGCGAGCCGAAACGCGCGCTGCCTCTAGCATCTGCGCTGTGTAGCCCGGCGTAAACACCACCATTGTCCGCGTCATCGCCGATCGGTTGCGCTTGAACTCCCCCAGTTCACGCACCGCCTGCCCAACGAACATCATCTTGTTGCCCGAGCGGTCGTCATGCTGGCTGCCGGCCACGGCGATCAATTCAGGTGTCAATGGCACATCAGAAGATGCAGAGGCTGCGCCACCCGGCTGCACCAGCGCACCGGACAACAACGCGCGTTGTTGCAGTTGCGGGTCGGCCAGCAGCTCGGCCATGCGCACTTCATCGACCGTACCATCCGCACGTATCGCGCCAAGCTTGCCGAAGTCGACGACCGCCTGGCTCGTCGCGCCGCCAAACTGCAGGCCGCCGAACGTATCCGGACTGCCGGAAATCAGCGTGCCGCCGTGATCGGTGGGGCTGCCCAGATGCGCCAGAGGCCGATGATTGATGACGATGGACGGGAAGCCTGCAGTGATGACCGCCCCACAACCGCAGACATCACCAACGCGGGCAGCGCCGAGGAAATTGATGTGGGTATCGGTTGATGCAGAAACGATGGGCGTGACGCCATGACCGGGTAACGGGCACAGGTGTCTGTCGCCAAGCCGAGCTACGGGAAACATGTCAGGGCCTCAGGAATCTGGAAGGTGCGGAGCATAATTCCCCTGCTTTTCACAGGGGGAAGTAATGTGCAACCGCTCGTAACTGCACACCCGTGCCAGCAAGGCGGGTCCAGACCGACAACGCGCTTTGGCTAACTTGACCTGGTCGCTACCGGTCTACAGTTGTGCACAGGTCTCCCCTTCCACACGTCACAAAAAGGATCCCCATGCTACAGACGCGCATTCTTCCGCCCACCGAGGGCGCCTACGCCTACCCGCTGCTGATCAAGCGTCTGCTGCTCTCGGGCACGCGCTATGAAAAAACCCGCGAAATCGTCTACCGCGACCAGTTGCGCCTGACCTACCCGCAGCTCAACGAGCGCATCGCGCGGTTGGCCAACGTATTGACCGAGGCCGGGGTAAAGGCCGGGGACACCGTGGCGGTGATGGACTGGGACAGCCACCGCTACCTGGAATGCATGTTCGCCATCCCGATGATCGGCGCGGTGGTACACACCATCAACGTGCGGCTTTCCCCTGAGCAGGTGCTCTACACCATGAACCATGCCGAGGACCGGCTGGTGCTGGTCAACAGCGAGTTCGCCGGGTTGTACCAGGCCATCGCCGGGCAACTGAGCACGGTCGACAAGACCGTGCTGCTGACCGACGGCGTCGCGCACGGCGCTGAACTGCCGGGCCTGGTCGGGGAGTACGAGCAACTGCTGGCCGCCGCCAGCCCGCACTACGACTTCCCGGACTTCGACGAACACTCGGTGGCCACCACCTTCTACACCACCGGCACGACCGGCAACCCCAAGGGTGTGTACTTCACCCACCGCCAACTGGTGCTGCACACCCTGGCTGAGGCGTCGGTGCTGGGCGGGTTGGACAGCGTGCGGCTGATGAGCAGCGACGACGTCTATATGCCCATCACGCCGATGTTCCACGTGCACGCCTGGGGCATTCCCTACGTGGCCACGCTGATGGGGCTCAAGCAGGTCTACCCCGGTCGCTACGAGCCGCAGATGCTGCTCAAGCTCTGGCGCGAAGAGCAGGTCACCTTCTCTCACTGCGTGCCGACCATTCTGCAGATGCTGCTCAATTGCCCTTCAGCCCAAGGCGAAGACTTCACCGGCTGGAAGATCATCATCGGCGGCAGCGCGCTCAATCGCGCCTTGTACGACGCAGCGTTGGCGCGGGGTATCCAGCTCACCGCTGCGTACGGTCTGTCGGAAACCTGCCCGCTGATTTCCTGTGCGCACCTCAACGCCGAGCTGCGTGCCGGGAGCACTGACGAGCAAGTGACCTATCGGCTCAAGGCCGGCGTACCGGTGCCGCTGGTGGAGGCGGCCATCGTCGACGAGCAGGGCCAGTTCCTGCCGGCTGATGGCCACACCCAGGGCGAACTGGTGCTGCGCGCGCCCTGGCTGACCCAGGGCTACCTGCACGAGCCGCACCAGAGTGCCCAGCTGTGGCGCGGCGGCTGGCTGCACACCGGTGACGTGGCGACCCTCGACGGCATGGGCTTCATCGACATTCGCGACCGCATCAAGGACGTGATCAAGACCGGCGGTGAATGGCTGTCTTCGCTGGCACTGGAAGACTTGATCAGCCGCCACCCGGCTGTGCGCGAAGTGGCGGTGGTGGGGGTGGCCGATCCGCAGTGGGGCGAGCGGCCCTTTGCGCTGCTGGTGGCCCATCCAGGCCAGGACCTTGACGCGCACGCGCTCAAGGAGCACCTCAAGCCTTTCGTCGAGCAGGGCCATATCAACAAGTGGGCGATTCCCAGCCAGATTGCCCTCGTTACGGAAATTCCCAAGACCAGCGTGGGCAAGCTCGACAAGAAGCGCATCCGTGTGGAAATCGCCGAGTGGCAGGCCAGCAACAGCCCATTCTTGTCGACCGTGTGAACCGGGTCATGACTGGGCATAATGCCGCACCGCCCGTGGTAGAGCAGATGGCACCTTGCTATCGCTGAACATTGAGCCATCCTTCATCGCGTCTCTGCTCCCGCTGCGCGCGACGCTGCGGGAGGGGGCAGGGGGCACAAATCACACTTTCGAGGGATCTGAGCCGCTGCCCAAGCTGGCTATAGTCCCGGCAGGGGATGCTCAGCGACGGAGGGAGCGCAGGCGCCGCGTACCGCGCGCAACGCCTGATCCGTGACTGGCCGCACTCGTTGCCATAACAAGAAACGACATGGAGTAGGGTCGATGAAATCTGCCAATACATTGTGGCGCCGGGCCAAGCTGCCCTTGGCTGCCAGCCTCGCGTCCACCCTTGCTGGGCCTGCGTTCGGCGTCAGTTTCAACATCGGCGAGATCGAAGCTCAGTTCGACTCTTCCCTGTCGGTCGGCGCCAGCTGGTCGACCGCCAGTCCCAATCGCAACCTGATCGGCGTCAACAACGGCGGCAAGGGTCTGTCGCAGACCTCCGACGACGGCCACCTGAACTTCAAGCGCGGCGAGACCTTCTCGAAGATCTTCAAAGGCATCCACGACCTGGAGCTGAAATACGGCGATACCGGTGTGTTCGTCCGCGGCAAGTACTGGTACGACTTCGAGCTCAAGGATGAAGGCCGCGAGTTCAAGGACATCAGCGACTCCAACCGCAAGGAAGGCGCCAAATCGTCCGGCGCCGAGCTGCTCGATGCCTTCGTCTATCACAATTATTCGATTGCCGATCAGCCCGGCTCGGTACGTCTCGGCAAGCAGGTGGTGAGCTGGGGCGAAAGCACCTTCATCGGTAATGGCATCAATGCCATCAACCCCATCGATGTCTCCGCCTTCCGGCGCCCTGGCGCGGAGATCAAGGAAGGGCTGATTCCGGTCAACATGTTCTACGTGTCGCAAAGCCTGACCGACAATTTGTCGGCCGAAGCCTTCTACCAGCTGGAATGGGACCAGACGGTGGTCGACAACTGCGGGACGTTCTTCTCCCAGCCCGACATCATTGCCGACGGTTGCGACAACAACCTGCGCGTACTCAACAGCAGCCGTACGCTGCCGGCCGCCGCCCAAGGGTTCCTGGCCAGCCAGGGGGTGAACGCCAACGCAGAAGGCGTGTTGGTGCGCCGCGGCCCGGACCGCGATGCCCGTGACAGTGGCCAGTTCGGCGTGGCCTTGCGCTATATGTTCGAGCCGTTGGACACCGAATTCGGTGCCTACTTCATGAACTACCACAGCCGTGCGCCGATCTTCAGCGCCACCGGCGCACCGGTCTCGGCGTTCCGCGGTGTGGGTGGCCTGCCGGCAGCGTTGCGTCCGCTGGCGCCGCTGGTCATCGCCGGGAGCTCGCAATATTTCGTCGAATACCCCGAAGACATCCGCCTGTATGGCCTGAGCTTCTCCACCACCTTGCCCACCGGCACGGCCTGGAGTGGCGAGCTGAGCTACCGGCCCAATGCACCGGTGCAGCTCAACAGCACCGACATCCTCTATTCCGGGGTGCGGCCACTGGGCGGTGCGCTGAGCAACGCTTCTTTGCTCAACGGCGTGCCCGGGCAGGACCTGCACGGGTACCGGCGCAAGGAAGTGACCCAGTTCCAGACCACCCTGACGCATTTCTTCGACCAGGTGATGGGCGCCAGCCGCATGACCCTGGTGGGTGAGGTGGGCGTGACCCATGTCGGCGGCCTGGAAAACCCTTATGAGACGCGCTATGGCCGTGACCCGGTGTTCGGCCCAGGCCCGCTGCCGGCCACGGGTGGGCAAGACACCTGCCTGGCACTCAACACCAGCACCATCAACGGCGCCGGGCCCGGCAGCTCCACTGCCAACCTCAGCCGCAAATGCGAAAACGATGGCTACACCACCAGCACCTCCTGGGGCTACCGCACCCGGGTCATCTGGGACTACCCGGACGTGTTCGCCGGGGTCAACCTCAAGCCCAGCGTGGCCTGGTCTCACGACGTCTCCGGTTACTCGCCGGGGCCTGGCGGCAACTTCGAGGAAGGCCGCAAGGCGGTCAGCCTGGGGGTCGATGCGGAGTACCAGAACACCTACACCGCCAACCTCTCGTACACCAACTTCTTCGACGGCAAGTACAGCACCGTGGATGACCGCGACTTCGTCGCCCTCAGCTTCGGCGTGAACTTCTAAGGCCTGTATGAACAGTCTTGAGACGAAGCTCAGGCAAGGCGAACACAGGTGAGAAAGCGCAGCGTACGGGAGTACGTGAGCCTTTCGAATCTGTTTTCAACGCAACCTGAGCGAGTATCGAGGCTTTTTGTACAGAGCCTAAAGCCTCTGGATCAGGACGATAACGCTATGAAGACCCCCTCACGTCTGCTCACCGCCAGTTTCCTCGGGTTGTCCCTGCTCAGCAGTGGCGTCATGGCGGCCGTTTCCGCCGAGGAAGCGGCCAAGCTGGGTACCACGTTAACGCCCATGGGCGCGGAAAAGGCCGGCAATGCCGACGGCTCGATCGGCCCATGGGAGCCGTTGTCGAAAACCGCCGGCAGCGTCGACGGCAAAGGCTTCCTATCTGACCCGTACGGCAGCGAGCAGCCGCTGTTCACCATCACCGCGCAGAACGTGGAGCAGTACAAGGCCAAGCTCTCGCCCGGCCAGCTGGCGATGTTCAAGAGCTACCCCGACACCTACCGCCTGCCGGTGTACAAGACCCACCGCAGCGCCACGGTGCCCGATGCGGTGTTCGCCGCGATCAAGCAGAACGCTACCCAGACCACCCTGGTGCAAGGCGGCAACGGCTTGAACAACTTCCAGACGGCCATTCCGTTCCCGCTGCCCAAGTCAGGCCTGGAGGTGATCTGGAACCACATCACCCGTTACCGTGGCGGCAGCGTCACGCGGCTGGTGATCCAGGCCACGCCGCAGCAGAACGGCTCCTACAGCCCGGTGTCGTTCCAGGACCAGTTCGTCTTCAGCGACCGGATGAAGGATTACGATCCGGCCAAGCCCGGCAACATGCTGTTCTACTTCAAGCAGAAAGTGACCGCCCCGGCGCGCCTGGCCGGCACCGTGCTGTTGGTGCACGAGACGCTCGATCAGGTGAAGGACCCGCGCAAGGCGTGGATCTACAACGCCGGCCAGCGCCGTGTGCGCCAGGCACCGCAGGTCGCGTACGACGGGCCAGGCACTGCCGCCGATGGCCTGCGGACCTCGGACAACCTGGACATGTTCAACGGTGCGCCCGACCGCTATGACTGGGCGCTCGAAGGCAAGAAGGAGATGTACATCGCCTCCAACGCGTTCAAGCTCGATTCGCCAAGCCTCAAGTACGACCAGATCATCAAGGCCGGGCACATCAATCAGGACCTCACCCGTTACGAGCTACGCCGTGTGTGGCATGTGGTCGCCACCCTCAAGCCCGGCCAGCGACACATCTATGCCAAGCGTGACTTCTACATCGACGAAGACACCTGGCAGGCCGCGGTGATCGACCAGTACGATGGCCGCAACCAGCTGTGGCGGGTCTCGGAGGCCCATGCGCAGTCGTACTACAACGTTCAGGTGCCGTGGTACACGCTGGAGGCGATCTACGACCTGCAATCCAAGCGCTACCTGGCGTTGGGCATGAAGAACGAAGAAAAGCGCGCCTATGACTTTGGCTTCACCGCCAACAAGTCTGATTTCCAGCCGGCGGCGCTGCGCCAGGAGGGGGTGCGCTGACCGCGCGCCAGGACTCGGGCCCGCCGCTATCGGCGGGTCTGAGCAGGGGGAATGGGGCCGGTTGCGCCTGCTGCTCGCCGGCCCCGTGATCGGGGTTGCTTGCGGCCCGTGGTGGCAGACCGGCCGCACGGGGTTACGCCCATCCTGTTGAAGCGGCTGGCCCCGCATGCGGGCCAGCCGCCCTGGGCTTCGAGGCAGCCTCCGCTGCTTCGACTCAGCGTGACCGGCCCGCAGCAGCCGGCGGCGCCGGCCTCTCTTGCTGATTACGCTGGCCAATCAAGATCAATCAGCTTTGTTTCTTTTTGTTGTAGTCTTTTTCCTGCATTAGCCCTCCGTTGCCTTCAAATTCCCCTCATCGCCCGCTAGTCTCGAACGGCGCACTGCCCTGCGTCCGTCACTTGCACGAGCCGGCCATGACCGATATGCCTTCCTCGCCCGAATACGTCAGCCAGGCCTTGAGCCTGTTGGACGGGCGATTCTTTCGCCCGCCGTTGCCTGACGGGTACGTTGCGCGGCCGGCCTTGTGCCAGCGGCTGCAGGCCGGGGCGAACGGCCGTCTGCTGTTGGTCACGGCGGCAGCGGGGTTCGGCAAGAGCTCGCTGGCCATCGAGTTCTGCGAAAGCCTGCCATTGACCTGGCGCACTTTGTGGCTAGGGCTCAGCGCGCGCGATGCCGAGCCGGGGCGGTTTTTCGAGCGGCTGATCGCCGGGCTGCAACACCACTGCCCCACAGTCGGTGCACAGGCCATGGGCCTGCTGAAGCTGCGCCAGCCCCACCAGCCCTTTGCCTATGACACCTGCCTGGAAAGCCTGCTCGACGAGCTGAGCGTGTACGTGCAAGCCGACGCGCCGCTGCTACTGGTGCTGGACGACTATCACCTGGCCCAGGGCGCGGTGCTCGACCGCTGCCTGCAATGCGTGCTCAACCATAGGCCGGCTGGCCTGGTGTTGCTGGTGACCAGCCGTCAGCGCCCAGACTGGCACTTGGCGCGCCTGCGCCTCTCGCGCCAGGTAGTGGAGCTCACTGAACAGGACCTGCGCCTGACCCCCACGCAAGCACTGGCGGTGCTCGGCTGCCAGCCCAGTGACGCGCACGATCCGGCGCTCGACACGCTGGTCCAGCGCAGCGAAGGCTGGGTCGCGGGGTTGCGCTTCTGGCAATTGGCGGCCAGCGAGGCCGGCGCGCTGAATGCCGTGCCGAACGTGCTTCACGGCGGGGAACGGCTGGTCCGTGATTACCTGCTCGAAGAAGTCATCGAGCTGCTGGCTCCGCCAGTGCAAGCGTTTCTCTATGACACCGCCTGCCAGGATCGCTTCTGCGCCGCGCTCTGCGATGCGGTGCGCGAACGCCAGGACAGCGCCGCGATGCTCGATTTCCTGCAAGCGCATCAGGTGTTTCTGGTGCCGTTGGACGAGCACGGCCGCTGGTTCCGCTACCACCATCTGTTCTCCGACCTGCTGCGCAGTCGCCAGGCAGACCCTCTCTTGCCCGGACCGCACGTGCGCGCCTGCGACTGGTTTCGTCAGCACGGCCTGCTCGATGAGGCCGTCGAGCAAGCTCTGCGCGCCGGTGACTTGCCTGCGGCGGCCGAGCTGGTGCAGCGCCTCTCGGAAGAGCAACTGCTGGCCGAGCAGAACGTCGCCATGTTGCTGCGCTGGAAGATGGACCTGCCCGAGAGCCTGCTGATCAGCTCGCCGCGGTTGATCGTGCTGTACAGCTGGGCGCTGGCCCTGGCCTGTCAGCTGGACGCCGCCCAGGCGCTGGCGGCGCACCTCAGCCGCTTTCTGCCGGCACCCTCGGCCAGCGCGCAGCGTTCGATGCTGGCGCAGTGGCTGGCCCTGAGCGGGCTGATCGCCCGCGGTCGAGGGCAGCGTGAGCGTGCCCTGACGTATTGCCAGGAAGCCCTGGCAAGCCTTCCGGAGAAGCGCTACGGCCAGCGTCTGGTCTGTCTGTCGACGCTGTCGAACCTGGCCATCGCCGAGGGCGACTTCTGGCAGGCGCGCAGTTGCAACCGCGACGCGCTGGAGTTGGCCCAGCGGGTTGGCAATCCACTGTTCGAGGCGCTGGCCCATTATGACCGCGCTCGCGTGCTGCATGCGCGGGGCCAGGTGCTGCGTGCCCAGGACGAAGTGCAGCAGGGCCTGCAGCGCCTGCACGGCTTGCCCGCGCAGCGGCTGTATGCCGTGCGTGCCAGGCTGACGCTGTACGACGGCTACTTGCTGGTGAGCCGCCTGCAACTGGCTGACGGGCGTGCACGCTTGCGTGCCGGGCTGAGCGAGGCGCGCGCCTGTCGCGACATCAGCGTGCTGATCGGCCACTGCGTACTGGCCTCGCTGGAAGGGCGCGAAGGGCGCTTGGCCCACGCTTTTGCGGAACTCGCCGAGGCCGAGCGGCTGATGCACATCTGGGACGTGCCGGCGATCTTCTACCTGGCCATGATCACCACGGTGAAATGTGAGCTGTGGCTGGCCCAGGACCGGACCGACCTGGCCGAGGCCTGGCTGCAGCGCTTGGCGCAGACCTACCGCGGCGCCCAGGCAGCGGCAGCCCCGGAGTTTCAGCCGTTGCTCGCACTGCACATCGAACTGCAACAGGCCCTGTTGGAGGCAAAGCAAGGCCAGCCCGGGCAGGCGGCGATACGGCTGCAAGGGTTGGTAGCGCAGGGCCAGGCGGCGGATAACCAGATGCTCTGTGCCAGCGCCTTGTGCCAGTGGCTGGGCGTGCTGCTGGACGCGCGCCAGTGGAGCACAGCGGCTGCGTTGCTGGCCCAGGCGCTGGCGGCGGCGCAAGGGGGGGCGTTGCTACCGTTCCAGCGGCTGATCGAAGCCCATCCCCATTGGCTGCGTGAGCAGTTGGCGCTGCACCCGGCCAGTGCGGTGCAGGCAGCATTGCTCGCGCACCTGCCGGCAGCGCCTGCTGGCCCGGTGGCCGACCCCCTGAGCGCACGCGAGCTGGCCGTGCTGGCGCTGATCGCGCAGGGCTGCTCGAACCAGCAGATCAGCGAACAACTGTTCATTTCCTTGCACACGGTCAAGACCCACGCCAGCCACATCAACAGCAAGCTCGGCGTCGAGCGCCGTACGCAGGCGGTGGCGCGGGCCAAATCTCTCGGTTTGCTGGCCTGAGGGCAGGGCGGTCGATACAATACTGGCTTTGCGCCATCGCCTGGCCGCGAGGCAGATTTCTTCAGGTTTTCTCCGCCATGGCCGATACAGCAGCCGGCGGCTCTGCGTTCTCGCGCGCCATGTGTCCAACTTCCCAACCACAACAGGGCGTGTTGATGCTGCAGTACGGGCAAAAAAGCTTTCTGATCGTCGACGACTTCACCGACTTCCGCACCTCGACCCGTTCCATGCTGCGCGAGCTGGGCGCCACCGAGGTCGATACCGCCGACAGCGGTGAACAGGCGTTGCGGATGTGCGCGCAGAAGCGCTACGACTTCATCCTCCATGACTTCCACCTCGGCGACGGCAAGAAGAATGGCCAGCAGGTGCTCGAGGACATGATCCTCGACCGGTTGATCAGCCATGAAAGCGTGTTCGTCATGGTCACGGCCGAGAGCAGCCAGTCGATCGTGTTGTGCGCGCTCGAACACGAGCCGGACGCCTACATCACCAAGCCGTTCAACCGCGTGGGCCTGGCCCAGCGTCTGGAAAAGCTGGTGCAACGCAAGACCCTGCTCAAGCCGATACTGCAGGCGCTGGACCGCAACCGTCCGGCCGAGGTGCTGGCGGCCTGCGCCGAGATCTGCAAGCAGGACCCGCGTTTCGCGCCACTGTGCCTGCGCTTTCGCGCCGATGCGCTGCGTGACCTGAACCGTTTCGACGAGCTGGAAAAGTACCTCACCGCGATCCTCTCCAGCCGTCCGCAGCCGTGGGTGTACGCCGCGCTCGGCAAGCTGCTGCACAAGCGCGGTCGCAATGCCCAGGCGCAGGGCGTGTTCGAGCAGGCGATCAAGGCCTTCCCGATCATGCCCAACCTGTATGACGGCATGGTCGATGTGCTGATCGCCCAGGGCGACAACCGCCGCGCGCAGGGCTTGCTCGAAGAGGCGGTGCGGTTGTCGCCGCTGTCGGTCAAGCGCCAGGCGACCCTGGGCAAGCTGGCCCATGAGAACGAAGACTTCGACACCGCGGCCAAGGCCTTCCGCCAAGCGGTGAATCAGGGCCAAAGCTCGCGCTACAAAGACCCGGAAAGCAACCTCGGCCTGGCCCAGGCCTTGATGAGCCGAAGCGCGGGCGGCCTGGATGCGCGCACTCGCGTCGAGATCAACAACGCCTTGGGCGAAGTGGCCAAGGACTACCCCGAAGACCAGGGCATGCAAGTGCGTGCGCGAATGATGAAGGCCGCCAGCCTGGTGCAGGCCGGCGATGCCGAATCGGCCGCCAAGCTCACCGAACAGGCGGTGCAACGCCTGGGCAAGATGAACCAGTTCTTCTCGGTCGAGTCGGCCTTGACGGTGGCCACACAGATGAAGGCCATGGGCCAGGGCGTGGCGGCGAAGGCCGTGCTCAAGGCGTGCGTGGAGTCCTACGGCGATGATCCGAAGGTCATGGAAAGCGTCGGCAAGCTCACCGAAGACCCTGACGTGCTGAACGCCGTGGCCGATGCCGTGGACCTCAACCGCCAAGGCGTCAAGGCCTACCAGGCCGGGCATCTGGAACTGGCCCTGAGCATGTTCCGCCGCGCCCTGGCGCAGCAGGGCAAGAACATCAGCATCGCGCTGAATACCGCCCAGGCGCTGCTGCGCGTGGCCGGCGACAAACTGACCCCGGCGGTCATCGAGGAATGCCGCGCCTGCCTGAGCAGCGTGTCCGGCATTCCGCCTGGCGACAGCCGTTATGACCGTTACCGCAAGCTGCATATCCGAGTGTTCGGCGCATGAATCAGACAGACCAGGGGCTGGATTTTTCCACGGTGATCGCCTCCACCGTGCATGACATGAAAAACTCGCTTTCGGCACTGATCCAGGCCCATCACCAGTGGCTGGAGCGCATTCCCGAAGCGCTGCGCGAAGGCAGCGAGCCGGGGGTGGTGGAGCATGAGCTGAGCCACCTCAACGGCATGCTGGTGCAGTTGCTGGGCTTGTACAAACTGGGCGTGAACCAGTTGCCGATCTGCCCCGATTACCACGAGGTCGACGACTTTCTCGAAGCGCAGCTGGCGGTCCATGAAGATGTCATCAAGCATCGCGGTATCGTCGCCACCTGCCGCCTGGACACCATGGCGCCGCTGGCCTTCTTCGACCGCGAGCTGGTGGCTTCGGTGGTGTCGAACATGCTCACCAATGCCATCCGCCATGCCGACAAGGCACTGCTGCTGAGCATCGAGGAAGCGGGCAGCGAGCTGGTGATCTGCATCAACGACGACGGCCCGGGTTACCCCGAGCGGCTGATCGAGCAGCAACTGGACTATGTGCCAGGCATCGATCAGAGCAGCGGCAGCACGGGCCTGGGCTTGTACTTCGCCTCGCGCATTGCCGCGCTGCATGAGCAGGGCGGGGTGCGTGGACGCATCGAGATCGCCAATGGCGGGGAGTTGGGGGGCGGGTTGTTCAAGTTGTATTTGCCGTAGCCTGACGCTGTTGCCGAGTATTGCAGAACGTGGGACGTATCCGGCTTTGGCGCAGGACCCGTCCCGGACGGTCGGCCGAGGCTTCACGGGGATCGCATGCAGTGAGAGTGTAAATACAGCGTTTCTACATTTGACTTGCAATCACCGGGAGGGTTTCCACGATGTATCTACCTTGGGGAGATACCTATGCAGATCAAGATCCAGCAATGGGGCAACAGTGCTGCCATCCGCCTGCCCTCGGCGGTGCTCAAGCAGCTGCAGTTGGGGGTTGGATCGACACTGAGCCTGGATACGTCTGGGGAGGCCCTGGTGCTCAAACCTGTCGGGCCCAGGCCTCGCTACACGCTCGATGCACTCATGGCGCAATGCGACCTCACCGCGCCCGACCCCGAAGATCTGGCTGACTGGAATGCCATGCGGCCTGTGGGCCGTGAGTCATGAGGCGAGCAGGCTTTGGCAGGGGCGATATCGTTTGCATCAACCTGGAGCCTGTAGCCGGACGGGAACAACCAGGGATCGCCCGCCCGGCAGTGGTACTGACACCGGCCGCGTTCAATGCATCGGGCCTCGCCGTCATCGCGCCCATCTCGCAAGGCGGCGACTTCGCCCGCCATGCAGGCTTCGCAGTCACGCTCAGTGGTGCAGGTACACAGACCCAAGGGGTCGTGCTGTGCAATCAACTGCGCACCGTCGACCTGAGCGCTCGGGGCGCCAGGCGCGTTGAGTTCGCCGGTGAAGCGGTGACAGAAGACGCCTTGGCGCGTGTCCAGACGCTGTTTGATTGACCGGGACCCGCAGCGCCGAGAGGGAATTTTCCTCCCCCACCACACTCCAACCCCGGTACAGATCGCTCAACGATCGTTGCACTTTTCATCCTGCCTCAGGAGCTTGCCCATGTTCACCCTGCGTCCTTTGATCGTCCTCGCCACCGCCGCTGCGCTGATGACCGGCTGTGCCGGCCAGAACCCTTACGAGAACCAGGGGCAAGACTCTGGCGGTATGAGCAAAACCGTAAAATACGGCGGGCTTGGCGCATTGGCCGGTGCCGTGGCCGGCGCTGCCATCGACCACAATCACCGCGGCAAAGGCGCGGCAATCGGCGCTGCCGCCATTGGTGCTGCCGCTGCCGGCTATGGCTATTACGCCGACCGCCAGGAAAAGGCACTGCGTGAAAGCATGGCCAATACAGGTGTCGAAGTGCAGCGCGACGGCGACCAGATCAAGCTGATCATGCCGGGCAACATCACCTTCGCCACCGACTCGGCCAGCATCGCGCCAAGCTTCTACTCGCCGCTGAACAACCTGGCGAGCTCCTTCAAGCAGTTCAACCAGAACACCATCGAAGTGGTCGGCTTCACCGACAGCACCGGCGCACGCCAGCACAACATGGACCTGTCGCAGCGCCGCGCGCAGTCGGTGGGTACCTACCTGACCTCCCAAGGCGTGGACGCCTCGCGGGTGTCGGTCCGTGGCCTGGGCCCGGATCAGCCGGTGGCGAGCAACGCCGACGCCAATGGTCGCGCGCAGAACCGCCGTGTGGAGGTCAACCTCAAGCCGATCCCTGGCCAGCAGTATCAACAGCAAGGTCAGCAACAGGGTACGGTTCAGCAATACCCTTGAGCCTGTGAACGCGTGATACGGCGGGGCAGTTCGGGCAACCGACTGCCCCGCCTTGCGTTTCAGCTCACCTGGCTGGCCTGAATGGCGGTCAAGGCGATGGTGTGCACGATGTCATCGACCTGTGCGCCGCGCGGCAGGTCATTCACCGGCTTGCGCAGGCCTTGCAGCATCGGCCCGAGGCTGACGCCGTCGGCGCTGCGTTGCACGGCCTTGTGCGTGGTGTTGCCGGTGTTCAGGTCGGGGAAGACGAACACCGTGGCGCGGCCAGCGACCTGGCTGTCGGGTGCCAGTTGCCGGGCAATGGTTGGATTGGCGGCGGCGTCGTACTGCAGCGGCCCGTCGATCATCAGCCCAGGCACCGCCTCCTGGGCCAGGCGGGTGGCCTCGCGCACCTTGCCCACTTCTTCATCGCTCGCCGAGTCGCTCGAATAGCTGATCATCGCCACCCGCGGCGCGATGCCGAAAGAGGCGGCCGAGGCTGCGCTCTGCCGGGCGATTTCGGCCAGCTCCTCGGCGCTGGGGTGCGGGTTCATCACGCAGTCGCCATAGATCAGCACCTGATCGGGGAACAGCATGAAGAACACCGACGACACCAGGCTGCAGCCCGGTGCGGTCTTGATCAGTTGCAGTGCCGGGCGGATGGTGTTGGCAGTCGAGTGCACCAGGCCCGAAACCATGCCATCGACCTCGCCCAGCGCCAGCATCACCGTGGCCAGCACGACCGGATCTTCGAGCTGCTGCTCGGCCATCGGCGCGTTGAGGTTCTTGCTTTTGCGCAACGCGACCATGGGTTCGACATAGCGGCTGCGGATCAGCTCGGGGTCGAGGATTTCCAGGTCCGCGGGCAAGCTGATGCCTTGCGCCCGCGCGACCGCCTCGACCTCCTCGGGCCGTGCCAGCAGCACACAGCGGGCGATGCCGCGGGCCTGGCACAGGGCCGCGGCCTGCACCAGCAAGGGCTCGGCGCCTTCGGGCAGAACGATACGTTTGTTGGCCTGTTGCGCACGCTGGATCAGCTGATAGCGGAACACCGCCGGCGACAGCCGCAGTTCACGCGGCGTACCGCAGCGCTGGTGCAGCCAGGCGGCGTCCAGATGGCTGGCGACAAAATCGGTGATGAACTCGGCGCGCTCGCGGTCATCGATGGGGATCTCGCGGTTCAGCGAGTTCAGCTGGGTGGCGGTGTCGTACGAGCCGGTGCTCACCGAGAGGATGGGCAGGCCCGCCTGCAGGGCGCCGCGGCACAGGCCGAGGATGCGTGGGTCGGGCTTGCTGTCGCTGGTCAGCAGCAGGCCGGCGAGCGGCACGCCGTTGATGGCGGCCAGGCTCACGGCAAGAATGATGTCGTCGCGGTCGCCCGGGGTGACCACCAGCGTGCCCGGCTTGAGCAGCGGCACGGTGTTGGCCACGGTGCGCGCGCAGAGGATGATGGTGTTCATGCGCCGTTGCTCGTAATCACCGGCGTTGAGCACCTGGGCACCGAGCAGGTCGGCCACATCGCGCGTGCGCGGTGCGTTCAGTTCGGCCTGGAACGGGATGCAGCCCAGCAGACGGAAGTCGCCGCTGCGCAGCAGCGGCGAGTGGTCGCGCAGGCGCTGGGCGAACTCGGCCATGGGATCGGCACTGCGCACCTTGTTGAGGATCACCCCGAGCACTTTCGGGTCGCGCGGGCCGCCAAACAGCTGCGCCTGCAGCTCTACGCGGCCAGACAACTCGCTGAGCACCTCGTTTTCCGGCGCCGAAACCAGGATCACCTCGGCATCCAGGCTCTTGGCCAGGTGCTGGTTGACGCGCGCGGCGTAGCTGGCGTGACGGGTCGGCACCATGCCCTCGACCACCACCACGTCCTTGCCGATACACGCCTGCTGGTACAGGCGGATGATCGATTCGAGCAGCTCATCGAGCTGGCCGTCGCCGAGCATGCGCTCGACCTGGCCAAGGCTCAGGGGCGTGGGCGGCTGAATACCGTGGGTGCGCGCCACCAGTTCGGTGGAGCGCTCGGGGCCAGTGTCGCCGGGGTGCGGCTGGGCGATCGGCTTGAAGAAGCCGACCTTGAGCCCGGCGCGCTCCAGGGTGCGTATCAGGCCCAGGCTGATCGAGGTCAGGCCGACTGCAAAATCGGTCGGCGCGATGAAAAATGTCTGCATGTGTGCGTCTCGGCTGTAGGCGGGCACAGAATCAATCGGCAAGGGTAGCGCTATCGACCCCCTGGGCGCACCAGCCGCACGGAAATGCTTCACCGATGCGCTGTTGCCGTGCGGTGGGGTCAAGCACCCACGGCCGCGATTGCCACGGCGGTTGGTGGCGCAGGTGCTGAGTATGGCCACAGCTCAGCTCGACCACCCAATGGCCCGCTTCGTCGCGATGAAAGCCGCTGATGTGGCTCACCGGTCGCGGCTGACTACCGTTGGGTCGTGCCGAAGCCTTGGCCGGTTCGCAATCAGGCGATGCCTTGGTTACACTTCCAGGTTCTACATTCTTTTGCAAAGGTCTCGCCCCATGCTGATCGCCGCCAACAAGGCTGTCTCTATCGAATATACCCTGACCAATGACGCTGGTGAGGTCATCGACAGCTCCGCCGGTGGTGCGCCGCTGGTGTATCTGCACGGTGCTTCGAACATTATCCCAGGCCTGGAAAAAGCCCTGGCAGGCAAGCAGACCGGCGACGAGCTGAACGTTTCCGTGGAGCCCGAAGACGCCTACGGCGAATACTCGGCCGAACTGGTCAGCACCCTGAACCGCAGCCTGTTCGAAGGCGTCGACGAGCTGGAAGTCGGCATGCAGTTCCACGCCTCGGCCCCCGATGGCCAGATGCAGATCGTCACCATCCGCGACGTTGACGGCGACGACGTCACCGTCGACGGCAACCATCCGCTGGCCGGTCAGCGCCTGACCTTCCAGGTCAAGGTCGTTGACGTGCGCGACGCCAGCGAAGAAGAAGTGGCTCACGGCCATGTTCACGGTGAAGGTGGCCATCAGCACTGAGGGTTCTGCGCTAAGCTCAGAACGTCACCAGGCGCTCGACCAAGCCGGACCTCCCCCTCGGGAGGTCGACCGGCTTGGCCTGGCGCCTTTTTGCTGGGCGCGGTTTGCCCTCGGCGCCGCGCGCAGGCCATTGGGGGAGAGGATCATGAGTGCATTCCACGAGGTGAAACTGCAGGCCCTGGAAGGCGGCGAGCTGTCACTGGTGCCGTTCAAGGGGCAGGTGCTGCTGGTCGTCAACGTGGCCTCGAAATGCGGTCTGACGCCGCAATACGTTGCGCTCGAGCAGCTGCAGCAGCGTTACAAGGGCCAGGGTTTCAGCGTGCTCGGCCTGCCGTGCAATCAATTCGCCGGTCAGGAACCTGGCAGCGAAACCGATATCCAGACCTTCTGTTCAAGCCAGTATGGCGTGAGCTTTCCCATGACCGCCAAGGTCGAGGTGAACGGGCCGCAGCGCCATGCGTTGTATCGCCTGTTGGCCGGGGAAGGGGCGGAGTTTCCGGGCGAAATCAGCTGGAACTTCGAGAAGTTTCTGGTCGGCAAGGACGGTCGTGTGCTGGCCCGATTCGCGCCGCGTACCTCGCCCGACGACCCGACCGTGATCCATGCCATCGAAGCTGCATTGCAGTCATGACCCCGCAGCAGACCGAGCCTAGTTCGGCTTGTCTGCCATCGGATAGGCCTTGATGGGCGGCGCCAGGGGGCTGGGGCGTGAGCAAGCCTCGGCCAGATGCCCCTCGAACTGCTCGACAATTGCCGCCCAGCCCTGGTGCAGGGCATGGTGGCGAGCGTTCAGGCGCACCCGACGCAAGGTCTCGTTCTCTTCCAGCAGCCAGCAAGCGGCATCGATGAAGCCGGCGCTGTCCCCTGGCAGGGCCAGGGCGCCGTTGTGTCCGTGCTGCAGGTGCTGGGCCGCCGCGGCTTCGTCGAAGGCGACCACCGCCAGCCCGGACGCCATGGCTTCGAGCACCACATTGCCGAAGGTTTCGCTGAGGCTCGGAAACAGGAACAGGTCGCCGCTGGCGTAGTGCTCGGCCAGGGTTTCTGCACGCTGCACGCCGCAGAACACGGCATCAGGCAACTGCTGCTCAAGCCCTTGTCGTTGCGGTCCGTCACCTACCAGGACCATGCGCAGCCGCCGCTGTGGATAGGCGCGCTGCAAGGCGTGCAGGCACGGCGCGAGCAGGCTGAGGTTCTTCTCGACCGCCAGGCGACCGACATGCAGCACCGCAATGTCATCCGGCCTGAGCCCCCAGCTGTCGCGCAGCGCCTGGCTACGCCGGGCCGGGTTGAACAGCGTGGCGTCGACCCCTCGCGCCAGCACTCCCAGCCGCTCGAAGCCCCGGCGTTGCAGGTCAAGGCGCTGGCTGGCGCTGGGCGCCAGCGTGGTGGCGGTGCGGCGATGGAAGGCGCGCAGGTAGCCGGTCAGCGCGCGGGCTAGAAGACCAAGACCGTATTGCCCGGCGTACTGCGGGAAATTGGTGTGAAAGCCGCTGACGATGGCAATGCCCAAGCGCCGCGCCGCGCGCAGTGCACTCAGCCCGAGCGGGCCTTGGGTGGCGATGTACAGCACGTCGGGGCGTCGCCGCCGCCAGCGCCGCAAGAGCTTGTGCATCGACACCTGCCCCCATTGCAGCCCGGGGTAGCCGGGCACAGGCCAGCCACGGGTGAGCAACAGGTCAGGATCTGCCAAGCCTGTTGTGTCGCCGCTCTGGCGCGGGCGGATCACCTCCACCCGGTGCCCGCGCAGGCATAGCCCTTCGCGCAGCCGGCCGAGGGTAGTGGCCACGCCGTTGATCTCGGGCGGGAAGGTTTCGCTGACCAGCGTGATGTGCAAAGGCGGTGTCTTCATGGAAAAAGTGTCCGCGCGCGGCGTTGCCGTTGCGTGACAATCAGGTGGCGTCCAGTTGACGGCTGCCGGGTGGCGCGCCTGAAGAATATTTAATCGTTTGCCGCTCTCAAGAACTGTCTTTGCATAGCCGATGTACAGGCATCAAATGACAGGTGCTCGGGCGGGTGTGGAATGTTCAATAAGAAATTGAAGCAGCAAATGCAGCAGCTGCGTGAGGACCTGCTCTCGGTCGAGCAGATCAAGGACAGCCTGGACAGCGAAATGCTGGTCTTGCAGCTTGATCCTGAGGGTCGGATTCAGCACGTCAACGACAACTTCGCCAAGGAAATGCACTACACCCCCGACCAGTTGCTCGGGCGCTCGCTTGAACACTTCGTGCCTGCGCATGTGAAATCGCTCGATTTCTATCAGCGCATGCACACTGCCCTGACCCGTGGCGAACACCTGCATGGTGCCTTCCGCTTGCTGCGCGGCGACGGCGACGAAGCCTGGCTGCGCTCGATCCTGCAACCGATCCGCAACAGCGAAGGGCGGCTCAAGTACTTCACCCTGCATTCGAGCGACCTGTCGCGCACCATCAAGACTTCGCGCGAACATGAGAGCCTGATCAAGGCCTTGATGCGCTCCACCGCCGTGATCGAATTCAGCCTCGATGGCGAGGTGCTCACCGCCAACGATCGCTTCCTCCAGGCGGTGGGCTATCGTCTGGATCAGGTGCGCGGCCGTCACCACCGCATCTTCTGCGAACCGCAGGAGGTCAGCTCGCCTGCCTACCAGACCTTCTGGGAAAAGCTGCGCCGCGGCGAGTACATCGCCGACCGCTTCAAACGCGTCGATGCCCATGGCAACACGGTTTGGCTGGAGGCGTCCTACAACCCGATCTTCGATGCCCACGATGTGCTGTACAAGGTGGTCAAGTTCGCCACGGTCATCACGGATCAGGTGAACCGCGAGCAAGCCGTGGCGCAAGCCGCCGACATCGCCTATTCGACCTCGCTGGACACCGACGCCAGTGCCAACAAGGCCACCCAGGTGGTGACCCAGAGTGTCGAAGTGATGCGTGGACTGGAAGCGTCGATGCAGCGCGCCGCCGAGGGCATTCAGGCGCTGGACAAACAGTCGCGGGTGATTGGCGCGATCATCAAGACCATCAGTGACATCGCCAGCCAGACCAACCTGCTGGCGCTCAACGCCGCCATCGAAGCGGCGCGTGCGGGTGAGCAGGGCCGCGGCTTTGCCGTGGTGGCTGACGAGGTGCGGCAACTGGCCTCGCGCACCAGCAGCGCCACCGAAGAAATTGCCCGCGTGGTGCAACAGAACGAGCAACTGGCGCAGGCGGCGGTGGACATCATCGACACCAGCAAGCGTCAGGCTGAGCAAGGCCTGAACCTGGCGGACGAAACCGGTGGGGTGATTGGTGAGATTCAGGACGGGGCGAAGAAGGTCGTGGATGCCGTAGGGCAGTTTTCCAACCAGTTGAATGGCTGATCGTTGACGCTTCAAAGCCTGAAGCCTGAAGCCTGAAGCCTGAAGCCTGAAGCCTGAAGCCTGAAGCCTGGGCTGGCCGGCCAACCCAGGCGGGTGGGGCGGGTCAGCCTTGCAGTTGCGCGTAGACCGCAGCCGCTAGGGCGACCGCTTCATCCAGTGGCAGCGCGGCGTCTGCGCGGTGGGCATCGGCAAACGATGCCCTGACGTAGAAGAGCCCGGAAAAAGGCTCGCTGGCCCTTGGCGCATCACCGTCTTGCACGGCCCGGACCACCAGCTCGACCAGCGAGACGTGGTCGATCACCACACCCTGGCCATCGTCGGAGTTGACGAACAAGTCGTCTGCGGGGGTATCGACGCCGGCGCCGGCGAGGGCTTCATTGAGGCGCCAGCGGGCCTTGTGCCCCAGGTGGCGCAGGCCCTGCAGGTGAGCAGGAATGTCGCTGAGGTCGAGGTAGTCGCGGTCGTCGTTCATGGACTTATCCTTTGGTAGCTGGCGGCGTGAGTGCAGCCAGGCGCGCATTGGAAACCTCATCCCTCAGGCACGCGGCATAGATAATTGCCACTTGCGCTCACGTTCGCGCATCCACAACAACGTGACCCCTGCCACAGCCGCCGGCATCCTCAGGATATCGACGAACGCAATCGGCAACACCAGGCGGATAACGCATGCAGTGGGACCCTTTTCCAGCCGCCTGCGGCAGTGACGCTGGACGCCGGTACAGGCCGGTGGTGGGGCTCTTTCAGGCACCTCGAACAAGCGCTGGCCGACCAAGGGCAGGGGCAGCCGCTGCCTGATGGGGTGGCTGCAAGGCCGATTCAGCCGAACGACTCGACTACCGCCAGCCCATCGCCCACACCTGGGCGTCGCGCAGCACCCGCCAGTCCAGCCACTCGCTGCGCAGGCTGTGCACTGCCTGCAGTTCCACACGCAGCAGGAGGCCCGCTTCGTCATGCTCCAGGTCTGTTACCAGGAAATGCTTTTCACGATTCACCGGCTGCGTCGCGGTCCATTTCGACAGTTTGAGTTTGGCGGGGTTGAAGCGATTCATGGGAAGCTCCGGTGCAGGCGGTAGGGTCGCGTCGGGGTAGGCTCAGGCTCGATGCTCGGGCGTTCGGGTAACACGGGTGTCACCTTTTTCTCGCACCCAGAACAGCGTGGCCCCGGCCACCGCTGCCGGCATCATCAGGATGTTGACGAACGGAATCAACAGCGCCAGGTAGGTCACCCCGCCGAAGCTCAGCGACTGCCAACGCTTGCTGCGCAGCCAGGCGAGCATGTCCTGCCAGCTCATCTTGTTGTTGTCGGCCGGGTAGTCGATGTACTGGATGGCCATCATCCAGATACCGAACACCAGCCACAGTGGCGCGGCAATGACGTTGACCACTGGAATCAACGACAGGATGAACAGCCCGATCGCACGTGGCAGGAAGTAGCCCAGCTTGCGCATTTCGCGCGAGAAGGTGCGCGGCACCATGGCTGCCAGTTCGCCCCAACTGAAGGGCGGGAAGGTGTCTTCGCCGCGGGCGACCACTTCGACCTTCTCCGCCAGAAAGCCATTGAAGGGCGCGGCCACCACGTTGGCCACCAGGGTGAAGGTGAAGAACACCATCAGGATCACCAGCACCACGAACAGCGGCCAGATGATGTAGGTCAGGAAACTCAGCCAGTCAGGCAGGCTGGGCATCAGCGCGTCGACCCAGAGGCTGAACTGATGGCTGACGAAATACACCAGCGCCCCGAACAGCAAGAGGTTGACCGCCAGTGGCAGCAGGACGAACACCCTAAGACCTGGGCTCAACACCAGCTTGAGGCCTTCGCGCAGGTATTGCGGGCCGGACAGAACAGGGGCTTGCATGGAGAAACTCCAAAAGGTCAGGAAAACGCGCAGACCTTACCGAGTTTGTGGACACCGGGGAAGGTGCCGCCTGAGCCGCCAGGGTCGCCGCCAGTCGGCTGACGCGCTCTAGCCTGCGGCTGTGGTGCATAGAGCGTGCCTATAAGGTGGATTGTCTAAGGATATTTCCTTACTCTCTGCCACCTCGCTACAGTCTGCCTACCGCTTTCTGAGGCCTGTGCAGCGCAGCGTTGCACAGGCCCCTACAATTCCAGCCTGCCCATCCGGCGCCCAGTGCCGGCGCTCGGCAGGATCGACAGGAGTTCGACATGTCTGAAGTTCGTCATTCGCGCGTCATCATTCTGGGCTCCGGCCCTGCCGGCTACAGCGCGGCGGTCTATGCGGCCCGTGCCAACCTCAAGCCGCTGCTGATCACCGGCATGCAGGCGGGTGGCCAGCTGACCACCACCACCGAAGTCGACAACTGGCCGGGCGACCCCCATGGCCTGACCGGCCCTGCGCTGATGCAGCGCATGCAAGAGCATGCCGAGCGTTTTGAAACCGAGATCGTGTTCGATCACATCAACGCCGTCGACCTGGCTGCCAAGCCGCACACCTTGACGGGCGACAACGGCACCTATACCTGCGATGCGTTGATCATCGCCACCGGCGCCAGCGCCCGCTACCTGGGCCTGCCGTCGGAAGAAGCCTTCATGGGCAAGGGCGTGTCGGCTTGCGCCACCTGCGACGGTTTCTTCTACCGCAACAAGCCGGTCGCCGTGGTCGGTGGCGGCAACACGGCCGTGGAAGAGGCGCTGTACCTGGCCAACATCGCCAGCAAAGTGACCCTGATCCACCGCCGCGAAACGTTCCGCGCCGAGAAGATCCTGATCGACAAGCTCAACGCTCGCGTGGCTGAAGGCAAGATCGAGCTCAAGCTCAACGCCACCCTCGACGAAGTACTGGGTGACAACATGGGCGTCACCGGCGCGCGCCTGAAGAACAACGACGGCAGCTTCGACGAAATCACCGTTGACGGCGTATTCATCGCCATCGGCCATACGCCGAACACGTCGCTGTTCGAAGGCCAACTGACCTTGAAGGACGGTTACCTGGTGGTCAACGGCGGCCGCGAAGGCAATGCCACCGCGACCAACGTCGAAGGTGTGTTCGCCGCCGGCGACGTGGCCGACCATGTCTACCGTCAGGCCATCACCTCGGCCGGCGCGGGCTGCATGGCTGCGCTGGATGTCGAACGCTACCTGGATGGTTTGGCCAACGCGTCGTTCTGAGCCGAGGCTTGATCGATGGCCTCCACGTTTCGCAGGGGGCCATGGAGGAGGGCGAGTACCGGGACGGCTTCGTCGTCCTTGGCGACTGACTGGGCGCCGACCGGCTGCCCCTGCACCCCGATCGCGTTTCCTTCCAGCCTGTCGCGCAGAGAAGAGAACGCATGCCCCTGCCCACCCCAGCCCCGGTAGGCGGCTACCGCCGCGATGGGCGGCAAAGCCGCCCCAAGGCTGCGCCCCCCATACCCTCGCAACCCCAAACCGCCTGGCGACCCAACGGGCTGCCTACAGGCTCAACCGCATCGACAAGTCCACCGCTTTTACATCCTTGGTCATCGCACCAATCGAGATGTAGTCCACGCCGGTTTCGGCTATCACCCGCAGCGTCTGCTCGTTCACGCCGCCGCTGGCCTCCAACTTGGCCTTGCCGGCGTTGATCCGCACCGCTTCGCGCATTTCATCCAGGCTCAGCTCGTCGAGCATGACGATGTCGGCCCCGGCATCCAGCGCCTGGCGCAGTTCCTCCAGGCTCTCCACCTCGATTTCCACCGGCTTGCCTGGGGCGATGCGCTGCGCCGCCTGCACGGCTTGGGCCACACCGCCGCAGGCGGCGATGTGGTTTTCCTTGATCAGAAAAGCGTCGTACAGGCCAATGCGGTGGTTGTCGCAGCCGCCGCAGGTGACGGCGTACTTCTGTGCCAGGCGCAAGCCCGGCAGCGTTTTGCGGGTGTCGAGCAGGCGCACGCCAGTGCCGCTCACCAGGTTGGCCAGCGCCTGAGCGCGGGTGGCCACGCCTGACAGCATCTGCAGAAAATTCAGCGCCGCGCGTTCGCCGCTGAGCAGCGAGCGCGCCGGGCCTTCCACGTGGAACAGTACCTGGTCTGCCGTGGCCTGCTGGCCATCCACCACTTGCCAGTGCACCGCTACACGTGGATCGAGCTGGCGAAACACCGCGTCGACCCAGGCGGTGCCGGCGATCACACAGGCCTCGCGAGTGATGATGGTGGCCTTGGCCAGACGCTCGGCAGGGATCAGCTGCGCGGTGATATCGCCACTGCCGATGTCTTCGAGCAAGGCCCGACGGACATTGGCATCGATTTCGGCGGTCAGGTCGGCGAGGCGTAGGTTCGGCATGGTCGGCTCCACAGGCAGGCTCAACAGGCAAAGTGCCGGCGATTATAGGGCAGGGCAGCGGTCAGTACACCTGCGCGGGCAGTAACCTTTTATCGGCTCGAAGGCATCAGTGGAACATCCCACGGTCATCTGTATCGAACTTCGCAGCGATCGTCATGACTGACCATGAACCTGACTCCCCCCGACATTGCGCACACCGTCAAGGAATGACCACTTCTCATGAACAGCAAGGAGCTAGACATGCGGCACGAAGCCAACGTGATCTCACTGACGTCGGTGATCGACCGCCGTGCTGCGCTGCTGATGCCTTCGTTGCCCATGTTGCTGCTGCGCATTCGTGACAGCGCGGCCCAGCACGTCAGCAATGGCCTGCAGGCCTTGTTCGACATGACCGAAGAGGTGTTGATCGAGCAGGTCGACAAGGCTCATGACGTCGTCGAGCAGCGTCGCAGCCTTCAAGCCATGCGCGATGTACGGCTCAAGCGCAAGCATGTCGAACACGGTGTGCTGGATGCCTTGCACCAGGCATTCAGCAGCCTGACGCAAAGCGCAAGTGGCGCATTGCTCGATGCCGACCTGTCCCGCCATGCGCGAGCCAATGCTGCTCAGCACGCGCTCATACAGGCCATGGTCGAGCGGGTCCTGAGTCGCGAAGGCGCGGTGTTGGCGCAGTTGAGTGCCCGTATCGAAGCCATGCTCGACATCGCCCTCACGGGCGCGCGCTGCAACCCGCTGAGCCCAAGCAGTTTGTGCCAGTATTTTGCCCAGGCGTGCAGCATGTTGAAGGTCGATGAGCCAACCATGACCGTGCTGTTCGGTCTGTTCGAGCAACACGTGCTGGGCCGGATCGGCCCGTGCTATGTCCAAGCCAACCGATTGCTCGCCAGTGAAGGCGTGCTCCCAGGGCTCAGCCCTGCGCCGAGCATGGCGCTGGCGCCACGCGCGGGCGTGGTGTCGATCGCGGCTGGGCACGTGCGCACTGGCACTCTGCAGGCGGCCGCCGAGGCGTTCTTCGAACGTCTGCAGGCGTTGCTGGCGCCACTGCGCGGCCAACTCACGCCGCGTCTGCGCCGCGACGGCGCTGTGCCGGTCTCTGCGCAGGATCTGGCGCGGATGCTATCGCACCTGCAGCACCACGCCGGTGAAGGGGGCGCCGCCCGGCCACTCGATCTCGGCCAGGCGCTGCAGCACCTGTTGCTCAAGATCAGCGCCCGCAGCTGCACCCGCCGCTGCCTGAGCGGTGACGATGAAGACACCATCAACCTGATGGGACGACTGTTTGCCGTCGTCGAGCAAGACCCGAACCTGCACCCGCGCATGCGTGCACTGCTTGCCCGGTTGCACCTGCCACTGCTCAAGGTGGCAATTCTCGACAAGAGCCTGCTGACCCGCGCCAGCCATCCGGCCCGACGCCTGGTCAATGAGCTTGGCGCTGCTGCCATTGGCTGGCAGGGCGACCATGACACTACGCCAGACAGCCTGTACCTGCGCCTGGAGGGGGGCGTCCAGCGGGTACTCGATGACGTGGCCGAAGACCACGTGGCATTCAAGAGCCACCTGGATGCGTTTCTGGCTGCGAGTCTGGAGGAGCGCCGTCGGCATGACCTGCTGGAGCAACGCGCGCGCGATGCAGAAGAGGGTCATGCGCGCATGCAGCAGGCCCGTAGCCGCGTTGAAGACGTACTCAATCAGCGTGTGCTCGGCCAACGCCTGCCCCGTGTTGTGCTGGCCATGCTCCGCGACGCCTGGAGTCAGGTGCTGGTGATGGCGTGGCTCAAGCAGGGCGAGCAGTCCGCGCTGTGGCAGTCGGCACTCGCTACGCTCGACGCGCTGCTGGCAAGCGTCGCCCCGCACCCGCAGGCCCAGGCGCGTCAACGCCTGTTGGCGCGCTTGCCGGCGCTGCTCAAAGCGTTGCGTGAGGGCCTGGGCAGCATTGCCCTGTCGTCACTGAGCACCCGCGAATTCTTCCGCGACCTTGAGCGGCTGCACGTGCGTGCCTGCGCGCTGCCGGGGCAGCCGATGGCGCCCAGCGCAGGTGCGCTGCGCTGCGTACGCGTGAACCAGCCGATCCGCCTGCCCGGCGCCGAGCCGGCCCCGGCGCAGGCCGCGTTGGACAGTGCTATACCCCGCAGTGTGCTCAAGGTGTTGGAGCGCCTGCGCATCGGCACCTGGGTCGAGGTGCGTGAAGGTGACCGCGTGCTGCGCTGCCGCCTGCTGGCGCGCATCGAGGGTCGCGACCGTTACGTTTTCGCCAACCATGCCGGGGTCAAGCTGCGCGAGTGGACCCGTGCAGAGCTGGCCGACGCCATCAAGCGCAATGCGGTGGCGGTGCTCAATGGCGGCCGGGTGTTCGAGCGCGCCTTGCGCACGGCCCTCGAGCAACTGGCGGCTCGCGAGCTGCACTGAGCCTGCTGCGGGACCGTGCAACATTCCCAGGACCGGGGCGCGCGCGGCATACTGGTCGCCCCAGATGTTCTACAGGATCAATTTCCCATGCAACTGGACCCTGCCACTGGCTGGTTCTGCGGCGCGATTCACTGCCCGTCGCCCAATTGCAATGCGCGCCCGCCGGGCGAGGCCATCTCCTTGCTGGTCATTCACAACATCAGTCTGCCCCCGGCCTGCTTCGGCACGGGCAAGGTGCAGCAGTTTTTCCAGAATCGCCTAGACCCCGATGAGCACCCGTATTTTCAGGGCATCCAGCACCTGACCGTGTCGGCGCACCTGTTCGTCGAGCGCGACGGCGCGGTGACCCAGTTCGTGTCCCTGCTCGAGCGTGCTTGGCACGCCGGCGTGTCGACCTTTGCCGGCCGTGAAGGCTGCAACGATTTCTCCATCGGCATCGAGCTTGAAGGGACTGACGAGCTGCCCTACACCGACGCCCAGTACCAGGCGCTGGAAACCCTGACCCGGCAGATCCGTCTGGCCTGGCCGGTCATCGACGGCGCGCACATCTGTGGCCACAGTGACATCGCCCCGCAACGCAAGAGCGACCCGGGCCCGGCGTTCGACTGGTCGCGCTACCGCAAGGCCCTGCGCGTGAATGAGGACAGACCATGAGTTTTCTGGTGTTGGTACTGGTGCTGTGGATCGAGAAGTTCTCGGCCCTGCGCCGCCGTGTGCAACGTGACGGCTTTTTTCGCGGTGAACTGGTGCGCCTGGAGCGCAGCGGCAAGGTGCAGCCCGGCTGGAGCCTGACGATTCTGATTCTGCCGCCCGTGCTGTTGCTGGTGTTGCTGCTGCACGTGCTGGAACCGGTGGCCTATGGGTTGATGGCGCTGCCGGTGCACCTGCTGGTGTTGCTCTACAGCCTTGGGCGCGGCGATGCCAAGGCAGCGCTGGGGCCGTTGCGCGATGCCTGGCGCCGGGGCGATGAGCAGGGCGCCTTGCATGTGGCCGAGCGCGATCTGGGTCTGCGCGCCGAGGATGCCAGTGGCTTGCATGCGCAAGTGCAGGGCTATCTGCTCTGGCAGGCATACCAGAGCTTCTTCGCCGTGATCTTCTGGTACTGCCTGCTGGGGCCGGCAGCGGCACTGGCTTACCGCTTGCTGGCGCTGTGCATCGAGCACAGCCGGCATGGCGCCTTGCAGGCCCGTGCCGAGCAACTGCGGCACGTCATGGACTGGCTGCCGGTGCGGGTGCTGGGCATGAGTTTTGCGCTGGTGGGCAATTTTGTCGCGGTCGGGCGAGTGATGCTGCACGAGCTGCTGAATCTGCAGCGGCGCGCGCCGTCGCTGGTCGCCGAGCTGGGCCGCGTGGCGGACGACATCCCCGAACAGGATGCACCCGAGCAAGGTGTCGCCCGGCTGAACAGCCTGTGGGAATTGCTGCTGCGCTGCGCGGTGCTGTGGTATGCGGCCTTCGCGGTGTGGACGATCTTGCGCTGAGGCCGCCTTTCAGCAGGGCCAGCCGAACAGGGCGCAGGCATTGCGGGTGCAGGCGTGGGCCAGCCGCTCGGCGTCCACGCCCATGACCTCGGCCAGGGCGGCAGTGATCTGCGGCAGGTGCACGGGGCTGTTGCGCAGGCCCGGGAACATGGCGGGGGGCATGTCGGGCGCATCGGTTTCCAGCACCAGGCTGTCCAGCGGCAGGCGCGGCAGGGTCTTGCGCAGGCGCAGGGCCTGCGGCCAGGTCGCGGCGCCCCCCAAGCCCAGTAGAAAGCCCAGCTTGATGTACTCACGGGCTTGTTCGTAGCTGCCGGCAAACGCATGAATGATGCCGCCACGCCGGACCCGGATGCGTTTGAGGGTGGCGATCACCTCAGCGTGGCTGCGGCGCACGTGCAATAGCACCGGCAAGTCGAAGTCTTGGGCGATCCGCAATTGCGCCTCGAACCAGCCTTGCTGTTGTTGCCGGTCGAGCTCGGGCAGGTAGAAATCCAGACCGAACTCACCCACCGCGCACAACCGCGGATCGCCCTGCAGGCGCCCGAGCCAGTCGCGCAGTTGCGCCAGATGCTCGTCGCGGTGTTCATCGAGGTAGACCGGGTGCAGGCCCAGCGCTGCGTGCAGCCCAGGCTGGGCGCAGACCGTGTTCCACACGCGTTGCCAGTTGGCCTGTGCCACGCCCAGCACCACCACGCGCTCGACCCCACTGGCGCGCGCCTCGGCCAGCAAGGCCGCGCGGTCGGCGTCGAAGTCAGGGAAATCCAGGTGGGTATGGGTGTCGATCAGGCGCATGCTCAGGCCCGGTGCAAGCGTTGCTTGAAGGTCCGCGCCACGGCATGCACGCCAGGCTGGTAGCTTTTTTCTTCGATGGCAGCCACCGCCAGCTCCAGCGCCGTCGCCGCGATCAGACCATGTTGCTGAGCCATGGCATTGACCGGCAGCGGCAGGAAATCGAGCAGTTGGTTGTCGCCGAAGGTGCCCAGCTGCAGCGCGCGCTGGCCGGCGGCGCAGCCCTGAAGCGCGTCGAACACCCCTTGCAGCAGCACATAGGAGGTGGTGACCAAGGCATCGGGCAGGCCGCCGAGTTCGTCGATCAGTTGGGTCATCAGGCGTTGGCCGCAGTCGCGGCTGAAGGCCTCGCCCTGGTAGCGCCGCACATCGCCGGCATGCTGCTGCAGGGCTGCGTCAAAGCCTGCCAGGCGCGCCTGGCTCACCGACAGTTCCGGCCGCGCGCCGATCAATGCAACGCGCTGCGGCGCGTCGTGCAGCAGGCTCTGGGTCAGCAGCAGGCTGGCGTGATGGTCGTCACTGATCACCGAGCAGAAGTGCGCCGGGTCCAGGCTACGGTCGATGCCGATCACCGGCAGGCCGTTGGCCTGCACGTCGCGGTAGCTGTGGTCGTCGGGTGGCAGGCAACTGGCCACGAACAGCGCATCGCAGCGCCGCGCACGGAACAGCTGCTGCAACTGCCGCTCGCTGTCGGGCTGGTCGTCGCTGCTGGCGATCAGCAGCTGATAACCACGAGCGCGGGCGCCGGCTTCGAGTTGCTTGGCGATGCGTGCGTAGCTGGGGTTTTCCAGGTCAGGCAGGATGAACCCCAGCGTGCGCGTATGCCGGCTGCGCAAACCAGCAGCCTGCGGGTTGGGCATGAAACCATGGGCGTCGACCACTGCGCGCACGCGCTCCACCGTGCTGCTGCTGATGCGCTGCTGCTCGGCCTTGCCATTGATGACGTAGCTGGCGGTGGTCACTGACACACCGGCCAGACGGGCGATATCGCTGAGTTTCACCGAAGGTTCCTTGTGATGACATGGAAACAGGCTGCGCGGCCTGGCCTGCTTGCTCTGTACGAAAGGCCTCTGCATCTGGCACTGCTGCATTGAAACATCCATCGCACTGCTCGTGTGCCTTGCGGTCAGACCGCGTCGGCCGTTAGTGCCGTGCAGGGCGTGCGCGTAGACACAGTGGGTACAGAGCCCAGTTTTACCCAGGCGGTGCACGCTGCGCAGACGACCAACGTCGCAATTGTCCGACAAGCTGGGGCTGTTTAGTCGCAAGATTATCGAGTAACGTGGCCGCCGAATCAGATTAAACGTTTCAGCTTCGGAATACTGCCCACTTTTCTTCCGGCCTGAAACGACATCGCGATGCAAACCGACGGTCTGTGACCCATTCTGGTGACCAGGCACAACGCCTGCACTCGCGCTTTTGGAACGTCACGCGTCCACAACAATACCTCGGCCTCCCGATGGGGCTGGAAAAGGAGAAGGTCATGCTCGAGCTCGCCAAAGAGCAGATAGCCATGGGCCAGGTAGCGGCCGACAAGGCCCAGGCGTTGCGCCTGCTGGCGGATCGATTGGTCGCCGATGGGCTGGTCGCCGACGGCTACCTCGAAGGGTTACAGGCCCGCGAGACGCAGGGCTCGACCTTCCTCGGCCAAGGCATCGCCATCCCCCACGGCACCCCCCAGACCCGCGACCTGGTGTTCAGCACCGGCGTGCGCCTGCTGCAGTTTCCTGACGGTGTCGACTGGGGCGATGGCCAGCGTGTCTATCTGGCCATCGGCATCGCCGCGCGCTCGGACGAGCACCTGCGCCTGCTGCAGCTGCTGACCCGCGCCCTGGGTGAGACCGATCTGGCCGAGGCCCTGCGCCGCGCCACCTCTGCCGAGGCCTTGTTGAAGCTGCTGCAAGGTGCGCCGCGCGAGCTGGCGCTGGACGCGCAACTGGTCAGCCTCAGCCTGCCCGCCGACGACTTCGATGAGCTGAGCTGGCGGGGCGCGCGCCTGCTGCAAAAAGCCGGCTGCGTCGAGCCAGGCTTCGCGGCTTTGTTGCAGCAAGCCGAGCCGCTGCCCCTGGGCGATGGCCTGTGGTGGTTGAACAGCGACCGTCAGGTACTGCAACCGGGCCTGGCCTTCATCACCCCGCAACAGCCACTGCGCTACCGCGACCAGCCGCTCAATGGCCTGTTCTGTCTGGCCAGTCTGGGTGCGGCGCACCAGGCCCTGCTTGAACGCCTGTGCGAAGTGCTGATCGAAGGCCGCGGGCAAAGCCTGTACCAGGCCACCGACAGCCGCACCGTGCTGCAAGTGCTGGGCGGTGAAGTACTGCCGGACTGGCCCAGCGCGCGCATCGTGCTGGCCAACGCGCACGGGCTGCACGCCCGTCCGGCCAAGGTGCTGGCGCAATTGGCCAAACGGTTCGAGGGCGACATTCGCCTGCGCGTGGTCGACGCTGGCGAGGCGGCCGTATCGGCCAAGAGCCTGAGCAAGCTGCTCAGCCTCGGCGCACGCCGTGGTCAGACGCTGGAACTGCTGGCCGAGCCCGACATCGCCGGCGATGCCTTGCCGGCCCTGCTCGAAGCCATCGAGCAAGGCCTGGGCGAGGAGGTCGAGCCGCTGGACCCCGCTCCGGCCGCGCAGCCTGCGCCCAGCCCGGCCGCCGCCGAACCTGTGCTCGCGCCGAGTGCCGGCAGCGTCATTCAAGGCGTCGCGGCCTCGCCCGGGATTGCCACCGGCCCTGCGCATGTCTGCGTCGAGCGCGCGATCGACTACCCCCTGCGCGGCGCCTCGCCGGAGCAGGAGCGGCTCAAGCTGCGCCAGGCTGTCGAGGTGGTCGACGCCGAGCTGCACGCGCTGATCGCGCGCAGCGACAAGGCCATCGGCGAAATCTTCATCACCCACCAGGAAATGCTCGCCGACCCGGCTTTGGGTGAAGAGGTCGAGCTGCGCCTGGTCCAGGGCGACAGCGCGCAAGCGGCGTGGATGGCGGTCATCGAAGCGGCTGCGCGTCAGCAGGAGGCGCTCAACGATGTGCTGCTGGCCGAGCGCGCAGCAGACCTGCGCGATGTTGGCCGTCGTGTCCTGCATCAGTTGTGCGGCGTGCAAGAAGCGCGTGAGCCGGAGCAGCCGTACGTGCTGGTGATGAGCGAGGTCGGCCCCTCGGACGTGGCCCGCCTCGACCCGGCGCGGGTCGCCGGCATCGTCACCGCCTACGGAGGCGCCACTGCGCACAGCGCTATCGTGGCGCGCGCGCTGGGCATTCCCGCCGTGGTCGGGGTGGGCGCTGCGATCCTGCTGCTCGATGCCGGCACTGCGTTGCTGCTCGACGGCCAGCGCGGGCGGGTCAGCGTGGCGCCGGCCGCGGCCGAGGTGCAGCGCGCCCTGGCCGAACGCGACCTGCGCGAACAGCGCTTGCAAGCGGCGTGGGTCGAACGGCATCAGCCAGCCATCACCCGCGACGGGCATGCCCTGGAAGTGTTCGCCAACATCGGCGAAAGCACCGGCATCGCCAAGGTGGTGGAGCAGGGCGCCGAAGGCGTTGGCCTGCTGCGCACCGAGTTGATTTTCATGGGCCACAGCCAGGCGCCGGACGTGGCGGTGCAAGAAGCCGAGTACCGCCGTGTGCTCGACGGGCTGGGCGGACGGCCGCTGGTGGTGCGCACCCTGGATGTCGGCGGCGACAAGCCGCTGCCGTACTGGCCCATTGCAGCAGAAGAAAACCCTTTCCTCGGCGTGCGCGGCATCCGCCTGACCCTGCAGCGCCCGCAGATCATGGAAGACCAGCTGCGCGCGCTGCTGCGCGCCGCCGACAACCGCCCGCTGCGAATCATGTTCCCCATGGTCGGGCAGGTGCATGAATGGCGTGAAGCCAAGGCCATGGTCGAACGCCTGCGCCTGGAGATTCCGGTGGCCGACCTGCAAGTCGGGATCATGATCGAGGTGCCCTCGGCCGCGCTGCTGGCCCCGCAACTGGCGCGCGAGGTGGACTTCTTCAGCATCGGCACCAACGACCTCACGCAGTACACCCTGGCCATCGACCGTGGCCACCCAAGCCTGTCGGCCCAGGCCGATGGCCTGCACCCGGCGGTGCTGCAGCTGATCGACATGACCGTGCGCGCTGCCCACGCCCACGGCAAGTGGGTGGGGGTGTGCGGTGAGCTGGCAGCCGATAGCCAGGCTGTGGCGATCCTGCTGGGCCTTGAGGTGGACGAACTGAGCGTGGCCTCGCGCAGCATTGCCGAGGTCAAGGCGCTGGTGCGCGAAACCGATTTCCAGGCAGCACGCGCGTTGGCGCAGGCGGCATTGCAACAAGACAGCGCGGCGTCCGTGCGCGCGCTGGTGGAGCGAACCTGATGGCCAAGATTCTGACCCTGACCTTGAACCCGGCGCTGGACATCACCGTCAGCCTTGACGTGCTGCGCGCTGGCCACGTCAACCGTGCTCAGGCACAAGCCAGCCACGCGGCCGGCAAGGGCTTGAACGTGGCCCAGGTGCTGGCCGACCTGGGCCATAGCCTGACAGTCAGCGGCTTTCTGGGGCGCGACAATCTGCAGCCCTTCGAAGCCCTGATCGAACAGCGCGGCTTTACGGATAGCTTCGTGCGTGTGGATGGCGAAACCCGCAGCAACCTCAAGCTGATCGAAGCCGATGGCCGAGTCACCGACGTCAATGGCCAGGGCCCGCAGGTCGATGACGCGGCTCAGGCTGCCTTGCTGCGCCGCCTGGAACAGATCGCCCCCGGCTTCGACGCCGTGGTGGTGGCCGGCAGCCTGCCGCGCGGCATCAGCCTGACGTGGTTCGAGCAGTTGCTGCGTCAGCTCAGCGGGCAAGGCCTGAAGGTGGTGCTCGACACCAGTGGCGAGGCGCTGCGGGTTGGCCTGCGCTGCGCGCCGTGGCTGGTCAAGCCCAATGCTGAAGAGCTGGGCGAGGCGCTGGGCATGGCCCTGGCTGACCGCGCCGCCCAGCACACGGCGGCCCGCCAGTTGCTCGACGCCGGCGTCGAGCACGTGGTGCTGTCCAACGGCGAGCACGGCCTGAGCTGGTATACCGCCGCACGCACGCTGCATGCACTGCCACCACCGGTGAAGGTCGCGAGCACCGTGGGCGCTGGCGATTCGCTGGTGGCCGGCATGCTGCATGGCCTGCTCCAGGGTGAAGCGCCGCAGCAGAGCCTGCGCCGCGCCACTGCCATTGCCGCGCAAGCCGTGACCCAAGTGGGCTTCGGCATCTGTGACCACGCGCAACTGGCCCGCCTGGAGGCGGCCGTGCAAGTAGAAGAACAACAGGAGAGTGGTCAATGAACCTCGCCATCGTCACCGCCTGCCCCAACGGGCAGGTCTCCAGCGTGCTCAGTGCACGCCTGCTCACTGCCGAGGCTCACCGCCGCGGCTGGACCGCCAGCGTCGAAGTGGCCGACCCCGAGCACCCCGAACAGCGTCTGACGCCTGAGCAGATCGCAGCCGTGGACTGGGTGCTGGTCATCGCCACCGGCCCGTTGGATCTGAGCCGCTTCATCGGCAAGCGCGTGTTCCAGAGCACCCCCGCGCAAGCCCTGGCCGATCGCGAACGCTTCCTCGACGAAGCCGCCGCCAATGCCCAGCTGCTCGCCGCCACCGACCTCAGCGAAGGCGCAGTCGCGGCGCCGGCCACTGCGGCCGCTCAACCGCGACTGGTCGCTGTCACCGCCTGCCCCACGGGCGTGGCCCACACCTTCATGGCCGCCGAAGCCCTGCAACAGGCTGCTGCACAGAAGGGTTATCAACTGACCGTGGAAACCCAGGGCTCGGTGGGCGCGCGCAATCCGCTGTCCGCCGAGGCCATCGCCCAGGCCGATGTCGTGCTGCTGGCTGCCGACATCGAGGTGCCCACCGCGCGCTTCGCGGGCAAGCGTATCTACCGCTGCGGCACCGGCATTGCCCTGAAACAGGCGTCTGCCACGTTGGACAAAGCCCTGGCCGAAGGCCAGGTGGAAAGCGCCGGCGACGCCTCTGCAGCACCGGCCAAGGCCGAGAAGGCGGGGGTCTACAAACATCTGCTCACGGGTGTGTCGTTCATGCTGCCGATGGTGGTGGCCGGTGGCTTGCTGATCGCCTTGTCGTTCGTCTTCGGCATCAACGCCCACGAGGTGCCGGGCACCTTGCCCGCTGCGCTGATGCAGATCGGTGGGGAGGCGGCGTTCAAGCTGATGGTGCCGTTGCTGGCGGGCTACATCGCCTGGTCCATTGCCGACCGTCCGGGGTTGGCGCCGGGCATGATCGGCGGCCTGCTGGCCAGCACCCTGGGCGCAGGCTTCATCGGCGGCATCGTCGCCGGTTTCCTGGCCGGCTATAGCGCCAAGGCCATCGCCCAATGGGTACGTTTGCCGAGCAGCTTGGAGGCGCTCAAGCCGATTCTGATCATCCCGCTGCTGGCCAGTCTGTTCACCGGCCTGGTGATGATCTACGTGGTCGGCCAGCCCGTGGCGGCCATGCTCGCCGGCCTGACGCAGTTCCTCGACAGCATGGGCACCACCAACGCCATTCTGCTGGGTGTGTTGCTGGGCGGGATGATGTGCGTCGACCTCGGCGGGCCGATCAACAAGGCTGCCTACGCCTTCTCGGTCGGGCTGCTGGCCTCGTCCAGCTACGCGCCAATGGCGGCCACCATGGCCGCTGGCATGGTGCCGCCCGTCGGCCTGGGCATCGCCACCTTCATCGCCCGACGCAAGTTCGCCCAGAGCGAGCGCGAGGCGGGCAAGGCGGCGCTGGTGCTGGGGCTGTGCTTCATCTCCGAAGGCGCCATTCCGTTCGCCGCCAAGGACCCGCTGCGGGTCATTCCGGCGAGCATCGCCGGCGGTGCGCTGACCGGTGCGCTGTCGATGTACTTCGGCTGCAAGCTGATGGCGCCGCACGGTGGGCTGTTCGTGCTGCTGATTCCCAATGCCATCAACCACGCCCTGCTGTACCTGTTGGCGATCGTGGCGGGCAGCCTGGTGACGGCAGTGATCTATGCGTTGATCAAGCGCGGCGAGCCGGTGGAACTGGCGGTGGCCGCACCGCAGCGTTAAGCGCGGCGTTGCGTCGATAACCCATCAGGGGCGCCATGTGCGCCCCTGATGCGTTTCAGCGCCGCGGTGGGCCCTTGCGCAGGGGCGTGAGCAAGTCCATCAGGCCGTTGTGGTCGATCTCGTGCATCAAGGCCAGCAATCCGCCCAGCTCGCCAGAGGGAAATCCTTTGCGCGCGAACCAGGCCAGGTAATCGCCGGGCAGGTCGGCGATCAGCCGGCCCTGGTATTTGCCAAAGGGCATGGTGCGGGTGACCAGCAGGTGCAGCGTTTCGGGGTTCATGCGAGGCGCCAGATACGAATGAGTCGCGACCCTACTGCAAACTGCACGACCCGCCAACGGCAATCATGCAGAACGCGACACATGGCGTTTGGCCTTACCTATTTAAATCATTGATATATAAGGTTTATTTATTTTAAGAGAACTGGCACGAAGGCTGCTCTCATCTATGTACTAACCAATGCCAAGGAGTCTGGACCATGAGCAACCCGAACAAAGACGTTATCGATGTCCTCAATGACCTGATCGAGTACAGCAAAGACGGCCAGAAGGGTTTCGAGAAGTCGGCTGAAGATGTGAAGAGCCCACAGCTTAAATCGTTCCTCGTCGAGCGTGGCGTAGGTTGCGCCAAAGCGGCCAGCGACCTGCAGGCCGAAGTCCGTCACCTGGGCGGCGATCCGGAAACCTCCACCAGCTTCACCGGTGACCTGCACCGTGGCTGGATCGACCTCAAGTCCAAGTTCACCAGCCATGACGACGAAGCGGTGCTGAACGAGACCGAGCGCGGCCAGGACTATGCCCTGAAAGCCTACAAAGAAGCCCGCGAGAAACTGGTCAAACTGAATGTGCCTGCCGCGGCCAACGCACTGACGCTGGTCGATACCCAGCTGCAAGGCGTGCAACGCAACCATGACAAAGTCAAAGCGCTGCGTGACGCTGCCCGCGCCAACCACCACTAAGCCGGCGGGCCTTCCACCCGGTTACGGCCCATAGCCTTGGCCCGGTAGAGCGCCTCGTCAGCCAAACCCAGCACGGTCGAAAGATCGTGCTGGGTTTTTTCTGTGTACAGCGCAATGCCGATGCTGACCGTGATGGTCGAGCCGCTTTGACCAAACGCTGGCAAGGCCTCGACCGCTGCGCGAATGCGCTCGGCAATCAGGCGTGCGCCCGGTGCATCGGTTTCCGGTAGCACCACCTGAAATTCCTCGCCCCCATAGCGCGCCGCCAGGTCTGCAGGCCGGCGAATGCAGCGCTCCAGCGTCTTGGCCACCTCGCGCAAGGCGTGATCCCCGCCGGCATGACCGTGGCGCTCGTTGAACGCTTTGAAGTGATCGATATCCACCATCAACACCGCCAGTGGCTTGCCGCTGCGCTGCGCGCGGGCCCATTCGAGCCTGAGCGTCTGGTCGAGGCGACGGCGGTTGGGCAGGCCGGTCAGGCTGTCGGTGGCGGCGAGTTGCGCAAGGTTCTGCTCGGCGCGCTGGCGTCGGCGCAACTCGCGGCCCAGCAGCACCGTCAGCCAGAGCATGCCCAGGCACAGCGCGCCGGTTGCGGCGCCGACCATCCACGCGGTGCGGCGCCACGACTGGAACACCTCATCGGCCGAGTGCACCACCAGCACGATCAGCGGCAAGTCGGTCACCTTGGCGAACGTGTACATGCGCATGGCGCCGCCCCGGGCTTCGGAGGCGGCGGTAAAGCTGCCGTTCTGCTCAGCGATGATCCGCTCGAAATTGGAACGTCGCCGGTAATTGCCGCCCACCTGGGGATCGTTGTCGCGCACCGGCTCGCGCGCCAGCAACTGACCTTCGGCGGTGAACAGGTTGATGCTGCTCTGCACACCGATGTCCAGGCGCTGAAACAGGGTCGTGAAATACGACAACGGCAACGCGCCCATGGCAACGCCATGAAACGCGCCACTGGGTGAGGAAATGCGCCGGCTGAAATTCACCGACCAGTCCAGTTCGCTGAGTTGCAGGGGGGACGGCGGGCTGATCAGCAGGCCCAGATCAGGCTGGTCACGGTGCGCCACAAAGGCGGCGGTTTTCGCAAAGCTGGTCTGGCGCGACAGGGTACCAGTGGAGTCGCCCCGCACCTTGCCTTGCGCATCCAGCCACAGCAGGTCGCCCTGACCGGGTGGGGTGATCGCCCGGCGGAACAGGATCTGCTGGCGCAGCTGCGGCGTCAGGCGCAGCAGTTGCGGATGCGAGACGCCCCAGATGACCCCGCGCAGGGCTTGGTCGTAGAGCTCGACGTTGCGCAGGATGTCGCTCTCGATCAGCTGCACGATGTTGTTCGATGCCCGAATGGCAGACTGCTCGACACTGTCGCGCTCGCGCCCTAGCAGGTAGCTGACAATCGCCACAATGGCGAAGACGGCCAGGAAACTGCCCAGCGTAAGGGTGCGTTCGGGACGGGATTCGAGCGACGCAAGCAGCGGGGGAGGCGAGGGCAACGGCAGGCTCCCTGGGAATTGAACCCTCTTGAGGTGTGAGGGTCGGCATGAGCGAGGCCGTTATTCTAGGGAAGCGGGGATTGTCGAACAACCGATAGTGGGTGTCGTTGAACGGCTGATTGCCGCACCGCGAGGCGGCACGCGTCGCTGCGAAGGTGTCTGGGCTCAGGAGGGCGGCGCTTGCGGGGAGGGCGTTGCAGCGCAAGTGTGCGTTTGCTGGGGGAGCAGCGGGGGGCGCGAAGGTCTACGGCGTGGCCCGGAGGACTGCGCAACGCGCGTAGAGCACTACACGAGACGGCGTGGAGACAGCGATGGAGCGACGCACCCAATGCCACGGCTGTCAGCCTGCCGATCTCTACTTTCGGTTTTTGTAACAATCACGCGCTGTATCAACTGTCGGCGTGACCATTTTCCACCGCTTTGGAGGCCGCCTGCGCCTCGCCGTCTGCCGGGTCGGCCTGCTGCGCGAACAATGCTTGCGCCTGTTCGGCAATGGCCTGGTTGCGCGCGGCGAAAACCGGTGATTCCTCGGCCTGAGCCAAGGGTGACAACATCAGCGCCGAGAGAACGAACGCACTGGCAATACCCATGCTGTTGGACATTTTCAAACTACCTTCTTGCAATGCAAGTGTTGTGTGGATGCGTCTACGGTAGTCCTCGGGCCGAGGGGGAAACAGCGTCATCCGCAATAAGCACTGTTGCAAAAAAGGTAAGGATCGGCAGAAAAAATTCCACGGCGCCTTGCAGGCAACCCACCTGTACCGGCTATGGCAGGCGGGCTAGAGCCCTTGCGGTATGTGAAGTGCTGCTGCTGCAGGTGCTGCTCAGCGTGCAACGCTGCAGGCGCCCGTTGGTCGTGCTGCTGGCCGCCACACTCAGAAGCCGATGAAGGTGTAGTAGGTCGGCGTCTGCGCCGTGACCTGCAACCCACAGGCGCCAGCGGCTTGCGCCAATGTCGGGTCTTCGACATGCAACTGCCATGGCGCGCCCGCGCCGTCTGGGCAATGCTCCAGCGCCTCGGCAAACGCCACCATGTTCGGTAGCCAGGCGGTGAAACCATTGCCTTTGAGCGCGCTGATGGTCATCCCCAGGCGCTGGCACACCGCGACCTTGGCGCCGATGTCCTCGCGGTCGGCCTGGCGCGACGCCTCGATCAGCGCGCGCAGTGCCGGGTCGACCAGTACCTGCCCGTGGATCAGCTCGGGGCCTTGCTCCCACGCCTCTGCCGGGCAGTCCTTGGTCTCGGTGCGCAGCGGAATGTGCGGGTTGATTTCCGCCGGATAGATACGACACACCAGCGGTCGGGATTCATAGATGCCGCAACGATCGGCGGCGTCGAGATGCCGGCAGCGGCCGGGATTGAACGCGGCAAAGGTGACTGCCACCTGCACGTGGCCGGTGCCGCAGGCCACTGCCGACGACCGGCGCAGGGCGTGCTCGCGCTGATCGACCGGCATACCGGGACCGTCCGTGACGAACCCTTCGATCAGCACGATGACCTGTCCGCCCGCCACGGCCCACTGGCGCGCTTCGCTGAGGGTCAACGGCACATGATGGCCGTTGCAGCATTTGCCGCAGCCGGTGCAGGCGAAGCGCACCGAGGCACTCATGACTTGCCGGCAGCCCACTCGCTGACGAAAGCCTTCTGCACGCGGCGGTCATACAGGCACAGCTCGGTGCCGGTGCGGCCTTTCATGTACTTCTGTGGGTAGACGCCCTCGATGAGCAGCGCGCTATAGCCGACCTGGTCATCGAATTCGGCAGGTTTGCCGAGGGCGTGGGCGTCCTTGAGCTGGCTGGCGGCCAGGCAGGACTTGAGCAGCGACTGGCGGTATTCATTCCAGGCCTGGCTGCTGGAGGCTTGCACAACACCACTGGCCAGGGCGCAGGTGATCAAGATGGAGCAAAAAAACTTCATACGCGATACCAGCATTTTCAACGGAAGACGTTGGATTATGCCCGACTAGTGTCAGGCATCAACCCTGGGGTGATGTCTTCATCTCTGCGCAGGCGTTGCTGGTCAGCCGCCACCACTCAGTGCTCGCCAAACACCACCGCGCGGGCTGCGACCAGCAGACAATCGGTCAGCTCCGGCGAAGAAAACTTGGTGAGGATCGCATTGGCTCCGGCCAGGTGTGCTTTTTCACTGCTCATCGCGCTGTCCAGCGAAGTGTGCAGCAACACGTACAGGTGTTTGAAGTCCGGCGTCTCACGCAGGGTGCGGGTGAAGGCATAGCCGTCCATCTCGGACATTTCGATGTCCGACACCACGATGTTGATCTCGTTGGCCGTGCCTTGCAGCTCCAGCAACACATCGATCGCGTCCTTGGCGCTGCGCGCGGTGCGGCACTCGATGCCGAGGTTGCGCAGGGTATGAATCGACTGCTGCAGCGCCACTTGACTGTCGTCGACCACCAGAATGTTCGAGGCGGCCAGCAGGCTGGCGGCATCGTGGTCCAGTGCAGTGTTCGGCGGCACGTGGGTTGGCGGGGCAATGCCGTGGATGACTTTCTCGATGTCCAGCACTTGCACCAGGGTGTTGTCGACCCGGGTCACGCCAGTGATGAACGAGCGGCTGCCCGAGCCGAACGGCGGCGGCTTGATGTCGGTGGTCTGGCAATGCACGATGCGCACCACCGCCTGCACGTGCAGGCCCTGCCGCGAACGGCTGATTTCAGTGACGATCAGGCAGCCGCTGTTCGGATCGTCCAGCGGGCGCTCGCCGATGGCGCGTGACAAGTCGATCACCGACAGCGGGTTGCCGCGCAACGTGGCCACCCCTTTGACGTGCGGATGGGATTCGGGCAGCCGGGTCAGCGCTGGGCACGGAATGATTTCGCTGACCTTGAGCAGGTTGATCGCCATCAGCTTGCCGCTGCGCAGGGTGAACAGCAGCAGCGACAGCGAGTCTGCACGGGCGGTTTGGGTGGCCATGGGGCGCGCTTGCACTCAATGAGGGAGGATGCCGGGTTATCGGCCTGGGGGCGTGGGGCTTTAGGACTGAAGAGAGAACACGCGCCAAATCCAGTGATGACGCAACAGGGTCGCAGGCTGCTCGTGTGGCCTGCCCCAGGCAGACCCTTGCTCGACCCGCCGGCCAGCGCTGGCCGAGCGCCAGCCCTGCACACCCGCAAGCCTGTCGACCCCAGATGATCCAGACGGTCAGGCAACTGCTGACACAGCAACGCTCAGGCCATCTGCAGCCGTTGAGCCGCGGACTTGCCCTGAAGCCAAATACGCTGGCCTCCTAACGCTCCCGCAATGCCTCCCGCGCCCGATTCATTGGCTTGATCAGGTAATCCAGAATCGTCTTCTCACCTGTGCGGATGTCCACCGTCGCCACCATGCCCGGGGTGATGGCGAACTGCTTGCCCGCCTTGTTTTGCAGGCTGTCGCGGTCGGTGCGGATGAACACGCGGTAGTAGTAGATCTCTGGTTTCACTTCGTCCTGCAGGGTGTCGGGGGAGATGCCGACCACCTTGCCGTCAAGGCTGCCGTACACCGAGTAGTCATAGGCGCTGATCTTCACCTTGGCGGCCTGCTCGGGGTGGATGAAGGCGATGTCGCGGGGCGAAATGCGCGTTTCGATCAGCAGGCGGTCGTCCATCGGCACGATTTTCATCACCTGGCCGCCGGGCTGCACCACGCCGCCGAGGGTGTTGACTTCAATGTCCTTGACGATGCCGCGCACCGGCGAGCGCAGCGTCAGGCGGGTGAGCGAATCGGTGCGGCCGCGGATCACCGCCTTGAGGCTGTCGGCCTCGGCGCTGGCTTTGGCCAGTTCCTCGCGGGCGCGCACCAGGTACTCCGAGCGCGCTTCGGTGGCCTTGAGTTCCAGCTCCGAGCGCTGACGGTTCAGACGGATCACTTCGACCCGGCTGGAGGCGCCGAGCTTGGCCAGGTTTTCGGTGATCTGCAGCTCGCTGCGCACCAGGCGCAACGAGTCCTGGATGCCGGCCAGGGTCTGCTCCAGACCGCGGCGGCGGGTCTGATACAACGCCGTTTCGGCTTCTTTCAATTCAGCGGAATCGCCGAGGCTGTCGGGGAATACCAGTGGTTTGCCGCTGACCTCGGCCCGCAGCCTGGCGACGCTGGCCAGGGCCGCGCGGTATTTTGCCTCGCTCTCGCCGACCGTGGATTCGGTCTTGGTCGGGTCGAGCTGGGCGAGGACCTGGTCGCGCTGCACCCGGTCGCCTTCGGCGACGTTCATCTGCGCGACGATGCCGCCCTCGAACGACTGGATCACCTGCTCGCGCGAGCTGGGAATGACCTTGCCGGTGCCGGTGGAGACTTCGACGATCTCGAACCAGGCCGCCCAGGCGATAAACGCCGCCAGCATCAAGGCGCAGGCCATGATCACGCGGCCGGCGCGCAGCACGGCATGGTCGTCCTGGCCGTCGAGGTATGAAGCGGGTAGAGAGGGATGGCTCATGCCTGGCCTCCTTGGCTGGGTCGTGCTGGCGCAGCTGTGCGCGCGTCGTGCTGACCTTCGCGGGCCGCTGCGCAGGGGCATGCAGTGCTCATACCTGGCCTCCTTGGCGCAGCCGTGCCAGCGCGGCGTCGCGCGGGTCATCGATGACGATGCGTCCGCCGTCGAGCACCAGCACCCGGTCGACCCGTTGCAGCACGCTCATGCGGTGGGTGGCGATGACCAAGGTGCGGCCCTGGCAGAAGCGCTCGAGGTTATCCAGCAGGGTGCGTTCGCTGACGTCGTCGAGCGCCGCGGTGGGTTCATCGAGCAGCAGCACCTGCGGCTGGCGCAGCAACAGGCGCGAGAGCACCAGCGCCTGGCGTTGCCCGCCAGACAGCCCGACACCGCCTTCCAGAATCAGATGGTCCAGGCCCTTGGGCAGTTGTCGCACGAAGGCCAGCGCGCCGCTGGCAGACAGCGCCGCGACCAGCTCCTGGTCGCTGGCCTGGCCCGCGCCGAGGGTCAGGTTTTCCCGCAGGGTGCCGTGGAACAGCCGCGCGTGCTGGGCCAACAGGCCGACATCGCGGCGTAGATCGGCCGGATCCAGGTGCGCCAAGGCGATACCGTCCAGCGTGACCTCGCCTTGAGTCAGGTCCATGGCACCGCCCAAGGCGTGCAGCAAGGTCGACTTGCCGGCGCCATTGCGCCCAAGCACAGCGATGCGCTCGCCGGGCGCGATGTCCAGCTGGCCGATGTTCAACGCCGGCGCCGCCTCGGGGCTGTAGCGAAACACGGCCTGGCGCAGGTGGTATTCACCCTGGATGGCGGGCACGTGCACCCGCGCCTCGCCTTCGGGATGATCCACCGGGCTCTGCATCAGCTTGTCGATGCCTTCCAGTGCCACCTTGGCTTGCTGCCAGCGGGTCAGCACGTGGGTCAGTTGCGCCATGGGCGCCATCATGCGCGACGCCAGCATGGAGGCGGCGACCAGGCTGCCGGTGGTCAGGTCGCCGGCGATGACCATCGGCGCGCCGACCACCACCACCACGGCGAACACCGCGCCCTGAATGTTCTGCGTCCATGTCACCAGACCGTTGGTCAGGGTGCGCAGGCGCAGGCTGTTGTGCGCGCAGGCCGCGTTGTACTGGTTCCACTGTCGCTCGAAACGCGCCTCGGCCTGCAGCGCCTTGATCTCGTCCAGACCCTGGATGCTCTCCACCAGCATGGCGTTGCGCAGTGCCGATTCACGCATCGAGGCGTTGGCCAGGCGTGCCAGGCGGCGCTGGGCGAGAATGCCCGGCAGGATCATCAACACCAGTGCCGCCAGCGGAATCACCACCAGCACCCCGCCGATCAGCCAGAACACGAACAGGAACAGCAAAAAGAACGGCAAGTCCGCCAGCGCCGTGGCGGTACTCGAGGTGATCAGGTCGCGAATCTGCTCCAGCTCGCGCAACTGCGAGATGAACGAACCGGTGGATTTGGGCCGCATCGAATTGCGCAGGCGCAGCGCGTGGCCGTAGACCAGATCGGAAATGCGCAGGTCCGCCCGCTTGCCCAGCAGGTCGGTCACCTTCAAGCGCAGCAGGCGCATGGTCAGATCGAACACCAGCGCCAGCACCACGCCGCCGAACAGCACGTACAGCGTGGGCAGCGACTCGGCCGGAATTACCCGGTCGTACACCTGCATGGAAAACAGCACCCCGGCCAGTGCCAGCACGTTGGCCACCAGGGACGCCAGCATCACCTGGCCATAAGGGCGCAGGTCACGCAGCACGATGCGTGCAAACCAGTGGCGGTCGTAAGGCGCGGTGTAGTCGTCGGTGCGCACGTCGCGCAGCGGGCGGGCCGGGCGCAGCAGGGCCACGCGCTGGATACGGCCTTGCAGCTCGTCCCGGTGCAGGCGGCTGGCCAGGCCTTGGTCGCCGGCAAAGACCACGGCCAGTTGATCGTCTTCGGTCACCGCGTCGACCACCGCCAACTGGCCGTCATCGAGTTCCAGCACCAGCGGCGTGCGCCACTGGCGCAGGCCCTTGGCGTCGAAGCGCACGAAGCGCAGGGTCAGGCCGGCCTGGCGGGCCATGTGCCGAAGGATTTCATCCAGCGGCCGGGCATCTTCGGCAGCGGCCAGACGAATGCGTTGCGGCGAGACATCCAGGCGATAGTGCTGGGCCACGTGCAGCACGATTTCCAGCCACGGGCCGAGGTCGGGGTGCTCGGGGGTGGGTGCAGGCGCGGCCGGTTCAGTGAAAGTGATGGCATCGTTCATGGCAGGATCTCCACACCTTGCAGGCGATGGCCCTCAAGGCCCAGCACCGGGCGCAGCGCGCCGTTGTTGTACAGGCAGTCGACGTTCAGGCGCAGCAGGTCGGAGCGTGTCGCGGCCATGTCGAAGCGCGACTGATAAATCTCCTGCTCGGCGTTGAGCAGATCGAGTAACGGCCGGGTGCCGAGGTCGAGGTATTGCCGGCCATAGAGCATGCGCGCCTCCTGGATACTGGCCTGGCGCAATTGCAGCGAGCGCAGGCGGCGGCCCAGCCCTGAGGTCTGCGCCTGGGCCTCGGCCAAGCCACGACGGGCCTGCAGGCGGGCGTTGTCTTCGGCGTAATCGGCGGCGCTCAAGGCGTGCCCGGCGGCGCGCGCGCGGGCACTGGTGGCGCCGCCCTGGTAGATCGGCACTTCGACATTGAGGTAGATCCCGGCCTGGGTGCGGTCCAGGCGACGGTTGTCGCGGTTGTAGTCGTTGTCCAGGTAGTGGTTGATCTGCGGCTGCAGCGACACGGTCGGGTAGGCCTCGGCCTTGGCCTGGGCGAGCTCGGCCTGCGATTGCGTGCGTTGTGCCAAGGCCATCAGCACGGCGGGCAGGCGGTCGTCACTGGCCAGGGGGCGTTGGCAGCCCTGGTCCAGTTCGGCCGGTGCTGCATCGGCCAACGGCGGTGGTGCCGCACGCCCGAGCAAGGTGGCCAGCGCCGCCCGCCAGCGTTGGTGCTGCGCCTGGTATTCCTCGAACACTGCCTGCGCAGCGTCTGCCCGCGATTGCGCCTGGACCACATCGGAGCGGGTGCTGGCGCCCATGTCGCTGCGCTGCTGGGCCAGGCCGACGATGTCGCCCACCGCGGTGATCTGCGCGCGGGCAATGTCCATCAACTGCGCGTAGCGCTGGGTCTCGATCCAGGCGTAGGCGGTTTCGCGGGCCAGCTCGTCGATCACCAGCAAAATGTTGGCCTGCGCCCGCGCAGCGGCGGCATTGGCCGCATCGACGGCATAGTCGACTTTGCCGAAGTCATAGAGCATTTGTTTAAGCGACAGATTGAGCGCCTGGCTGTTGCGATCACCGCCACTGCCGGTGTCGTAGCCGCCGCGCAAGCCGCCGGAAATCTGCGGGTAGTAGCCGGAGCGGGCGACGTTGATCCCTTCGCCCTGTTTGTACAAATCGCCGATGGCTTCGGCGATCCGCGGGTGCCACTGCACGGCAAGCAACGCCGCCTCGGCCAGGCCCAGGCGATCCTGGCCCGCCGGCGCCTCGCCGGTGATGGGGCGCGCCGGCGAGGCATGGGGCGTATCCCGTAATAAAGAGGGGCCGATCCGGCGTAGGGCCGGATCGATGTCATCGGCCGCCAGGGCAGCCGGGTGCAGCATCGACGACAGCAGCCCGAAGGCGCCCAATAACAGCGGTAACCGCACACAGCCTGGCTTCACAGCATTCCCTTACTACGACGTCGTCCTTGACCGCCGAGCCTGGCCCGGTGCGATCCGTCCTGACCGGGCAGGGAGCGTTGAGCGCAACGCCACTCCACCCGATCAAGGCGCATCACCCAGCGCCTGACGCCCGGCGCGTTTGCGGGGCCTAGACCACGTGCACCCCGTTCTGAATCCACAACTGCTGGCTTGGGTCTTCCTGCGCCGTGTATTGGTTATAGTCGATTCCGTCCGCCGCTTCCTGGCCGGTCAGGCTCCACAGCCCGCCGAGCAGCACCGAGTCTTCGCCGTCGCCCCTGATCAGCAACGGGCTGGCGGCGGGGTCGGTGACGGCGATCACATCTTCCAGGCTGATGCTCAGGCTCACCGCGCTGGTGGCGTTGAGGTCGAGCACTTCCAGGTCATGCACCTGGCCCACCAGGCTGCCGAGGTCGATGCTGGCGTCGCCGCCTTGCCACAGCAGGGCCTGGCCGTCGGCGGCGTCGTCGACGTGGGCGAAACCCTCGTCGCCCAGCAGGTCCTGTGCCAGCGCGACGTTCGCGGCCGTTGCATCGGTGTGCACAGCGTCGCGTGGGTCATCGCCGTTGGCGTGCCCGGCCTGGCCGTCGGCATCATCGGCCAGGGCTGCCAGCAGCGTGGCCTCGGCGCTCGCTTCGCCCATCGCCAACCGCTGCATGCCGGTGACCACGCCTTCGGTCACGGAGACCTTCAGCTGGGCGGTATCCACCGTGCCGTTGGGGTGGGTGAGGGCATAGGTGAAGGTGTCCACCTGGCCCACCACGGCACTGCCCAGGCCGGAATTGAGCGTGTAGCTGTAGCTGCCGTCGGCTTGCACCAGCAGCGTGCCGTACAGGCCGATCACACTGATGCCGTTGTAGCCCGGCACTGCGTAGGTGTTGGCGGCGGTCTGCACGCTGAAGGTGGTGAGGTTGGAGCCCAGGGTGTCGCCGTTGAGCAGATTGCCAGTGGCGACCGTCGAGCGATCCACCACGAACTCGGTGAGCGACTTGGTGCTGGTGTTGAGCGTGGAGCTCACGCTGGTTGCCCCCAAGCCCAGCACTGAGCTGGCCTTGACCGTCAGCTGGTAGGTGCCTGCGCTCTGGTTGGCGAAGGTATACCCACGGGCGGCACCGCCGACCAGGCTGAGCAAATCGTTGCCATTGACCGTCTGCACGTTCACATACTGACCACTGGCGTTGAGCTTCTGCAGTTGCACCGAGGCGCCGCCGAGCAGCGCCAGCAGGCTGCTGGATGTCAGCACCACTTGCAGGTCGGCCGTGGTACCTGCGGCCACGGTGTGGGTCAGGACGCTGGTTTTGGTCGTGAGCAGGGCCGGCAGGTCGATCCGCGCGAAATCCTGGGTAGCCGGGGTGACTTTGTTGGCCAGCACCACATTACTGCGCCCCACATCGTCCACCGCATCCACCAGTTTGGCGGGTGCTGCCAGGTTGGCGTCGTTCCATACCTCGGTGGCTTGCGGACTGTCGAGGCGCACGTACAGGTTGGCGGTATCGCTCTTGCCGTTGGGGTGCACCAGTTGATAGCCGAACACATCGACCTTGCCGACGCTGGCCGTGCTGCCGCTGGGGGTGTAGGTGTAGCTGCCGTCGGCCTTGATCACCAGGCTGCCGTACAGGCCCTGCACCGTGGTGGCGGTGCCGGCGCTGACATAGCTGCCGCCCTTGAGCACCTGCAGCACGGCGGCGTTGTCGGGGCCGAGCAAGTCCCGGGTGCCGTCGGTGCCCTGATCGGTGATGACGTTGCCAGACACCGCCACACCGCTGCCGGTGAACTGGGTCAGGCTGGTGGTCTCGATGTCCAGGCGGGTGTTGACCGTGGTCAGCACGTTGAGCCCGCCGGAGCGCACCACCAGTTGGTAGTCACCTGCGCGCAGCGTACCGATGTCAGCCTGCACGCCGACACCGGGCAGCAGTAGGAGGGTCAGCAGCGCTGCGTCGTTGCCAGTGCTGATATCGACCCAGGCGCCTGCCGCATTCTTCACCTGCAAGGTGAAGGTCGAACTGTTGAGCAGGCCGAGGGCGTTGTTGGTGCTGAGGGTCAGCAGCGGGTCCACGGTGGTGCCGGCGGCGACGGTCCAGCTGAAGGTCTTGGTGGTGTTGATACCCACCACCAGGCTGTAGCTGTCGATAATCGGCGCCTGGACGCTCACCACAGGCGCCAGGTTGACCGCTGCCGTGGCCAGGTTGTCGCTGGCCACCACCGGGGCGTTGGCATCGATGTCCGGTGCCACCACTGTGGCGTTGCCGGACACGTTGCCGCGCGGGTCGGTGAGGGTCACGGTGAGTGACTGGCCATTGTCCTGCGGTGGATTCAACACCACGGCAAACAAGCCGCCGGCGCCGATCACCGTGCCGGTCTGCAACACCGTGCCATCAGCGCCGCGCACGGTGACCGTGGCGCCCACTTCACCGCTGCCGGTGAGCAGCGTACCGGTCGCGTTGACGGCCACGCTGCCAGCCACCGCCGGCGCGGTGAAGTCGGGTGCGACCACCGACGTGACGGCCGACACATTGCCCGCGCCATCGGTGAGGGTGACGTTGAGCGTCTCGAAGTTGACCTGCGGCGTGGTCAGGGTCACCACGAAGGTGCCGTTAGCCGCCACCAGCGCATTGCCGACCACCACGCCGGCGCTGCGCACGATCACCCGCGTGCCCGCCTCACCGGTGCCGGTGAGCACGGTGCCTGCCGCGTTGAGGTCGATGCTCGGCGCGGTGGGCGGGGTGCTGTCGGCAGCGGTCAAGGTGCTGCTGGCCGAGAGGTTGCCGGCCAGGTCGGCCTGGCGCACGGTCAGCACCTGGCCATCCAGCTGCGCGGCGCTCAGGGTCAGCTCGAACTGCCCGCTGGCGGCGACCCGAACCGAACCCAGGGCAATGCCATTGCGCCCGGTCACGGTGACCAGTGCCCCGGCTTCGCCGCTGCCGACCAGGCGGCTGCCACCGTCGAGCAGCTGCAGGTTGGCGGGCGCGGCAGGAGCCTGTACGTCCGGCACGTTGTAGCTGGTCTCGGGCGACGGGTTACCTGCCGCATCGGCCTGGCGCACGCTAAGCACCTGGCCGTTGAGCTGCGGGCTGGCGAGGGTCACGGCAAAGGTGCCAGCCATGGTCACCAGCGCGCTGCCGATCGGCGTGCCCAAGGCATTGCGCACGGTCACGGTCGCGCCTGCCTCGCCGGTGCCGCTGAGCACCAGGCCATTGGCCGACAGCGCGGTAATCACCGGTTGCGCCGGCGGGGTGATATCGGCCGCGATCAGCATGAACGGTTGCGACTGGCCGCCGCTGGAGCTGGCGGTGACGTCGAGCGACTGGCCGTTCAACTGCGCCTGTTGCAGCGTGACGCTAAACACGCCAAGCGCCGTGGCCTGGCCACTGCCCAGTTGCACTCCGGCTGCGTTGTACACGCGCACCTGGCTGCCGGCCGTGGCCAGGCCGCTGACGATCAGCCCATCGAGGCTGAGCACGACATTGGTCGGTGCGGCCGGGACCGGTTCCAGCGGCGTGGCGTAAGGCGCCGGCAGGGACACGTTGCCGGCAAGGTCGGTCTGCGTGACGGCCAGCGCGCCGCCCGGTGTGGCGGCGGGGCTCAACACCACCTGGAAGGTGCCGTTGGCCGCCACCACGGCGGTGCCCAGCAGGGTGCCGCCCTCGGTCACCCGCACATTGGCACCGGCTTCGCCGCGGCCGGTCAGCAAGGTGTAGCCGGTGTTGACCGACAGGTTGCTGACCGCCTCCGGCGCAGTGGAGTCCAGTGCCGTCACGGTCTGCGCCGCGGCGCTGTTGCCGGCAGCGTCGGTGGCGACGATCGTCAGGGTCTGGCCATTGGCCTGGGCTGGCGCAATGGGCACGCTGAAGGCACCGCTGGCCGGCACGATGAGGGTGCCGAGCAAGGTGCCGTCTGCGCTGCGCACCGTCACCGTGGCGCCGACTTCGCCGTTACCGGTCAGCAGCGTGCCCGGGGCATTGAGGCTCAGGTTCAGCAGCGGCTCAGGCGGGGTCAGATCGCGGGCAGTGAGAAGCAGTGGCGTGGACGGATTGCCAGTGGCGTCCTGGGCAACCACGCTGAGCACTTCGCCGTTCTGCTGGGCAGTCAGCAGATCGAGGACGAACATGCCCTCGCTGTCGATCACGCCCCGAGCCAGCAGGTTGCCGAGGTTGTTGACCACGGTGATGCGCGCGCCGGCTTCACCGCTGCCGGTGATCTGGGTGCCATCGACATTGAGGCTGGCCAGCACTTGCGCCGGTGGCGTGACGTCGAGGGCCAGCAGCGAGGTGGGCAGTGACACGTTCTGGCTGGCGTCCTCGAGGCTGACGCTGAGCCGTTCGCCATTGAGCTGCGGAGCGTCGAGCGGGATCAGGAAGCGCCCATCGGCCGCCACCGTGCCTGTGCCGATCAGCGTGCCGCCCACACTGACCCGCACCGTGGTGCCGATCTCGCCGGTGCCACTGAGCTGAGTGCCGGCAGCGTTCAGGCTGAGGTTGTCCGGCGCCAGTGGCGGTGTGCGATCCGGAGCGATGACCTGCACCGGTTCGCTGACATTGCCGGGTGGGTCGGCCTGCTGCACGTCCAGCACTTGCTGGTTGATCTGCGGCGGGCTGAGCTCGACACGGAAGGTTTCGTCGGCCTGTACCAGGCCGCGGCCCAGTTCCTGGCCGTTCGCATCGCGCACCGTGACGGTCGCGCCCGGCTCGCCACGGCCGGTCACCACGCTGCCATCGACGCTGATGCGCACCAGGGTGAGGGGCTCGGGCGGGGTGAAGTCCGGGGTGGTCACGCTCAGAGGGGGCGAGACATTACCGGCCACATCGGCCTGGGTCAGGGTCAACACCTCGGCATTGCTCAGTGCCGGGTTCAGGGCCAGGGTGAAGTTGCCGCTGCTGTCGACGGTCGCCGTGCCAAGGGATTGGTTGGCGGCGTTGAGCACGGTGACCACCGCGCCGATTTCGCCACGCCCGGTCAGCGTCACGCCGTCGGAGGAGACCGTGACTTCGCTGAGGATCGCCGGCGGTGTGGTGTCCAGGGCGGTAAGGTCGGTGCCGGTCGAGCGGTTGCCGGCCGCATCGCTGAGCACCACGTGCACGGTTTCACCATTGGCCTGCCAGGGCGTCAGGGCCACTTCGAAGGTACCGTTGGCACGCACGGTGGCGCTGCCCAACAGGGCGCCGTCGGCAGCCATGACACTGACCCGCGCACCCGCCTCGCCAGTGCCCAGCAGCAGGCTGCCGCCGGCGCTGAACTGCAGGTTGGCAGGCGCATCGGGGGCGGTGCGGTCCGCGACCACCAGGCTGATGCTGTCGGAAATGTTGCCCGCCAGATCGGCCTGTTCGACGCTGATGCGCTCACCGTTGAGCTGCGCGGGGTCGAGCGTAACGCTGAAACGCCCGTCAGCCTCCACCACGGCGCTACCCAGCGCGATGCCACCGTTGCCGGTTACGTTGACCGTGGCGCCGGCTTCGCCTTTGCCGCTCAGCACCAGCCCGTCGTTCGACAGCAGCAGTTGCGTGACCGGCAGCGGGGCGATCAGGTCCGGGGCTTGCAGCGTGGTCGGCAGCGACAGGCTGCCATCGATACCCTGCGCGCTGATTTCCAGCAGCTCGCCGTTCGCCTGACGGCTGGTGAGGGTGACGGTGAAGTTACCGCTGGCCTGCACCTCGGCGCTGCCCAGCAGCAGTCCGGTCGGGCCGTACACCTGCACGGTACTGCCCGGACTGGCGAGACCGCTGAGGCTCAGGCCATCGTCGGCCAGCAGCAACTGCGACGGGGTATCGGATGGCGCAATGTTCGGCACCTCCAGCGTTGCAGGCAGCGAGGCATTGTTGCGGGTATCGACCTGCACCACGCTCAGCTCAAGGCCAGGCTCGGCAGGTGGGTCGAGGGGCACGGAGAAGTGGCCCTGCGCATCCACCACGGCGCTGCCGAGGAGGGCATCGTCAAGGCCTGTCACCGTGACCGTGGCGCCGACTTCACCGTGCCCGGTAAGGGTGATGCCATCGGCTGACAGCGCCAGGTGGCTGACCGGCTCCGGCGCGGTGGTGTCTTCTGCCGTCAGGCGGGCGATGGCCGACACGTTGCCGGCCGCATCACGGGCGGTGACCTGCAGCGCTTCACCATTGAGCTGCGCGGTGGCCAGATCGACCCGGAAGGTGCCGTTGGCCTCAGCGACTACCGTGCCCAGGCGCTCGCCAGCGGCATTGCGCACCTCGACGGTGCTGTTGGCTTCGGCCCTGCCGGACAGTTGCACACCGTTCTGCGCCAGCACCAGGTCCAGGGGCGCAGCCGGTGCGGTGAGGTCGGGCGCAATGACGGTCACGGCGCCCGAGGGGACACCAGCCGGGTTGGTTTGCACCGCGCTCAGCCGCTCGGCATTGAGCTGCGGCGTGTCGAGAGTAAGCGCAAAGGTGCCGTTGGCGGCGATCAGGCCGGTGCCGATCAGCACGCCGTTAGCATCGCGCACGCTGACCGTATTCCCCGCCTGGCCCAGGCCCTGCAGGGTCAGCCCGTCGTTGTTGAGCGTGACGTTGCTCAGCGCGGCGGGCGGCTGCAGGTCCGGGGTGCTCAGGGTGAGGGCGGCCGAGACGTTGCCGGCGGTATCGACCTGGGTGACGCCCAGGGTCAAGCCGGCGTTCTGCGGCGGGGTGAAGACGACCGTGAACAGGCCGTCTTCACCGACCCTGACCGAGCCGACCAGCGTGCCGTCGGGCGTGCGAACGCGCACCAGCGCACCGGCCTCGCCGGCACCGCTCAGTTGGCTGCCATCGGCGCTGAGCATGAGCTGCGTGACAGCAAGCGGCGGCGTGCGGTCTGGCGTGGCCACTTCAGCAGGTTCGGAATAATTGCCGGCGCGGTCGGTGAGGGTGACCTGCAGCGGCGTACCGGTGACCTGAGCGGCAGGCAAGGTGATCTGGAATTGCCCTGCCTGGTTGACAGTGCCGCTGGCCAGCACGGCGCCGTTGGCGTCGAGTACGGTCACGCTGGCACCGGCTTCACCCAGCCCGCTGAGCACCGTGGCGGCGGCGTTCAGGGCAAGCCCGGTGGCCGCTGCCGGTGGGGTGAGGTCGGGCGCGGTCGTGGTCGTGACCGACGAAAGGTTATCGGCGGCATCCACCTGGCTGACCCGCAAGGTTTCGCCATTGCGCGGTGCAGGATCCAGCTGGACGTTGAAGCGGCCGTCGCCATCGACCACGGTGCTGCCCAGCAGCCTGCCATCGGCATCGCGCACGTTGACGGTCGCGCCCGTCTCACCGCGGCCACTCAAGGCCGAGCCATCACGCTCGACCAGTAGCTGCGTCGGTGCATCGGGGGCGGTGCTGTCGCGGGCGATGAGGCTGGCCGGCTCAGACACGACCCCGGCGGCGGAGCGGGCACTGACCTGCAGTGTCTGGCCGTTGAGCTGCGCGCTGGTGAGGAACACCAGGAAGGTGCCGTCGCTGCCCACGCTGGCACTCCCCAGGACCTGCCCGCCAGCGGTGACCGTGATCTGCGCGCCGACCGCACCCACACCCGTCAGGCTGAAGCCATCGAGGCTGAGTGCCAGCTCGCTCGGTGAATCGACGGGCACACGGGGCGGCCCGTCGACCTGCACGGGCTCGAGGTTTTCATTGCCTGCGGCATCGATGACCACCACCTCGGCGCTGTCGCCGGTCAGTAGCACAGGATCGAGACGGACCACGAAGCTGCCATCGTTGCCGACCCGCACGCTGCCCAGCTCGCCGGCGCCACTGCGCACCAGCACCGTGCTGCCGGGCTCGGCGCTGCCGCTCAGGCTGCTGCCATCGGCGCTGACCGCCACGTTCAGTGCAGCCTCCGGTGGGGTGGTGTCAGGGGCGTTGAGCGGCAACTCGATCGAGACCCGCCCAGCGCTATCGGTGGCGACCACACTCAGGGCTTCGCCATTGGTCAGCGCCGCCGGCAGCAGCGCCGTGAAGCTGCCATCGGCCTGCACCTGGGCGGTGACCAGCGCTGCGCCGTTGGCATCGCGCACCGTGACGCTGGCCGCCCCGCCAGCGCTGCCGCTGACCGTGAGGCCATCCAGGCTGACGCTGACGTCGGTCGGTGCTTGCGGTGGGGCAGCGGTTGGGGCGGTGACGGTGGTCGCCAGGGAGGTGTTTTCCTGGGCATCGGTCAGGGTGATCTGCAACGACTGGCCATTGTCCTGCGGTGGGGTCAGGTTGATCACGAACAGCCCACCGGCAGGCACCTCGCCGGTGCCGATCACATCGCCGGCGGCGTTGCGCACCGTGACGTTGCTGCCCACTTCACCGGTGCCGACCAACTGGCTACCGGTGGCGTTGAGCTGCACGTTCTCGGGGGCCAGGGGCGCGGTGGTGTCTTTTGCGCTGACGCTGATCGGCGAAGAGGCGTAGCCTGCGCCGTCGATCACCACCACGATCAAGACTTCACCATTGGTTTGCGCCGGCACGCTGACCTCGAAACGGCCATCGGCATCGACCGGTGCACTGCCCAGCAGCCCGCCCTGGGTATTGCGCACCTCAACGGTGGCCCCTGCCTCGGCGTTGCCGCTGAGCAATGTGCCCTCGGCGTTCAATTGCAGGTCCTCGGCGCGGTCAGGCGCTTGCAGGTCAGGCGCCAGCAGCTCGACCGCTGGCGAAACGTTGTTGCCGCCATCGGTCAAGCTCACGCTCAAGGTCTGGCCGTTGAGCTGGGCCGGCGTCAGCGACACGCGGAAACTGCCATCCTCGGCCACCCTGGCAGTGCCGATCACCTCTGCGCCGCTGCGCACGGTCACCGTGGTGCCGGGTTCGCCCAGGCCGGTGAGCACGCCGCCATCGGCAGACACCATCAGCGTGCTGGCCGGCTCCGGCACTTCGGTGTCCGGTGCAGCCACGGCGACCGGCGAGGACAGATTGCCCGCCTCATCGCGCTGCTCCACAGCCAGGACCTGGCCGTTGGTTTGCGCAGGGTCCAGGGCGACGCTGAAACGGCCGTCATCCTGCACTGGCGCGGTGCCGAGCACGGCGCCGGTGGCATCGCGCACGGTGAGGGTGGCGCCGGCTTCGCCAAGGCCGCTGAGTTGAGCCCCGTCGCCGCTCACCAGCAGTTCGCTGACGGGCGCTGGCGCCTGGGTATCGGGCACGCCAAAGGCCACTGTGGCGCGCTCGCCTGCGGCGTTGTCGGCCGCGATGCTCAGCGATTCACCGTTGCGCTGGGGTTCGGCAAGGCTGACGGTGAAGCGCCCGGCAGCATTGACGGTGGCGCTGCCGAGAAGTTGGCCCTCGGCACCGCGCACGGTGATGGTCGAACCGACCTGGCCGACGCCGCTCAGTTGCGTGCCGCCGCTATCCACCGCGAGGCCGGAGGGCTGCAGCGGGCCGAGCAGGTCGGGGGCTGTGACGGTATTGACCTGCGAGACGTTTCCGGCCTCGTCGGTGAGCACCACCTGCAAGGCCTGGCCCTGCAACTGAGCGGGGCTCAGGGTCACGGTGAAGCGGCCATTGAGACGCACCACGCCACTGCCGAGCAATTGGCCGTCTGCGCCGAGCACCTGCACGGCGGCGCCGGGTTCACCGCTGCCGCTCAGCAGGCTGCCGTCGGCACTCGCTTGCAGCCCGCTGGCGGGTTCCGGGGCGGTGATGTCGGGCGCGGTGGTGGGCGCGGGCAGCCCACTGTTGCCCGCAGCATCGACCACCACCACGATGAGGTCTTCGCCATTGGCGCGCGGTGGGTCGAGGGGCAGTTGGAAGGTGCCGTCGGCATCGGCCTGAGTGGTGCTCAGCACAGTGCCCTGGCTGTCACGCACCTGCACCTGGCTGCCCGCCGGCGCGGTACCGCTGACGGTGGCACCGTCTTCGGCGACCTGCACGTTGCCCGGGCTGGGCGGCAGGATGATAGCCGGCACATTGAGGTTGACCGCTGCAGAACTGTTACCCGCCGCGTCGACCTGTACCAGCGCCAAGGCATCGCCCGGCGCTACGCCCACGTCCAGCACGATCAGGAACACGCCATTGCTACCCACCAGGCCACTGCCCAGCAGGGCATCGCCAGCGCCGCGCACTTGCACGGTGGCCCCTGGCTCACCACGGCCGGCGATCAGGCTGTTGGCAACGTTGACCACCACGTCGAGTACCAGCCCGGGCGCTGTGGTGTCCGGCACGCTGTAGTCCAGTGGTGTCGAGCGATTGCCGGCGGCGTCGATCACTTCGACGGTCACGGCTTCGCCGTTGCGCAGTGGCGTTTGCAGGGTCAGCGCGAAGGCACCCTCGGGGCCTGCAAGGGTTTGCCCCAGCAGCTCGCCATCGGCACCTCGCACCTCGACCCGTGCTCCCGCCTCGGCGTTGCCGCTGAGCAGTTGGCCATCATTGAGCGCCACATCAGTGGGCGCTTGCGGAGCGATCAGATCAGGCGAACCGATCACCGCGCTGGCGCTGTTGCCCGCTGCATCGGTCAGGGTCACGCGCAGCGCGCTGCCGTCGATGATCGCGGGGCTCAGGCCGAGGAGGAACTGGCCGTCCAACCCGACCTGGGTCTGCGCCAGCACTTGGCCTTGGGCATCGAGCACGCGCACCGTGGTGCCCGCTTCGCCGCGCCCGCTGAGCAGGCGACCGTCGTCGCTGATCGCCAGCTCGATCGGTGCCCCAGGGGGGGTGGTGTCGATGGGCACATTGATCTGGGGCGCAGTGACTGCGCCGCTTGCGGACGTGTTGCCTGCCGCGTCGACAGCAGTCACTTGCAGCGGCTGACCGGCCACTTGCGGCGGTTGCAGCGCCACGCTGAAGCTGCCGGTGGTATTGACCACGGCGGTGCCGAGCAGGGTGCCTTGCGCATCGACCACGCGCACGGTGCTGCCCGCTTCGGCGCGGCCGATCACCGTGCTGCCATCGGCGCTGACGGTGAGGGCGCTGGGGGCCTCAGGCGCGCTGATGTCGGGGGCGGTGATGAGCACCGGCAACGAGCTGGTGCCATCGGCGCCGATGGCCACCACCTGCAGGGACTCGCCGTTGGCTTGCGCCGGGTCGAGTTCGACCGTGAACGTACCTTCCACCCCCACACCGATGCTGACGATCACCGCCCCATCGGCATCGCGCACCTGCACCGTGGTGCCAGGTGCGGCCGTGCCGCTGAGGCTGCTGCCGTCTTCGGCGAGCACCACATTGTCGGGGCTGAGCGGGATCGGCGTGAGCGGCACGGTATGGTTGACGAAGTCCGAGGCCAAGCCCGCCGCATCGGTCTGCACCAGGGTCAAGGCGCTGCCTGGCAAGACGGCGTCCGTGAGCGGTAACTGGAAGTAGCCGTTCGCGCCCACCACACCGCTGGCCAGCAAGGCGCCGTTGTCGTTGCGCACCGTGACCGTGGCGCCTGGTTCGCCACGCCCGGTCACCAGCAGGCCATCGTTGCTGATCACGATGTTGCTGACCGGGTCGGGCGAGCTCATGTCGGGCACTGCAAACACCCGTGGCACCGAGCTGTTGCCGGCGCCGTCGATCAGGCGCACGTCCAGCGACTCACCGTTGAGCAGTGGCAGGTCGAGCACCAGGCTGAAGCGCCCATCGGCCTGCACACGGCCGCTGCCGATCAGCGTGCCATCGGCATCGCGCACTTCAACCCGCGCGCCGATTTCACCACTGCCGCTGAGCAGGGTGCCACCGAGCAGTTGCAGGTCGCCTGGCTGCTCGGGCGCGGTCAGATCCTTGCTGGTGACGAAGGTCGGATCCGAGGTGTTGCCAGCGGCGTCTACCAGGGTCACCTGCAAGGTACTGCCGTCGATCACCGGCGGGTCGAGGTCAAGGCTGAAGTTGCCCTGCGCATCGACCGTGCCGCTGCCGATGATCGCCCCTTGCGCATCGCTGACCTGCACGCGGGCATTGGTTTCGCCACGGCCGGTCAGGCGGACGCCATCGGCGGTAAGGGTCAACGCAATGGGGGCAGCCGGTGCGCTGGTGTCGATGGGCGCTTCGATGATGGGCGCGGTGACCGGCGTGGTGTTGGAGAGGTTGCCGGCGGCATCTGTGGCGGAGGCTTGCAAGGTTTGACCATCGGTTTGCGCAGGCGCCAACGAGACGCTGAAGCTGCCGGCATCGTTGACGACAGCGGTGCCGATTTCGGCGCCTTGGGCATTGACGACGTGGATGGTGCTGCCGGGTTCGCCGCGGCCGGTGAGGGTGGTGCCGTCGGCGCTGACGGTGAGCTGAGAGGGCTCGACCGGAGCGGTAATGTCGAAAGCGGTGATCGACGTTGGAATCGAGCTCTGGTTAGCGGCATCGATAGCGACTGCGTCAATGGTTTCGCCGTTGGCTTGTGGCGGTTGCAGC
>NZ_JAXQNS010000011.1:0-204059 GCF_034427815.1 Pseudomonas gebzensis
GGTCTGATTGGCAGCAATGGTAATGACCTGACCATTGCTCAAGGTCACGGTCACTGGCGAACCAGCAGGGTTGGTCAGAGTGGCGGTGTAAACAATCGAACCGCCCTCGGCCACGGAGGGTGTTGCCGCCAAGGAAACGGTAGTGGTCGTCGTTACATCAGTAACAGCCGTAGTTACTGGCGCCTGATTAGCCACCAGATTCTCGTAATTACCCCCCGAAACACCCGTAATGCTGGTAGTGACCGGTGCGCTTTGGTACGCATCGTCAGCCACCGCCACATTCACGGTTCCCGAGCTTTGGCCAACGGCAATCGTAATGTTCTGGCCATTGGCCAAAGTCACCACGACAGGCGAGCCGGTCACTACAGCACCGACCGATGCGGTGTAAGTGATCACACCACCTTCGGCCACCGAAGGCGCCGCTGTCAGCGTCACCGTGGTGGTATCGATGGTGTCGGTAACGGTAGTGACAGCCGCTGCCCCGTTGACCGCCAGATTCTCGAAGTTGCCACCCGTTGCACTCGTAATCTGCGCACTGACCTGGCTGGCATCGATATACGGATCATCCGCAGGCGCGGCAACGGTGACGCTACCCGACGTCTGATTGGCAGCAATGGTAATGACCTGGCCATTGCTCAAGGTCACGGTCACGGGCGAGCCAGCTGGGTTGGTCAGAGTGGCGGTGTAAACGATCGAGCCGCCTTCAGCGACCGTTGGGGTCGCAGTGAGCGCTACGGTGGTGGTATCAGGCACGTCGCTGATCTGGGTAACCGCAGGGGTCGGATCGGCGACCAGGTTCTCGAAGTTGCCACCGCTCGCCCCCGTGATGCTGACGCTCACCGGAGGCTGGTTCTCGTAGGCGTCATTGGCCGGTGCCGGCACATCGACGCTGGCAGTGGCTTGGCCTGCTTGGATTACGAGCGTCTGGCCATTGGACAAGGTGATGGTGACGGGCGTCTGGGCAGGGTTGGTCAACGCGGCGGTGTAGGTGATCACACCGCCTTCGTTGACGCTGGGCGTGGCCACCAGAGTGACGGTCGTGGTGTCGATCGTGTCGACGATCTGGGTCACGGCCGGGGTGGTGTCGGCCAGCACCGGCGCGCCGCCGCCACTGCCGCTGACGATGCTCGCCGAGACGTCACGGTCGTCGATGTAAACGGTATCGCCAGGGTTGACGCTGACGTTGACGGTGCCTTGGCTTTGTCCGGCCGGGATGACAACGACGGCGCCGTTGGAGAGTGTCACGCTGAGGTCGGCGAGCGGCGGGCGGCTGGCCGTGACGGTGTAGGCGATGACGCCGCCGGCTTCACTGATGGCAGGTGTAGCGGTCAGCGCTACGGTCAGCGCAGGCGTTGCAGCGGTGCTGCCGGAGGTGTTGTCCTGCCCGCCTGTACGGATGTCTTGCGCAGCAGCGTCGAACTGCAACCCTTCAGTCTGATAGCCGATGGTGGGGTCGACTGCGCCGCCGACCTCGCTCAGCAGTACGAAGCTGTGCCCGCCACCGGCTGCCCCACCCGGGTTGCCCGTCTGACCGGCGGCCGGCGCTTCCAGTTCGGTGGTCGGGTCGAGGCCCGCGGCGATCGCCTGCTGCAGCTCCTTCACGGACGGTGCAGACTGCGCGGTGGCTTCGCTGAGTTCAGCGACCTGATCCGGCACTGTGGCGGCCCATTGCGTATCGCGTCCAAGATCAAGCATGCGGCCATCGGCAAATTCCAGGGTCACGGCGCCCGCTTCACCGGTCAGAATCTGCTCCCCGGCGTAAATCCGGTCACCTTCGATCAGGACCCGACGAACCCCTTCGGCTGACACTGCGATGACCTGACCCACGATGCTTTTGACGATGGCGACGACACTGCTCATTGGACCTTCTCCGGTTGACACCTCTGGCGGCTTTCAAGCCTCGCGCATGTTCGGGCGCGCGATTAGACAGAGGGAAATCTCGATGCCGCGAAACGCGGGAAATTGCTGAATTAGTAGTTAGTTCACTAAATAAGCGGGTCGCTGCTAGCTGCGCGGGTCAGGTGTTGTTTCCGCGCAAATTGGTGACATGACATATCGTAAATCAGCCCGCTGCCAACTCCTACTTTCGTACTAGTCAGCCTGGGATAGTTAGCTGGATCTAATCGGGAAGTTGATAGCGGCGTATGACAATCGCATAAACCTAGGATAGCCCCTCTGCGCCGGGGGAAACAGGCCTGTACCCTCGATATTTATGCAGTGATGCCTTTATGATGGCCTGTCGACCTGAAACGGCACGTCTCAGCGCACGTATTCTAGAAAAAACGCCTTGCATACCGCGAAACTGGGGTTAGGCTTGCAGCACTGCATGACGAAGATTTCACAGTGCTTTTCGAGCGTATCCAAAGTTCGCTGCAGGGCGTCCCAAGGGTCAAGCCTTAGTTGCCGGCTCGTGGCGTCGGGGGTTTGAACTTTGAGGTAAATCAAAGCGTCTGCACTGTGCAAAGCTACCTCCGATGAATTGAACCCCAGGGGTGTGCGCTACATCGCGTGAGACAGCCCCAAAAATACTCCAGGCTCTACTGCGCGGTTCTGGCCACGCTGCAGTCTGGTTGAACTTCGCAAGTACGGAGAGAGCGCCCGCGTGGAATCCGAAGTTAGTCGAGTGCACCTCAGCCATGACCCTCGCAGTCAGCACGACGATCCGCTGCTCGACAGCCTGCTGACGCTGTGTGTCCTGCACCAGAAACCCGCCAGCCGCGCCATGCTCACCACCGGCCTGCCGTTACCGGCCCAACGCCTGAGCCCTGAGCTGTTACCACGTGCGGCTGCCCGTGCCGGCCTTCAAGGGCGCTTGTTGCAACGCAAACTCGAGCACATCCCGAAGATTGCGCTGCCGGCCATGCTCTTGCTCAAGGAGGGTCGCAGCGCGGTGATGCTGGGGTGGGAGAACGAATACACCGCTCGCCTGCTGCTCAGCGAAAGTGACGGTGGCGAAGTGCATGTCCCTCGCGAAGCGCTGGAAGCCGACTACAGCGGCAAAGTGTTTTTCGCCCAGCCGCAGCATAAATACGACGTCAATCATGGCAACCTCGTTCCGCGGACCAAATCCTGGTTCCGCGACACGCTGCTGCGCAGCAAGTGGCTCTATGCCGATGCGGTTGCCGCCAGCCTGATCATCAATATCATTGCCATGGCCGCGCCGTTGTTCGTGATGAACGTCTACGACCGCGTGGTGCCCAACCAGGCCACGTCTACCCTCTGGGTGCTTGCGGTAGGCATCGCTGGCGCCTATGTCTTCGACTTGATTCTCAAAGGTTTGCGCAGCTTGTGTCTGGACCTGGCGGGCAAGAAGACCGACCTGATCATTTCCGCCACGCTGTTCGAACGTATCGTCGGCATGGCCATGAAATACCGGCCTGCGCGGGTCGGCAGCTATGCGCAGAACATCCATGAATTCCAGGGGCTGCGCGATTTCCTCGCGTCGTTGACGCTGACCAGCCTGATCGATCTGCCCTTCACGCTGTTGATCCTGATGGTCATCGGGATCATCGGGGGGCACTTGGTGTGGATTCCGGTGCTGGCCTTCCCGTTGGCGCTGGGCATTGGCTATGCCCTGCAGAAACCGCTGATGGCAACCATGGAACGCACCATGGCGCTGGCCTCCGAGCGCCAGTCGAGCCTGATCGAAACGCTTGCCGGGCTCGACGCGATCAAGGTGAACAACGCCGAAAGCGAACGCCAGTACCTTTGGGAGCAGACCCTCGGTACCCTCAGCCGTCTGGAGTTGCGGGTCAAAGTGCTGTCGGGCCTGGCCATGAACATCACCCTGCTGATCCAGCAATTGGCGGGCGTGGCAATGATCTGTGTAGGGGTGTACCTGATCATCGACGGCAACCTGAGCATGGGCGGCCTGGTGGCTTGCTACATGCTCAGCGGCCGCGCCCTGGGCCCACTGGGCCAGCTCAATGGTCTGCTGGCGCGTTACCAGCAGGCCAAGGTGACCATGGGTGCAACGGACCAGATGATGAGCCTGCCGCAAGAGCGCAACTTCGAAGAGCGTCCGCTCAGCCGCCAGGTACTGCAAGGCGCGATCGAGTTCCGCGGGGTGGATTTCACCTACCCCAACCAGCAAAACCAGGCGCTCAAAGGTATCAACCTGGTGATTCGTCCCGGCGAGAAGGTCGGCATCATCGGCCGCAGCGGCTCGGGTAAGAGCTCGCTGGCCAAGCTGATCGTCGGTCTGTACGAGGCAGACCGCGGCTCACTGCTGGTCGATGGCGTGGACATTCGTCAGATCGACGTCAGCGAGCTGCGCCATAACATCGGTTATGTGCCGCAGGACATCCAGCTGCTCGCTGGCACCCTGCGCGACAACCTGGTCAGCGGTGCGCGCTACATCGAAGACGAATTGATCCTGCAAGCCGCCGAACTTTCTGGCGTGCACGAATTTGCCCGGCTGCACCCCGATGGCTACGAGCTGCAAGTGGGCGAGCGCGGTCAGAACCTGTCTGGCGGTCAGCGGCAGAACGTCGCGCTGGGCCGGGCGTTGTTGTTGAGCCCGCAGATTCTGCTACTCGATGAACCGACCAGCGCCATGGACAACACCGGCGAAGAGCGGCTCAAGCAGCGCCTGCAGGCCGTCATGGAAGGCCGTACCGTGCTGCTGGTGACCCATCGTGCATCGTTGCTGTCGCTGGTGGACCGGCTAATCGTCATTGACCGCGGCAGCGTGGTGGCCGATGGCCCGAAAGCTGCTGTCATGGATGCGCTGAAGAAGGGGCAGATCAGTGTCGCATAAGCTCGATGTCGGTCAGTTCAAGAATGGTCTGCGTGAGTACTTCAAAGGCAAGCGCTCACTTGCCGGGCAACCGCTGCCTGAGGTCAACAAGGCGCTCATCGAAGATGCACCGCGGGTCGCGCGCCTGACCATCTGGGGCATCTTGCTGTTCTTCATCTTCTTCGTGTCGTGGGCCAGCTTCGCCCCGATCGACGAGGTGACACGTGGCGAAGGCAAGGCCATTCCATCGTCGAAGATCCAGAAAATCCAGAACCTTGAAGGCGGCATCGTTGCGCAGATTTTCGCCAAGGAAGGAGAGGTGGTCGAAATCGGCCAGCCGCTGCTGCGGCTGGACGAAACCCGTTTTGTGTCCAACGTGGGTGAAACCGAAGCCGAGCGCGTGTCCATGGCCTTGCGCGTCGAACGCCTGAGTGCCGAGGTCGAGGGCCGGGCGTTGAATATCGACGAAAAACTGCGCCAGACCTCGCCTAATCAGGCTGCCAGCGAAGAGTCGCTGTACCAGAGCCGTCGCCAGCAGCTTCAGGATGAAATCGGCGGCCTGCAGCAGCAGCTGGTGCAGCGTCAGCAAGAGCTGCGCGAGTACGGCTCCAAGCGCGCGCAATACGCCAATAGCCTGCAGTTGCTGCGCCAGGAGATCGGCATGTCCGAGCCGCTGGTGGCCAAGGGTGCAGTGTCGCCGGTTGAAATCCTGCGCCTGCGCCGCTCCGAGGTGGAGCTGCGCGGTGAGATGGACGCCACCACACTGGCCATTCCCCGTGCCGAGGCCGCGACCCGCGAGATCCAGAGCAAAATCGAGGAAACCCGCGGCAAGTTCCGCAGTGACGCGCTGACTCAGCTCAATGAAGCGCGCACCGACCTGAACAAGGCTACCGCCACCAGCAAGGCATTGGACGACCGGGTCAACCGCACCCTGGTGACCTCGCCGGTGCGTGGGATCGTCAAGCAGTTGCTGGTGAACACCATCGGCGGCGTGATCCAGCCAGGCAGCGACATCGTCGAGATCGTGCCGCTGGACGATACCCTGGTCATCGAGGCGAAGATCCTGCCCAAGGACATCGCCTTCCTGCATCCCGGCCAGGAGGCGACTGTCAAGTTCACCGCCTATGACTACACGATCTATGGCGGTCTGAAGGCCACTCTGGAGCAGATTGGCGTCGACACCATCACCGACGAAGACAAGAAGACCACGTACTACCCCATCCGGCTGCGCACTGAGCGCAGCCACCTTGGCACCGATGCCAATCCGCTGCTGATCATTCCCGGCATGGTGGCGACCGTTGACATCAAGACCGGCAAGAAAACCATCATGAGCTACCTGCTCAAGCCGATCATCAAAGGTCGCGACGAGGCGATGCGCGAGCGTTGATTCATTTTGGCTGGGAAACCAGGGGCGTTCCAGGTCAGTTGGTCGCCCCTAGGTGGAGCCCTGGCGATGTATCGGTATCTTGCAGTACACGTTAAAGGCGTCTTTTGGTGCTTCGGCTGCACTACCTGTTTCGCATCCCTCGACGCCTCAATGACTTGGCCGGTATTGCAACGCTTCGGCCAGGTGCGCGCGGGCGATGGCCTGGGCGCCGTCCAGATCCGCCAGCGTTCGCGCCACCTTCAGCAACCTGTGCGCTGCGCGCAGCGACAGCGTCAGCCGTTCGCACGCCGTTTCCAGCCAGGTCTGATCGTCGGCACTGAGGGCGCAGTGTGCGTGCAGCCCCTGCATGTCGAGAAAGGCGTTGGGCCGGCCCTGGCGCTGTTGTTGCAGCGCGCGTACCTGCGCCACCACTTGGGCGATGTCGGCGCTGCGCTCGCCGCTCGGGGCTTGGCTGAGGACAGTGTTTTCGCGGGCCACGGTGAGGTGCAGGTCAATGCGGTCGAGCAGGGGGCCGGAGAGTTTGTTGCGGTAGCGCTGGACCTGTTCAACGCTGCATCGGCAGCGGCCGGTAGGATCACCCAGGTAGCCGCAGGGGCAGGGGTTCATCGCGGCGACCAGTTGGAAGCGGGCGGGGAAGCGGGTTTTGTCGCGGGCTCTGGCAATGACGATCTCTCCTGACTCCAGCGGCTCGCGCAGTACCTCCAGCACGCGGCGCTCGAACTCCGGTAACTCGTCCAGAAACAGCACGCCATGGTGCGCCAGGGTGATTTCCCCCGGTCGAGGCCGACTGCCGCCGCCCACCAGCGCTGGTCCGGAGGCGGAGTGATGGGGATGTCGGAACGGACGTTGTGGCCAGCTGTTCAGCGGGCCGTGGCCACTGACCGAACGAATGGCCGCCACCTCCAGCGCTTCGTGTTCATCCAGCGGCGGCAGCAGGCCGGGCAGGCGGCTGGCGAGCAAGGTCTTGCCAGTGCCAGGCGGGCCGGTAAAAAGCAGGTTGTGCGCACCCGCTGCGGCCACCATGAGCGCCCGCTTGGCAGCCACCTGGCCCTGCACGTCGCACAGGTCGGGGTAGGGGTGGCTTTGCAGGATCAGGCCATTGGCGGCGTAAGGCGTGAGCAGGGTATGCCCGGCGAGGTGGCCGACCAGCTCCAGCAGGTGGCCGATCGCGTACACCACCAGGCCGCTGGCAAGGCTCGCTTCTTCGGCGTTTTCCTTGGGGACCACCAGCGCGCGCCCAGCTTCTCGCGTGGCCAGCGCGGCCGGCAACACCCCCTGCACCGCACGCAGAGCCCCCGACAACGCCAGTTCGCCCAGGCATTCGTAGTCACCCAGGTGCGTCGCTGGCACCTGGCCGTTGGCTGCCAGGATGCCGAGGGCAATGGCCAGGTCATAGCGCCCGCCGTCCTTGGGCAGGTCGGCAGGCGCCAGGCTCAGGGTGATGCGCCGCGCCGGGTACTCCAGCCCGGAGTTGGCAATCGCGCTGCGTACGCGGTCTTTGCTTTCCTTGACCGTGGCTTCCGGCAAGCCCACCAGGGTGAGGGTGGGCAGGCCGTTGGCCAGGTGGGTTTCGACGCTGACGGCGGGCGCGTGTACGCCGACTTGCGCGCGGCTGTGGACGAGGGCTAGGGCCATGGACACTCCGTTGTCACCAAGAGGGAAGGGTTGCCGCATCCTGCGGCAGGGCAAGCATAGAGCGCTGTGGCAAAACGGATGAGGGGAAATGAATCGGGGTTTTGCAGGCGGGACAGATCTTGCGCCAGGGCGCGCTGACTGAGAAAACGCAAGGTGCTGCTTCAGGCGGGCTCAAGATGTGTTTGAACCCGGTGCCTTCGATGGCACCGGGTTCGCTTCAGCTCAGCGTGTGGGCGATCAGAACCACTGACCGAAGCGGCGGATGTACAGGGTCTTCATGCCCTGCGCAACGATGCAGTAGCCGAGCAGCGTCGCCACCAGCCAAGGGAAGTATTCCCACGGCAGTGGCACCAGGCCCACCATCGTGCCGAGCGGCGAGAAGGGAATGTAGATGCCCAGGGCCATCACCAGCCCGGTCGCCAGAATCACCGGCCAGGCCGCCGTGCTCTGGAAGAACGGCACTTTACGGGTGCGCAGCATGTGCACGACCAGCGTCTGCGACAGCAGGCCCTCGATGAACCAGCCGGATTGGAACAGCGCCTGCATCTCCACGCTGTTGGCGGCGAACACGTACCACATCAGGGCAAAGGTGGTGATGTCGAAGATCGACGAGGTTGGCCCGATCCACAGCATGAAGCGTCCGATGTTGCCGGCATCCCACTTGCGTGGGCGGCGCAGGAACGCCTTGTCCATCTTGTCCCAGGGCAGCGAAAGCTGGGAGAAATCGTACAGCAGGTTCTGCAGCAGCAGATGCAGCGCCAGCATGGGCATGAACGGAATGAATGCACTGGCCACCAGCACCGAGAACACATTGCCAAAGTTGGAACTGGCGGTCATGCACAGGTACTTCATGATATTGCCAAAGGTTTCGCGGCCTTTCGTCACGCCTTCTTCGAGCACCAAAAGGCTTTTTTCCAACAGGATGATGTCGGCCGACTCCTTGGCGATGTCGGTGCCGCTGTCGACCGAGATGCCCACATCGGCGTCACGCAGGGCCGGTGCGTCATTGATGCCATCGCCCAGAAAGCCGACGGTATGGCCATTGCTCTGCAGCGCTTTGAGCACGCGGGACTTCTGCAGCGGAGTGAGCTTGGCAAATACCGTGCGCTGCTCGACAACATCTTTCAGTGCCTGATCGTCCAGACGTTCGACATCCTGGCCCAGCAGCGGCTCACCCGGGTCGATGCCCACCTGCCGGCACACGGTGCTGGTGACCAGTGCGTTGTCACCGGTCAGCACCTTCACGCACACGCCCATTTCACGCAGCGCGGCGATGGCCGGGCCGGCGCTTTCCTTGGGTGGATCGAGGAAGGTCAGCAGCCCGCGCACCACCAGCTCGCGTTCGTCCTCGGCCGTGTACTGACGCTTGCACTGATGCGCCGGGATGTCCCGGGTGGCCAGGAGCAATACACGGAAACCTTGTGCGTTGAAGGTGTTTGCTCGCGCCAGCAGGGCTTCACGTTGTGTGTCATCGAGCGGTAGAACAGCGTCGCCCTGCTGAATCTGGCTCGCGACCGCCAACATCTCTTCGACCGCACCCTTGCTGATCAGTACGTGATTGCCGGCGCCGCTGTCGAGTACCACGGACAAGCGCCGGCGGACGAAGTCGAAAGGCAGCTCGTCGACCTTGGCGTAGGCGAATGGCGGTTTGAAGTCGGCGGTTGCCTGGGCAAAGTTCAGCACGGCCTGGTCCATCAGGTTGCGAACGCCGCTCTGATGGTGGCTGTTCAGCCAGGCCAGTTGCAGCAGCTGCGGGTCTTGCTGGCCGCTGGGGTCGACATGGTGCTCCAGAATGATCCGGTCCTGGGTGAGGGTGCCGGTTTTGTCAGTGCACAGCACATCCATCGAGCCCAGGTTTTGAATGGCGTTGAGGCGCTTGACCACCACTTTGCGCCGGGCCATGGCCATTGCCCCCTTGGCCAGGTTGGCGCTGACGATCATGGGCAGCATTTCCGGCGTCAGGCCTACCGCAACCGCCAGGGCGAACATGAAGGCGTCTGCCCAGTCGCCTTTGACCAGGCCATTGATCATGAACACCACTGGCACCATGACCAGCATGAAGCGAATCAACAAGCGGCTGACACTGTTCACGCCGCGGTCGAAGGCGGTCTGGCTGCGATTGCTCGACAACGATTTGGCCAGCGAGCCGAAGTAGGTACGGCCTCCTGTGGCGACCACCACAGCGCGTGCGCGGCCACTGACCACATTGGTGCCCATGAAGCAGACGTTGGGCAGATCGAGCAGGCTCGCCGAATCGCTGCCAATGCCCGCAGCGCATTTTTGCGCGACGTTGCCGAGGGTGTCGTACTTCTCCACCGGCAAGGCTTCGCCGGTCAGCACGGCCTGGCTGATGAACAGGTCACGGGATTCGATCAGGCGCAGGTCCGCAGGGATCATGTCGCCTGCCGACAGCTGCACGATGTCGCCGGCCACCAGGTCGCTCATGGGCACTTCGCGCAGGCTGGCAGTGCCGAGGCCTTGTTCCCGGCGCAGCACGGTCGCGGTTGTCCGCACCATGGCCTTGAGCGCTTCAGCGGCCTTGCCGGAGCGGTATTCCTGCCAGAAGCGCAGCACGGCACTGAGATTGACCATGGTGAGGATGATGATGACCTTGGTCAGGTCGGCCTCATCGTTTTCACCTGCGCGCACGGGCAGCCAGTAGTCGGTGACAAAGCTGATGGCGGCGAGGGTGAGCAGCACATAGATGAAGGGGTTGTGCAGCGCCATGAGAAATTGCATGGCAGGTGCGGGTGGCCGGTCATGGGCCACCTCATTGCGACCGTCGCGCTGCAGGCGCTTGGCGGCCTCGCGCTCAGTCAGGCCGTGTTCACTGGCGTCGAGGTTGGCGTAAGTGACGGACAAGTCGTTGCGCGCCTCACGGGCGGCACGCATGGACAGCTTCGGGGAGGCGGGGGTGCGGTCTTTGACGGTCATTGACTGTACTCCTGTGACAGGAGGCGACGAGACAGCGCTGTGGATCATCCTGATGCACAGGCCGGTCTCGACACGGTTGAACGATGAAGTTGGAATGTTCGACGATTGAGTGCTCGCGGCCGGGTGTCGAGAACCTGAAAGGCGGCGAACTTACTACTCGGAATTTCCATGAATATCTATCTCGTTAAGTTATTTAAGGCGACAAGAGTTCGCACACTTTTCATTGTGAAAAGTATGTGTTGTTTGAATGTGAAGTTTCAGCTTGAGTGTGAGGCGAACTCAGCACGACAGCCGAAGGCCATACCACTGACTGGGCGGTTCCTCACTGTCGAGTTGCTGCCATTGCAGCTGCGGGGGGCAATGCGGGTGTGCGCGATGCCACACGGCATACAGCCGGCAGCGCGGGGTCAGCGTTGAGCTAGAGGGTAGAAGGTCCGGGGCTCGGACAGGGGTAGGCGGCGCCGGCTGACGGGCGCGAAACCACGAAGGTACGCAGAAAGTGAGGTGCATGGGCTTGCCTCCACCCGGTCTGATACCGGTGCAGGCAAGCGACGGCGGAGCCCTAGGCCCTGGCGCGACTCACCCGACCTGAGTGTCGAGATCGGAATGCTTGTTTGAATGCCTGGCCGTTGCGACGTGCAACAGCCAGGCTGCGTCTATTGACTGTGTCCATTGAACTCTTCAAGTAATGAAAAAACGCCTCGCTGGCGAAGCGAGCGAACTTTAGTTAATAGGGAGTATGCGCGTCAACCCGAAGTCCGCACTTTAATTAATTTTCATCTATTTAAGCTTCCTAAAAAACTGTAGGAAAGATTACCGGATAGCAATTACAGGCTATAGGCACCGTCGCGCCAAGTCGCGCGACGCTGGGGGAGGGGGTGTTCAGTCTTGCGTTGGCGCAGCCGGCGCCATGCGCGCTTCGAGGTCGGCCACTTGCTGCTCGAGGGCTTCCAGTCGAGCGCGCGTGCGCGCGAGCACTACCATCTGGCTGTCGAATTCGTCTCGGCTGACGAGATCCAGTTTGCTGAACGCGCCCTGCATCAGTGCCTTGAACTGGCTCTCGATTTCGGCGCGGGGTTGAGAGGCATCGCCGCTGAACAGGCGCGAAGCCTGGTCGCTGAGCGCATCGAGGAAAGCTTTGGGCGCGAGCATGATCGAGCGGTCCGTCAAGGGAATGAGTGCGCGAGTGTAACACGCAGCCTGGGCAGCCCTGCCGTGCACAGTTTTCGCGCACAAGGGGGTAAGCGCGTGCACTGCACTTGTGCATGCGCTGGATGATGGCCTCTGGCCCGAGTCCGGCGAACCCTCTTCAACGCTTCTAAATCGAGGGCTCCAGGAAATTGGCAAGCTTTCTGCTACGTGTTCAGGCGACAGGCACTGAATCGGCCCCGCAGACGGGCAATTGGCCGGTGGATCGACAGCAGACCGGACGCCGCTTACGACGCGTTACAAAGCCAGGCGCTGCGCTTAGACTTGAGACGGGTTTGTTTTCCTGGGGCAAGTCCACCAAATCGGGAGAGAGTTGCATGAAACTAGTCACTGCCATCATCAAGCCGTTCAAGTTGGACGACGTCCGTGAGTCGCTGTCGGAAATCGGCGTGCAAGGCATCACCGTCACTGAAGTCAAAGGCTTCGGTCGGCAGAAAGGCCATACCGAGCTGTATCGCGGCGCCGAATACGTCGTCGACTTCCTGCCCAAGGTCAAGATCGATGTCGCCATCGACGACAAGGACCTGGACCGTGTCATTGAAGCCATCACCAAGGCCGCCAACACCGGCAAGATCGGTGACGGCAAGATCTTCGTAGTCAATCTGGAGCAGGCGATCCGCATCCGTACCGGCGAAACCGATACCGACGCGATCTGACACCGCACCACCGCCTCAGCAAACCCCAACGCCCCAGGAGAAAACAACATGACTCTGCGTCAGATCGCAGGGCTTGGCGCCCTATTGCCTCTCGTCCTGCCAGGCCTTGCCTTGGCAGACGAAACCGCCCCGGTTCTCAACTCCGGTGACACCGCCTGGATGCTCACGGCAACCGCCCTGGTGCTGTTCATGACCATCCCTGGCCTGGCCTTGTTCTACGGCGGCATGGTGCGCTCGAAGAACGTGCTCTCGGTAATGATGCAGTGCTTTGCCATCACCGGTCTGATCAGCCTGCTGTGGATGATCTACGGCTACAGCCTGGCGTTCGACACCAGCGGCATGGAGAAGGGCGTGACCAACCTGCACAGCTTCGTCGGCGGGCTCTCCAAGGCATTCCTCAACGGCGTAACGCCCGACAGCCTGACGTCGGCTGCGGCGCTGTTCCCCGAAGCGGTGTTCATCACCTTCCAGATGACCTTCGCCATCATCACCCCAGCGTTGATCGTCGGTGCTTTCGCCGAGCGCATGAAATTCTCGGCCATGCTGGTGTTCATGGCCATCTGGTTCACCCTGGTCTACGCGCCGATCGCGCACATGGTGTGGAGCGGTGACGGTGCGCTGATGTGGGACTGGGGTGTGCTGGACTTCGCCGGTGGCACCGTGGTGCACATCAATGCGGGTGTCGCCGGCCTGATCTGCTGCCTGGTGCTGGGCAAGCGCAAAGGCTACCCGACCACGCCAATGGCGCCGCACAACCTGGGCTACACCCTGATTGGCGCCGCCATGCTGTGGATCGGCTGGTTCGGCTTCAACGCAGGTTCTGCCGCAGCAGCCAACGGCACTGCCGGCATGGCCATGCTGGTCACCCAGATCGCGACCGCTGCAGCGGCACTGGGCTGGATGTTCGCCGAGTGGATCGGCCACGGTAAACCCAGCGCTCTGGGTATCGCTTCTGGCGTGGTCGCTGGCCTGGTGGCCATCACCCCGGCAGCCGGCACGGTGGGCCCGATGGGCGCGCTGGCGATCGGTCTGGCGTCGGGCGTGATCTGCTACTTCTGCGCCACCAGCCTCAAGCGCAAGCTGGGCTATGACGATTCGCTCGATGCATTCGGGGTGCACGGCATTGGCGGGATCGTCGGAGCCATTTTGACCGGTGTGTTCGCCGCACCGGCCCTGGGCGGCTTCGGCGCCGTGACCGACATCGCCGCGCAGGTCTGGGTACAAACCAAGGGCGTTCTGTTCACGGTCATCTACACCGCGATCGTCACCTACGTGATTCTCAAGGTGCTGGATGTGCTGATGGGCCTGCGGGTCAATGAAGAAGAAGAGGCGGTCGGTCTCGACCTGGCTCAACACAACGAGCGCGGCTATAACCTCTGACCGCGACGCTGTAATCACTGCCCGGTTCGCCGGGCTTTTTTTTGTCTGCGTGTTCAACAAAGCACGCTGACAATCCCTGCATCCCTGGCAATGCTTCCCTGGTGCAAAAACTTACACACAGCAGAGCATTCAGGGAGCTTTGCTTTTTCTGCGGGCGCGCTAGAATGCGCGCCACACTGCGTTTCGCCTCCTCGGCGACGTGGGCAGTGGTTGAACAGGCGCGGTCATGCACAGGGTGCGGCAGGGGCTGAAAGCAAGGCTCGCACGCCCCATGCCATTGCAGGACCCAGGCCTCTGGCGACTCACCCACAGACGGCGGTTGCATGACGTGCCGGAGGTGGTGCATCTGCGACCGACCGCGCGTGAAGGCTCACCGCCCAAGCGCAACGCTGACTGGCAGCATCGACTCACACTGCCGGGAATTATTTCTGATGCTCGCCGGTCTACGGCGACAACAGGCGAAAAAACCAACTAAATCTGCTTTTCGCAAGTCATGAGGTAGAACATGAGCGACGACGATCTGGAAAACGACGAATTGGAAGCAGGCGACGACGAGGCTGATGATGGCCTTGAAACCGCCGCCGATGACGGTGCAGAAGATGCAGCCGAAGACGATAGCCCGGCACCTGCTGCCAAGGGCAAGTCCAAGGCCGTGACGGCAGAAGAAATGCCGAGCATGGAAGCCAAGCAGAAAGAGCGCGATGCACTGGCCCGCGCCATGGAAGAGTTTCTCTCCCGTGGCGGCAAGGTGCAGGAAGTCGAGGCCAATGTGGTCGCCGACCCGCCCAAGAAGCCGGACAACAAGTACGGCAGCCGCCCTATCTGAGTGGCGCTACAGCTGAAAGCCCGCCGTCGCTGCGGGCTTTTTTGTGCCTGTCAGTTCCAGCGCGCGAGCACACCCGGCAATTGCGACAAACACTGAATCTGCGCATCGGGTGCCGCCTCGCCTGCCCAGTCCTTGCCCTGCGGGTTGAACCACACCGCCTTCAAACCTGCGCGCTGCGCACCGGCGATGTCGTCACGCGGATGATCGCCCACGTGCACCGCGGCTGCCGCCGACACAGCGCTGCGCCGAAGCGCTTCAAGGAAGGGTGCAGGGTCAGGTTTGCCGATGCCAACGTCTTCGGCGCACAGGGCGAAGTCGAAGTAGTCCGCCAACCCCAGGCGGCGCACGTCGGCGTTGCCATTGGTGACCACGCCCAGGGTATAACGCTGGCTGAGCACCTCCAGCATCGGCTGCACCTCGGGAAAGATCTGCAGTTGATGGCGCGCGTGCAGGAACGCCTCAAAGCCTTCGGCGGCCATGGACTGCGCGGTGTGCTCGGCATAGCCCACCTCGCTCAAGGCATGGAACAGCACGCGGCGGCGCAGTTCGCTGATGCGGTGCTTGAGGCCAGGCTCGGCCTGTACCAGTCGTTCGCGCACGCTGTGCAGGTGCTCGACGGGCAGCGCCGAGAGCTTGGGCGCGTTGGCCTTGAGCCAGTCGCGCAACACGACCTCGGCACTGGCGATCACGGGCGCGGTGTCCCACAACGTGTCATCGAGGTCGAAGGTGATCAGCTGGATGCTCATGAGTCTGTGCCTTTATTGCGTTTGGCCCTGGGGTGGGCGCTGTCGTACACCGACGCCAGGTGCTGGAAGTCCAGGTGGGTATAGATCTGCGTGGTGCTGATGTCGGCATGGCCGAGCATCTCTTGCACGGCGCGCAGGTCCTGGGAGGACTCCAGCACGTGGCTGGCGAAAGAGTGGCGGAGCATGTGCGGGTGCAGGTGCTGGCCCAGCTCGCGCTCGCCGGCGAGCTTGAGGCGCTGCTGGACGGCTCGCGGGCTGATGCGTCGACCCTGGCGGCTGATGAACAGCGCGTCGTCGGACGGAGCGCCCAGGCCGCGTACCTTCAGCCAGGCCTGCAAGGCTTCGCGCGCCTTGCGCCCGACCGGCAGGATGCGTGTCTTGTTACCCTTGCCGAGCACTTGCACCAGACCCCCACTGAGGTCCAGATGCACCCGGTCGAGCTGAATCAGCTCTGACAGGCGCAAGCCGGAGGAATAGAACAGTTCAAGCATGGCTTGGTCGCGGCGGGCGATGAAGGTGTCGTCAACCCCGCCATCGAGCAGTTGCAGGGCGCGGTCGGTGTCCAGCGTCTTGGGCAGGCGGCGCTCGCCCTTGGGGGGCGCCAGGCCGGCGGCCGGGTCGTGCTGGCTCAGGCCTTCGCGAATCAGGTAGCGGTACAGCCCACGCACCGCCGAGAGCAGCCGGGCCAGACTGGCTGAGGACTGCCCATCATGGTGCAGACGCGCCACCAGTTGCCGCACGTGCTGCAATTGCAGGTCCGACCACTGTTCGATCTGCTGTTTGGCGCAGTAGGTCAGCACCTTTTCCAGGTCCCGGCGGTAGCCCAGGCGGGTGTGCTCGGACACCTGGCGCTCGTTGCGCAGGTGCGCGCAATAAGCGTCCAGCTGTTCGTTCATCAGCGCACCGAGCGCAGGGTGTGCGTGAAGCGCGGAATCAGCCGGCCCAGCACTTCGGCGATGTGGCAAAGGAACAGCGAGCCCACACTGCTCTTGTAGTGCTGCGGGTCGCGGCTGCCGATGGCCAGTACGCCATGCAGCCCCTGATGCTCAAGCGTGGCAACCGCCGAGGAGCCGACCTCTTTGCGCTGCTCCTCGCCGAACAGAAAGGCCAGCTCGTGATCACGCAAATTGCCGCTGATCGGTTTGCCGCTGCTGATCAGCGCACCGATGGCCACCTGCGCCTCGCTGCCGGACACCCAGCGGCCGACCGGTGTGGCGTTGTCGCCGAACAGGATCAGGCTGACGAAGGGCACCTTGAAGTCCTGGCGCAAGCTGTCTTCCACGGCCATGACCACTTCTTCGAGGCTGTTGGCGTCGAGCAGGTCGAGGATCAGGCGGCGGGTCTTGTCGAACAGGCGGTCGTTGTCGCGAGCAACGTCCATCAACTGAGACAGCCGGTGACGCATCTCGATATTGCGCTCACGCAGCAACTTGAGCTGACGCTCCACCAGCGACACGCTGTCGCCGCGCTGGTGGGGTATGAGCTGTTCGAGGAGCAGGTCGTCATGCGCGGCAAAGAACGTGGGGTGTTCGCGCAGGTAGGCAATCACGGCCTCGGCATCGAGGCTTGCGGCCTTGGGTGTTGGCTCATCGGTCATGACGCTTACTCGGTTAGGCGCTATACGAAATGCATCCGAGCTCGCCCATGCTGCGTTGAAAACGGGCTCGGAATGCTCATTTGCTCCGGTGAAGTCGGGCGCGGCCCCGGCTGTTCCTCGACCGTTCTTGCGCAGCCGCCCTCGGCCTTGCCTGGCCTTCGCTCGAAGACATGCCGTGCAGAGCCTAGAGGCGAACCTGGCCTTCATAGACGCGCACGGCTGGGCCGGTCATGCGCACCGGCATGCCAGGGCCTGCCCATTCAATGTGCAGGCGCCCGCCGGGCAGGTCGAGGGTAACCGGTGAATCCATCCAGCCCTGGCTGATCGCAGCCACCGCCGCCGCGCAAGCGCCGGTGCCGCACGCCTGGGTTTCGCCTGCACCGCGTTCCCAGACGCGCAGGTTGGCGTGGTGGCGGTCGACGACCTGGATGAAGCCGGCGTTGACCCGCTGCGGAAAGCGCGGATGGTGTTCGATTTTTGGCCCCAAGGCGTGCACTGGGGCGGTCTGTACGTCTTCGACACGCAGTACGGCATGGGGATTGCCCATCGACAGCGCGGCGATCGGGTAGGCCTGGCCGTCGATCTCGAGTGGGTAGCTCAGCGCCTGGGCTTGAGCCACGAAGGGGATGTCGGTCGGCACCAGCCGCGGTGGGCCCATGTCGACACACACCTGGCCGTCCTGCTGCACATCGAGCTCGATGATGCCGCCCTTGGTTTCCACGCGGATAAGCTTCTTTGCGGTCAGGCGCTTGTCCAGCACGAAGCGGGCGAAGCAGCGCGCACCGTTGCCGCACTGCTCGACCTCGGAGCCATCGGCGTTGAAGATCCGGTAGCGGAAATCCACTTCCGGGTTGCTCGGGGCCTCGACGATCAGCAGTTGATCGAAGCCGATGCCGGTATGGCGATCACCCCATTGCCGCGCGTGCTTGGGCTGGATGTGGGCGTGCTGGCTGACCAGGTCGAGGACCATGAAGTCGTTGCCCAGGCCGTGCATCTTGGTAAAACGCAGCAGCATGGGTTCACTCCGGCAGCAGGCTTTCGCCGGCGAACAGTTCAGGGATGGTTTCGCGGCGACGCACCTCGAACGCCTGATCGCCATCGACCAGCACCTCGGCGCAACGGCCGCGGGTGTTGTAGTTCGAACTCATGACGAAGCCATACGCGCCCGCCGAGCCGACTGCCAGCAGATCGCCTTCGGCGAGCGTCAGGTGGCGCGATTTGGCGAGGAAATCGCCGGTCTCGCAGATGGGCCCGACCAGATCGTACTCGCGGCTCTGACCTTCACGTGGGGTCACGGCGCTGACGTCCATCCAGGCCTGGTACAGCGCTGGGCGGATCAGGTCGTTCATCGCCGCATCGATGATGGCGAAGTCCTTGTGCTCGGTGTGCTTGAGGTATTCCACGCGGGTCAGCAGCACGCCGGCGTTGGCGACGATGTAGCGGCCCGGTTCGAACAACAGCGCCAGGTCACGCTCGCCGACACGCTCGCGCACGGCGTTGATGTAGTCAGCCACCAACGGCGGTTGTTCATCGCGATAACGCACGCCGACACCGCCACCCAGGTCCAGATGACGCAGGTGAATGCCGCATTCGCCCAGACGGTCGATCAGCATCAGCAGGCGGTCTACGGCATCGAGGAACGGTTCGAGCGTGGTCAGCTGCGAGCCGATGTGGCAGTCGACGCCAACGACTTCCAGGTTCGGCAACTGCGCAGCACGCACGTACAAGGCTTCAGCATCGCTGATGGCGATACCGAACTTGTTTTCCTTGAGACCGGTAGAGATGTAGGGGTGGGTGCCGGCATCGACGTCCGGGTTGACCCGCAGCGAGACGGGGGCCTGTTTGCCCAGTTCGGCGGCCACCACCTGCAGGCGTTCGAGCTCATCGGCAGACTCGACGTTGAAGCAGTGCACGCCCACTTCCAGCGCGCGGCGCATGTCTTCACGGGTCTTGCCCACGCCCGAGAACACCACGCGATCGGCACGGCCACCGGCGGCCAGTACACGCTCCAGTTCGCCGCCCGAAACGATGTCGAAGCCTGCGCCCAAACGTGCCAGGACGTTCAGCACGCCCAGGTTGGAGTTGGCCTTGACCGCGAAGCAGACCAGGTGCGATGTGCCTTGCAGGGCGTCGACATAGCTCCGGTATTGCGCCTCGATGTGGGCGCGCGAGTAAACGTAGGTCGGTGTGCCGAAGCGTTCGGCGATGGCCGACAGGCCCACGTTTTCCGCGAACAGCTGGCCGTCGCGGTAATTGAAAGCGTCCATGGAAATCCCTTACTGCGTGTGCTTGTGCGACGAGTGCTTGTCTTGGCCGTCCTTGCTGTCATCGGGCAGGAACAATGGGCCTTTCTGACCGCAGGCGGAAACCAGGCAAGCCACGGCGAGCAGCGCCGCGAGGGAGGAAATCAGGCGCTTCATGGGCGAAATCCTTTGAAATATGCAGTATTGCGCCCGAGTATACCGAGCGACCAGCGGATTGCCTATGTAAGCGCCGGTCGGTCTGACGGCCCGGTTCGCTGTCTCGTCGCTATCCTTTGCATTCATGGCAAAGCGCCCGTATCTTGCCCGGCTTGCCTGTCAGCTGCCATTTCCGAGGTTCCCGCAATGAGTTTGAGCGAAGCACGTTTCCACGACCTGGTCGACGCCACGCAACAGGCGCTCGAAGACCTGTTCGACGAGAGCGACATGGACCTGGACATGGAGAATTCTGCGGGCGTGCTGACCATCAAGTTCGAGAACGGCAGCCAGCTGATCTTCAGCCGCCAGGAACCGCTGCGTCAGCTGTGGCTGGCCGACCGCTCCGGGGGCTTTCATTTCGACTATGACGCCGAGAGCGGCAAGTGGATCTGCGAGAAAAGCGAAGAGCTGCTGGGCGAAATGCTCGAGCGCATCGTCTGGGAGCGCGGGGGTGAGAAGCTGGATTTCTCCGAGATCTGACATGAACACGCCTGTCCGTCCACCCAAACCGCTCTACAGCAATGTCAGCCCGGCCGTGAAGTCGCCCTGCATCAGTGTCTGCCGGCTGGATGAGCACAAGGTCTGCAGCGGTTGCCAGCGCCCGGTCGAGCACATCCGCGAATGGCGCTCGGCCGACGACGCGCGTCGTCGAGAAATCTGCCGCCAAGCCGAGGCCCGTCGCCAGCATTGACCCACGGGCTTGAGTATTTGCCCTGCTGTGATAGTGTCGGTTGACGCGTTGATGACGCCAACCGCATCCACAAACCCCGCCCTTGGGCGGGGTTTTGCTTTATTTGCCTGATGACTTTTCCCTGTTCAAAGGAGCCTGACTGGATCATGAGCACCAAGCCTTCGCTTATCCTTACCCGACTGGACGTACAGCGTCTTGAGCAACTCATCGACAGCCTCGATGAGTCCGTTCCCGGCGTGCTCGCCCTTCAGGACGAACTCGACCGTGCTGAGCAGGTGGTGGGGCATGAGGAGGTGCCGGCGGGCGTGGTGACCATGAATTCCCGTGTGCACTGCCAGGAGCAGGGCAGCGGCAAGGACTACCACCTGACCCTGGTCTACCCCAGGGATGCGGGCAAGGAAAACAACGTCTCGGTGCTCGCGCCCATCGGTGGTGCGCTGCTGGGGTTGTCGGTAGGGGATGAGATCGACTGGCCGGCGCCTAGCGGCAAGACCCTCAAGCTCAAGCTGCTGGATGTCGAGTACCAGCCTGAAGCGGCCGGTGACTTCGACCTCTGATTCGCCCGCCCCGCGATCTGGGTGCACCGTGGGACCTGCTGCGGCTCGACCGGCGTTGCCCGGCGCCTCAAGGTTCGAGCCGAGCCTGCAACTGCTGCAACCCTCTGTTGAGCGCCGTCTCCAACTGGTGCTTGTAGCGCAGGTAGAGCCGTGTGGAGCCTGGCGCGTCGCCCAGTAGCTCGGACAGGTCGAGATCGGTGATGTAGCAGCGATACGTTTCAGCGCTGCGCCGTTGGCCGAGAATCTGCCGGGCAACCACGGTGTACAGCTGCTCACCGTAGTCGAGTTCGGAAAACTCCTGCTGGTCGCAATACAGCGTCACATGCACGCTGGCCCCCGCGCCGACCTGAATGATCGCCTGCACGTCGTACGTCGGGTGGTCACTTCGCTCGCTGGGCATGGGCTGCTGCTCGACCTGCCGCGCCTTGCCTTGGCCGCCCTGCGCCAGCAGTTGGTAATAGCGCAGCTCCAGCATGCCGGTGAGGGTGCCTTCAAGCGGCAATCGAGCGTCGCGACGCCTCATCATCGAGCACAGAAAACGGTGCAGCGGCAGCAGCAGATGCTGCTCGTCCTGGAGCACGACGCGCTCTTGCCAGAGGGCGTTGTATTCATCGAGTACGTAGAGTTCGGCCCAGCCGCCGACCACGCGGTAGAACACTTGAATGCACAGCGGCAGGCCCAGGGGCAGCAGCAGTGACAGGTCATGCTCGGTCAGCGCGTTGGCGTCCAGGTGCACAGCGCTGTAACGGCTGCGCTCCTGGCCCAGGCACTCGAGCAAGGCGTGGTGGGATTCCAGGTTGATCAGGCGTACCTGCCCGGGTTGCAGCTCGAACAGGTGGAGCTGATCGGCCACCTGCAGTACATAGCGCGAGGGGACGCTCTGCGCCAACAGCCCCTGCAGGACCTCGAACAGCCCTTCGATGCGCTGGCTGATGGCCTGCGCGCGGTTGTGACAGAAACAGCGCACCGTCAGCCGCGCGCGGTGACGCGTAGACGTCGATCCATTGAGCACTTCACGCAGGCAGCGCAGTAACGCGTGTTGGCCGTCGTAGCGCTGCACCACGACCTCGTTCCAGCTGTTCAGGGTGACCTGATCGAGGCTGAGCACCAGGTTTTCCCGGACCCCGGCGTAGCTCAGCGAATCGGTTCGCTCGCTGGTCATGAGGATGTTCAGGTCACGGTGCTGGCGCAATGGGTCGATGCCGACATTGACCAGAATCAGAATCTCCTCGGCGACGCTGGGCTGTAGCAGGCTCACTTCGCTGACAGGCTGCAACGGCAGGGGGATGCGCTGTTGCAGGCACCCCAGCAGGTTGAACAGCTCGATTTCGGTCAGATCGGTGTCGCCGGGGTGCAGGGCCATGCGCGTGCCGCTGTCGATGACGCCATTGCGATACGCCCAGGTGAGCAGCTCGATCAGTTCGCGGTTACGTTTGATCGGCGTCACGGCAGGCCATTCGTGGGCGGCGAGGCTGGCGCTGTACAGCCCCCAGTGGTGGCTGCCGGGCTCCTGGCGATTGGGGGCGTGGACAAGGGTGAGGGTGTCTTCGGCCAGGTCTGGGGCGATGCCTGGGTTGATCACTTCGATCTTGCCGGCGCGGCGCTCGAAGGCGGCATACAGGCGCCGGCCCAAGACGTTCAGGTCGCGCTGTTCGGCGCGGCTGCTGGCTGTGCTGGCGCGGGCGAAACGGGCCAGAAAGCGATAGCTGTGGTTCAGCTCGGCCACCAGCTCGCGACGCGTCTGCATCACCTGGCCGACTTTCCACTGGCTGCGGCTGTCGAGCAACTGCAGCGTATGTTCATCCCATCCCCACTCGCTGGCCAGGCGCTGCAGCAGACTGCGCTGCCAGCCGCCACGGCCACGTTCCAGCTGGCTGAGCTTCTGGTTGACCTTGAGGTACAGGCTGCGCCGTACCAACTCCAGCCGGCGGGGCTCACCACGGCTCAGCAGGTGCTGCTCGATGCGCCGGTACACCATCACGTAGGGGTCCAGCTCATCGAGGTCGAGGCGATTGGCGTAGACCTCGGCCTTGAGCACCAGGCTCAGGCAGCGCGGCGCCGGATGCTCGCTGGCATAGGCTTCGGTCAGCAGCAGTTTGAGCAGCGATTTGTAGGGCGACTCAATGCCCTTGAAAAGCTGCCACAGCCCGGCGCCGAGAAACTCCTTGGCAGGAATGTGCGCTAGGTGGCCCAGATCGAGGTACTCGTCGTGGCGAATGAAGCGCTTGTCGAGCAGGGTCTGGGCATAAGCCTGGTAGTCGCCTTCTTCGTAGACGGGCACCAGCCACCACAATGGGGTCTGACCGGCCAGCCAGATGGCGGTGCGGTAGAACTCGTCGAGCAGCAGATAATGCTGGGTGGTGCCGCAATCATCCGAGCCCAGCTGGCCGTCACGCTCGCCCTTGGCAAAGCCTGCGCAGTCGATCAGGAACAGGTGAGCGTCGGCGCCCAGGGTGGCGGCCCAGTTTTCCAGCAGTTGGCATTTGCGCCGCAGCTCGTTCAGGGCATCGGCGCTCAGCTCGGCGCTGTGGCAGACCCACAGGTCCATGTCGCTCTGCTCGGCGTGCGCCAGCGTGCCGAGGCTGCCGATCAGGTACAGGCCGCTCAAGGGGCGCATGGCGTCGCCGCGTGACGATTTGTAGCTGAACGAGCGGGTCAGACGCAGCGCTTCGGCCAGCGTGGCGAAATCGGGCTCGTATCCGCAAATGCCGGCAGGGGTGGCGCTGGAAACATAACCCGGCATCAGCGGGTGGTTGATGTGCAGCAGCAGTGGAAGGAGGGTCAGCACCTGTTGCTGGCGGCTCGAGAGGACTTCCCGGGCTCGGGTCAGGCGACCTCGGCTGAGCTGTAGAAAGCGTGCGCGCAGGGTGTTCAGAACCTTGCGGTCGATGCCTTGGTCAAGGTCGGGACGAATCTCGTGGGGGTGATTCATTGCGCACTCGGCGGCAGGGGCCCGGCGAGTTTAGCCCGAGTGGGCAGAGGGAATCAGCGTCTGATGAAAAATTGACGTCATTTTCATGGTGGCCGGCGCAAGGCAGGGGCAGCCCTGCCTTGCGGTAAACCGCGTCAGGCGGGCTGTGCGACGCCGAGGATGGTCAGCAGCTGTTGAGCGCTTTGCGCAGCATCGATGCCCAGGCTGGTCAGATAGCCGCCGTCGGGCTGGCTGATCAGCTGCTTCTGGTGCAGGCGCTTGGCAGCCTGGATGGTGTCAGGGGACGCGTTGCTATGGACCTTGATGCCTTCTTGGGTGCTATCGAGATTGAACAGGGCAAGGACTTCGAGTTCGGCGACCAGCTCAGGGGTAAAGGACATGGCGACTCCAGACTTCAAGGGATGGAGGACGGCGCCAGTGGTGACTGCCTGGCGCCTGAGCGTGGAGTGTAGTCACAGTTACTCGTCGTCGCCTTGATCCATCTCAGCGGCCAGTTCCGGGGGCAGGTCCGGCAGGGCACGCAGCGCGCCTTCGTACCATTGGTTGTCGAACGGGCGGTCTTCGGCAAGCATCGTGTCGATCTCGTATGCCAGCACCATGGCCATCAGCCTCAAGCTGTCTTCGCGTGAGTAACCCACCAGGCTCAGCTTGTTGAAGGTGGCCTTGGCCGCTGGTGGCTCGCCGCTTTCGATCTGGTTTTCCACGGCTTGCGTGAGGGTGGCTTCGGCGAAGGCTTCATCGTCTTCGCGGTCGATGTCGGGGGGCTGGCTCATGGCAGGGCTCCTGGGGGTTGAGCAGACAGTTTGCCACGACGTTCCTGGCAATGTCCGGCCATCGACAACAGGCATGACGCTGGTCAGCGTACCCGCCAGGGGCTATAAACGTCGGGCCCAACCCCACACGGCCCGGAGGCTGTTCCAATGCTCAAGCTGCATGGTTTCCCTGTAAGCAACTACTACAACATGGTCAAGCTGGCATTGCTGGAGAAGGGCGTGCCCTTCGAGGAAGTGCTGTTCTTTCCCGGGCAAGACTCAGGGTCGCTGTCGGTCAGCCCGCGCGGCAAGGTGCCGGCGCTGGAAACCGAGCAGGGCTTCCTGAGCGAAACCAGCGCGATCCTCGACTACATCGAGCGCACCCAGAGCGGCACGCCGCTGCTGCCGAGCGAGCCGTTCGCCCAGGCCAAGGTGCATGAGCTGATGAAAGAGATCGAGCTGTACATCGAGCTGCCTGCGCGCACCTGTTACGCCGAAGCATTCTTCGGTATGCCCGTGGAGCCGCTGGTCAAGGAGAAAGCCCGCAGCGAGTTGCTGGCAGGTTTTGCCACCGTGGAGCGCAATGGCCAGTTCGCGCCGTACCTGGCCGGCGCACAGCTCAGCCTGGCTGACGTGATGTTCGCGTTTTCGGTCGATCTGGCGGTCGCTGCAGCGAAGAAAGTGCTGAACCTGGACCTGTTGGCTGATTTCCCGAAAGCCGCTGCGTTGCTCGCCAAGCTCGGCGAACACCCGCACCTGGCCAAGATCCAGGCCGACAAGGATGCAGCCATGCCTGGCTTCCTGGAGATGATGCGCAACAAGAAGCAAGGCAATTGAAACAAGAAGGGGGCGCTCTGGCGCCCCCTTCTTGTTACGGCAACACCACCCGCTTCAGCGCGACGCCAGCAGGGCTTGACCGCGAGCGACCGCCGCGCGCACCTGTGCAGGTGCGGTGCCGCCAATGTGGTCACGGGCGTTGACCGAGCCTTCCAGGGTCAGCACGGCGAACACGTCCTGCTCGATCTGATCGCTGAACTGGCGCAGCTCTTCGAGGCTCATCTCGGCCAGGTCCTTGCCGCTGTCGACGCCGTACTTGACCGCATGGCCGACGATTTCGTGGCAATCGCGGAACGGCAGGCCGCGGCGTACCAGGTAGTCCGCCAGATCAGTGGCGGTGGAGAAGCCACGCAGCGCCGCTTCACGCATGATGGCGTGGCGAGGTTTGATCGCCGGGATCATGTCGGCGAAGGCCCGCAGCGAGTCGCGCAGGGTATCGGCGGCATCGAACAGCGGTTCCTTGTCTTCCTGGTTGTCCTTGTTGTAGGCCAGCGGCTGGCCTTTCATCAGGGTCAGCAGGCCGGTCAGGGCGCCGAACACGCGGCCGCTCTTGCCCCGTACCAGCTCCGGTACGTCGGGGTTCTTTTTCTGCGGCATGATCGAGCTGCCGGTGCAGAAGCGGTCAGGCAGGTCGACGAACTGGAACTGCGCGCTGGTCCACAGCACCAACTCTTCGGAAAAGCGCGACAGGTGCATCATGGCCAGGCTGGCCGCGGCGCAGAATTCGATGGCGAAATCGCGGTCCGAAACACCGTCCAGCGAGTTGCCCGATACCGCCTCGAAGCCCAGCAGCGAGCAGGTCAGGTTGCGCTCGATGGGGTAGGTGGTGCCGGCCAGCGCGGCGCTGCCCAGCGGCATGCGGTTGGTGCGCTTGCGGCAGTCGACCAGGCGCTCGTAGTCGCGGCTGAGCATCTCGAACCAGGCCAGCAGGTGATGGCCGAAGGTGACCGGTTGCGCCGTTTGCAGGTGAGTGAAGCCCGGCATGATGGTGTCGGCTTCGCGCTCGGCCTGGGCCAGCAGGCCCTGCTGCAGGCGGGTGATTTCAGCCAGGATCAGGTCGATTTCATCACGCAGCCACAGGCGGATGTCAGTGGCGACCTGGTCATTGCGGCTGCGCCCGGTATGGAGTTTCTTGCCGGTGATGCCGATGCGGTCGGTCAGACGCGCTTCGATGTTCATGTGCACGTCTTCGAGCTCGACGCGCCAGTCGAACTGGCCAGCCTCGATCTCAGCCTGGATGGTCTTCAGGCCATCGATGATGGTGTCGCGCTCGGTGGTGGTCAGCACGCCGACATCGGCCAGCATGGTGGCATGGGCGATCGAACCCATGATGTCGTGGCGATACAGGCGCTTGTCGAAGTCGACCGAAGCGGTGAAACGGGCGACGAAGGCGTCGACCGGCTCGCTGAAGCGGCCGCCCCACGACTGATTAGTCTTGTCGGTGCTCATGGATTCACTCATTGCAGGCGTGAAGAAGAAGTGGCACCGATCATATCAGGGTTGCCGGGCCTGCCGCAGGGCGCGAGTTCGAAGAATATCGCCGGCTAAATGCGCGTTAAGTTCACCTGGAGATATTTACCGATTGAACGGCAGCGTTCCATGGACCGTCTACAGTTGCACAGAGGCTCGGCAGAAACTGTCGGAGCACTGAATCTTTGGCCATTGCATCGGTCTAGAGCGTGAAGTGTGGTCCCGGTTATTCGGCACCCGTCTACGTCACACCCGTGCGAGACTCACTCAGGAATCCAGCGTAATTATGAATGTCCTGATCGTTGATGATGAACCCCAATCCCGCGATCGCCTTAGTCGGTTGTTAGGTGAACTAGAGGGTTATTCCGTACTGGAGCCAAGTGCCACCAATGGCGAAGAGGCTCTGGCGCTGATTGATAGTCTCAAGCCTGATGTCGTGCTGCTGGATATCGGCATGTCAGGGCTCGATGGCTTGCAGGTGGCTGCGCGGCTCTGCGAGCGCGAAGCGCCGCCTGCGGTGGTGTTCTGCACAGGCGACGATGAATACGGTAGCCAGGCGTTTTCCGACAGCGCGCTCAGCCATGTCACCAAGCCTGTCGAATCGAGCGCGTTGCGCGATGCACTGCGCAAGGCAGACAAGCCCAACCGGGCGCAGCTGGCCGCCTTGACCCGCCCCGCCAATGAAGCGGGCGGCGGCCCACGCAGCCATATCAGTGCGCGTACCCGCAAGGGCATCGAGCTGATCCCGCTGCCGCAGGTCATCTATTTCATTGCCGATCACAAGTACGTGACCTTGCGCCATGAAGGCGGTGAAGTGTTGCTCGATGAACCGCTCAAGGCGCTGGAAGATGAGTTCGGCAACCGTTTCGTGCGTATTCACCGGAATGCGCTGGTTGCCCGTGAACGTATCGAGCGCCTGCAGCGCACCCCGCTCGGGCATTTCCAGCTGTACCTGCGCGGCCTCGATGGCGAGGCGCTGACCGTCAGCCGTCGGCATGTGGCCGGTGTACGCAAGATGATGCAAACGCTCTGATCCCTTCCGCTGAACGTTCACACCCGTGCGCCAAGGATGGCGTGACATGACCTGGGTCTGCAGGCACGCGTGGCTGATTTGCTATCATCGGCAGCATTTCCTTTGCTTCGGTGTGCTTCATGTCTACTCGCGAAATCCGCATTGCCACCCGTAAGAGTGCCTTGGCCCTATGGCAGGCCGAGTATGTGAAGGCACGTCTGGAGCGGGCCCATGCGGGCCTGCAAGTCACGTTGGTGCCGATGGTCAGTCGCGGCGACAAACTCCTCGATTCACCGCTGGCCAAGATTGGCGGTAAGGGATTGTTCGTCAAGGAGCTGGAAACCGCGCTGATGGAGCAGCAGGCCGATATCGCCGTCCACTCCATGAAAGACGTACCGATGGACTTCCCCGAAGGCCTGGGCCTGTACTGCATCTGCGAGCGGGAAGACGCGCGCGATGCGTTCGTTTCCAACCGCTTCGACAGCCTCGCTGCCCTGCCTGCCGGCAGTGTGGTCGGTACCTCCAGCCTGCGCCGACAAGCGCAGCTGCTGGCGCGGCGCCCTGATCTGCAGATCCATTTCCTGCGCGGCAACGTCAATACGCGCCTGGCCAAGCTCGATGCCGGCGAATACGACGCCATCATTCTGGCCGCTGCCGGCCTGATCCGCCTGGGGTTCGAGGGCCGTATCACCGCCAGTATCAGCGTCGATGACAGCCTGCCGGCCGGTGGCCAGGGCGCGGTGGGTATCGAGTGCCGCAGTGGCGACAGCGAAATCCATGCCCTGCTGGCACCCCTCAATCACCTCGACACGGCTGATCGGGTGGTCGCTGAGCGAGCCTTGAACAAACACCTCAATGGCGGCTGCCAGGTGCCCATCGCGTCTTATGCTGTGCTTGAGGGCGACCAGCTGTGGCTGCGCGGGCTGGTCGGCCAGCCCGATGGCGGGGTGTTGCTGACGGCGCAAGCACGCGCGCCTCGCGCCGAGGCCCAGGCGCTGGGTATTCAGGTCGCCGAGGCGCTGCTTGCGCAGGGCGCTGAGGCGATTCTCAAGGCCATCTACGGCGAGAGCGGGCACCCGTGAGCAGTTGGCGCCTGCTGCTGACGCGATCACGCGAGGACAGCCTGGCCGTGGCCGAGCGCCTGCACGCGGCAGGCGTTGCCACCAGCTGCTTGCCGCTGCTCGAGCTTGAGCCGGTGGCGCTTGAAGCTGCGCAGCAAGAGCGCCTGGCTGCGCTGAACGGCTATCACGCGTTCATCGTGGTCAGCAAACCGGCTGCGCGCCTGCTGTTGCAACACTTGGACACCGCCGGGCTGGCGCCACCCACCGCTCACTGGTTCACCGTCGGCGAAGCCACCGGGCGCATTCTGACAGCGCGTGGGCTGCAGGTGAGCTGGCCCGCGGCCGGCGATGACAGCGAAGCGCTGCTGGCCGTGCCGGCGTTGCATCAGGCGCTGGCCACGGTGCAGCCGCAGGTGTTGATCGTGCGCGGAGTGGGAGGTCGCGAACTGCTGGCCGAGCGTCTTGCAGAGCAAGGTGCTAGTGTCGATTATCTGGAACTGTACCGCCGTTGCCTGCCCCACTACCCGGGCGCTGCCGTGGCTGAGCGGGTCGCTGGGGAACGCCTCAATGGCCTGGTGGTCAGCAGTGGGCAAGGTCTTGAACATTTGCAACGACTGGCGGGCGCCGATTGGCCCCGTCTGTCACGAATGCCGTTATTCGTACCCAGCCCCCGTGTTGCCCAACAGGCGCGCGAGGCGGGTGCGCAACAGGTTGTGGAATGCCGTGGCGCTAGCGCCGCGGCCTTGCTGGCAGCTGTACAGCGAACCGCTGTACCTGCCTTGACAGGGCATTGAGCCGTGCGCGGCGCCCCTCTGCAAAGGATGGATACGTGAGCGAAACTGTCTTGTCCAAGAACGATCAACCCTCGGCGCCGGAAACGCCGAACGCCCCCCCGGCCAAGCCTGCCAAACCCGTCAAGCGCTCGGGCAATGGCCTGGCCACCTTCGCCCTGCTGCTGGGCGCGGCAGGTGTGGCGTTCGGCGGGTGGAGTGTCTGGCAGGTGCGCCAGTTGCAAGGCAGTGAGCAGGGCCAAGGGCAGAGCCTGCAAGCGCTGGCCGAGCGCGCCAATGCGCTGCAGCAGCGCGAACAGCAGATCACCACGCAGCTCTCCAGCCTGCCGGCGGCCAGCGAGCTGGAAGACCGCCGTCGTCTGGTGGCCCAGCTGCAGGGCGACCAGCAGCGCTTGAGCCAGAAGGTCGAGACCGTGCTGGGCGAGAGCCGCAAGGAATGGCGTCTGGCCGAGGCCGAGCACCTGCTGCGCCTGGCCACGCTGCGTCTGTCGGCTCTGCAGGACATCACCAGCGCCCGCGCGCTGGTCGAAGGGGCTGACGAAATCCTCCGCGAGCAAAGCGATCCTGGCTCGTTCGCTGCCCGTGAGCAACTGGCCCGCAGCAAGGCGGTGCTCGACAGCACGCAGCAGCCCGACCGCACCGGTCTGTTCCTCAAGCTTGCGGCCCAGCGTGACCTGGTGCCACAGCTCAGTGCACAAACGCCCGAGTTCGATGCCAATGCCGACGCCATGGGCGCGCTCACCGGCGAAGGTGATGTGTCGAGCCGACTGTCGAAGTGGCGGGACCAGATCTCCAAGTACTTCCAGGTCGAGTTCGAGGCCGACAAGAACGTCAAGCCGTTGCTGGCGGGCCAGTCCCTGAGCCAACTGCGCCTGGCCTTGAGCCTGACCCTCGAACAAGCCCAGTGGGCCGCGCTCAATGGCGAGGCCAAGGTCTATGAAAAAGCGCTGGATGACGCCCGCAGCGTGCTGCTGGCCAACTTCAACCCCGATAACCCGCAAAGCAAGGCCATGCTCGACAGCCTCAACCAGCTGGCCGAACAGCCCGTTGCGGTGAAGGTGCCTGACCTCAGCGAAAGCCTGGCGGCGGTGCAGGCCTACATCCAGCGCCGTAACCTGCCAGCGGCCAGCGAAGGGGCCAAGCCATGAAGCGCGCGTACCTGCTGGCGGTCATTGCGATCGTCATTGCGGCGGCGCTGGGCATTGCCATTGCCAAGCACAGCGGCTATGTGATGATCGCCTACGGCGGCTTTCGCTATCAGTCTGGCCTGTGGGCAGCGCTGGGCGCGTTGCTGGTGCTGGTCTTGGCGCTGTGGCTGCTGCGTTACCTGATCGGTTTGCTGCTGAGGTCTACCGGGGTGGTCAACCCGTGGTCGCGGCGCAATCGCAGCCGGCGTACCCGTATCGCCATCGAACAAGGCCAGCTCGACCTCGCAGAAGGCCGCTGGGCCAGTGCCCACAAGCACTTGCGCAGCGCCGCCGAGGCCGAGCGCCAGCCTTTGCTGTTCTACCTCGGCGCCGCCCGGGCGGCCAACGAGCTGGGCCGCACCGAAGAAAGTGACCACATGCTCGAGCGTGCGCTGGAGCGTCAGCCCCAGGCTGAGCTGGCCATCGCGTTGGCCCACGCTCAGCTGCAGATGGACCGAGGCGACAGCGATGGCGCACTGAACACCCTGCAGGCCATGCAGGAGCGCCACCCGAACAATGCCCAGGTGCTGCGTTTGTTGCAGCGGTTGTACCTCGAGCGGGGTGACTGGTCGGCGTTGATTCGCCTGCTGCCTGATCTGCGCAAGCACAAGGCTTTGCCGGCCAATGAGCTGGCACAGCTGGAACAGCGTGCCTGGGGGCAGAACCTCGGCCTGGCTGCCACCCGCGGCGAAGACGCCACAACGGCACGTCAGTCACTGGAACGCGCCTGGCAGCAGTTGACTGCCGCCCAGCGCCAGGAGCCGCAACTGGTTCTGGCCTACGTCGAGCAGATGCGCCAGGCCAATGCGCAAGGTGAGTCCGAACAGGTGCTGCGTGCCGCGATCAAGCGCCAGTACGAGAGCCACCTTGCGCGGCTGTACGGGCTGGTTCGCGGGGACGATCCGGCGCGCCAGTTGCAGACCGCCGAGGGCTGGCTCAAGGACCATCCTCGTGACCCCAGCCTGCTGCTGACGCTGGGTCGCCTGAGCCTGCAGAATCGCCTGTGGGGTAAGGCGCGGGACTACTTCGAGAGCAGCTTGCGCCTTGAGCGCAATCCCGAAGCCTGCGCTGAGCTGGCGCGGCTGCTTGCAGCACTGGGTGAAACCGAACGGAGCAATCAATTGTTCCAGGAAGGCTTGAACCTGCTGGACGAACGCCTGCTGGCGCTGCCGTTGCCTGAAACGGTGCGTGCCTGAGTCACCCCCCGGCTCCTCCTGATTCCGAGGAGCCGGGGGTCGCGCACTTTTCCGTCGCCACCAGACAACAGTACCTGGCGGTCCTAGGAAGCTTCTTACCTCGCAATACCTCCTTTCTTGATCATTCAGCGATTTGTCGGTTGTGTAGCGCCTTGAAACAGAGGACATCTTTCCTTACCGTCTCAAGCCACTTTTTCACATCCGGGAATGTCCTCATCCATGTCGCTGTCTCGGTTGCGCACCCTGTTCCTTCCTGCCGCATTAGCGTCGTTGGCCTTGCTGGGCGGCTCTCTCAGCCTGCTTCCGGTAAGTGGCATCGAGGGCTGCGGGCTGTGCTACAGCCAGCGTGGCGTGCTCGGTCTGTACCTGTTACTGAGCATGTGCGCGTTGGCCCACACGCCCAGTGAGCGTGGCGATCGGCGTTACGCCTGGATGCTGTTCATGTGCGCTGCGTTGGGGAGCTGGCTGGCGGCCCGGCAGGTGTGGCTGCAGGGCGGGGCCTGGTCAATGACCGCCTGCCCGGCGCCCGTCGCGGCGCTGACCGAGTTGCCAGTGGGTCAACTGGCGCATCGACTATTGCTAGGGCTGCCTGACTGCTCACCGATCCGCTGGAGCTTCCTCGACCTCACCCTGCCGGAATGGAGTCTGTTGGCATTCCTGGCACTGGCCTGCCTACCGCTGTCCTACCTGCTGACAAACCGGTTTCGCGACTGGGTCAATGAATATGCCTAGCCGCCGTGGTCGGTTGGTTCGACCAGTGGTGTCGGACGGGTGGATTAAACACTTGTATGAAGTTAGTGCCCTGCGTACCTTGATGGCCAGGACGTGCGGGAATAATCTCCCACAACGCTTACTGAAAAATACACCTGTTAGATGCCCTTTTGCTGATGTCACCCGCGTGTCGCACGGTGGCGGCGCCAGGTGCAGGGGCGTCAATCCAGAAGGATGAGACCGCCATGCTAGATAGTTGTCAGAATGCTCAGGAACGCTGGGGCGGGGTTCACCAGCTGATTGACCGTTGGCTAAAAGAGCGCCATGAACTGGTCAAATCCTTCCGAGCGCTGCGCGACGCCAAACCGGCGTTCGCCGACAAGCAGCACAACACCGGCTTCTGCGAAATCCTCGTCGATTATGTGTCCGGCTGGCACTTTGGTATTTGTGAACAACTGATCAGCGAAGCCAAGGCCTTTGGTGATGATCGGGCGTTGCGTCTGGCCGACGAGATCAACCCGCGAATCGATGAAATCACCCAGATCGCGCTGGCGTTCAATGACCACTGCGAGCAGGCCCAATGCAAGGACGCCGAGCGTTTTGCCAAGAAGCTGGGTGAACTGGGCAGTTTGCTGCGCGAGCGTTTTGAACTGGAAGACTGCCTGATCGAAGTGCTGCACAACGCGCACAAGGAAGAAGGTGCAGTGAAGGCGTAAGCCTAATCGGCCACTGCCACCAGCGTGATCTCGAACACCAACGGTGTATAGGGCGCAATCAGGTCTCCGGCGCCCTCGGCGCCGTAGGCCATGGCCGAAGGGATCACCAGGCGCCATGTCGAGCCGGCCCTCATCTTCGGCAGCGCCACCCGCCAGCCTTCGATCACCGAGCTGAGGTTGAACCACTGCGCGGTGGTGCTCTGATCGAACACGCTGCCATCAGGCAGTTTCCCCACATACCGCACCTGCACCCTGCCACCGGCCTGCGGCTGTGCGCCTGTACCGCCAGTCAGCTCGCCATAGAGCAGCCCGCCCGCCAGCTCGTGCACCCCGGTGCGGTCGCGTTCGGCGGCCATGAACCGTTGTTCGGCCGCCTGTGCCTCAGCCGTGTGCGCCTGCTCGGCCAAGGCACTGGCGTGTGCTTCGTGTTGTTCGAGCAGTGCCTGCATACGCCGTGGCTCCAACTTGAGTGGCTGGCCGCGATAGGCCTGGCCAAGCCCTTCAAGCAGCGCCTCGATTTGCAGATCCGGCACTTCCTGGCGCAGACGCTCGCCCAGGCTTGCGCCCAGGCTGTAGGCAAGGTCGTGTTGCTCGGAAGGCGAAGGATCGGCCGCGAGGGCCGACAACGGCAGGCACAGGCACAGGGCGAACATCAATGGGCGAGACACGGCGAGCTCCTTGAATCGAACGGCAAGTATGCCAGCGTTGAATCATCCTCAACACGCACCCTGTGTTTATGCAAAAGTTGATCATTCAATACCCTGGGCACACGCACTTGTATCGGCGTGCACAGGCTCTAGCGGGCTACGCGGCAGAAGCATAGTATGAGTCGCACTTTCCTCAGCCAGGGTGTGAATCATGTCGGCAAAGAAGAAACCTGTCAGTACACCGCTGCACCTGCTCCAGCAACTTTCGGGCAGCTTGTTGGAATATCTGGAAGAGGCCTGCACGCAAGCGCTGGCCGATGCTGAAAAGCTGCTGACCAAGCTGGAAAAACAGCGGGTCAAAGCCCAGGACAAACTTCACGACGCGCGCCTCAAGTTGCAGGAATCGGCCAAGGCCGGTAAAGCCAAGGCGCAAGGCAAGGCGCAGAAAGCTGCGGGTGAACTCGAAGCGTTGCTCGACTCGTTGAAAGAGCGACAGTCTGAAACCCGTACCTACATCCAACACCTCAAGCGCGATGCCCAAGAGAGCCTGAAGTTGGCACAAGGCGTTGGCAAAGTGCGCGAAGCGGCGAGCAAGGCCCTCGACCAGCGCGCCGCCGATGCCAAGGCGGGCTCCACTGCTTCCAAGCCTGCCGCTGGCAAGCCTGCGCCAGGTACACCTGCTTCGGGCAAGGCTGCACCCGGTAAAGCTGCACCTGGCAAACCTGCTGCTGCGAAACCGGCCGGTCGCAAGCCTGCCGCGAGCAAGCCGCCTGCGCCTGCAGACGACGCCAAGCCCGCGCCGCGCAAGGCCCCTGCCAAGCCTGCCGCGCGTTCAGCGGCTGTAGCGGCCAAGCCTGCGGCCACTGCTGAATCCGCCAAGCCAGCTGCGGCATCAACCAGCACTGCCAGAGCGCCAGCCAAAGCCGCCCCGCGTAAGCCGGCGGTGCGCAAGCCCGCTGCTGCAACTGCCAGCACGGCTGACAGCACCCCAGCCCCCTCGGCAGACGCTACTCAGCCTTCCGGCTCCTGAAGCGAACGGGCAGCGTCGCGCAGACTGTTCAGCGCGGCGTTGTCCGAAGGCGTCGGTGACAGCCACGTCAGCCAATCCTCGCGTGGCGCCTGCTGTGTAGGCCACGGGCCGGCACACTGCGCCAGGCGCTCCAGCAGCACCTGCTCAGCCTCCAGTTCAAGCCCCTTGATACGCCCACGCAGCCCCGCCCATTGCGGGTCATGCTGCGCCTGTGCTTTCCAGCGCTGACGCAGTTCACGCAGGGGCGCGATCACCTCCTGCTGCCAGGGTTCGGATACGCTTCGCAGCGCCGTCGCGCGGTCTTGCGTGGGGTGCACCTGGCGCGCCTGCAACCAACAGGCGCACAGCAGCAGGCACACGTCGGCACCGGTGTCCTGCAGCCTCAGGCAGGCCGCTTCGACGCCGCGCCGGCCATACAACGCCAGGGCGTAATTCCACAGGTCAGGGGGCATGGTTGAGCTCGCACTATAGGGTCGAGGAAGCTGGTAGACTCCGCGACCATCATGATCAGACTATCCAACCTCACTTTACAGCGTGGTCCTCAGCGCCTGCTAGATGGCGCCGAAATGACCCTGCACACCGGCCACAAAGCCGGCCTGATCGGTGCCAACGGCGCCGGCAAATCCAGCCTGTTCGCCTTGCTGCGTGGCGAGCTGTCGCCCGACGGCGGCGACTGCCTGCTGCCCGCCGACTGGCGCATCGCGCACATGCGCCAGGAGGTCGATACGCTCGAGCGCGTGGCCATCGATTATGTGCTCGATGGTGACCTGCGCCTGCGTCAGGTTCAAGGCCAGCTCGAGGCCGCCGAACAGGCCCACGACGGTACCGCGCTGGCACGCCTGCACAGTGAATTCGACAGCGCCGACGGCTACACCGCCGATGCCCGCGCGCGCAAGCTGCTGGCCGGGCTGGGCTTTAGCAACGAACAGATGGACCGCCGTGTCGGCGACTTCTCCGGTGGTTGGCGGATGCGCCTGAGCCTGGCCCAGGCGCTGATGTGCCCCTCTGACCTGCTGCTGCTCGATGAGCCCACCAACCACTTGGACCTCGATGCCATCCTCTGGCTCGAAGACTGGCTCAAAGGCTACGCCGGCACACTGCTGCTGATTTCCCACGACCGGGATTTCCTCGATGCAGTGGTCGACCACGTGCTGCACGTCGAGCAACGCAAGCTCAACCTCTACAAAGGCGGCTACAGCGCGTTCGAGCGCACCCGCGCCGAGCGTCTGGCGCAGCAGCAGCAGGCCTATGAGAAGCAGCAGGCCCAGCGCGCGCACATGGAAAAGTACATCGCCCGCTTCAAGGCCCAGGCCACCAAGGCGCGCCAGGCGCAGAGCCGGATCAAGGCCCTGGAGCGCATGGAAGAGTTGTCGGCGGCCCACGTTGATTCGCCGTTCGACTTTGTCTTCCGCGAGTCGCACAAGCTGTCTAACCCATTGCTCGACCTCTCCGAAGGCCGCCTCGGTTATGCCGACAAGGTCATCCTCGACAAGGTCAAGCTGCAATTGGTCCCCGGTGCGCGCATTGGCCTGCTGGGCCCCAACGGTGCGGGCAAGTCCACCCTGATCAAGAACCTGGCTGGCGAACTGCAGCCCATCGGCGGGCGGTTGGTGCGTGGCGAGAACCTCGCGGTCGGCTACTTCGCCCAGCACCAGCTCGACTCGCTCGACGACAAGGCCAGCCCGCTACTGCACCTGCAGCGCCTGGCGCTGGGCGAGCGCGAGCAAACCCTGCGCGACTTCCTCGGGGGGTTCGATTTTCATGGCAATCGGGTCGATGAGCCGGTGCTGAACTTCTCCGGTGGCGAGAAGGCGCGTCTGGCCTTGGCGCTGATCGCCTGGGAACGGCCGAACCTGCTGCTGCTCGATGAACCCACCAACCACCTCGATCTGGAAATGCGCTTGGCCCTGACCATGGCGTTGCAGGAATTCAGCGGCGCCGTGGTGGTGGTCTCGCACGACCGTCATCTGCTCAAGAGCACCACCGATGACTTCCTGCTGGTCGCAGACGGCAAGGTCGAAAGCTTCGAGGGTGACCTCGAAGACTACAGCCGTTGGCTGCTTGATTACCGTCAGCGCAGCGCCCCTGCCAGCACCAGCGCGGGCAATCCGGACAAGACCGACAAGAAAGCCCAGCGCCAGGCCGCCGCGGCCTTGCGCCAGCAACTGGCGCCGCACAAGCGCACCGCCGACAAGCTCGAAGCCGAGCTGGGCCAGGTCCACAGCCAACTCGCCGACATCGAGACCGCGCTGGGTGACGGCGGCTTGTACGAGGCCGCACGCAAGGACCAGCTGCGCGAGCTGCTGGCCCGCCAGACCACCCTCAAGCAGCGTGAAGGTGAGCTGGAAGAGGCGTGGATGGAGGCGTTGGAAACCCTTGAGGCGATGCAGGCCGAACTCGAAGCCTTGTCGTGAAACCTGGCGTGCCTCGCTTGACCGCAATCGGTTGAGCGAGGTGGCGTTGGGCCTTCAACGCGCTGGCGCTTTTAGCCGCGGCAGATTAGCGTAACGTTTGCAAATTCTCCTGTTCGAGGTGTGTGATGACCATTGAGACCTGGTTGGCGTTTTTCGCTGCGTGCTGGGTAATCAGCCTGTCGCCGGGCGCGGGGGCTATCGCCTCGATGTCCAGCGGCCTGCAATACGGCTTCTGGCGTGGCTACTGGAACGCGTTGGGCCTGCAATTGGGCCTGGTCGTGCAGATCGCTGTGGTCGCGGCCGGTGTGGGCGCCATCCTGGCGGCCTCGGCGACCGCTTTTCAGGTCATCAAGTGGTTTGGCGTGGCTTATCTGGTGTACCTCGCCTACCGGCAGTGGCGCGCCTTGCCCATGGACATGAGCGACGACAGCGGTATTCGCCCCTTGGGCAAACCGCTGGTGCTGGTTGCGCGAGGTTTTCTGGTGAATGTCAGCAACCCCAAGGCGCTGGTGTTCATGCTGGCAGTGCTGCCGCAATTCATCGACCCGCATGCGCCCTTGCTGGCGCAGTACCTCACCATCGCCGCCACCATGGTCACCGTCGATCTGCTGGTGATGGCCGGCTATACGGGGCTGGCCTCACGCGTGCTGCGTCTGCTGCGCACGCCGCGCCAGCAGAAACGCCTCAACCGGACCTTCGCCGGGCTGTTCCTGGGTGCCGCGACCTTCCTGGCCACACTGCGCCGCGCGCCGCTGTAAGGGAAGATTTCAGGAACCTATGCCCGGTCCATTGCTGTCTACGTTCCAGGGGGTGAGGCAACCGCCCGCCCCGACGTAAACCCGCCGATGTGCCCGACACCCTCGGGCCGGCGCAGTGGAGGCAACATGGACGCACCGATTCCTACCTATCCCGATCTTTTCAAGCAGCTAGGCATTGGCGACGAGCCCGCAGAGATTCAACAGTTCATCACCACCCATGGGCCGCTCGATGACGACGTGAAGTTGGTGGATGCGCCGTTCTGGAGCGAAGGTCAGCGTGCTTTCCTCAAGGAAAACTACATCGCCGACTCCGACTGGATCCCGATCATCGACCAGTTGAACGTAGCGCTGCACGAACCCAACACATAACCGCCCAGCGGCGCCTGCCCCGTTCCGAAGGCATTGCTATGCTCAGGAAAACCCAAGGGGGAGGCGCCATGAAGGACCCCTACGCACCCGCGTTCTGGTGTGCCTTGCTGGTGCTGGGCACCATGACTGCCGGGTTTTTCCAGGGCATCCGCCATGCCCTGCAACTGAGCCACGCTGTGCAGTTTCTGCAGGCCGTGGCCCTGCTGTCGATCGCCGGTGCCTTGGTGGCGCTGAGCTGGATCGCCTGGCAATCGCTCAAGCTGAATCGACGTGAAGTCCGCCAGGGCCATACCCTTGTGACCCTCTGGAACACCAAGGTTGCACTGCGCCGGGTCGAGACCGTGTTCGATCGCTATTTCTGGGGCAGCTACTGGCACTCTGGCCGCACTTTCGAGGAGGTCATGGGCGAGCTCAAGGACACGCCGCTCGAACAGTGTCTGGAGGCGCTCAGGTGCCAATGCAGGGCGCTGGACAGGGAAGTTCACGACCCTCGCCATCACTGGCTGGCCAACGCCCGTGACCTGTCCAGCGTTGCCACCGCCATGGCGCGTGACCGTTATCAACTGGACGTGGTCGAGCCATCCAGTGCCCGCAGCGGTGCGACGGCAGTACTCAGCCGCGACCTGGAAGTGCTGGTCTATACCTGGTCAGCGCGGCTCAAACGCTTCGATCATTAGCTCGACGAACTGGAACGCGCCTACCACTGAACGCTGGCGGTCATTCGCCGCGAATGTACTGCTCCAGCTTGATGATCAACCCCGCTTGTTCGGCAATGGTTTCCTTCACCAGGTCGCCAATCGACAGCAACCCCAGCAGCTCACCGTTATCCACCACCGGCAAGTGGCGCAGGTGACGGTTGGTCATCAGGTTCATGCAGTACTCAAGGTTGTGCTTGGGTTCGACGAAGACCACCGGTGCACTCATGATCTCGCGCACAGGCGTTACCGCAGAGGAACGACCTTTGAGCACCAGCTTGCGCGCGTAATCGCGCTCACTGACGATGCCCACCACTTGGCCATCTTCCACCACCGGCAGCGCCCCGATGTTCTTTTCGGCGAGCAGCTTGAGCGCTTGCAGCACCGATTCGTCCGGACCGATGGTGTAGACCGTCTGGTGATCGGATTTGGCCTTGAGGATGTGTTCGACGTTTTTCATACGGGCCTCTACGGGGTGGGGTCAGCGATCGCGCGCCGGTTACGCAAGCATCCTGCACCGCGCGCTCGGCGGCAACGCAGAAAACGGCATCGACCTGATTGAAAAACGCCATGGGCTGAAACGAGCCATTCGCGAGTTGAGAGCAAGCCGGTCGCTGAGGCCGAGTGTGCAGACAGGCGTGGACGTGCGACGCCTCCCGACCCAGCAGAATGCGCTCGGCACCACGGCCAAGGCATGCATCGGCACTTACGGAAAACCGAAAAGCAAACGGCCCCGCCAATCGAGATTAGCGGGGCCGTTTGCGAGTGCGTGTACCCACCGATAAGCGGCGTTGGCAACGCAGTGCCATGAACATGGCGAAATAGATGGCGCACTCGGCGGGATTCGAACCCACGACCACTGCCTTCGGAGGGCAATACTCTATCCAGCTGAGCTACGAGTGCAACGCGGCGCAATGATACCCATGTCTGCCGATGGCGTCCATTGCCTTGATTCGTAGGCGTTTCCCTACGCGGCGGGCCTCGGGGCGCTTTGGCGAGCGCGTCATCGCCTACAGCGCAATCAACTCCGGCCGCAGCCCTTCGACCCGTGCGGGCAATGGCCTGCGATAGCCCTTATCGCCGGTGATCTGGTGCAGCACCCTTTCGCGCAAGGTGTGCAGCGCAACGCTGGTGCGTTGGCGAGGGTGCGGCAAGTCGATGTCCACCACGGCCTTTATGCGTCCTGGGCGCGGTTCGAGCACCACCACGCGGTCAGCCAGGTAAGTGGCTTCTTCGGCATCGTGAGTGACCAACAAGGTGGTGATGCCAGAGCGCTCACGGATCGCCAGGAGTTCATCCTGCAATTGCTGACGGGTCAGGGCATCCAGCGCACCGAACGGCTCGTCCAGCAGCAGGATGCGCGGGCTGGCGACCAGCCCGCGAGCGATGGCCACGCGCTGCGCCATGCCGCCAGAGAGCTGATGGGGGTAGGCGGTCTCGAAGCCCGATAGCCCGACCAGCAGCACGTGTTCATGGATGCGCCGGGCCCGCTCACCGGCGGTCAGTGGCTCGTTGACCAGCCCCAGGCCGATGTTTTGCTGAACCGTCAGCCAGGGGAACAGGCGGTGCTCCTGAAACACGATCCCACGCTCGCCGCCGATGCCGGTCACCGGCTGGCCGTCCACCTGGATGGTGCCGCTGAACGCAGTGTCCAGTCCCACCAGCAAGCGCAGCAAGGTCGACTTGCCGCAGCCCGATGAACCGACGATGGCGATGAACTCGCCTTCATGGATGGCCAGGTTGAAGTCGCGAATTGCCTCCAGGGCTTGCCCGTCCACCGTGAACGACTTGCTCACCTGTTCAAAGCTGACCAGGGGTGGGGTGTGTGCTTGCCTGGCTGTAGTCCGGGCCGGGGTAATCAGAGCATTCATGCGGTTCTCCAGCGCGTGGCGCGTGATTCCAGACGTTGGCCCAGGTAGCCGAGCGCCGCGCCGATCACACCGATCAGCAGCATGGCGGCCATGACCTGGTCCATGCGAAACAATTGTTGAGCGCCCAGCATCAGGCTGGCGATCCCGCCGTTCGAGGGCATGAAGTATTCGGCGCCGATGGTGCCCAGCCAGGCGTAGATCAACGACAGGCGCAGGCCTGCGAAAATGGCCGGTGCGGCGCCTGGCAACAGCAGCAGGCGCAAACGCTTGGGCAGGCTCAGGCGCATCACGTGCGCGGCTTCATCGAGTTGTGGAGACAAGTTGGCGATGCCGCGCTGGGTGGCGATCAGCAAGGGGAAGAACGCGGCCAGCGAAACGAACACGATCTTGGTCGCCTCGCCCAGGCCGAACCAGGCCGTGAGCAATGGCACCCAGGCGAACAATGCCACTTGGCGCAGCGCCGACAGGCTCGGCCCCAGCACCCGCTCGGCGGTAAACGACATCGCCAGCAGCAGGCCCACCACCAGCCCTGCGATGCCGCCGAACAGCAGCCCTGCCAGTGCCCGTTGCAAACTCAGGCGCAGAGCCTCGATCAGCGAGCCATCGGCAAGGCCAGCGCCCAGGCTGGTCAGCACATCGAATGGCGATGCCAGGATGTTGCGATCCACCCAGCCCAGGCTGACGGTGACTTGCCAGAGCACCAGCAACAGCACGGGCACGATCAGGCTCGACGCACCACGCGCGATCGGACCTTGAGCACGCTCGCCCGTTGCAGGTTGCGGCCAGTACAGGGCGCGTCGTTCTAGGGCGGTAAAGCCGCGATCCATCAGCGCCCCGATCACGCCGATGACCACGATGCACAGCAATACCAGATCGAGCATGAACAGCTGCCGCCCCCAGACCATCAGATAGCCGATTCCCTCGCTGGAGGCCAGCAGCTCAACGGCGAGCAGCGACGTCCAGCCGGCCGCCAGCGCCAGACGCACCCCGGCAAGAAAAGACGGCAAGGCCGCAGGCAGCAACAGCCGTAGAAACACCAGGTGGGCAGGCAGGCGCAGGGTGGCGGCCGCCTCGCGCAGTTTCGGCTGGGCATCGCGCACCCCGACCAGGGTGTGCAGTGTCACCGGCACGATCACGGCCTTGATCAGCACCACCAGCTTGAGTAGCTCACCGATGCCGAAAAACAGCATGAACAGCGGAATCCAGGCCAAGGTCGGGATTTGCGCCACGCCAATGAAGGTCGGCAGCACCAGGGTCTGGGCGCGCCGCGAACCCCCTAGCCAGCTGCCGAGCAGCAAACCCCCGGCAATACCCGCTGCCAGGCCCCAGAACAACCGTTGCACGCTGATCCACAGGTGTACCCACAATTCGCCGGTGCCGAATTCCAGGGCGCTTTGCCAGACCAGCGCCGGTGCCGGCAGGATCTGCTCGCTCATCCAATGGCCATGGCTGGCCGCCTGCCATAAGCCAGCGACCGCCAACGGCAGCAGCCACGGCAGTACCTGGCTTGGCACGCGCACGCGGCGCCATGGCAATTGCCAGCCGCCAAGGGGCGTGGGTCTGGGCACGGTCTGGCTCATGCAATACCTCTCGAGAACGCGGCAGGCGCTGGGTGAGCCGGGTCTGCACGCCGCCATGCCAGGTCGAAATCGGGCTTGAAGTGCTGATGCACCTGAGCGCGGTCGAATGCGAGCTCGGCCGTTTCTCTTTCCGTTTCGCCAGGTGGGGCGTTGCAGGCACATAGTTCAAACGGCGCATGATTTATGCGTTTAAGTAATTAAAAAAAACAGTTCATACGATCTAGGCATAAGAGCATGGAGGCCAGGGTGCGGGGAAGGCGCTGGGCGTTGCGTATTTCTCATAGTTTCCATGCGCTGCCTGCACGTGAAGCGCAATGCCGCATGAGCGCTCGTTTATGCATTTTGGGTATTTGAAAATAGGGTTTTGATCTTTGTAGGTTCTAAGTCTGCGTGCCTAGTGTTTGCCTCACCACGCCGGTGCCGCCGGCTGCAGACGCCAGGACTACGAGCATGCCCAACCCTCTTCGCCGCTTTGCCAGCGTTTTTGCCCTGACGCTGATCGCCACCGCCTCCTTGGTTGGACATGTCGAGCTCGCCCATGCCGAACAGCGCCAGCAACCGGAGGTCATCCGCATCGCCGTGCCCGACCTGAGCGCCGGCAGCAAGCCCAGTGCCGGCGGGGTGGTGGATGTGCTGCGCGATCAGCAGTTGCTGGAAAAGGAATTTGCCAGCGATGGCATTCGTATCGAGTGGCTGTTCTTCAAAGGGGCGGGGCCTGTGGTCAACGAAGCACTGGCCAACCAGCAAGCGGACTTCGCCTACCTCGGCGACCTGGCGGCAATCATCGGCAAGGCCAGTGGCCTCGACACCCGCGTGCTGTCCGCCGGGGTGCGGGGCGTCAAGAGTTACCTGGGCGTCGTTCCAGGTTCCGGCATCAAGACCCTGCAGGACCTCAAGGGCAAACGTGTCGCTGTGTTCCGCGGCACCGCCAACCAGCTTTCCTTCGCCAGCGCGTTGGCCAGCCAAGGGTTGTCGAAGCGCGACTTCAAGGTCATCAACCTCGACTTCAACGCCTCGAACGCCGCGCTCGCAGCGCGCCAGATCGACGCCACCTGGGGCCTGTCCAACCTGCTCTCGCTGCGCGAGCGCGGTTTGGTGGAGCTGCCGATCAATTCCCGCGATCTGCAAGGCGCTGGCAGCACCCAGGCCGTGCTGCTAGGCACTGGTGACTTCATCCGCCTTTACCCCGAGGTCGTCGCACGTGTGGTCCAGGCCCAGCAGAAAGCCGTGACCTGGCTGCGCGACGAAAACAATCGCGAGGCCTACGTGGACCTCGTCGCCAGCACGGCCAACTGGCCCAGAAGCATTCTGCAAAGCGACCTGGCCAACGAGGACCTGGCGCACTACTTCGATCCCCGCCTGGACGCCGAATTCGTCGACCTGTTGCAGCAGGGCGTCGACCTGGCCGCCAAGGAGCGCCTGATTCGCCGAGGGTTCAAGGTTGCCGACTGGATCGAACCCCGTTTTCTCGACGCTGCACTGCAACAGAACCAGGCCACCCAGGCCGCCCGCTGACGTTTCGCCCGCCACCCAACGACCCGACCGAGGATTATCCCCATGAGCAATGCCGCACTGGCCACTGCGCCGCACACCGTCCATCTGGACATCCAGCCGATTGGCGGGCGCATTGGCGCCGAGATCCGCGGCCTGACACTGTCCGCCGACCTGGACACTGAAACGGTTGAAGCCATCCAGGCCGCCCTGCTGCAGTACAAGGTGATCTTCGTGCGCCAGCAACAGCACCTGGACGATCAGCAGCAAGAGGCCTTCGCCACCTTGCTCGGCGAGCCGGTCGCCCACCCCACCGTGCCGGTGGTGGACGGCACGCACTACGTGCTCGAACTCGACGGCGCGCAAGGCCAGCGAGCGTCGTCGTGGCACACCGATGTCACCTTCGTCGACGCCTACCCGAAAGCCTCGGTGCTGCGCAGCGTCGTGGCACCGGCCACCGGTGGCGATACCGTGTGGGCCAACACCGCCAGCGCCTATGCGGGCCTGCCACCGGCGCTGCGCGAACTGGCCGACCAGCTCTGGGCGGTGCACAGCAACGATTACGACTACTCGGTGATCCGCCCCGACGTCAGTGCCGACAAGCTGGAGCGTTACCGCAAGGTGTTTACCTCCACAGTGTACGAGACCGAGCATCCCGTGGTGCGCGTACACCCGCTCAGTGGTGAGCGCGCGCTACAACTGGGGCACTTCGTCAAACGCATCAAGGGCTATTCGACTTCTGATTCAGCACACCTGTTCTCGTTGCTGCAAAGCCATGTGACGCGTCTGGAAAACACCGTGCGCTGGCGCTGGCAAGCGGGCGACGTGGCGATCTGGGACAACCGCGCCACCCAGCACTACGCGGTAGATGACTATGGCACCCAGGCGCGCGTGGTACGCCGCGTCACGTTGGCAGGGGAAGTGCCGGTCGGGGTCGATGGACAACTGAGCCGAACGATCCGCAAAGGCTGAACAGCGCCGTACCCACCCGCCGCAACGCCCTGAGCCCTGGTCGCACGCCTCGCCACCAGGGTTTTTTCCAGGCGCGCTGCGTGGCTACTGGGGACGCCCCGTCGCCTGCTCGGCGACGGGTGCCGTGCCGTCTTCTTCATCGCAGGCCACCAGCTGCCTGACCAGCCCCAGGGCCAAGGATGACAAACGATAGCGAGCGCGGGTGACGATGCCGTAGTGGGTATAGAACGACGCCGCTTGCGCGGGTGTGAGGTCCGCCAGGGTCAAGGCCACCAGGCCCTGATCCATGCGGTAAGGCCGCAGGTTGCCGTGGCAGGCGATGCCGATGGTGTTGGACTGCAGCACCACGTTGAGCAGTGCGTAGCCATGTTCGCATTCCACGCTGGGCAGGAAATCCGGGCGTCCACTCAAGTCGCACAGCACTTTGCGGATCGCTGGGGGGCGAAAGGTGGTGGCCAGCGGGTAATCGAACAGCTCACGCGCCAGTACGTGCGGCTGTTGCGTCAGTGGGTGGCCCACGCGGCAGCAGAAATGCCAGCGCTGCGGCTGCAAGCGCTGCACGGTGTAGTCCGGATCGCTCTCGAACTGGCGCGTGTCGGCGACGAAGAATTCGATCTCTTCAGCCACCAGCTTGCGGTGCAGCGCCTGCCAGTTATCCACCTGGAAACAGGCCCGGGCGCCGGGGAACTGGGTCACGAACCGGGCCACGGCTCGTGGCACCAGGCCGCCGGCCGGCGCTGGGCCACTGCCAAAGCGCACCACACCCGTGGTGGCGCCATTGAACTGACTGAGTTCGGTGGTCAGGTCATGCACGCCATGCATCAGGCGCCGGGCATGCTCAAGCACCAGCAGACCCTGCCGCGTGGGCTCGAGGTCTTTGCTGCCGCGGTCGACCAGACGACAGCCGATGTTGTGCTCCAGGGTCTGGATGCTGCGGCTGAATGCCGATTGCGACAGGTTCACCGCAACAGCTGCAGCGACGAAACTGCGGTGCTCGACAAGGGCGACGTAGTGGCGGAGTTGGCGCAGGTCTATATGCATTTTCTACATGGAAACTTTCGGTGGAATGCAATGGAGGATCTCGGTGCAGCCACTTATAAAGGGTCTTTCTTATTCCATGAAATATGATTTAAAAATATTTATAGACCCATAACGAATATACAGTTTCTGCCCGCGATTCGGTTCCGCCAACGGAAATGCTCGCCTGGTGCCTACGCCTCAAGGAGTATTGGATGTCCCGAACCTGCAAGTGTCCGAGTCGCGCCTCGGTCTTCACCCTGCAACCCCTGGCGGCCGCTACGTTAGTGGCCCTGTTCGGTCCTGGCCAGGCCAGCGCTGCTGAAAACCCTGCGCTCAGCGTCAAGCCTGCAGCCGATCAGGAAGCGCAACTGGGCACCGTGACCGTCAATGCCCGGCGCCGTGAGGAAACCTCGCAACGCGTGCCCACCGCGATCAGCGTGCTGGGCAGCGAGACCCTGGAAACCCAGCGCATCTACCGCGTGCAGGACATCCAGCAACTGGTGCCCAGCACCAACGTGTCGTACTTCCATGCCCGCCAGTCGAGCATTTCCATCCGCGGGCTGGGCAACAATCCGGCCAGTGATGGCCTGGAAGGCAGCGTGGGGGTGTACCTGGACAACGTCTACCTGGGCCGGCCCGGCATGGCGGTGTTCGACCTGCTCGATGTCGACCAGCTCGAAGTGCTGCGCGGCCCGCAAGGCACCTTGTTCGGCAAGAACACCACCGCAGGCGTGCTCAACATCACCACACGCAAGCCCACCTTCCAGCGCGAAGGCAGCATCCAGTCTTCGTTTGGTGAGGACGGCTACTGGCAGACCCAAGGCAGCTTCTCGGGCCCGCTCACCGACACCCTGGCCGGGCGCATCAGCGCCTATCGCAGCGAAGACGACGGCTACGTGAAGAACGTCTACAACGGTGATGATCTGAACGGCGGCAAGCGCCAGGGCTTTCGCACCCAGCTGTTGTTCCAGCCCAGCGAGACGTTCAACCTGCGCTGGATCGGCGAGTACAACGAAGAAGACTCCAGCAACGGCACCCTGGCCCTGTTCAGCACCGGCCCGACCCTCAACGGGGTGAACCGCTACGAAACCCTGGCCGCCCGGGCCGGTGCCACGCTGGTGGACGGCAAGCAGCGCAAGGTCAACCTCGACTCCAAGCAGCAGGTCACGGTGTTCCAGGGCGGCACGTCGCTGGAAGCCAACTGGACCCTGCCGAACGATTTCACCCTGACCTCCATCAGCGCCTATCGCTGGTGGGACTTCACCCCGCGCAACGACGACGGCCTGAATGTGCCGGTGTACTACAACGCCGGGGTTTCGGTGCGCGATAAACAATACTCGCAGGAAATCCGCCTGGCCTCGCCCAAGGACGACGTCTTCGACTACGTGCTCGGCGCCTATTACTTCAAGCAGGACCTGGACAACCAGCTGGCCTACCAGTACGGCCCGCAGGCTGACGTGTGGAGCGCCACGCCCGGCGGCGCGTTGGCCAACATCACCAGCCTCAGCGATGGACACATCGACACCGACAGCTATGCCCTGTTCGGCCAAGGCACCTGGCACCTGACCGACCGCCTGGATTTCACCGCCGGTATCCGTGGCACGTACGAAGAAAAGAGCGCCTGGATCACCCGCGATACGCCGGTTGGCGGCGCGGCGGTAACCGGTGGTGCGGCTGCGGCTCGCCAGGGCCGGGCGGGCGCCTACGATTCGGGCGACCTCAACCAATACAGCTTCAGCCCCTCCGGGCTGCTCAGCCTGAGCTACCAGTTCACCGACGATGTACTCGGCTATGCCAGCGTGTCGCATGGTGAGAAATCCGGTGGCGTGAACCTCAGCGTAGGCGCCGCGCCAACGGCCGGCACCGACTCGCTGATCGTCGGCACCGAGCGCATCAACAACACCGAGGTGGGGGTCAAGAGCACGCTGCTCGACCGCCGCCTGCTGCTCAACGCCAACCTGTTCTGGGCCGACGTGCACGGCTACCAGGCCAACGTCTACGACCAGGTCAACCGCGTGCAGTACCTGGCCAATGCCGGCAGTGTGCGCTCGCGGGGCCTGGAGCTGGAGGCCACGGCGCTGCCGATCACCGGCCTGACGGTGAGCCTCAACGGCTCCTGGAACGATGTGCGTTACACCGATTACAAGGATGCGCCGTGCGCACCGGAAGTGAGCTTTGCCACAGGCGCTGCCAGTTGCGACCTGACCGGGCACCAGGTGGTGGGGGCGTCCAAGTACATCGCCAACCTCAACACCCAGTACAAGTGGCAGGTGGATGAGCAGATCGAACCCTATGTCACCGCCAGCTACGCATGGCGCTCGCGGGCCGTGGGCACACTTGACGATTCCGAGTTCGGCCAGATTCCCAGCTACGCCATCGTCAACCTTTCCGGCGGCGTGCGCCTGAACCAAGACAACGGTGTGCTCGACCTGTCGCTGTGGGTCAAGAACGCCGGCGACAAAACCTATTTCACCAGTCTCTGGAACTCCGCCAACGGCGGTTATTCCGGCGTACTCGGTACCCCGCGCACCGTCGGTGCAACAGCCCGCTACGACTTCTGAGGAGCCTTTCGATGAATGCCAAGACGCCAACCCTCGACCTTCCCACGGGCGCTTGCCTCACCGCGCGCGTGCCCGAGCGCAGCCAGGCGCTGCTCGGTGATGTGGTGGTCAACCCGTATCGCCTGGCCCCGCTGACGGCCGTGATTCGCGACGGCGGGCGCACCGTGAGTGACGTCCATGTGCGCGTACTGGGCCGCGGCGAGCGGGGCGTGGACATCGCCTATGACGTGTCCGACCGTTCGCTGTGGACCTATGGCGGAATTCCCGTGTTCGGGCTCTACCCTGATTATGTCAACCAGGTTCAGGTCACTTACACGCTGGACGGCGAGCGCCTGCGCGAGCGCTACGCGATCTATGCGCCCGCCGTGCGCCTGCCGGTCGTAGCCAGCCAGACCGCGGCCCTGCCGCAGGTGCAGCCGATCAAGGTCGCGCCGGGTTTCGAACAGCGGCTGTACCTGTTCAACCATTTGCAGGGCGACATTCCCGGCGCGCGCGCCTTCAAGTGGAACGGCCTGGGTGGAGCGGCGGAATGGGATCAGGTGGGCAACAACTGGATTGCCGACACCAACGGCGAGGTGCGCTGGTATCTGGACATCGAGCAGATCCATGACTCCAACCGCCGCGATGGGCTGGGCGGCACCATGGGCTTCCAACAGACCCGCGACGGCAAGCTGATCTGGGGCCAGGGCCAGACTTATTCGAAGTTCGACCTGCTGGGCCGGCGTGTGTGGCAGCGCAACCTGCCGGACAAGTTCGCCGACTTTTCCCATGAAATCCGCGAGACGGCCAACGGCACCTACCTGCTGCGCGTCGGCACCAGCGACTACCGTCGGCCCGATGGCAAGCGGGTGCGCTCGATCCGTGACCACATCATCGAGGTGAACGAAGCCGGGGATGTCATCGACTTCTGGGACCTGAACCAGATCCTCGACCCGTACCGCGGCGATCTGCTCGGCACGCTGGGCAAGGCCGCCGTGCAGTTGCCCGAGGGCGTGGTCAGGCAGACCGAGCGCCTGGCCAACGAGCTGGCCGAGGGTGATCTGCCGTTTGGCGATACGCCTGGCGTTGGCACCGGGCGCAACTGGGCGCACGTCAATGCCATCGACTACGACCCGGCAGACGACAGCATCATCGTCTCGGCGCGCCATCAGGGCGTGGTGAAGATTGGCCGGGACAAAACGGTCAAATGGATTCTGGCGGCGTCTCAGGGCTGGCCCGAGGCGTTGCAGGCCAAAGTGCTCAAGCCGCTGCACAGCGAAGGCTTCGACTGGTCCTGGACCCAGCACACCGCCTGGCTGACCGGGCAGGGCACCTTGACGGTGTTCGACAACGGCTGGGGCCGCGATTTTGCCCCGACCAAACTGACCGGCAATTACAGCCGGGCGGTGGAGTACCGCATCGACGAGGCCCAGGGCACGGTCGAACAGGTCTGGGCCTATGGGCAGGAACGGGGCGAGGAGTGGTACAGCCCGGTGACCTCCGTGGTGGCCTACCGCCCAGATACCGATACCCAGTTCATCTACTCCGCATCGGTGGGTTTCCTGACCGCTGAGAAGCTCACCACCTCGGTGCTCAACGAGGTGCGGCGCGGGAGCCAGGAGGTGCTGGTCGAGCTCAAGGTGCACAGCCGCCAGCCGGGTAGCGTGGGCTATCGAGCGCTGGTGATCGAGTTGGACAAGGCGTTCTGAGGCATTCCGAGGCGCTGCAGTTTGCAGTTTGCAGTCTGCGACCTGTGGCCGGGGGCCTGAAGTGTCACGCGTCATTCTGTGAGAGCCACGGGGGTAGGAGCGAGCTTGCTCGCGAGGGACGGCGAAGCCGGCCTGCCCCAAGCGACACTGACCGTCTGATCAAGCGCGATTGCAGCCATTAGGGCTGCTTCGCCGCCCATCGCGAGCAAACTCGCTCCTACTCGGAACGCGGTATGCCGGGCGAAATCATTCTGCGCAAAGAGGCGGCGCTGGCGTTGGGTGAGCTGGGTGACGTGCGAGCGCTGCCTGCGCTGCGCGCCGCCGAGCCCGACGGCGATCCGGAGGTGCACAAGGCGGTACGGATTGCCTTGCTTCAGCTGGAGGACGGGTCATGAGTCTGGTGCCCACGGCGCTGCGCAATGCGCGTGACGAAGGCTGGCTGGTCATCGAGTGGGACCGCCCACACGTGTTCAGTCATGCCCAGCTGCGTCAGGCCTGCCCCTGCTCGCACTGCCGCGCGGCTCGGCTTCGCGGGCAGGGTGCTGCGGTACGGGGCAGGGTGCGTCTGGAGCGCATCGAGCTGCAGGGGTATGGGGTGCAGATGATCTTCAGTGATGGCCACGATCGCGGCATCTATCCCTGGGCCTACTTGCATGGGCTGCTGGAAACGCTGGGTGCGGAGACGGACCGGGCGTGAGGTTCAGGCAAGAACGCTCGGCCTGGCTTGCCTGAAAGCAGCAGTGGTACGCGCTGCCCAGAGCGGCGTGGCCGTTCGCCGGCACCTCTGCCCCTTGGCCCTCCACGGCTGCCAGGCACCCCGGGGCCAGGACATCACGGAGCACGTCAGGCGCACACCCGCAGCACTTCCTGCTCCGTGGTCATCCCCGCCGCGACGTGATCGTCGCCGCACTGTCGCAAGGTTCGCAGCCCTTCGGCAGCCGCCTGGCGACGCAGGCGTTGCAGGTCTGCGCCCGTGTCGATCTGCTGGCGTAGCGCATCGCTCATCACCATCAGCTCGAACAACCCGGTACGGCCGTGATAGCGCGTGTTGCGGCACAGCGGGCAGACGCCGTTGCCGGGCCGAGGCTGACCACGGCAATGGCGGCACAGCGTGCGTACCAAGCGCTGCGCCATCACCCCCACCAAAGTCGCTTTGATCAGGTAATCGGCCACGCCCAGTTCCTGTAGGCGAGTGATGGCGCTGCATGCATCGTTGGTGTGCAGGGTCGACAGCACCAGATGACCGGTCAGCGCCGCCTGGATCGCGACCTGAGCGGTTTCCTGGTCGCGGATTTCACCAATCATGATCACGTCTGGATCCTGGCGCAGCAACGCGCGTACGCCGCTGGCAAAACTCAGGTCCAGACCCGCCTGGACCTGCAGCTGGTTGATGGCCGGGTGCAAACGCTCGATGGGGTCTTCGATGGTGCACAGGTTGACCTGCGGCGAGGCGAGCCGTTCGAGGCTGGCATAGAGCGTTTGCGTCTTGCCCGAGCCCGTCGGCCCGGTGACCAGAATGATGCCCTGGCGCTGCGCCAACAACTGCTCCCAGCGCTGCAGTACCTCGCCCTGCAGCCCCAAGCGGGCAAAGTCCTGCCGCAACTGCAGCGGGTCGAACAAGCGCAACACCAGCTTCTCGCCGAACGGGGTCGGCAGGCTGGACAGGCGCAGTTCGATGTCTTGCCCGCTGGGCAGGCGATGCTGCAGACGGCCATCCTGCGGCCGGCGCTTCTCCGCCACGTTCATCCGCCCCAGGTGCTTGAGGCGGCTGGTGACTGCCAAGGTCACGCTGGCGGGAAAGGCGTAGACCGGGTGCAACAGCCCGTCGATGCGATAGCGCAACTGGCCCTGCTCACGCCGCGGCTCCAGGTGGATATCGCTGGCGCGCTGCTCAAGGGCGTACTGCAGCATCCAGTCGACCAGGGTGACGATGTGCGCGTCCTCGGCACTTGAGTGTTCTGCGCGCCGGCCTGGCGCCAGCAACTGCTCCAGGTGCTCCAGGCCGGCGCTGTGCTGGTGGCTGGCCCCGGCGACCTGCTGCGCCAGCTCGAAGGCCGCCTGGCTGATCTGGCGGATCAGCTGTGGGTTGGCCATGACCCGGTGGATGGGCCGGCCCAGACTGCGCCGCAGGTCCACCTCCCATTCACGTTGGTAGGGCTGGGCACTGGCGACGGTGATACCGGCAGCGTCCACGGCGATTGGCAGAATGCCGTGGCGCTGGGCGAACGCCGCCGAGATCAGGCTGGCGCTGTGGTTCAGGTCGAGCTGCAACGGGTCCAGGTGCAGGTAGGGTTGGCCGACCTTGGTCGCCAGCCATTGGCACAGGCTGTCGAGGTCCTGTGCAGGCTCGGCAGCGTCCCGTGGCTGGCTGGCGATCAGTTCCAGGGGATGGACGTCAGGCCGGGCCTTGGCGCAGTCGAGCACCGCCAGCGCGGTGTTGGCCGAGAGACGCTGCTCGGCGAGCAGTGCGTCGAGCAGGCGATTGAGGTCGAGAGAGTGATCGGGAGCGGCGAACATCGCGAGGGCATCCTTGCCGAGGGGAGAGGTCGGCCAAGGGTAGCCACTGTCGGGTAGCGCCGCCGTGCGACGGGGTTACAGAATCTTGCCAGGGCCTTGCAGGCTGACCTGCGCCACGCAGATCAGGTTGCGCATCTTTTGCGCGATCAACTCGGCACGCGCCCAGCTCACCCCGCCAAGCTCGATGCGCACGGCCAGCAGGTCGTCCAGCTGGGTCGCCTGAACGGCGTGCGGCATCAGCGACTGCAAGGCGAACAGGTTGAGGATGCGGCACAGGCTGTCGGGTTCGGCCTCGACCTGTACGGCATAGCTCACGTGCACGAGCGCGTGGGCAGGGGGCAGCGTTTCAGGGCGAAGCGGGGGATCGAGTTGGGCAAGTGCGTTCATGGCGGGCCTCCGGAAGACCGAAACATTCTGGCACTCGCCCATTGCGATTATTTCGCTATGATCGACCGAATTTTGCGTAACCGAAGATTGATCTATTCAAAGATCAAATTATGAGGACTTGTTCATGCACAGCCCGCTCGACGCCTACGATCGACGCATTCTCGAAGTGTTGCAAGACGATGCATCGCTCTCCAGCGCCCAAGTGGCCGAGCGCGTCGGCTTGTCGCAATCACCGTGCTGGCGACGGATCCAGCGCTTGAAGGACGAGGGGGTGATCCGCGCGCAGGTCACCCTGCTGGACCGCAAGAAGGTGGGGTTGAACACGCAGATCTTTGCCGAAGTGAAACTCAACGCCCACGGGCGTTCGAACTTCACCGAATTCACCGATGCAATTCGCGGATTTCCGGAAGTGCTGGAGTGCTACGTGCTGATGGGCGCAGTGGACTTCCTGTTGCGCATCGTGACCTCGGACATCGAAGCCTATGAGCGCTTCTTCTTCGAGAAGCTGTCGAACGTTCCGGGAATCCAGGAGGTGAACTCGATCGTCGCACTGTCGCAGATCAAGTCCACCACCTGCCTGCCATTAGCGCGATGAAGCCGGCTTGAGCAGGTATTTCCAGCCGCGGCTCTGATCCACCGCACGGGCTTGCTCGATGCGGTTTTCGAGCAGTTGCTCGCGCACCTCGGCTTCTTCATCGCCCAAGGGCTGCTCGGCCAGTTGCTGCAGCTTGTTCAAATCGCCATACAGGCGATCGAGTTGCGGTGCTTCGAGCACCTGGCGCGCATGGTGCAACCAGCTTTGCACACGCTCGATGCGCGGCAGCTGCTCGCCCAGGTCTTCAGGGCGCTGGACGTAGAGCGACAACTGCAAGTCGCGGCCCTCTTCGCCCAGCAAGTGCATCAGCCAGCTGGCCAGCTGTGCTTTGCCCTGGCGGTCGCCACGGTTGTTGCGCTCCAGGGTCCAGGCGCGGGCCAGCAGCCAGCGCGAGGTGTTCAGCGAGAACTGGCCCCAGCGCGGGTCTTGCAGCTCTTCGGCAAATTGCTCGGGCGCGGCGCGGCGAATGTCTTCGTCATCGTTGCCGGCCTGGACCAGCGGGCGCCAGTCTTCGAGCAGTGCATCGAGGCTGCTGCGCAGTTCGCGCGAGGTGGCGCGCGGTGCGGCCTGCCCCAGGCTGCTGACCAGGGCGCGCAGCTCGGACAAGGCCTTGACCCAGTCCTGCAACAAGCCCCAGTGGCCGTTGTAGCGGTACTGCTCGGCCAGGCGCTGGCTGCTGCCGAGCAGTTGCCAGGCCAGCGCGGTGAAGGCGTCGTCCAGGGCCATGGTCGGCTCCAGCTCGGTGCCGGGCAGGTTCAGGTCGTAGCTGGCCGGGTCGAGCAGGCGGTAGCCGCGTTCGGCCTTGCTGATGTCGCAGGGCATCAGGGCCAGGGTGGCGGACAGCTCGCTGGCCAGCTCCAGCAGCGCCTCGGCCGTGCCTTCACGCAGCTCCAGCTCGACTTCGCAGATGTCTTCTTTTTGCTTGCCGGCCACGACCCAGCCCTGGTCGAGCGCCACTTCGATCACCACCTTGGCCTTGCCACGGCCCCAGGCGATTTCCGCGTACTCGCGGGTGAAGTCCGTGGTGAACAGCGGCTTGATGGTTTTCTTGTCGAGCGCGGCCAGCGCCTCGGGCCAGCACGTGGCGTCGAGTTTTTTCAGGTCCAGCTTGGGTTTTTCCAACTGCCACTCGAACTCGTTACGCTCGGACAGCCCGGCGACGCTGCGGCCGCGGCACTTGAGGGTCTGAATGATGACCTCGCCATCGCGACGCAGGCGCAGCGCGACCTGGGCGGCCGACAGATCACCCTCGGGCGTGTCGAAGTACTGGTTAGACAGTTCGCGGGTCTGCCAGCCGGACTTGTTGCGCTTTTTCAGCAGCGGGTGTTCGCGCAGCGCGGCAAGGGTCTCGCGGCTGGCGCGAAGTTTGAGTTCGGTTTCTATGTGCATCACGGGCTCGAAGCAGGGGCGTGGATGTTCGGCAGTCTACAGGAGTCGGGCGCCTACCGCTGCGCCGGGCCGTCGTCAAGCCGGGCAGCCTTGCCTTTTGACCGACGCGCATTGTTATGATGAGCCCTGATTCAGAGGAGACCGCGCATGCCGCTGCCATCGTTGAAAGACCAGTTCGCTGCGCTGATCGCCGCGCCTTCTGTGAGCTGTACCCAAGCCGCGCTGGACCAGTCCAACCGCCAGGTCATCGACCTGCTTGCCGGTTGGCTCGGCGACCTGGGTTTTCGCTGCGAAATCCAGCAGGTCACCCCCGGCAAGTTCAACCTGCTGGCCAGCCGCGGCAGCGGTCCTGGCGGCTTGGTGCTGGCCGGCCACAGCGACACTGTGCCGTTCGATGAGCAGCTGTGGCGCACCGATCCGCTCAAGCTGACCGAGCAGGACGGCCGCTGGATCGGCCTGGGCAGTTGCGACATGAAAGGCTTCTTTGCGCTGGTGATCGAAGCCGTGCAGCCGTTGCTGGCGCATGACTTCAAGCAGCCGCTGCTGATCCTGGCCACCTGTGATGAAGAAAGCTCGATGTCTGGCGCGCGGGCCTTGGCCGAGGCCGGACAGCCGCTTGGGCGTGCCGCGGTGATCGGCGAGCCTACGGGGCTCAAGCCGATTCGCATGCACAAGGGCATCCTCATGGACCGTATCGACATTCTCGGTCGCAGCGGCCATTCGTCAGACCCAAGCCTGGGCCACAGTGCGCTCGAAGCCATGCACGCGGTGATGGGTGAACTGATCGGCCTGCGCCAGCAATGGCAAGCCCAGTACAGCAATCCACAGTTCTCCGTTCCCACCCCGACGATGAACTTCGGCTGCATCCACGGCGGCGACAACCCCAACCGTATCTGTGGCCAGTGCGCCCTGGAGTTCGACCTGCGCCCCTTGCCGGGCATGGATGTCGAGCAGTTGCGCGCGGCCATCGAGGCCAAGCTGCGGCCCTTGGCCGAGCGCCATGAAGTGCAGATCGACTACGCGCCGCTGTTCCCGGAAGTGCCGCCGTTCGAGCAGGCCGCCGACACCGAACTGGTCAGGCTGGCCGAGCGCCTGACCGGGCACAGCGCCGAGGCAGTGGCCTTCGGCACCGAGGCGCCGTACCTTCAGCAACTGGGCTGCGAGACCATCGTGCTGGGCCCGGGCGATATCCGCTGCGCCCACCAGCCTGGCGAATACCTGGAAATGTCACGCTTGGAGCCCACGGTGCGTCTATTGCGAGACCTGATCAAACATTACTGCCTTTAAACGTTCATCCCCCTGGTTCGTCCTGCCCATAAGGAGCGTACGCGTGACCGCAAGCCTGTTCCGACGATGATCTTGAACGTTGTCCGTTTCGCCGTTCTCCGTCCACTTATCCACAGGCCCCGTCATGCCCGAATACGTCAATTGGTTGCGCCATGCTTCGCCCTACATCAATGCCCACCGCGACTGCACCTTCGTGGTGATGCTGCCCGGTGAAGGCGTTGCCCACCCCAACTTCGGCAACATCGTCCACGACCTGGTCCTGCTGCACAGCCTCGGCGTGCGCCTGGTGCTGGTGCACGGCTCGCGGCCGCAGATCGAAGGCCGCCTGGCCGCCCGTGGCCTGGCGCCGCGCTACCACCACGGTCTGCGCATCACCGATGCGCCCACCCTGGAATGCGTGATCGATGCCGTCGGTGCCTTGCGCCTGGCCATCGAAGCGCGGCTGTCGATGGACATCGCCGCCTCGCCCATGCAGGGCTCGCGGCTGCGGGTCGCCGGCGGCAATCTGGTCACGGCGCGGCCTATCGGGGTGCTGGAGGGTGTGGATTACGTGCACACCGGTGAAGTGCGCCGCATCGACCGCAAAGGCATTGGCCGGCTGCTCGACGAGCGCTCCATCGTGCTGCTGTCGTCGCTGGGCTATTCGCCTACCGGCGAGATCTTCAACCTGGCTTGCGAAGACGTCGCCACCCGCGCAGCCATCGAGCTGGGTGCCGACAAGCTGCTGCTCTTCGGCGCCGAGCCTGGCTTGCTCGACGAGCACGGCAAACTGGTACGCGAACTGCGCCCGCAGCAGATTCCTCAGCACCTGGCGCGGCTGGGCAGCGATTATCAGGGCGAGCTGCTCGATGCGGCAGGCGAGGCGTGCAAGGGCGGCGTAGAGCGTAGCCATATCGTCAGCTATGTCGACAACGGCGCCCTGCTGACCGAGCTGTTCACCCGTGATGGCAGCGGCACGCTGGTCGCTCAGGAACAGTTCGAGATCGTCCGCGAAGCGACCATCGAAGACGTCGGCGGCTTGCTCGATCTGATCAGCCCGCTGGAAGAACAAGGCGTGCTGGTGCGCCGTTCGCGGGAGGTGCTGGAACGCGAGATCGAGCAGTTCAGCGTGGTCGAGCGCGAAGGCATGATCATCGCCTGCGCGGCGCTGTACCCGATCCTCGACTCGCAGGCCGGCGAGCTGGCCTGCCTGGCGGTCAACCCGGAGTATCGCCACGGTGGGCGTGGTGACGACCTGCTCGAGCGCATCGAGCAGCGGGCACGGCAGCAAGGCATCAATACGTTATTCGTGCTCACCACCCGCACCGCGCACTGGTTCCGCGAACGCGGTTTCGAGCCCAGTGGGGTCGAACGCCTGCCAGCGGCGCGCGCCTCGCTGTACAACTACCAGCGTAATTCGAAGATTTTCGAAAAGTCGATTTGAGCGTTGCGGCGTTTGAAAGCGATGTGGCGAAAGGCTCTTCACAACGGCTGACCTAAAAACGCCGCCCCAAGGGGCGGCGCTTTCATTTGCCTCAGACCGTATGCAGGTACCAGTTGTACTCAAGGTCGGAGATGGAGTGTTCGAACTCCTCCAGCTCACTTTCCTTGCAGGCGACGAAGATGTCGATGTACTTCGGGTCGATGTACTTGTTGAGGATTTCGCTGTCGTCCAGCTCGCGCAGGGCATCGCGCAGGTTGTTTGGCAGACTCTGCTCAAGTTGCTCGTACGAGTTGCCTTCGATCGGCGTGCCCGGTTCGATCTTGTGGGTCAGACCGTGGTGCACACCGGCCAGCACGGCGGCCATCATCAGGTACGGGTTGGCGTCGGCGCCGGCGACCCGGTGCTCGATGCGCACGGCATCGGCAGAGCCGGTTGGCACGCGCAGGGCCACGGTGCGGTTGTCCAGGCCCCAGCTGGGTGCATTGGGCACGTAGAACTGCGCGCCGAAGCGTCGGTACGAGTTCACGTTCGGGCAGAGGAAGGCCATGGACGCGGGCAGGGTCTCGAGCACACCGCCGATCGCGTGACGCAGTGCGGCGTTCTGCTCGGGATCCTCGCTGGTAAAGATGTTGTTGCCGTCTTTATCCAGGATCGAAATGTGCACGTGCAGACCATTGCCCGCCTGGCCCGGATAAGGCTTGGCCATGAAGGTGGTGTCCATCTCATGGTCGTAGGCGATGTTCTTGATCAGGCGCTTGAGCAGCACCGCGTAATCACAGGCCTTGAGCGCATCCGGCACGTGGTGCAGATTGACTTCGAACTGCGCCGGAGCACTTTCCTTGACGATGGCGTCTGCTGGAATGCCTTGTTCCTTGGCGCCTTCGAGGATGTCCTGCAGGCAGTCGGCGTACTCGTCGAGGTCATCGATCAGATACACCTGCGTGGACTGCGGACGCTTGCCGGAGATCGGCGAGCGGGGCGGCTGCGGACGGCCGTTCACGTTCTCCTGGTCGATCAGGTAGAACTCCAGCTCGAACGCGGCGCAAATGGTCAGGCCCATATCGGTGAACTTGCTCACCACCTGGCGCAGCACTTCCCGCGGGTCGGCGAAGAACGGCTCGCCTTCGATTTCGTGCATGGTCATCAGCAGCTGCGCAGTAGGGCGCTTCTGCCAAGGCTCGTTGGAGAGGGTGTCGGGGATCGGATAGCAGATGCGGTCGGCATCGCCGATGTCCAGACCAAGCCCCGTGCTTTCAACGGTCGAGCCGTTGATGTCGAGGGCGAAGAGGGAGGCCGGCAGATTGATGCCTTTCTCGTAAACCTTGTGGAGGCTGGTGCGCTCAATGCGCTTGCCGCGCACCACACCATTCATATCTGCAATCAGAAGGTCAACGTAGAGAACCTCAGGATGTTCCTTAAGGAACGCGTTCGCTTCGTTAAGCTGAACGGCACGCGGGGGTACCGACATGATGCAACACCTTTGTTGTTAAAAATATCAATCAAGGGGGGCTTGCCAACTCAGTCAATCGGAAAGCGTTTCCCAAGTCAAGCCAGGCCCTTGATGCCCTGAAATGGCTCATCTACGGCAGATTTGCTGCAATTTGGGGCTTGGCATTATCCGCCATTCTAGTCGTAAACGGATACAACGCCCCAGGCGTATTTTATTTTTTACGGGGTGGTTGTATAAAAAAATGGACATGGCTAAGCTCGGATTCACCCAGAACAGAACAATATGAGGGTGTCATGGTCCGCTCCCGTCGACCTGAAAAGACCGCTAGCACGTTGCCATCTGTGGGCTCGCGTGCAGGCCTCGGCACGCCTGCCAGGCCCTTTCCCTTCTTTAGCACGCTGACCACAATAGTTGACGATGTGCGCCCTCTTGCCTGTGTCAACGGTCTCGACCGTCCCTCTGCCCGGACGGCGCGTGCTGTGCAAGCACACGGATCACGCAGGCTGTTTTGCTTTAGACATGCAGTGCGGCCAGAATCAAGACGTGGGCATTTCCAGGGGGTCTGATACGCCGTGTCGGCCACCGCCGAGCATCGCCTGACCACCGTCCCGCGCGCCTTTGCCAGGTCTCCCATCACCTGAGGTATTTATGAGTAACAACCTCGACCAGCTCACCGATTGGTTGAAAGAACACAAGATCACCGAAGTCGAATGCCTGATCAGCGACCTGACCGGCATCACCCGCGGCAAGATCTCGCCGACCAACAAGTTCATCGCCGAAAAGGGCATGCGTCTGCCGGAGAGCGTGCTGCTGCAGACGGTGACCGGCGATTACGTGGACGACGACATCTATTACCAACTGCTCGACCCTGCCGACATCGACATGATCTGCCGGCCAGACGAAAACGCCGTGTTCCTTGTGCCGTGGGCCATCGAGCCGACCGCTCAGGTGATCCACGACACCTACGACAAGAAAGGCAATCCGATCGAGCTGTCGCCGCGCAACGTGCTGAAAAAGGTGCTCAAGCTCTACGCCGACAAGGGCTGGCAGCCCATCGTGGCGCCAGAGATGGAGTTCTACCTGACCAAGCGCGCCGAAGACCCGGACTTCCCGCTGCAACCGCCGGTGGGTCGCTCGGGCCGTCCCGAAACAGGGCGCCAGTCGTTCTCCATCGAAGCCGCCAACGAATTCGACCCGTTGTTCGAAGACGTCTACGACTGGTGCGAGCTACAGGACCTGGACCTCGACACGCTGATCCACGAAGACGGCACCGCGCAGATGGAAATCAACTTCCGTCATGGCGATGCGCTGCACCTGGCCGACCAGATCCTGGTCTTCAAACGCACCATGCGCGAGGCGGCGCTCAAGCACAATGTCGCTGCCACCTTCATGGCCAAGCCCATGACCGGCGAGCCCGGCAGCGCCATGCACTTGCACCAGAGCGTGATCGACGTCGCCACGGGCAAGAACATCTTCGTCAATGAAGACGGCGGCATGAGTGCGCTGTTCCTCAATCACATCGGCGGCCTGCAGAAATTCATCCCCGAAGCGTTGCCGTTGTTCGCGCCCAACGTGAACTCGTTCCGCCGCTTCCTGCCCGACACGTCGGCGCCGGTGAACGTCGAGTGGGGCGAAGAAAACCGCACCGTAGGCCTGCGGGTGCCAGATGCCACGCCGCAGAATCGCCGTGTGGAAAACCGTCTGCCCGGCGCCGACGCCAACCCGTACCTGGCCATCGCCGCCAGCCTGCTGTGCGGCTATATCGGCATGGTAGAGGGTATCGAGGCCAGTGCGCCGGTGGTCGGCCGCGGTTACGAGCGGCGCAACCTGCGCCTGCCGCTGACCATCGAGGATGCGCTCGAGCGTATGGAAAACAGCCGCTCGCTGGAGCAGTACCTGGGCAAGAAATTCATCGCCGGCTATGTCGCCACCAAGCGCGCCGAGCATGAAAACTTCAAACGCGTCATCAGTTCCTGGGAGCGTGAGTTCCTGCTGTTCGCGGTCTGATCAATCCTGGGCCGCCGCGGCGGTCCTTGGCCAAATGGAGAAGCACATGAGTGTCGTCAACCCACAAACCCGTGAATGGCAAGCCTTGAGCGGCGAGCATCACCTGGCGCCGTTCAGCGACTACAAACAGCTGAAGGCCAAGGGCCCGCGCATCATCACCAAGGCCCAAGGCGTGCATTTGTGGGACAGCGAAGGCCGGCAGATCCTCGACGGCATGGCCGGATTGTGGTGCGTGGCGGTGGGCTACGGTCGTGAGGAACTGGTGCAGGCCGCAGAGAAGCAGATGCGCGAGCTGCCCTACTACAACCTGTTCTTCCAGACCGCCCACCCGCCCGCGCTGGAGCTGGCCAAGGCCATTACCGACCTGGCGCCGGACGGCATGACCCATGTGTTTTTCACCAGCTCCGGCTCCGAAGGCAACGACACCGTGCTGCGCATGGTCCGTCATTACTGGGCGCTCAAGGGCAAGCCGCACAAGCAGACCTTGATCGGCCGGGTCAACGGCTATCACGGCTCCACCGTCGCTGGCGCGAGCCTTGGCGGCATGAGCGGCATGCATGCCCAGGGCGGCCTGCCGATCCCCGGCATCGTGCACATCCCGCAGCCCTACTGGTTCGGCGAGGGCGGCGACATGACGCCTGAGGCGTTCGGCACCTGGGCCGCCGAGCAGCTTGAGCAGAAAATCCTCGAGGTCGGCGAAGACAACGTCGCCGCCTTCATCGCCGAGCCCATCCAGGGCGCTGGCGGCGTGATCATCCCACCCGACACCTACTGGCCGAAGATCAAGGAAATCCTTGCCCGCTACGACATTCTGTTCGTGGCCGACGAAGTGATCTGTGGCTTTGGCCGCACCGGCGAGTGGTTCGGCTGCGACTACTACGACCTCAAGCCTGACCTGATGACCATCGCCAAGGGCCTGACGTCCGGCTACATCCCCATGGGCGGGGTGATCGTGCGCGATGAAGTGGCCAAGGTGATCAGCGAAGGTGGCGACTTCAACCACGGTTTCACCTATTCCGGGCACCCAGTCGCAGCGGCCGTGGGCCTGGAAAACCTGCGCATCCTGCGCGACGAACACATCGTCGACACAGCGCGGGCCAAGACGGCACCGTATTTGCAAAAGCGTTTGCGTGAACTGCAGGACCACCCGTTGGTGGGTGAGGTTCGCGGTGTGGGCTTGCTCGGCGCTATCGAGCTGGTCAAGGACAAGGCCACCCGCAGCCGTTACGAAGGTCAGGAAGCGGGCATGATCTGCCGGAACTTCTGCTTTGAAAACGGGCTCATCATGCGCGCGGTCGGCGACACCATGATCATCGCGCCACCGCTGGTGATCAGCCATGCCGAGGTGGATGAGCTGGTCGAAAAAGCGCGCAAGTGCCTGGATCTGACCCTGGAAGCGTTGAAGTAGCCGTTTGCTAGGCTAGCGAAGTGACATTAACGGCCTGAGGCGGTCTGTCTTGGTTGAAACGACGCTTGTGACCTTGCCAGACTAGGCGCTTGTGGGAAAAGTCGTTAAGCGGCGACGTTGCGCGGTGCAGGCTCGTGATCACCGTTCACGAGCCTGCACCGCGCAGGCTGACCGTGGCGCTAGCGCTTTTTGGACAACCCCTGGTGATGCGGGACCTGCTTGTAGAACCGATGGTCACGACAAAAAAATTCTGGAGCATTACGCATGAAGAAAATGGGCAAGACGCTGCTGGCCGCCTCCTTGATGGGCGCGATGGCGACCGCTTATGCAGCGGACAAGAACGTGGTCCACGTCTACAACTGGTCCGATTACATCGCCTCTGACACCGTGGCCAAGTTCGAGAAACAGACCGGCATCAAGGTCGTCTACGACGTGTTCGACAGCAACGAAACCCTCGAAGCCAAGCTGCTGGCGGGCAAATCGGGATACGACGTGGTGGTGCCGTCGAACAACTTCCTGGCCAAGCAGATCAAGGCCGGCGTTTACCAAGAGCTGGACAAGTCCAAGTTGCCGAACTGGAAGAACCTCGACGAGGGCCTGCTCAAGGTGGTTGGCGATGCCAGCGACCAGGACAACAAGCATGCCTTCCCGTACATGTGGGGTTCGATCGGCATCGGCTACAACCCGGAGAAGGTCAAGGCAGCGCTGGGCGTGGACAAGATCGACTCCTGGGACGTGGTGTTCAAGCCCGAAAACATGGCCAAGCTCAAGAGCTGCGGCGTGAGCTTCCTCGACGCGCCAACCGAGATGATTCCGGCAGCGCTGCATTACCTGGGCAAGCCCACCGACAGCAGTGCCAAGGCTGACCTGAAAGCGGCTGAAGACCTGTTCCTGGGCATTCGCCCGTCCGTGGCCTACTTCCACTCCTCCAAGTACATCTCGGACCTGGCCAACGGCAACATCTGCGTGGCCGTCGGCTACTCGGGTGACCTCGAGCAGGCCAAGACCCGAGCCCACGAGGCAGGCGACAAGGTCAAGCTGGCCTACAGCATTCCCAAGGAAGGCGCCGGCACCTTCTACGACATGGTTGCCATCCCCAAGGATGCCGAAAACCTCGACGCCGCCTACCAGTTCATGAACTTCCTGCTGCAGCCGGAAATCATGGCCGAAATCACCGATGCCGTGCGCTTCCCGAACGGCAACAAGGCGGCGACGCCATTGGTCGACAAGGACATCACCAGCGATCCGAGCATCTATCCACCGGCTGATGTGGCCAAACAGCTGTACGCCATCAAGGCTCAGGATCAGACCACGCTGCGCGCAATCACCCGTAGCTGGACCAAGATCAAATCGGGCAAATAAGCCGGGTTCCACACCGTCTGGGCCGGGCATTTGCGGTCCAGACGATGCGCATGGCAACTGAACATTGCGCCAGCGTGCCTGCACGGGTAAGTTGCGCGCCGGTTCAGTTTGCGCGGATACGTTAGCCGTGACCTTGGGCACACTCTGAGAGGACCATCCACTTGTCTATTTCCATGTTGCGCAAGGCCGGGTTGCTGGGTGCGGGGCTGACGCTGGCCTGTAGCGTTCAGGCGGCGGGTACGGTGCATCTGTATAACTGGTCCGATTACATCGGGCCGAACACCCTGGCGGACTTCGAGAAGGCGACCGGCATCAAACCGGTGCAAGACGTGTTCGACTCCAACGAAACCCTGGAAGGCAAACTGCTCGCGGGCCGTACCGGCTACGACGTCGTGGTGCCGTCCAACCATTTCCTCGGCAAGCAGATCAAGGCGGGCGCGTTCCAGAAGCTCGACCGTAACCTGCTGCCCAACTACGCAAACCTTGACCCGGCATTGATGAAGCGCCTGGAAAAGAACGATCCCGGCAACCACTACGCCGTGCCGTACCTGTGGGGCACCAACGGCATCGGCTACAACGTCGAGAAGGTCAAGGCCGTGCTGGGCGTCGACACGATCGATACCTGGGCCGTGCTGTTCGAGCCGGAAAACATGAAGAAGCTCTCCAAGTGCGGTGTCGCGTTCATGGACTCGGCCGATGAAATGCTGCCGGCGGTGCTCAACTACATGGGCCTGGATCCAAACAGCAGCAACCCCAAGGACTACCAAGCCGCCGAGAAAAAACTGCTGGCCGTGCGCCCCTACGTGACCTACTTCCATTCTTCGAAATACATCACCGATCTGGCCAACGGCGATATCTGCGTCGCGGCGGGTTTCTCCGGCGATGTGTTCCAGGCCAGGGCCCGTGCTGAAGAAGCCAAGAAGGGCGTGAAGCTGGCCTACGCCATTCCCAAGGAAGGCGGCAATCTGTGGTTCGACGTGCTGGCCATCCCCAAGGATGCGCGCAACGTCAAAGAGGCCCATGCCCTGATCGACTACCTGCTCAAGCCCGAGGTGATCGCCCAGGTCAGCGACTACGTGGGCTACGCCAATCCCAACCTCAAGGCCAAGGCCCTGATGGAGCAGGAGGTGGCCACCGATCCTGCGGTCTATCCCGCACAGGATGTGTTGGACAAAATGTTCGTCAATGCCGAGTTGCCCCCCAAGGTGCAACGCCTCATGACCCGTAGCTGGACCAAGGTCAAGTCGGGCAAGTAATCATCCAGGCCCGCCGGCAACGCGGCGGGCTGCCACATCCTGTTGGGAGTCTCCATCCATGCCACTCGCCTCCGGCGCCTACAAGAAAGCCCTCGAAGGCGACCAGCAGCCCAAGCAGGTGCTGGTCAAGATCGATCGGGTGACAAAAAAATTCGACGAAACCATCGCCGTCGACGATGTGTCACTGGAGATCCGCAAGGGCGAGATCTTCGCCCTGCTCGGCGGCTCCGGCTCCGGCAAGTCGACCCTGCTGCGCATGCTCGCCGGTTTCGAGCGCCCCACCGAAGGGCGGATTTTCCTCGATGGCGTCGACATCACCGACCTGCCGCCCTATGAGCGGCCGATCAACATGATGTTCCAGTCCTACGCGCTGTTCCCGCACATGACCGTGGCGCAGAACATCGCCTTCGGCCTGCAGCAGGACCGTCTGCCCAAAGCCGAGATCGAAGCCCGCGTGGCCGAGATGCTCAAGCTGGTGCACATGACCCAATACGCCAAGCGCAAACCGCACCAGCTCTCCGGTGGCCAACGCCAGCGGGTGGCCCTGGCGCGCTCGCTGGCCAAGAGCCCCAAGCTGTTGCTGCTCGACGAGCCGATGGGCGCGCTGGACAAGAAACTGCGCTCGCAGATGCAGCTGGAACTGGTGGAAATCATCGAGCGCGTTGGCGTGACCTGTGTGATGGTGACCCACGATCAGGAAGAGGCCATGACCATGGCCCAGCGCATCGCCATCATGCACCTGGGCTGGATCGCGCAGATCGGCTCGCCGGTGGACATCTACGAGACGCCCACCAGCCGCCTGGTGTGCGAGTTCATCGGCAACGTCAACCTGTTCGACGGTGAGGTGGTCGACGATGCCGAAGGTCATGCGCTGATCGCCTCCCCGGAGCTGGAGCGCGCGATCTACGTCGGCCATGGCGTCAGTACTTCGGTCGAAGACAAGCACATCACCTACGCCCTGCGCCCCGAGAAGCTGCTGATCACCACCACCCAGCCGACCTTCGAGCACAACTGGTCGCGCGGCAAGATCCATGACATCGCCTACCTCGGCGGACACTCGGTGTTCTACGTCAAGTTGCCCAGCGGCAAGATCGTCCAGTCGTTCGTGGCCAACGCCGAACGCCAGGGCGCGCGCCCGACCTGGGACGACGAAGTGTTCGTGTGGTGGGAAGATGACAGCGGCGTGGTACTGCGCTCATGAAAATCCGAAAGATCAAACGTGCCTTGCATCGCCTGACTCCGGAGGGCCGCCACATCGTGATCGGTGTGCCGTTCCTGTGGTTGTTCCTGTTCTTCATGCTGCCGTTCTTCATCGTACTGAAGATCAGCTTCGCCGAAGCCGACGTGGCGATCCCGCCCTATACCGAGATCTACAGCTACGTCGAAGACAAGATCCAGCTGGTGCTGAACCTGGCCAACTATGGATTGCTCGCCGAAGACGAACTGTACCTGGCGGCCTATGTAGGCTCGCTGAAGGTGGCGCTGATCAGCACCGTGCTGTGCCTGCTGATCGGCTACCCGATGGCGTACGCCATCGCTAACGCGCGCAAGGACATCCAGACCGTCTTGCTGCTGCTGATCATGATGCCGACCTGGACCGCGATCCTGATCCGTGTCTATGCCTGGATGGGCATCCTCAGCAACAACGGGCTGCTCAACAGCTTCCTGATGTGGTTAGGGCTGATCGACCAGCCGCTGCAGATCCTCAACAGCAACCTGGCGGTGTACATCGGCGTGGTCTATTCGTACCTGCCGTTCATGATCCTGCCGCTTTACGCCAACCTCGTGAAGCACGACCAGAGCCTGCTGGAAGCAGCATCGGACCTGGGCTCCAGCACCTTCAACAGCTTCTGGAAAATCACCGTGCCGCTGTCGAAGAACGGCATCATCGCCGGCTGCATGCTGGTGTTCATCCCGGTGGTGGGCGAGTTCGTCATCCCTGAACTGCTCGGCGGCCCGGAAACCCTGATGATCGGCAAAGTGCTGTGGCAGGAGTTCTTCAACAACCGCGACTGGCCGGTGGCTTCGGCTTTGGCGGTGGTGATGCTGGCGATCCTGATCGTGCCCATTTTGCTGTTCAACCGTAGCCAGGCAAGAGAGATGGAGGGCAGGGCATGAAACGTTTCGGTTTCTCGAAGCTGATGCTGGTACTGGGCCTGCTGTTCATCTACCTGCCGATGGTGATTCTGGTCATCTATTCGTTCAACGCCTCCAAGCTGGTGACGGTGTGGGGCGGCTGGTCGGTGAAGTGGTATGTCGGGCTGCTCGACAACACCCAGCTGATGAGCGCGGTGATGCGTTCGCTGGAGATCGCCCTGTACACCGCGGTGGCGGCCGTGGCCCTGGGTACCCTGGCGGCCTTCGTGCTGACCCGGGTGACCCGCTTCAAGGGCCGCACGCTGTTTGGCGGCCTGGTCACCGCGCCGCTGGTGATGCCCGAAGTGATCACCGGCCTGTCGCTGTTACTGCTGTTCGTGGCCATGGCACAAATGATCGGCTGGCCCCAGGAGCGCGGCATCGCCACCATCTGGATCGCCCACACCACGTTCTGTGCCGCCTATGTGGCGGTAGTGGTGTCGGCGCGCTTGCGTGAGCTGGACTTGTCCATCGAAGAGGCGGCCATGGACCTGGGTGCGCGGCCGTGGAAGGTGTTCATCCTGATCACCATCCCGATGATCGCGCCCTCGTTGGCAGCAGGCGGCATGATGTCGTTCGCCCTGTCGCTGGATGACCTGGTACTCGCCAGCTTCGTGTCCGGCCCTGGCTCGACCACTTTGCCGATGGAAGTGTTCTCGGCCGTGCGCCTGGGCGTCAAGCCTGAGATCAACGCCGTGGCCAGCCTGATCCTGCTGTCGGTGTCGCTGGTGACGTTCTTCGTCTGGTACTTCAGCCGTCGGGCCGAAGAGCGGCGGCGCAAGGCGGTGCAGCTGGCGATTGAAGAAGCGGCAGCCGGGAGCATGGCGCCTGCACGTTGAAGGCGCTCCTGCCCGGGCCGTGCTGTGCTGCATGAACAGGGGTGTTCAAAGCGCCGTGGAGCCGGCTCGAGGGCCGGCGCAGCCCGCCTGATTCTGCAACCGCTGTTCCCCTGCTATTGCGCGGTGCCTGAACCAGGCCGGCTACGCCGGCCTGGTTCAGGCACGCTGATCGATTGAGCTGGCCATGCCGATACCAGATCGCTACTCGATGTTCAGTAAATAGGTCTATTCCTATCCGGCCCACTGCATAGCACGCGGCGCGTCGGCTGTCGCGCGTGGGTCGCCTGCTCAAGCAAGGCTGGTTTTCTAGCGTGTGCGTATCTCACGGCACGGCGCGTTGAGCCCCTCTTTCAATTAATGAACCCCTGCGTACAGTCGAGGTCGCATTTCACGAATCATTTGCGCGCAAACAAGGAGCGAGCATGACGGTAATGCGTCCGTTGATGGTCGTGTGCCTCGGGTTGGTGTTCACGCTATCTGGCTGTGAAAAAGAGCCGGAAAGCCCGGTGCTGCCCCGGGTCGGGGTTTTGCGCGTCGAACCGCAGAGTTTCGCTGCCTCAGTAGTGCTGACCGGTGACGTGCAGGCGCGCGTGCAGACTGATCTGTCGTTCCGCGTGGGCGGCAAGGTCATCTCCCGCAGTGTCGATGTGGGCGACCACGTCAAGGCCGGCCAGGTGCTGGCCCGGCTCGATCCCAAAGACCTGAAGAACAACGTCGAATCGGCCAAGGCCGAGGTGTTCGCCGCCCAGGCGCGTGTCTCGCAAACGGCCGCTGCGTTCGTGCGTCAGGAAAAACTGCTGCCCAAGGGCTATACCAGCCGCAGTGAATATGACGCGGCGCAGGCTGCCTTGCGCGGCAACCAGAGCGGCCTGAAAGCGGCCCAGGCGCAGTTGGCCAATGCCAACGAGCAATTGAGCTATACCGCGCTGGTGTCCGACACCGATGGCGTCATTACTCAACGCCAGGCCGAAGTCGGCCAGGTGGTACAGGCGACCATGCCGATCTTCCGCCTGGCCGCCGATGGCGACCGCGACGCGGTGTTCAACGTCTACGAATCCCTGTTGATGAACCCGGCCAGCAACGAAAGCCTGACCGTGCACCTACTGGAAAACCCCAGCGTGCAGGCGCAAGGCGCAGTGCGTGAAGTGACCCCGACCGTGTCCGCGCAGAGCGGCACGGTGCAGGTCAAGGTAGCGCTGCGCGATGTGCCGGCCGCCATGCCACTTGGCTCCCCTGTTACCACCAACGCCAGCGGTCAGGGCCAACCGAGCATCGAGCTGCCATGGTCGGCACTGAGCAAGACCCTGCGCGAGCCTGCGGTATGGATCGTCGGCGACGGCGACAAGGTCGAGCTGCGCCCGGTGCGCATCGCCCGTTACCTGACCGGCAAGGTCATCATCAGCAGCGGCATCAAGCCCGGAGAAACCGTGGTCATCAACGGTGCGCAACTGCTGCACCCTGGCATGCAGATCGAACAGGTCGCGGCCAAGGACGGAGGGGCGCTGCCATGAAGCGCGTGCTCTGGATCATCGCCGCAACCTGCCTGCTGGCGGGCTGCGGTCACGAGGATGAAAAGCCCGAACCGGTGCGGCCTGTGCTGTCGACGGTGGTCGAGTCGGAGTCTCAGGCGCAACTGGGCCGTTTCGCCGGCAGCATCCAGGCGCGCTACGAAAGCACTTTGGGCTTTCGCGTGTCGGGCCGCATCGCTCGGCGCTGGGTCGATGTCGGCGCCTCGGTGAAGGCCGGCGATACCCTGGCCACCCTCGATCCCACCGATCAGCAGAACCAGCTGCGCGCCGCCGAAGGCGACCTGGCGCGCGTCCAGGCGCAGCAGATCAACGCCCAGGCCAACGCCGGCCGTCAGCAGCAGTTGTACGACCGTGGCGTCGGCGCCCAGGCGCAACTGGACATCGCCCAGACCGACCTGAAAACCGCCAATGCCTCGATGGCCCAGGCGCGCGCCTCGGTCAGCCAGGCCCGAGATCAGTTGGGCTACGGTAGGCTCAAAGCCGATAACGCTGCGGTGGTGACCGCCTGGCATGTCGAGGCCGGGCAAACGGTCAGCGTCGGCCAGGAGGTCGTCACCCTGGCCCGTCCCGATGTGAAAGAAGCGGTCATCGACCTGCCTATCGCCTTGGCCGATCAGCTCACCCCTGCCATGACCCTCACCGTGGCTTCGCAGCTCAACCCCGCCCTGAACACCACCGCCCGTCTGCGCGAGCTCGAGCCCCAGGCCGACGCCACCACCCGTACCCGCCGCGCCCGCTTGAGCCTGACGTCTACGCCATCGGGCTTCAACCTCGGCACCTCGATCAGCGTCAGCCTGACCTCACCGGTCAGCGCGCGCAGCGAGCTGCCGCTCACCGCCTTGCTCGAGCGCGAGGGCAAAGCTCAGGTGTGGGTGGTCGATCCGCAACGAAAGGTCGTCAACCTGCGTGACGTGACCGTGATCGACCGCAGTGAAACCCGCGTGGTGCTAGGCGCCGGCCTGCAACCCGGGGAGCGCGTAGTGATCGCCGGCGCCAACAGTCTCAAGCCAGGCCAGACGGTCACGTTCGACGAGGAAACACGATGAAAGGCGGCTTCAACCTCTCTGAATGGGCGCTGCGTCATCAGTCGTTCGTCTGGTACCTGATGTTCGTCGGCCTGTTGATGGGGGTGTTCTCCTACTTCAACCTGGGCCGCGAAGAAGACCCCTCGTTCACCATCAAGACCATGGTCATCCAGACCCGCTGGCCCGGCGCGACGCAGGACGAAACGCTGTATCAGGTCACCGACCGTATCGAAAAGAAGCTCGAAGAGCTCGATTCGCTCGACTACGTGAAGAGCTACACCCGCCCCGGTGAGTCGACGATCATGGTGTTCCTGCGTGACACCACCAAGGCTGGCGACATTCCGCAGATCTGGTATCAGGTGCGCAAGAAGGTCCAGGACATTCGCGGCCAGTTCCCGCAAGGCATTCAAGGCCCCTCGTTCAACGACGAGTTCGGTGACGTGTACGGGTCGATCTACGCCTTCACCGCCGACGGCCTGAGCATGCGCCAGCTGCGCGACTACGTTGAGCAGGTGCGCGCCGAGGTGCGCGAGGTGGCCAACATCGGCAAGGTCGAAGTGGTCGGCACCCAGGACGAAGTGCTCTACCTGAACTTCTCGGTACGCAAGCTGGCCGCGCTCGGCATCGATCAGCGCCAGGTCATGCAGGCCCTGCAATCGCAGAACAAGGTCACCCCGGCCGGCGTCATCGAAGCGGGGCCGGAACGCATTTCGGTACGCACCACCGGCCAGTTCGCCTCGGAAAAAGACCTGCAGAACGTCAACCTGCGGATCAACGACCGTTTCTTCCGCCTGGCCGATATCGCCACCATCGAACGTGGCTATGTCGATCCGCCCGCGCCCATGTTCCGCTACAACGGCCAGCCGGCCATCGGTCTGGCCATCGGCATGCAGAAGGGCGGTAACGTTCAGGAATTCGGCGAACAGCTGAAAGTGAAGATGGATGAGGTGACCGGCGAGCTGCCGGTGGGCGTCGGCGTGCACAGCGTGTCGGAACAGGCCGCTGTGGTGAAGAAGGCCGTGGGCGGCTTCACCAGCGCGTTGTTCGAGGCGGTGATCATCGTACTGGTGGTGAGCTTCATCAGCCTGGGTGTGCGCGCAGGCCTGGTGGTCGCCTGTTCGATTCCGCTGGTGCTGGCGATGGTGTTCGTGTTCATGGAATACAGCGGTATCACCATGCAGCGAATTTCCCTCGGCGCGCTGATCATCGCCCTGGGCCTGCTGGTGGACGACGCCATGATCACCGTCGAGGTGATGGTCACCCGGCTGGAGGCCGGGGACAGCAAGGAAGAAGCTGCGACCTTCGCCTACAAGTCCACGGCCTTCCCGATGCTGACCGGCACCTTGGTGACGGTGGCAGGTTTCGTGCCGATCGGCCTGAACGCGAGCTCGGCGGGGGAATACACGTTCACGCTGTTCGCGGTCATCGCCGTGGCGCTATTGGTGTCGTGGGTGGTGGCGGTGTTCTTCGCACCCGTACTTGGCGTGCACATTCTCAGCGACCGCAACGTGAAAACCCACGAGAGCAAGCCGGGTCGGGTGGCTCGCGCGTTCGAGCACGGACTGCTGTGGAGCATGCGCCACCGCTGGCTGACGGTGATCGGCACCGTGGTGCTGTTTGCGCTGGCGGTGTTCGGCATGCGGTTCGTGCAAAACCAGTTCTTCCCGTCTTCTGATCGACCGGAAATTCTCGTCGACCTCAACCTGCCCCAGAACGCCTCGATCGAAGAAACCCGTCGCACGGTCGACCGTCTGGAGGCCACGCTCAAGGACGACAAGGACATCGACCACTGGAGCACCTACATCGGCCAGGGCGCGATCCGCTTCTACCTGCCGCTGGACCAGCAGTTGCAGAACCCCTATTACGCGCAATTGGTGATCGTCAGCACGGGCCTGGAGCAGCGCGGCGAGCTTATCGCCCGCCTCAAGGAACGCCTGCGCAAAGACTTCGTCGGCATCGGTAGCAACGTGCAGTCGCTGGAAATGGGCCCGCCCGTGGGCCGGCCGATTCAGTACCGCGTCAGCGGCAAGGACATCGACCAGGTCCGTCGCCACGCCATCGACCTGGCCACGGTGCTCGACGCCAACCCCAACATTGGCGACATGATTTTTGACTGGAACGAGCCGGGCAAAGTGCTGCGGGTCGACATCGCCCAGGACAAAGCCCGCCAGCTGGGGCTGTCGTCCGAAGACGTGGCCAACGTGATGAACAGCATCGTCAGCGGCGCGCCGGTGACCCAGGTGAATGACGAGATCTACCTGATCGATGTGGTGGCGCGTGCGCAGGACAGTGAGCGTGGCTCGCCCGATACCTTGCAGAACCTGCAGATCGTCACGCCCAACGGCACTTCGATTCCGTTGCTGGCCTTTGCCACGGTGCGCTATGAAATGGAGCAGCCGCTGGTGTGGCGCCGTGATCGCAAACCGACCATCACGCTCAAGGCTTCGGTGCACGGCGACATGCAGCCAACGGATCTGGTGGCCGAGCTGAAGCCCAAGATCACGGAGTTCGCCGAGAAGCTGCCGACGGGTTACCAGGTGGCGGTGGGCGGTACGGTGGAGGAAAGCGGCAAGGCCCAGGGGCCGATCGCCAAGGTGATTCCGCTGATGCTGTTCCTCATGGCGACCTTCCTGATGATCCAGCTGCACAGCGTGCAGAAGCTGTTCCTGGTGATCAGCGTGGCGCCGCTGGGCCTGATCGGTGTGGTGCTGGCGCTGGTGCCAACCGGCACGCCCATGGGCTTCGTGGCGATCCTCGGAGTGTTGGCGCTGATCGGCATCATCATCCGCAACTCGGTGATCCTGGTGACCCAGATCGATGTCTACGAGGCCGAAGGCTACGCCCCGTGGGACGCCGTGGTGGAAGCCACCAACCACCGCCGCCGGCCGATCCTGCTGACCGCCGCTGCCGCCAGCCTGGGCATGATCCCCATCGCCCGCGAAGTGTTCTGGGGGCCGATGGCTTACGCCATGATCGGCGGCATCATCAGCGCCACGCTGCTGACGCTGCTGTTCCTGCCGGCGCTGTATGTGGCTTGGTACAAGATTCGTGAGCCGCAGAAGGATGGGGCGCGGTGATCGGCGGCTAGGCGGGGCTATCGGCGGACTGTCAAAGGCCCCTGCCTGTTGTCTTGACGGCGCCGCCCGCGTGCCGAGATATCATCTGGAGCCTGTGCTACATGAGAGGGTTATATGGCTTCTTTGTCGTACAGACTTGACGGGGGGCAGACGATACCCAGAGGCAGAATCTGTGACCAGGCCTACCAGTACTCGGGTTTGTCCGCAGGTTTCTTCCGAGTGGGTACACGGGGCGGTAATTGATGTGCGGCCAGTTCGACATTGGTCACAATGTGCCGCATCCAATGAGCGTACTGCTTCAGTGAACCTGGTACTGTTCGTTTGATTCCTTCGCGGTGCGGCAGGATCACACCTAGGCGCATATTCGGGAAATCTTCGTGAATGGCCCGCAGGGCTGGGGTCATGTCAGTATCCGCCGAGACCAGGACCAACTGGTCAATGCGCTGATCAGGCAGCCTCGCTGCTTGATGCGCCGCGAGGCGGTACATGCTGATCGCGATATGCACGTCCGTCTCTTTTTCTTCAAGCTTCCAGATTTCCACTTGGTCAGTTCTGGAGGCTGGCGTCTGCTTGTCGATAAATCGCGGCGCCTTGCCAGATTCGAGCTGATGACGACCGTAGAAAACGTTGACGTTGCGAGCAATCAAAGCTCTCAGGTACGTGTCCTGAGCCTCTTTTGAAACGGAGCCTCGGCTAGCCAGAGAAGGTTTGACGCCAGAGGTGAAGAAATTAACGGTCTCCACTGTGCTGCCAGGGTGTTCTACATGGATGACATGACTCAGCAAAGCTTGAAGATCAAGCCACTTGTACTGGGTGCCGGCCAAGAGGCCGTAAAACAGGTTGTAACCGTCGACAAAGCAAGCAGTGCGCAAAATTTCTCTTCACTAGAAACGAAAAAACCGGCTCAAGGCCGGTTTCTTCACCCCAACGGCCAGCGAACTGAATCGCTGCGTACGGGGCTGAGTAGTGCCTGAATAGTCCCTCATTTGTGGAGTAAATTCAATACGTGATCCTCATTTTTGTTCATTGAAGATCTGCTGTGGTCACTGCAGCTATCACGCCAAGGCCAATGAACATGAGCCTCGGTGATCGGCATCCACCTTCAAGGCTGACCGCTCCACAGGGGACCGATGTTGCTTCGGCTTCGCTGGCGACAACACCTCTGGAATACCTCGTTAGCGACAGATCTAGCGAAGGCAAGAAAAACCTACAAAATGGTTATATAAAAATTCTTAAATATTCTTTTTAAGAATATTCCACCCTCATTACTATTGCCCTCACGCCAGGCGCAATATCCCCTTCGACGATGCCCGGCACCTCATTACTGGAGAACGAGCATGAGTGCCAACCTGCGCAGCATCGACGGACAAGACGAAGCCACCCTTCTGCGGGAAATCCAGAACGCGTTGCGCAACCTGCGTTTCGGCGCGGTGGAGATCACCGTGCACAACGCGCAGGTGGTACAGATCGAGCGCAAGGAAAAATTCCGCCTGCAGCAGCCCGGTACCAAGCCTGCTTGACGCCACTGTTTCGCCTCTCAAAAAAAATGCCAATCGGGAGCTTCACCATGTCCATCCGCCGTTTTGCGCTCGCGGCCATCGCCAGCGCCGTGTTTGCCGGTTCCGCCGTTGCCAAGGATTACGAACTGCTCAACGTGTCCTACGACCCCACCCGCGAGCTGTACCAGCAGTACAACGCTGAATTCATCAAGCACTGGCAGCAGACCCATCCCGGCGACAAGGTGAAGATCCAGCAGTCCCATGGCGGCTCGGGCAAGCAGGGCCGGGCGGTGATCGATGGGCTGCGCGCCGACGTGGTGACCCTGGCCCTGGCCGGTGACATCGACGAAATCGCCAAGCTCGGCAAGACGCTGCCGGAGAACTGGCAGACCCGCCTGCCTGACGCCAGCACACCGTACACCTCGACCATCGTGTTCCTGGTGCGCAAGGGCAACCCCAAAGGCATCAAGGACTGGGGCGACCTGGTCAAGAACGACGTCTCGGTCATCACGCCCAACCCCAAGACCTCCGGTGGCGCCCGCTGGAACTTCCTGGCCGCCTGGGCCTATGGCCTGAAGACCGGTGGCAGCGAAGACAAGGCCAAGGCCTACGTGCAGGAGCTGTTCAAGCACGTCCCGGTACTCGATACCGGTGCACGCGGCTCGACCATCACCTTCGTCAACAATGGCCAGGGCGACGTGTTGCTGGCTTGGGAAAACGAGGCGTTCCTGGCCCTGAAGGAAGACGGTGGCGCCGACAAGTTCGACATCGTCGTGCCGTCGCTGTCGATCCTCGCCGAACCGCCGGTGGCCGTGGTCGACAAGAATGCCGAGAAGAAGGGCAATACCGAAATCGCCACCGAGTACCTCAAGCACCTGTACAGCCCGGCAGGTCAAAAAATCGCGGCCGAAAACTTCTACCGTCCGCGTGACGAGAAAGTCGCGGCCGAGTATGCCAAGCAGTTCCCGACACTCGACCTGGTGACCATCGACAAAGACTTCGGCGGCTGGAAAACTGCGCAACCCAAGTTCTTCAACGACGGGGGTGTGTTCGACCAGATCTACCAGGCGCAGTAACCGGGTGATTCAATCCGCCGGGCGCCGTCTGCAACGCCTCGATACTCGGTCAAGCGGTGTTGATGACAGCGGCAGGCGCGTGGCCTTGGCCGTGCGCCTCGCCTGATCGTGATCTCAAGCCTTCTCGCATAGGGCTCGGCAACACCCTTCAGTAGTAGCCTGCACCGGCCCGGGATCGCCCCCGGGCCTGGTGCGTTCAACCAGGGACTCTTATGTCGCGACGTATTTCCCCCGTCATACCCGGCTTCGGGCTGACACTGGGCTACACCTTGGTGTACCTCAGCCTGATCGTGCTGATACCGCTGGCGGCCATGTTCATCCATGCCTCGCAGCTGACCTGGGAGCAGTTCTGGGCCATCGTCACGGCGCCGCGGGTCCTCGCCGCGCTCAAGCTCAGCTTTGGCACCGCCCTGCTTGCCGCCATCCTCAATGGCCTGATCGGCACATTGCTGGCCTGGGTGCTGGTGCGCTACACCTTCCCGGGGCGCAAGGTCATCGATGCGATGATCGACCTGCCATTTGCCTTGCCCACTGCCGTGGCCGGCATTGCCTTGACGGCGTTGTATGCCCCCAATGGCTGGGTAGGGCAGTTCGCCACGGAGCTTGGCTTCAAGATCGCCTACACCCCCATCGGCATTACCTTGGCGCTGACCTTCGTCACCCTGCCGTTCGTGGTGCGCACGGTGCAGCCGGTGTTGGCCGACATCCCGCGCGAAGTGGAAGAGGCTGCCGCCTGCCTGGGCGCCAAACCCTTGCAGGTGTTTCGCCATGTGCTGGCGCCCGCGCTGCTGCCGGCCTGGCTGACCGGCTTCGCCCTGGCCTTTGCACGGGGTGTGGGCGAGTACGGATCGGTGATTTTCATCGCCGGCAACATGCCGATGAAGACCGAGATCCTGCCGCTGCTGATCATGGTCAAGCTCGACCAGTACGACTACACCGGCGCCACCGCCATCGGCGTGCTGATGCTGGTGGTTTCCTTCATCCTGCTGCTGCTGATCAACCTGTTGCAGCGGCGCATCGAAACCCCATGAAGGAGGCCCAGGCTCATGTCTAGTTCATCCCTTGGCGCCACCGCCAGCGCCAATGCCGCCCGTCGCGGCAGCGCCACTGCGCGGCGCGTGCTGATCATTTCGGCGTGGCTGGTGTTTGCGCTGTTCCTGCTGTTGCCGTTGTTCATCGTGGTCTCACAGGCGCTGAAGAACGGCTTTGGCACGTTCTTCGAGGCCATCTTCGAGCCCGACGCACTGGCCGCCCTGCAGCTCACCCTGCTGGCAGTGGCGATTTCCGTACCGCTGAACCTGGTGTTTGGCCTCAGCGCCGCGTGGTGCGTGAGCAAGTACAACTTCCGTGGCAAGAGCATCCTGGTCACGCTGATCGACCTGCCGTTCTCGGTCTCGCCCGTGATCGCCGGCCTGGTCTATGTGCTGATGTTCGGCGCCCAAGGCCTGTTCGGGCCGTGGTTGCAGGACCACGATATCCAGATCGTCTTTGCCTTGCCGGGCATCGTACTGGCGACCATTTTCGTCACGGTGCCGTTCGTGGCCCGTGAGCTGATCCCACTGATGCAGGAGCAGGGCACCCAGGAAGAAGAGGCCGCGCGCCTGCTCGGCGCCAATGGCTGGCAGATGTTCTGGCATGTGACCCTGCCCAACATCAAATGGGGCCTGATCTATGGCGTGGTGTTGTGTACCGCGCGGGCCATGGGCGAGTTCGGCGCAGTGTCGGTGGTGTCGGGGCATATCCGTGGCGTCACCAATACCCTGCCGCTGCACGTCGAGATCCTCTACAACGAATACAACCATGTCGCGGCCTTCAGCGTGGCCAGCTTGCTGCTGATCCTGGCGCTGTTCATCCTGCTGCTCAAGCAGTGGAGCGAATCCCGCATTAACCGCCTGCGCCACAACGCAGCGGAGGACTGATAAATGTCGATCGAAGTTCGTAACGTCAGCAAGCGCTTCAACAGTTTTCAGGCCCTGAACGCCATCAACCTGGACATCCACAGCGGTGAGCTGGTGGCGTTGCTCGGCCCGTCGGGCTGCGGCAAGACCACGCTGCTGCGCATCATCGCCGGCCTGGAAACCCCGGATCAGGGCAGCATCGTCTTCCATGGCGAAGATGTGTCCGGCCACGACGTGCGTGATCGCAACGTCGGTTTCGTGTTCCAGCATTACGCGCTGTTCCGCCACATGAGCGTGTTCGACAACGTCGCCTTCGGTTTGCGCATGAAGCCCAAGGGCGAGCGCCCGAACGAAAGCCAGATCGCGGCCAAGGTGCATGAGCTGCTGAACATGGTGCAGCTCGACTGGCTGGCCGACCGCTACCCGGAGCAGTTGTCCGGTGGCCAGCGCCAGCGCATCGCCCTGGCCCGCGCCCTGGCGGTAGAGCCCAAGGTGCTGCTGCTCGACGAGCCTTTCGGCGCGCTGGACGCCAAGGTGCGCAAGGAACTGCGCCGCTGGCTGGCGCGGTTGCACGAGGACATCAACCTGACCTCGGTGTTCGTCACCCACGACCAGGAGGAAGCCATGGAGGTCGCTGATCGCATCGTGGTGATGAACAAGGGCGTGATCGAGCAGATCGGCTCGCCGGGTGAGGTGTACGAAAAGCCTGCCAACGATTTCGTCTACCACTTCCTCGGCGATTCCAACCGCCTGAGCCTCAGTGAAGGGCAGCATGTGCTGTTCCGTCCGCACGAGGTGTCGTTGTCGCGGCATGAAACCGAAGGCCATCATGCGGCCGAGGTGCGTGACATCCGCCCGCTGGGCGCCACCACGCGGATTACCTTGAAGGTGGAAGGGCAGAGCGAGCTGATCGAGGCTGAGGTGGTCAAGGATCACGACAGCCTCACCGGATTGGCCCGTGGGGAAACCTTGTTCTTCCGGCCCAAGGTGTGGCAGCAGGTTCAGGATGTCTGAAGCGGCCTGAAGCGCTGCAGCCGCCGTGCAGTGGCGGTAGCCGGCTGGCGCAGGCGCTCAGGCATCCCAGGTGGGGCGGTTGGCGCCCATCGTCCGATGGGCCGTGCAAGCATCGACAGTCCCGCCGGGGCCATCAAGGCCCTGGCGTTTTTCTGTCTGCCGCTGGCCGGTGGTGTCGAGGATTTTCGTATCGCCCCGGAATCTGCTTCACTGGCTGGCCTCTTGTCCAAGGACGACCGCCGCCATGACTCGCCTTCAGCGCAATCGCTTCAGCCATTCCCACCCGATCCTCACCCGCCCGCACGACAACGACCTGCACGGTCATGTGTCCGGCGCGACCGTGCACGGTTACTTCGAGACCGCCTTGCAGGCGTTTCTGTTACAGGAAGCCGGGCTTGATTTGCGCGAAGGACCACTGGCGGTGTTCGTGGTCAGTTCATCCGCCGATTTCTTTGCGTTGCCAGGCTTTCCCGACATGCTCGAAGTGGCGGTGGGCGTGAGCCGCCTGGCTGGCAGCACGGTGGAATACCAGCTCGGCCTGTTCCGCCCCGGTGAGCCGGAGCCCTGTGCCGCCGGGCGGGTCGTGCAAGTGTTCGTCGAGCGCGCCAGTGGGCGTCCAGCCGGGCTGCCGGACACCGTGCAGCAGGCCTTGGCGGGCCTGCAACTGATCGACCAGGCATGAACAAGGCCCTGTGCCAAGCGCAGGGCCTTGTTCGATTCTAGCCGCGCACCGACTCAGCGGTGGTGGCGGTGATGGCCTGGGCCGTGGTGCTTGCGATGCCCGTAGTGACGGCCTCGGTCATGTGGGCGGCGGTCATCGTAACCACGGCGGGCGCGACGGTCGTCACGGTCGGCCTCGTTGCCCATGTAGTTGCCAAGCGCGCCGCCTGCACCGCCGCCAGCGGCTGCGCCGATCAGGCTGCCGGTGCTGCCGCCGACCTGGCGACCGATCACGTTGCCACCGGCCGCGCCCAGGCCGCCACCGATGGCCGCCTCACCGCGCTGGCGCTTGTCCGCACCCACCGCGCTGCCGGCTGCACCGCCCAGGCCTGCACCGATGGCAGAACCTGTGCTACCGCCCATGGATTGACCGACCACTGAGCCCAGTACCCCGCCCAGTGCGCCGCCGATACCTGCTTCAGTGTTGCCGCCCGCCGAGGCGACGCCGCTGAGCAGACCGAGGGACAACAAAAGCATTGAGGTGTACTTCTTCATCGATAGCGTCTCGTAGGGATGACGGGGCGAATGTGCCGCCCGCAGGCGAGGCTGGCAACGCAAATCCGACGAATAGCACGCAAGCTAACGAAATCTGTAACCTGTTGTTTTCGCTATGAAACTTTGTTCAAAAACGCGTGTCTTACGCTACTTGAGAAAAAGCCCCGGCCGTTGCGGTCGGGGCTTTTTTTTGGCCTGTTGAGCAATGACGAGCGGTCCGCTCAGATAATCCGCCCGTTATCCCGCGCCCGCTCCAGCTTGATCGCGACGAACTTCGAGGTGGGCGTGTGGCTGCCGTCGCCGATGCTGTCCAGTGGTACCAGCGGGTTGACCTCGGGGTAGTAGGCCGCGGCTTGGCCTGCCGGGATGTCGAACGCCAGCAGGGTGAAACCGTGCACGCGGCGCACGTGTTTGTCGCCCCACAACGACACGATGTCGACCTTCTGCCCTGGCTGGAAGCCCAGGCGGATGATGTCGGCTTCGTTGACGAACAGCACGTCGCGCTGGCCGCGTACGCCGCGGTAGCGGTCGTCCATGCCGTAAATGGTGGTGTTGTACTGGTCGTGCGAGCGCATCGACTGCATCACCAGGTCAGGCACCTGGCCGCTGGCGAGCACGCGTTTGTCGATCAGGCTGTCGGGCAACAGGTTGGCTTTGAAGTTGGCGCGGCCGTTGCTGGTGGCCCACTGACGCTTGGCGGCGCTGTTGCCCAGATAGAAACCACCGGGGTTTTTCAGGCGCACATTGAAGTCGCTGAAGCCTGGAATGGTGTCGGCGATCAGGTCGCGGATGCGGTCGTAGTCGGCCACCATCCACTGCCAGTCCACCGGCGTCTTGCCCAGGGTCGCGGCAGCGATGCCGGCGATCACCGCAGGCTCCGAGCGCATCTGCCGCGACAGGGCCTTGAGCTGGCCATTGGAGGCGTGGACCATGCTGAACGAGTCTTCCACGGTCACCGCCTGCGGCCCTTCGCTTTGCAGGTCGATGTCGGTGCGGCCCAGGCACGGCAGGATCAGCGCACGCTTGCCATGCAGCAGGTGGCTGCGGTTGAGCTTGGTGCTGATCTGCACGGTCAGGTCGCAGTTTTGCAGGGCCTGCGCCGTGCGGTCGGTGTCTGGAGTGGCCTGGGCAAAGTTGCCGCCCAGTGCGATGAACACCTTCGAGCGCCCTTCGAGCATGGCGTGAATCGCCTCGACCACGTTATGGCCGTTGTGGCGTGGCACCTGGAACCCGAAGCGTCGCTCGATTGAGTCGAGCAGCGCTACCGATGGGCGCTCATTGATGCCCATGGTGCGGTCGCCCTGCACGTTGCTATGGCCGCGTACCGGGCACAGGCCTGCGCCCGGCACGCCAATGTTGCCGCGCAGCATCTGCAGGTTGACCAGCTCCTGAAGGGTTGGCACCGAGTGGCGATGCTGGGTCAGGCCCATTGCCCAGCACATGATCACGCGCTTGCCACGGCAGTACATGCGCGCGGCCAGCTCGATGTCGTCCAGGGTCAGGCCCGACTGCGCCTGGATGTGCTCCCACGGGGTGGCATCGACCACCGCCAGGTACTCGTCGAGCCCATGGCCGTGCTCGGCGATGAACGCGTGGTCGAACACGGCCGGCTCGCCTTTGGCCTGGGCGTCACGCTCCCACTGCAGGGTGAATTTGGCCATGCCGCGCATCAACGCCATGTCACCGCCCAGGGCCGGGCGCAAGAACGCGGTGTTGGTCGGCTTGTCGCTGTTGGTGAGCATTTCCAACATGTGCTGCGGGTGCTGGAAGCGCTCCAGTCCACGCTCCTTGAGCGGATTGACACAGACCACCTGGGCACCACGTTTCACCGCATCGCGCAACGGATCGAGCATGCGTGGGTGATTGGTGCCGGGGTTCTGGCCCCAGACGAAAATGGCATCGGCGTGCTCGAAGTCGTCGTAGGTCACGGTGCCCTTGCCGACGCCGACGCTCTGCCCCAGCGCGACACCACTGGCTTCATGGCACATGTTCGAGCAGTCGGGGAAATTGTTGGTGCCGTAGGCGCGCACGAACAGCTGATACAGGTACGCCGCTTCGTTGCTGGCCCGGCCCGAGGTATAGAACTCGGCCTGATCGGGGCTCTGCAGCCCGTTGAGGTGCTGGGCGATGAGGGCAAAGGCACCGTCCCAGTCGATAGGCGTGTAACGGTCGCTGGCCGCGTCGTAGACCATCGGCTCGGTCAGACGGCCCTGGTATTCGAGCCAGTAGTCGCTCTGCTCGCGCAGCGCACTGACGCTGTAGCGGGCGAAGAATGCGGCATCGACGCGGCGCTTGGTGGCTTCCCAGTTGACCGCCTTGGCGCCGTTCTCGCAGAACTTGACCATGCCGCTTTCCGGGGAATCGCCCCAGGCGCAACCGGGGCAGTCGAAGCCGCCGTTCTGGTTGGTCTTGAGCATCGCGCGCAGGTTCTTCAGCGCGTTGTCGCTGCCGACCCAGGCTTTGGCCACGCTGATCAGCGCTCCCCAACCGCCGGCAGGGCCAGGGTAGGGCTTGTAGCGCGGGCTGGACGCGGGGGCGTTGTCAGGCATTTTCTGATGCGAACTCACGGCTTATTACTCCGACGCGGGGCTGTAGACCCGCGGTGCACTGTGTTTGGGCAAATGAATCAGGTTCAGGTTGTGCTTGCGTGCCCATTGCAGGGCGAGACCGGTGGGCGCCGACAGGCTGACCAGGGTCTGGATACCGGCGCGCAGGACCTTCTGGATCAGCTCCAGGCTGCAGCGGCTGGTGACGATGGCCAGGCCACCGCTGGCGTCGATGCGCTGGCGCAGCAGGGCGCCGATCAGTTTGTCCAGCGCGTTGTGCCGGCCGATGTCTTCGCGGCCCATCAGCAGTTCGCCATTGCGGTCCATGAACAATGCCGCGTGCACGGCCCCGCAGTGCTGGCCGAGCGGTTGGAAGGCATCAATGCGCTGGCGCAGGTCGTTGAGCCAGTGCACAGGGGGCAAGGGTGCGCCAGGCAACACGGTGAGATCAGGCAGCGCCTGCTCAAGCGCTTCGACGCCGCACAGGCCGCAACCACTGGTGCCAGCCAACTGGCGGCGCTGGTCCTTGAGGTTCCAGAACGCACGGCTGGCGATCTCGACGTCGGCGTACATCGCCGAACCGCTGCCCGAAAGCTTGATGTCGTAGATCTCGTCGGTGCTGGCCACCAGGCCGCTGCCGAGGCTGAAACCGACCACAAAGTCGTCCAGATCGGTCGGGCTGACCAGCATCACCGCCTGGTTCAGACCGTTGTAGGCGATAGCCAGCGCCACTTCTTCAGCCAGCGGCGTGGACGCACGCTCGGCATCGCTGAGCTGGGCGTATTCATAAGTGTTGCTGGCGGCAGGCAGGGAGAGCGAGGTGGATGCCGCGCAGACCGGAGGTGTGCTGTTCATCGAGGCGGATCACCAGGGTTGTATACGCGTTCTAGCCTATGCCCCTGGGCAACACACGTCTAATCGCTTGAGTCGATACGCTGATAGACCGCGTCGATCAGTCGCACCCTCTAGCCCGTAAGCCCGGGCCAGACGCCGAACGTGGGCTGCCTGGGACCGGTCAGCCGCCCAGGCAGGATTGGCCCCGGGGCTTGACGTGCCTTGCGCAGCCGAAACGCCTCGGGTGGCACGAGCGACGTCGCCCAGTGAGGTCTGACCGCGCCACGTTGTGCACATCACTGTGGCGACATCCATCACCCATACCTGCACTGCACGCGACTGCGTCAAAGCGGTGCTCGAGCCCGTCGTGTCAGCATCGCGATGGCCGAGCCTTGCGGCGCTACAGCGCCTCGACCAGGGTTTTGACCTGCTCCTGCCGTTCCCGTTGATCAAGCCTCGCGCCGGGGTTCAGGCTCGACCACTGCGGATGCGCGCGCGCCTTGTGCAAGGCGCTGGGCAGTTTGCCTTCGCGCCAGGTTTTCTCGGCCGGCGGCGGCAGTTCGATGCTGCCCATCGCCGCGTGGCCCCTGGCATCGAGTACCTGCATCAACTGCTGCTGACGCAAGGCCAGCAGGCGCAACACGTTGTCATCGACGGTCAGTTCGCGATGGCCCTTGAGCTTGCCCATCAGCCGCGCACCGTAGCTGCGCGCCGTTTGCAGCGCGCCGCCGGCGATGGCGCCGGCCAGTGCCGCCGCGCCCAAGGTCAGGCCGCCCACCAGCAGATCGACACTCGCCCCGGCCGCCGCGCCCGCCGCAACGCCGCTGCCCACCCGCACGCCGAGCTGGCGCAGCGTCTCGGGGTTGAACAGGTCATCGCCCCAGCGCCCGTCCAGCAATGGCACGTCAGCGGCGGCGGCATCTTCGCGGCGGAAGGCGTACAGCGCCAGCAGCGCCTCGACGCAGCGTTGCTCACGCTGGCGTATGTCCTGGCGCAACGCAGACATGGCCTCAGCCTGCGCTGCCGGCTCGCTGTCGACACTGCGCCGACAGGCCGCGCAATCGATGAGCAGTTCTGCGATCAAGCGCTTGCCAGTGGCCTGGCGCGCCACCCGCTGCGCCTGTTGATCGGTGATCAGCCGTTGTAGCGCGGGCCGTGCGTTTTCCAACAGCAAGGCGAGGCTGTCATACAGCCGCTGCTCGCCGTCCTGCGGCGGCGCCACGCTGTCGAAGCGCACCAGCGCATGCAGGCCGAGGCGGGCCAGGGCCTCACGCCACTGCGCTTCGCGGTGCTGCTCGCTGGCGACGAAATTGAGCACCGGCAGCAGCGGCTTGCCGCAACTGGCCAGCACTTCCAGCTCATCGCGGTACTTGGCCAGCACCGGCTCGCGGGCATCGATCACATACAGGCCGGCGTCGCTCGCCAGGAGTTGGCGCAGCACCTTGGCTTCCTGCTCGAAGCGCTGCCGCGCCTCGCTGCCTTGCAGAAAACGCTGCAGGCGCGCCGGGCCGTCGAGCCGTTCACCGGGGCGCTCCAGCCGTTCGAGGTGCTCCAGCAGGGCGATGGCATCTTCCAGGCCGGGGGTATCGTACAGCTCCAGCAGCGACTGGCCGTCCACCGACAGCCGCGCGCCTTCCACATGGCGCGTGGTGCTGGGGCGGTGCGAGACCTCGCCAAACGCCACATCGCGGGTCAGGGTGCGCAGCAGGGAGGTCTTGCCGACGTTGGTGTGGCCTACCAGGGCCAGTTTCAGTGGCTCAGTCATGGCCGTGCTCCAGCCGGTTCAGGGTGTGTGGCAGCGAGGCGTTGCGCTGGCCGGTGCAGGCTGGCTCGGGGATTGCGGCATGGCGGTGCTCCAGTCGGCTCAGGGTCGAGGGCAGGGAGGGGGTGTCGCACTGGATAGGCGCCGTTGAAAACGGCTTCAGGGGTTCAGTCATGACCCTGCTCCAACCAGCTCAGCGCAAGGCTGTCGCTGTGCGGCAGGCCAAGGCGTTCCAGCGCTTCGTGCCAGTCGCCCAGGCGGGCGGGCTCCAACACCTCACCCGGCACTGCCGGCAGTAGCCAGATGCGGGTGGCACCGGCGTTGCGGGCGAGCTCCGCGAGCAGGGTCAGGCTGCCGCGGTCGGGCGAGCGCCGCGGGTCGCAGGCAATCACCAGGCGCTGCGGGGGAAAGCGGCTGAGCTGTTCCAGCAGGCGGTTGCGCGAGGCGCGGCTGTCGAGCAGGCCGGCGTCGCTGACGGTCGCTGGCAGCGGCGGTGGCCAGGGGCGCTGATCGTCCAGCTCCAGGCCGACCAACAGGGCACCGTGGCTGCCGGCCTCTGGTGCGCTCAGCTCGGTATGCGGCAGCGCCAACGGCGCAGGGTCTTGCACGCCCAGCCGCTCGCTGCTGGGCATCAGCACTTCGCGCAACTGGCGGTAGGCGGGTTGCTCCAGGTCGAGCTCAAGGCGCGCGCGGCCCTGGCGCCAGCGCCACAGGCACAGCGCGGCGAGCAACAGGCGCGGCAGCAGTCCGTACATCAGCACCACGCCGAGCAGCCAACTGGCCCAGGCCTGACGGGCGACATCCAGCGCTGGCTGGGCCGCGCCGCTGGCGCGAATCATGGGCTCGCTCGGCACGTTGAAGCCGAGCAGCGAGGGCAGCGCGCCGAGGGCCTGGGTCAGGCTGATGAAGGGTTCGGCGGCCAGCAGTGTGGTTTCCCAGACAAAGCCATAACGGCGCCCGGCCAGCAGGGTCAGCAGCATGCCCAGCGCGCTGAGCATCGCCAGCAGCCACAGGCCGTGGACCCACAGGCCAAGCAGCCAGCGCGACAGACGCCGCCGTTCCAGCATCACCAGGAGCGCCGGCGCCAGGTGCGCGGCCTGGGCGTCGCGCGCCAGGCGTTCGCTGAGCCACAGCCACAGGCGGCCGAGCCCGGCGCCGTGCTCCCCCGAGAGCCAGAAGCCTAGCGCCCAGCCCAGCAGCATCAGCAGGTTCAGCCCCAGCAGGCTGCCCAGCGCCCAGAACACATTGACCGGCCGCGTGCCGTCACCCAACGCCGCGAAGGCCAGGCCTGCGCCACTGAGCACGGCGAACAGCATCAGCCCGATCAAGGCCAGGCGCGCGCCCTGTTTCCAATGGCGCAAGGCCGTCAGCATGCCGTCGCGTTCGGCCAGCCACAGGGCGCGGCGCTCGATACGCTCGCCCAGGTCGCCGCCGTGCTGGCGGGCCTGACGATTGGCCTCTTGGTCGTCCAGAAGGCCGGCGTGTTGTTCACGCAGGCGCACCGCCTCGGTGAGCCAGCGCGCGTCGAATCGGGTCAGTGCAGTCACGGGGTCTTCCAGTGCACGAAGTAGGCTGGAAGCATAACCCAGGCAGGGTTTGCTATCCTCGCCGCCATGACCACATCACTCCCCCTCAGCCTGATCGCGGCGCTCGCCGAGAACCGCGTGATCGGCATCGACAATTCCATGCCCTGGCACCTGCCGGGGGACTTCAAGTACTTCAAGGCCACCACCCTGGGCAAGCCGATCATCATGGGTCGCAAGACATGGGATTCGTTGGGCCGGCCGTTGCCAGGTCGGTTGAACCTGGTGGTCAGCCGCCAAACCGGCCTGCAGCTCGACGGTGCCGAAGTGTTCGCCTCGCTGCAGCACGCGCAGCAGCGCGCCGAGCAGTGGGCCCGTGAGCAAGGCGTCGATGAAGTGATGCTGATCGGCGGCGCGCAGTTGTATGCGCAGGCACTGGAACAGGCGTTGGTGAGCCGGATGTACTTGACCCGGGTCGAACTCAGCCCGGCGGGCGATGCGTGGTTTCCGGTGTTCGATGAAGGCCAGTGGCAGCGGGTGTCCAGCGCACCTCAGGCGGCTGAAGGGGACGGCCCGGCGTATCACTTCGAGGTGTGGGAAAAGCGTTAGAGGCGCGCGCCTGGGGGTGCGCGTCGCCGCAAGGCACCGGTCGTCCGTTAGACGAGCCGGTGCCTTTTCAGATCAATCGACCCGCGACAAATCCCCCTTCAGCGCCACCCCGGCAATCACCGCACCGGCATGGCATTCATACGTGGTGGCGTCCTTGCGTTCGTTCTTCTTGTAGTAGCTGACGATGTTGGTCACCGCATTGGCGTTCACCTGACGGGCGGCGTCCTGCAGGGTCAGCAGCGCAGACTGCAGGGCCCATTCGCAGGCGGCTTCGTCGGTCTTGTTAAAGGCGTTGGTCTTCTTGTTGGTCGTCGAGCCGGGGCGGATCACTTTGGCTTTGCCGCGTGGCTGGGTGCCAGCCAGGTAGAACTTCACCGAACCGTCGAGCTTGTTCTCGGCCTGCATCTGCTTCACGACCTTGTCGAACGGCAGGTACAGCGCGGTATCACGGGCCTGGCTGATACCCGGCAGGGCGCACAGCAGCAGGGCGGCGGAGGCGGTCAGAGTTTTCAAACGCATGGGTCGATCCTTGAGTGGAGTGGTGTTGCGGTTATTGCCAGCGGCGGAAGATCAACGAGGTGTTGACTCCGCCGAAAGCAAAGTTGTTGTTCATCACGTACTCGTGGCTCATGCCACGACATTCCCCGACCAGGTAGTCCAGTTCGCCGCAGCGCGGGTCGATCTCATCGAGGTTGAGGGTGTGCACGTAGCGGTCGCTATTGAGCATCTCGATGCTGAACCACGATTCCAGCGCCCCGCAGGCGCCCAGGGTGTGGCCGAGGAAACTCTTCTGCGAACTGATCGGCATGCGCGGCCCGAACAGGCTGCTGGTGGCCAGCGTTTCGGCGATGTCGCCCTGCTCGGTGGCGGTGCCATGGCCGTTCACATAACCGATGGCCTCGGGCGCCAGGCCGGCATCTTCCAGCGCCAGGGTCATGGCCCGGCGCATGGTGACCTGCTCTGGGCGGGTGGTGTGCTGGCCATCGGCGTTGCTGCCGAAACCCACCAGTTCGGCGTAGATGTGCGCGCCGCGCGCCAGGGCATGGTCGAGCGCTTCGAGCACCAGCATGCCGCCGCCTTCGCCGATCACCAGGCCGTCGCGGCCGCTGTCGTAGGGGCGCGGGCTGAGGTGCGGGGTGTCGTTCTTCAGGCTGGTGGCGTACAGCGCATCGAACACCATGGCTTCTGTGGGACACAGCTCTTCGGCGCCGCCGGCGAGCATCAGCGGCAGACGGCCGAACTTGATCGCCTCGTAGGCATAGCCGATGCCCTGGCTGCCGCTGGTGCAGGCGCTGGAGGTGGGAATCAAGCGGCCGGTGAGGCCGAAGAAGATGCTGATGTTGGCCGCCGTGGTGTGCGGCATCATGCGCACGTAGGAGTTGGCGTTCAGGCCCACGGCCACCGAATTGAGCAGCATGTTGCCGAACGCCTTGATGTCTTCGGTGCTGCCGGTGGACGAGCCACAGGCCACGCCCATGCGCCCGTCGCGAATACTGGCATCAGACAGCAGCCCGGCATCGTCCAAGGCCCGCTCGGCCGCTGCTACCGCCAGGCGCGAGACCCGGCCCATGCTGCGCAGCTGCTTGCGGGTCCAGTGGCCTGGGGCCTGGAAGTCATCGATAGGCCCGGCCAGACGGGTGTTCAGCTCTTCGAAACGATCCCACTCGTGCATCCGCCGAATCCCGCTGCGGTTGCCAGCGAAATGCCCGACGATGGTCGGCCAGTCGCTGCCCAGGGAGGTGATGCCGGCCATGCCGGTGACGACCACGCGATGCATCAGCACAACCCTCCGTTGACTGCCAGGACCTGGCGGGTGATGTAACTGGCCTCGGCCGACATGAGGAAATTCACCGCGCCGGCGACGTCTTCCGGGGTGCCGGTGCGTTGCGCGGGGATCATTTTCAACAAGTCCTGGACCGGCACGTGCTCGTCGAGCATGGCCGTGTCGATCAGCCCGGGGGCCACGCAGTTGACGGTGATCTTGCGCTTGCCCAGCTCGATCGCCAGGGCCTTGGCGGCACCGATCACGCCGGCCTTGGAGGCGCTGTAGTTGACCTGCCCGCGGTTGCCGATCAGCCCCGACACCGACGTGATGCAGACGATGCGTCCAGCCGCGCGGCGGCGAATCATGGGCATGATCACCGGGTGCAGGACGTTGTAGAAGCCGTCGAGGTTGGTGCGGATCACCTGATCCCAGTCCTCGTCGGTCAGCGCCGGGAAGGCGTTGTCACGGGTCAGGCCGGCGTTGCACACCACGCCGTAATAGGCGCCGTGGGCCTCGACATCGGCGACCAGCGTTGCGGCGCAGGCGGCGCGGTCAGCCACGTCGAATTGCAGTACCCGAGCCTGACGGCCCAGGGCATGGATGTCGGCCGCCACCGCATCGGCTTCGCGACGGCCACTGCGGCAGTGCAGGACCAGGTCGAAGCCGGCCTGGGCCAGGCGCAGGGCGATGGCCCGGCCGATACCCCGGCTGGAACCGGTGACGAGAATGGTGTCAGTCATGGGGGGATTCCTCAGGGCCCGCCTCGGCCAGGTAACTGGCCGCTTGCGGCGGGCGGTAAACGTTCAGGCGGGCGCTGGCGTGGATGCCGGGGCCGCGCAGGTGGCATTCGAAGACGCCCATGCCGTTGTCGTCCTGCAGCGAGCGCAGGGCGTGAATGTGCAGCTCGCTGCCGGCCGGGAAGTGCTCGACATCGCACTCGAACTTGCGTGTGCCGATCAGAAAGCCCAGTTCCACCGCCTTGCCGTCGGCCCGAGCATGACAACCGGCATAGGCCGCCACGCTCTGCGCCATCAGCTCGATGCCGACCCAGGCCGGCAGGCTGCCGTCGGCGCGGTTGAACAGTCCGCCAGGGCGAACCGTGGCGCGGGTGTGGACCTGCTCCTCATCGAACGCGATGACCTGATCGATGAGGATCATGTCGCCGGCATGGGGCAGCAGTTCGGCCAGGGGCCAGGCAATCATGGGGCGTCTCCGAGAATCAGGCTGATGTTGTTGCCACCGAAGGCGAACGAATTGCTCATCAGGTAGCGCGGGCCGTCAGCGGCCAGGTGCTGGGCACCGTCGGTGAGGGCCAGCGCTGGTAGGGCGGGGTCCTGCTGGCCGTCCCACAGGTGCGGCGGCAGGCGGTTGTCAGGGTTGTGCGGGCTGAGCAGCAGCCAGCAGAACGCCGCCTCCAGCGCGCCTGCGGCGCCCAGGGTATGGCCGGTCATGGGCTTGCTTGACGAGCAGGGCAGGCCGGCGCCGAACAGACCGTGCACGGCCATGCTTTCCATGGCGTCGTTGTGTGGCGTGGCGGTGCCGTGCAGGTTCAGGTAGGCGATCTGCGCGGCCTCCAGGCGCGCATGGCGCAGCGCCTTGTGCATCGCGGCCTGGGCGCCCTTGCCCGTGGGGTCCGGGGCCGAGATGTGGTGCGCGTCCGAGCTGGCCCCGGCGCCGAGCAAGGCGATCGCCGGCGTGCCGGGTGCCGCTTCGCGGGTCATCAGAAACAACGCTGCGCCCTCACCGATGTTGATGCCGTTGCGCTTGGCCGAGAACGGATTGCAGCGTTGTTCGCTGACCGCCTCCAAGGCACTGAAACCGTTCAGGGTCAGGCCGCAGAGGCTGTCGACACCACCGCACAGCACCGCATCGCACAGGCCCATGTCGAGCAGCCGGCGGGCGCTGAGCAAGGCCCGCGCGCTCGACGTGCAGGCGGTGGAAATCACGTAGGCCGGGCCGCTTAGTTGCAGCCAGTCAGCGAGAAAGGTGGCCGGCGCGCTGAGTTCCTGCTGGGCGTAGTGGTAGTCATCCGGGAAGGTCTGGGTGTGCAGGTAATGAGCGATGCCGGCACTGGCCTCGGCGATGCCCGAGGTGCTGGTGCCGAGCACCACGGCCACCCGCGCGGCGCCGAAACGGGCGATGGCCTGGCCAATGGCCGGCTCGATCTGCTGCGCGGCGGCGTACAGCAATTGGTTGTTGCGGCTGTGCTGGTCGGCCAGCGGCACGGCCGGCAGCGCGCCTTGCACGGCGCCCACCGGCAGACAGCGTTCGGCCACCCAATGGGGGGCCGGACACATGCCTGAATCGTCACCGGCGAGCAGGCGGCGGGTGACCTCGGCTTGGCCGTTACCCAGCGCGCAAACCAGGCCCAGGGCGTTGAGGTAGGCCGTCATGGGGTGTTCTCGCCAGTCAGAGGGCTGAGCCTATAGCGCAGGCCGTCGGCAAGGTGCACGGTGAAGGTAGCGGGCGTCTGGTACGTCACGCGCCAGCGCGGATCGAGGCGCCGCTCGGCGCCCTGCTGCTGGGCGTGTGGGTAAAAACGCTGCACCTGGGCGTCGGGGGTCAGTGCGAACAGCAGCGCGGCGAACAGCTCGCGCGCCGCCGGGTTCGGCGGCAACAGGCCATCGGCACGCCACTGCTGGCCGTCGAGCACTTGGCGCGCCTGTGGAATGCCCAGCGGATCGAGCAGCGACCAGCGCAGCCCGTTGCCTTCAGGTTGCAGCACCAGCAGCCAGTCCTGGCGCTGGCCTGCTTGTTCGCGCTCGACGTGCCACTGGCTCGGCACCGGCACTGGCGGCAGTTGCGCCGGCAGCGGCGGGCGCCCGGCGCAGGCGCTGAGCAGCAGACCCAAGAGCAGGCTGATGATGAGGTTCATGGCTGCTCCAGCGGCTTGCGCGCCACCACGTTGACCAGCGTTTCCTCACGCTGGCCCACCGGTGGCGGCTTGCGCAAGCCCAGGCGTTCGAGCAGGCCAAAGTCCTTGGCACGGCTCCACCACAGGTAGGGGTAAGACACGTTGCGCGGACCGAAGGCAAAGCCTTGATCGCGCAGCATCTGCAAATAGCCCTCGGCGCTCTTTTGCACGTGCATGGGGTGGCGGAACAGCCAGCGAATCACCCAGGTGTCGATGTAGGCCTCGGTGGATTCGGCGAACAGCAGGTAGCCGCCCGGTTTCAGCACCCGGTAGAACTCGGCCAGGGCCTGTTCCTGTTCCACCAGGTGGTGGAAGGTCTGGTGGCAGAACACCACGTCGACACTGGCATCGGCGAACTGCAACTGCGCGCAGTCGCTGCCGCGCAGTTCCACGTTCAGGCCCAGGCGCGTGGCTTCTTCGGCGCTCAGTTTCAGGCTGTGCGGGTCGGCGTCGGTGCCCATCAGCCGCGACGGCGCGAACACCCGCTGCAGGTGCTGGAACGATTTGCCCTGGCCGCAGCCGACATCGAGCAGCACCGGCGCTGCGGGCAGCGGGGTGTCGAACAGGCGGTGCAGGTCATCGATGGCAACCCGCAGCACGTGGTGCTGCCAGGTGTGGCTGCGCAGGAACCAGAAGCCGAAACGGGTTTCCTCGACGTAGCTGTCACTCAAAAACGGCGACTGGCTCATACCGCCTCCCGCGCACACAGTTCGGCCAGGGTGCGCAGGCGCCGGCGTGGCTCGGCGACGAAGGGGTTGCGGGTGTCCCAGGCGTAGCCGGCGAGGATCGAGCTGATCATGGCGCGGATTTCTGGCGAACTGCCGGGATGGTAGATGACATCCTGGAAGCTGCCGTCGTACCAGCCCTCGACATACACGCGGAAGGTGTCCACGCCGCGTTTGAGCGGGTCGGCGAATTCGCTCTGCCAATCCACCGGGTTGCCCTGCAACTGCCGGTGCAACAGGTTGGCCGCCATGCTCGCCGAGCGCATGGCGATGGTCACCCCGGAGGAAAACACCGGGTCGAGGAATTCCGCCGCGTTGCCGAGCAGGGCGAAGCCGCGCCCGTGCAAGCTCTTCACGTTGGCCGAATAGCCGCCGATGGTGCGTGCCGGGGTGTCCCACACGGCGTGTTCCAGCACCGTGGCCAGGCTCGGCGTCTGGGCGATGAAGTGCTGCAGGCAGGCATCGAGGTCGGTGGGCGCTTGGGCAAAATGCGTGGCGTCGGCCACTACACCCACCGAGGTGCGGCCGTCGCTGAACGGGATGGTCCAGAACCAGATGTCGCGGTGCTGCGGGTGGGTGGTGATGAGGATCTTGTCGCGGTCGAAACCAGGCTGGCTGATGCGGTCTTCGATGTGGGTGAACACTGCCTGGCGGACCGGGAAGCTGGACGGCGCTTCGAGGTCGAGCAGGCGCGGTAGCACGCGGCCGTAGCCGCTGGCATCGAGCACGAAGTCGGCCTGCACGGCGTAATGGCTGCCGTCGGGACGGCGCACCAGCACGCGGGGCTGCTCAGCGTTCATGTCGGCTTCGACGATCTCGTGCTCGTAACGGATTTCCACGCCCTGGGCCTGGGCCTGGTCGGCCAGCAGTTGGTCGAACTGCGCGCGCTGCACCTGGAAGGTGGTTGGCTTGCCAGGGGTGAACTGCTCGCCGAAATCGAACGCCGAGTACGCCTCGCCCCAGGCGAAAGCTGCGCCGTTCTTGAACTGGAAGCCTGCGGCGTGCACCGCCTCGAGCATGCCGGCTTCTTCGACGAAGTCCAGGCAGTGGGCCAGCAGGCTTTCGCCGATGGAGAAGCGCGGGAAGCGTTGGCGTTCGATCACCAGCACGTCGTGGCCTTTACGCTTGAGTAGCGCGGCGGCAATGGCGCCGGAGGGGCCTGCGCCAATCACCAGGACCTGGCGTTGCTGCAATTCAGTGTTCGGCATGGGGCCTCCTGGCCGTGGGCAATGGATTCAAGGGCAAGCGGTGCAGACCGGCCAGGGCCGGCATCAAAGTGGCGACCAGGCTCATCAGCATCAACGTCAGGTACAGCGATGCGCTGATCAGTTGCTGGCTGAGCAGCAGATTGAGGAAAACGATTTCGCTCAGGCCGCGAATATTCAGCAGCAGGCTTTCCCGCCACTTGCTGGCGCCTGCGAATGATGGCGCGGCCCAGCACAGGCCGAGCCAGTTGCCGAGCAGCTTGCTGAAAATCGGCAACGCCACCAGCGCGATCAGGTGCAGCGGTTCGAACGTTTGCAGCGCCTGCTGCACATCGACCTGCAGCACGCCGCAGGCAAGGATCAGTGGCACCGCCAGGTATTGCTGCAGACCTTGCGACCACCTCGCGGACAACGGCAGGCGCAGGTTCAGCTGGAGCAGGGCCAGGCAGGCCAGAAAGCCGATACCCAGCAGCAGCGCATTGAGCCGGTAGTGTTCAGCCGCGAACAGCAGCGCCAGGAAAATCCCGCCGTATGCCGCTGGCGCGCGCAGACCCAGGGCGTAGAGCGGCAAGGGCGCGAGCGCCGCCACGAGCGTCCAGCCGAGGCTTGCCGGGTGCAGGCTGCCTTGGCCGAGGCCGAGCAGCAACCAGCAGGCCAGGTCGATGACGATGGCCGCTTGCAGCAGGCGCCGGCTCGCAGCAGGCGGGTAGTCGATGGCGCGCAGGTACAGGTGCAGCACCGGGATGGCCGTGATGGCAAACACCAGGCCCAGGGCCAACGCGGCGATGCCCTGAATGTGCAGCAGCCACACCGCGCAAGCCAGGCCGCAGGCGAACGGCACCCCAAAACTCGGCAGCGCCAGCTTCAGCGCTTCGCGGTCCGGGCGCAGTTCGCGCACATCGGCCAGGATCGCGCCCAGCAGCAGGGCGAAACTGGCGCCGTACAGCGTCTTGACCCAGCCCGGTGAAAGCAGCTCAGCCGTGTCCAGCGAGGAGGCCGGCTGGCTCAGCAGCAGGTTCAGCAACGGCAACGCGAGGGCTGCCAGCAGCAGTTGGCTGACCACCGGAATCAGGCCCAGGCGCTTGCCCAGCCCACAGGCCGCCGCGAAGCCCAGCAGGATCAACGCCCACATCCCGAGCACCGTCATGGCGCCACCTCGCTATTGCCAGGGGCTTGCAGGCGTTTGGGCCGCCGCCGTTGCGCAGCAGGCTTCATGCCGCCACCTCCCGCTCACGCGGCGCGGCCCACGGCGCCAGCAGGAAGCTGAACGCCAGCCCCAGGCTGACCGCCAGGCCAAAATTGCTCACCGCCGGCGTGGCCGACAAGGCCAGCAGCCCGAACGACAGCCACGTCGTCAGCGCCGCCAGCAGCGTGCCGAGCAGGCTCACTGCCGCGCCGCCGATGCGTTCGTGCATGAGGATGGCGTAATCCACGCTGATCGCCGTCACCAGCAACAGGCCGAACAGGCTGAACAGCGTCAGCGGCTGCCCCAGCCAACCCAGGCAGGCCAGGCTGCACAGCGCCGCCAGCAGTGGCAGAGCCACCAGCCGCAGCGCGCCGCCCAGGCCGAACGGCAGGATCAGCAACAGCAGGATCAAGCCGCACGACACCAGCTTCAGCTCCACGGCGTTGATCTGCGTGGCCGCGAACAAGCGGTTCAGCTCGCCCAGTCGGTCAACCAACTGCACCCCAGGCTGATCCTCGGCCAGCAAGCCCAACAGCGCCGCATCGCCCAGGCCTTGCAGGCTGACGATGGCAGCCACGCCGTCGCCGTCCTGGCCCAGCCACAAGGGTCGCCAGGGTTCGGACAGCGGACCTTGCAGGGCTTGCTCGATGGACTGAGTCGGCAACTGCTGCAACTGCTCGACTTCAGCGGCCAGTGCCGCTTCTGGCACGCCCAAAGCCACCAGCGGTTGCCAATGCTGGGCCAACGCGCCCAGGGCTTCACGGGTCTGCTGCTGCGCATGATCACTGCCCACCAGCTGGCTGAGGCTCAGGTAGCCCTTGAGCTTGCCCAACCCCACCAGCTCATCGAGCTTGGCCGACAACCCTTGAAGACGTTCGAGCAACTGGCGCTGATCTTCGCCACGCACCAGGTAGAACTGGCTGGTGGGCTGGTAACCGGTAATGCGCGCCACAGCCTGGGCGTCTTCGAGCAACTGCGGCGGGCTGGCGACCCACTGGCGGATGTCATTGCGGCTCTGCAACTGCCACAGCCCGGCGGCGGTGAAGGCCAGCAGCAGTGCCAGCAAGGCTGCGCTGGGCACGCGACGCAACAGGGCGGCGCGCCAGTCGATCAGGCGCTGGGCAAGGCGCAGCGGCCACTCGGCCGGCTGCAACGAGGTGCGCGCGAGCAGCGCCGGCAGCAGGCACACGGCGCTCAAATAGGCACCGATCAGGCCGGCGGCGGAGAACGCCGCGATCTGCGTCAGCGCCGGGAAAGGGGTGAAGGCCAGGGCCAGGTAGCCGATGCAACTGGTCGCCAGGCTCAGGCTCAGCCCTGGCAAGGTCAGCCGTACTGCGCTCCAGCTGCGCCACGGACGCAGGCTCCAGCTCTTGGACAGGTAGTGCAACGGGTAGTCGACCGCCACGCCGATCAGGCTCGAGCCCAGCACCAGGGTCATCACATGCATCGTGCCAAACAGCGCCACGCACGCCACCGCGCCGAACAGCATGCCGACCAGCACCGGCACGAACGCCAGCAGCGCCTGCCAGCGGCGAAACGCCAGCAGCAGCATCAGCAGAATGCCGAGCGTGGCACCGCCGCCGACCCAGGTGATTTCGCGGGTGGCCTGTTGCTGGCCGTGGGCGGCGTACAGCAAGCCACTGGCCGCATGCAGGCTGGCACCCGCCTGCACGGCGCTGGCCCGGGTGGTGTCGAGCAGCGCGGACACCTGCAGCGGCAGGTTCAGGTCAAAAGCACTGCCTTGGGTGCGGGCGCGGATCATGACCCAGTGTGCGCCGTCGGCCTGGGCCACCAGCGCGCCGCTTGCCGTGTCCATCTGCACGTTGGCCGGAATCGGCTGGCTGGCTTGAATACGTGCGCCCAGGCCCAGCCAGTCGTCCTGGTTCGACAGCAGGCTGAAACCGGCAAAGGGGTCGAACAGGCTCTGCACGCGTTGTTCGATGAAGGCGTCAGGCTGGTTCAGCAACTGTTCACGGTCGTCTGCCGACAGCAGCGCCAGGCGGCCTTGCAGCAGTTGCTGGCGCAGCGCGGCGAGGTCGGGTTGCAGGCTCCACTGGACCTTTTCAAACAGACCACTGGCTTGCCACTGACCCGCCAGCTGTTGCGCCAAGGCCAGTGCCTGGGCGCGGTCTGCATGGCCGACCAACACCAGCAGCTCGCGGTTGAGCGGCGCCTGCATGCGCTGCTCGGCGCGCTGCACGAGCGGGTCCTGGGTGTCGCCCGGCACCAGCGTCATCAGGTCGGCAGACACCGGCGCACCGGCACGCCATTGCCAGCCGGCGGCGCCCAGCACAATGACCAGGAGCAGCAGGAACAGGCGCGGCAGCAGGCGTTCAGCGGGCAAAGTCGGAGCGCTCCGCGTCGGTCAGGGCCGCTTCGCCGTGGCTTTGCGGCATGCGCAACACGGTGCTGTCGCCCTGGGTTTCCTTCAGTTCGATGCGCTGCACGTAATCGGCGCCGCTGATGTCGATCGCGGTGAACACTTGCTTGAGCAGCATCGAGCGGGGCGTCAGGCGCAGTTGCCATTGCCCGGCATCACCGCTCAGTTGCAGGTCGAAGTCGCGCTGCAGGCCCGTGCTGTCACCTTGCAGCACGGCGAAGAACAGCCGGTTCTGCTCGGCCCCGGCGCTGCGGCTGGGCAGGGTCTGCCAGCCGCTGGCGTCACGCCGGGCGATGCCGGTGGCGTCGATGCGGTAGTCCTGGCGCAGCGGCGTTTGCAGCAACCACAACAGGCCATGGTCGCGGGCCAGCACGAACTCGCCCTTGCTGGTCAGCGGCTGGGGCAGGGCACGCAGGTGTTTTTCCTGTACGAACGGGCCCTTGACCACGGCCGGCTTGCTCAACTGTTGCTGCAGGTCCTGCAGGTTGAAGGCCAAGGCCAGGGGGCTGGCCAGCAGTGCCAGCGTGGTGATCACTGCACGGGGCACACGTACGCGTTTCATGGCAGCCCCTGTCATGGCAGCACCTGGGCGACGGCGTCGAGCATGGCCTGGGGTGAGACCAGCTGCATTTCGCCGCTGTCGATGTGCACCGCCACTTGCACCGTGCTGGCGCGGGTCATGCGTTCGCCACTGGCGGCGTCGCTGATCAGGTAATGGATCTTCAAACGGTTCTCCCACTCCACCAGGCTGGCGCGCACGTTCAGCCGCTGGCCGAAGGTGGCGCCGCGGATGTAGCGCAGTTGCAGGTCGATCACCGGCCAGCCGAAGCCGCTGGCCTTCATGGCGCTGTAGTTGTGCCCGAGGCGGTCGAGCAGGGCGCAGCGGGCGACTTCCAGGTATTTGACGTAATGCCCGTGCCAGACGATGTGCATGCTGTCGACATCGAAGAACGGCACGACCATTTCGCAGTCGATGTGAAACACTCCGGCGCTACGCATGCAGCCTCCAGTGGCGCGCAGCGATGCGTGCCAGGCACAGGCGCAGGTCGCTTTCCAATGCGCGGTCTTCGATGACCGGGGCAAAGTCGCTGACCAGCGCGTCGTGCATCTGCGCCAGCACCGGCGGCAGGCTCGGAGCATCCGCCTCACGGCCGCGCAGCCACACGCCTTGATTGGCCGCCAGCAGGCTGGCGGCGGCGACCTGTTCGGTCAGCTCCAGTACGCGCAGGGCGTCGCGTGCGGCGATGGTGCCCATGCTCACCTTGTCTTGGTTATGGCACTCGGTGGAGCGCGAGAACACGCTGGCCGGCATGGTCAGCTTCAGCGCTTCAGCGGTCCAGGCGCTGGTGCCGATCTGCACGGCCTTGAAGCCGTGGTTGATCATCGCCCGGTCTGCCGGCGCGCCCGACAGGTTGCTCGGCAGGCCGTGGTTGTAGCGCACGTCCACCAGCAGCGCGAGCTGCCGGTCGAGCAGGTCGGCGACGTTGGCCACCAAGGTTTTCAGGCTGTCCATGGCAAACGCGATGTGCCCGCCGTAGAAATGCCCGCCGTGCAGCACGCGCTCGGCGTCGCCGTCGATGATCGGGTTGTCGTTGGCGCTGTTCAGTTCGGTCTCGATGAAGCCGCGCAGCCAGCCCAGGCTGTCGGCCAGCACGCCCAGCACATGCGGTGCGCAGCGTAGCGAGTAGCGGTCTTGCAGGCGGTGCAGTGGCGGCAGCGGGGCGTCGATGGCCAGGTCCTGGCGCAGCCAGGCGGCCACTTGCATCTGCCCGGGGTGCGGCTTGGCGGCGAACAGGCGCTCGTCGAAGTGCTCCGGGTTGCCTTGCAGGGCGATCACGTTCAGTGCGGTGATGCGCGTGGCCAGTTGCAGCAGGTAGTCGGCGCGGGCGAAGGCCAGGCAGGCAAGGCCCGTCATCACGGCAGTACCGTTCATCAGTGCCAGGGCTTCCTTGGGCCGCAGTACCAACGGCTGCCAGCCCAGTTCGCGGTGCACGTCGGCGCTGGGGCGGCGCTCGCCCTGGTACAGCACCTCGCGTTCACCCGACAGCGTGGCGGCCACGTAGGACAACGGTGTGAGGTCGCCGCTGGCGCCGACCGAGCCTTCTTCCGGAATCAGCGGCAGGATGTCGTGCTGCAGGAAGGCCTGCAGACGCTCCAGCAACTCCCAGCGCACCCCAGACACTCCATGGCTCAGCGAGCGCAGGCGCGCCGCCAGCACGGCGCGGGTGGCCGGTGCATCGAGCAGCTTGCCCAGGCCGCAGCCGTGGAAGGTATAGAGGTGGCGCGGCAGGGCTTCGACATGCTCCAGCGGCACCGCCACCACGCAGGAGTCGCCATAACCGGTAGTCACGCCGTAGATCACCCCTTCCTTGTCCAGCAGGGTGTCGAGAAAGCGTGCGCCACGGGCGATGCGCTCGCGGTAGGGCGCGTCGTCCTGCAGGCGGGGCGCAGCCTGGCGCTGGGCCAGGGCCAGGACATCTTCGATCGCCAGGTGCGATTCACCGAACACGATGGGCTCAGGGGCGTGCGTCGTCATGGGTGTTCCAGAAGGGGTAGAAGTTGAACCATTGCAGGGGGGCCTGCTGGCAGTAGTGGCCCAGGCGCTGGGCGTAAGCGGCGGCCCACTCGGCAATGACCTGGTCGCGTTGGCTGCGCCGCCACTGCACACGCGCGGCGAACGGCTCGAGGGTGACCTGATAGCGGCCCTGGTGCTTGAGGCAGAACAGCAGGTTGACCGGGCATGCCAGCAGGCCCGCCAGCAACCACGGGCCTTGGGCGAAGGCGGCGGGCTTGCCGAGGAAATCCACCGCGACCGTGCGTGCGCCATGCAGCGGCACGCGGTCACCGGCAATCGCCAGCCACTCGCCGCGCTCCAGACGCTCGGACAGCTGCAGCATCACGGCCGCGTCCAGCTCGCTGACCTGGATCAACCGCAAGTGGCTGGCCCCGGCTTCGCCCAGCAGGCGGTTGAACTGCTCGGCGTGGCGGGTGTGCACCAGCACGTTCATGGTCACCTGCTCGCCCAGCTCGGCCAAGGCGCGGCAGACCTCAAGGTTGCCCAGGTGTGCGGCCACCAGCATCTGCCCACGGCTGCCGCGCAACTGCTCGCGCAGGTTGCCGGGGTCGTGGATGTCGATGTCCTGCAGGCGCAGCTTGCCGTTCCACACATCGAGCTTGTCGAGCAACGAATCGGCAAACGCCATGAACTGGCGAAACACCCGCCACTGGCTGGGCGCCGGGGTGCGTCCGGCGCTGAACTGGTGCAGCTGCGCCTGGTACTGCCAGGCACTGCGCCGGGCGCGGGCGCCGAACAGGAAGAAGTAGGCGACGATGCCGTGGATCACCGGGCTCAGCACGCGCCGACCCAGCAGGCGCACCAGCGTGGCGGTCAGCTTCATCAGCCTGAAGCTGCCGCGCTCGCGGTGTTCGGCCCAGTGCTGCGGGCGCTCGCTCATCGTCGCCACCGGCGCAGGTTGCGCAGCAGCAGGCGCGGCGCGCGCAGGAGCATGCCGCAGAACAGCGTGGCGTGCATTTTCGAGATCAGCGCGTTGTCGTGTACCAGACGAAAGTGCGACAGGCCGTCTTGTGGGTAACGCACCTGGGTCGGCAGCCAGCGCATCGGCTGGTCGCGCCAGCTCAGGCGGACGAGGATTTCCGGGTCGAAATCCATGCGCTTGCCCACCTTCACCTGGTCGATCAGCGCCAGGGTCGGCGGCAAGGGGTAGACGCGAAAACCACACATCGAGTCGGGAATCTGCAGCGACAGGGTGTTGATCCATACCCACACGTGGGTCAGGTAGCGGGCATACAGCCGGCCCTTGGGCACGCTGCTGTCGTATTGCGGGTAACCGCAGATCAGCGCGTGTGGATAGGTGCGTGACTGGGCCAGGAAGCGGGCCACGTCGCCCAGATCGTGCTGGCCGTCGGCGTCCACTTGCAGCGCATGGCTAAAGCCCAACCGCGCGGCTTCACGCAAACCGGCCATGACCGCGCCGCCCTTGCCCTGGTTGACGGTCAGCTCGACGCGGTACACCTGGGGCCGTTCTTCGAGCTGGCGCAACACCCGCGCGCAGGCCGGGCTGCTGGCGTCGTCGACCAGCACGCAGGGCAGGCCGGCGCGTAGCAGGTCATCGACCACTCCGGTCACGGCGTGCTCGTGGTTGTACACCGGGATCACTGCGCAGGGGTTATGCACCGGTGGCCTCCAGCAGAATCCGGCCGCTGGAGCAGGCGCGTCCGGCACAGGTGTAGGTGAAATACAGCTTGCTGCGCGCGGCATCGAAGCGCAGCAGCAGGTCGAGCTCATCACCGGGGCGCACCAGTTGCTGGAACTTCAGCACTTCCATGCCGGCGAAGCGTCGGCCGCTGCCGAGCAGCGGTGCCGCCAGGGCGATGGCCCAGTCGACCTGCACCACACCCGGCAGCACCGGGCTTTGCGGGAAGTGGCCGGGGAAGCAGGCGAGGTCAGGTGGCACTGCCAGGCGCAGGGTCAGCTGATCGTCGCTCTGCTGGTGCGCCAGCACCTCGGCAGCCAGGGTCCGCGGTGCTTGTACCAACGCTTGCAGCTCGGCCTGGGGCAGTTTGCCCTGGGCGTTGTAGGGCAGTTGGCGCAGCAGGCGCCAGCGGCGCGGCAGGGCGATGGCTTCGCAGTGTTCGGCCAGGTGCTGGCGCAAGGTCGCGAGCAAGGCGCGTCGGCCACCGTTGCGCAGTGCGTGCAAGCCGCCAGGGCTGAGCACCAGTAGCGCACCGAGCGAGGCGCGCTGCGCCTCGACCACCAGCATTCGCCCCTCGCTGACCCACGGGTGGCTGCACAGCGCCTGTTCCAGCAGCGGCAGGGCGATGCGTTTTTCTTCCAGTTTGACGATGCGGTCGAGCCGGCCCAGCAAGCGGAAGCGGCCGTCTTCGAGCATTTCGGCGGCATCGGCGCTGTGCTCGAGGTGGCCGGGCGGCAGGTACGGCGAGGCGATCTGCAACGCGCCCTCGGCACTCAGGCTCAGCTGCACGCCGTGGAACGGCTGCCAGGCGTTCTGCGCCTGACGCCAGGCGATGCCACCGGTTTCCGAACTGCCGAGAATCTCCAGCGGCCACAGGCCCAGGCGTCGCTGCAACTGCTCAGCAGCGCCTGCCGGCAGCGCGCCGCCTGAGGAAAACACCGCGCGCACGGCGCTCAGCGCCGGCCAGTCGAGGTTGTCGCCCATGCGCTTGAGCAGCGCCGGGCTGGCGACCCAGGCGAAAGACGAACAGGCCAGGCTGGCGCGTTGCAGGTCTTCGGGGAAGGCCAACTGGCGCCGGGCAAAACCGCGCCCGGCGCACAGCGGCCAGAGCACACGGAACAACAAGCCATAGATGTGCTGGGTGGCCACGCTGCCAACGATCCAGGCGTCGCCCAGGCGCGCGCCCCACAGGGCCTCCAGCGCCTGCACTTCGTTGGCCAACTGCTGCAGCTGCTTGTCGATGCGTTTGGGCTCGCCGCTGGAACCGGAGGTGCACAGGCTGATGCGGCACTGCGCAAGGTCGAGGTCGGCAGGCGCCAGGGCCGTGCCGTGCAGGCTGCAGAGCGTGGCGTCGCTGGGCTGATCGGTCAGCCACAGGTCGACCTGATCGTTCCAGCGCGCGCGGGTCTGCGCTTGCAGGTCGGCCGGCAGCAGCACGTCGACCCCGGCGCGCCAGGCACCGAGCAAGGCGATGGCCAGCTCGGCGGCGTCTTCCAGGTGCAGCGCCACTCGGCGAATGCCGCGCTGCTGCAGGCCACCGGCCACGCGCAGGGCCTGCTGGCACAGCGCGGCGTGGTCCAGCGCGGGTTCAGCGCACACCTGGCGCCGCGCATCCCGCGGGCGCAACAGGTGATGTAGATCGATCCAGCTCATGGGCGTCCTCGCACACGTTGTCTGATCAGCCATTCGCCAGCGAACAGCAGGCCCATCGCGGCATAGGCGATCAGGCCGTTGTAAAGCGTCCACCAGGCCAGCGGCGCCCATAGGGTCAGGCCGGCGGCGATCAGCCCGTTGAGCAGAAAGAAGCCGCTCCACACCTGCGTCACCTGGCGGGTGTAGCGCACCGCACGGGGCGCCAGCGCGGGGTCGCGCAGGCGCGCCAAGCGCTCGGCCACCGGCATGCCGCGCAACAGGCTGCTGCCGAACAGCGTGAGCATGAAAGCGCTGATCAGCACCGGGTACCAGCGCAGCAACTGCGGGCTGTCGGCCAGCGCCAGCACCGCGCAGAAGGCCAGCGCCACCAGCGCCGTAGCGCCGCTGCCGGCCTGGCGCGGACCGCTCAGCCAGCGCGCCAGCCACAGGGCACCGAGCAGCACGGCGAACTGCCAGGGGGCGAAGTGGGCCATGCCGAAGTGCACCGCAAACGGGTACAGCACGCCGGCCAGCACCAGGCCCAGGCCGATCAGGCGCTTCATGCCGCCGGGTTGACCAGGCGGAACACTGCCTCGACCACGTCGTTGACGGTGCGCACGGATTTGAACTCGTCGGCGGCGATCTTCTTGCCGGTCTGGCGTTTGATGTGGTCGATCAGGTCAACGGCGTCGATGCTGTCGATTTCCAGGTCCTGGTACAGGTTGGCGTCCAGGCTGATGCGCGCCGGGTCCAGTTCGAACAACTCGACCAGGGCCTCGCGCAGGGTATTGAAGATGTCTTCACGGGTTTGCATGGTGCGGTCTCAGGCGGCCAGACGAGCGTTGACGAACGCCGCCAGGCTGGCGACGTTGGCGAAATGGTTGCGGGTGTCCTTGGCGTCGGCATCGATCTTGATGCCGTAGCGCTTCTGCACGGCCAGACCCAGCTCCAGTGCGTCCACCGAGTCCAGGCCCAGGCCTTCGCCAAACAGGGTCTGCTGGTCATCGATGTCGTGCACGCTGATGTCTTCCAGGCCCAGCGCGTCGATGATCAATTGTTTGATGTCACGGTTGAGGTCTTGCTGTGCTTCGCTCATAGGCGGCGAGCTCCTTGATGTAGTGCTGGTGCAGAAAATCGTTGAGTTTGCGCGAGGCCTGCGGCGCAGGGCCCTGGGCGGCGAACGCCTGCGGGTCGATGTCGGCGCCCACGCGCAGGGTGAACTGCACCCGCGAGTGGGGAATGCGATACCAGGGTTCGTTCTTGGTCAGGGTGGTGGGGCTGACGGTGATGGTTACCGGGGTGATCACCGTTGCGCCGCGCAGGGCAATGGCCGCCGCGCCGCGGTGGAACGTGGGGGGCTGGCCGGGCGGGGTGCGCGTGCCTTCGGGGAAAATGATCAGCGACTGGCCATGCTGCAGGGCGGCCACAGCGGCATCGAGCATTTCCAGGCTGCCGTCGTTGCGGATGTACTGCGCTTCGCGCAGCGGCGCGCGGGTGAAGGGGTTGCTGAACAGGCTGTGCTTGACCACGCAGTTGGCGTGGCGCACCAGACCGAGCAGGAACACCACGTCGATCAGGGACGGATGGTTGGCGATGATCATCTGCCCCGGACGCCCCAGGCGCTCGATGCCGTCGAGCTGATACGTCAGCACGCCGCTGGCGCGCATGAAACGCACGAAGCGCCAGAACAGCCAGCCGATGGTCTGCCGGGCACGCTGACGGCGGCGCTCGGCGTCGCCTGGCAAGCAGGCCAGCAGCGGAAACACCAGCACGCGCAGGCCCAGCCCGCCCAGGCCGAACAGGCAGAAGCTCAGCGCGGTGGCCAGCAGCCGCCAGTGGTAGGCGTTGCGTGGGGTGCTCATGGTTGGCGCTGCCAGGACCATGCGCGCTGCTTCCAGGCGTGGGTAAAACGCTGTCGATCGTTGAGGTGGGCGTGCAGCCAGCGCAGGGCGTGGGGCAGCTCGGTGTCGCTTGGGGTGGGCTGCGGGTTGCCGCCCAGGCTCAATTGCCATTGCTCGCCCGGCGTGATCAGCAGGCCCATGGCGTAGGCGAACGGCACATCGGTGATGCGCGGGCTGTAGACCTGCGGCGGCTGTTCCTCGGCGACGATCAGCAACACGGCGGGGGCGCCGTCATGCAGCAGGCCGGCGGCCTCCAGCAGGCCCTGCTCGAAGCCATCGCCGGCAGCGGCCAGGGCAGTCATCTCGCTGGTTTCACCGCGCAGGATCGACCACAGGCCGATGATCGCATTGTGTACCGATAGGCTGAACTGGGTCGGTGACAGCGGCTGGCGCTCGGCCAGTTCGCAGAGGATCGAGAACGTTCGCGGCGTTTCCCCATGGCGCGAAACGAAGACCAACGGCAAGCCGGTATGCCCCTCGGCCAATGGCCAGCCCACGGCGAACGCCATACGTGCCAAATGGCTGAGGCGTCGCCGTTGCAGGGCTGGCAGGAAGGACACGTCTGGCGCCGCGTCGGCGTCCAGAGGCACATCTGCGTGCACCGCCCAGCGCTGCCACTGTTCAGGCGTCTGCAGGCCGGGGGCCCAGGCACGCCATTGGCTGATATCGAAGGTAATCACGATGTATGTTATTTCCCGCCTGAGGGACGTCCTTGCCGTGGGGATGACTCTGAGCAACGACCTGGCTGGGCTGGCGCATTGATGAGTGGCGCGCATTATCCCGGTGACGGAGGTGTCTAGCAAACATTGGTTACGTGGTCGCCATCAGACAATTTTCATAGCGACAAGTGCGAAATGATGAAATTTATGTCAGACGTTTCCGATAAGTGGCGCAATAGAGGGGTTGCCGATGCGGTTTTTTCTCCCGTGGCGATACTGGTAATGCAACAGAGCCGACCACATACTCGGTCCTTCGTTGACAGTTGGAGGGTTTTCCATGCGGCGTGTGGTGTTCAATCAGAAAGGCGGAGTGGGCAAGTCGAGCATCGCCTGCAACCTGGCGGCGGTGAGTGCCCATGAGGGCTATCGGACCCTGCTGATCGACCTCGACGCCCAGGCCAACTCCACCCAGTACCTCACCGGCCTCACCGGCGATGACATCCCCACGGGCATCGCCGAGTTCTTCAAGCAGAGCCTCTGCAGCGGCATGGCGAAGAAGAACAAGGTCGACATCTACCAGACCCCCTTCGACAACTTGCACCTGATCACCGCCACGGCGGAGCTGGCCGACCTGCAGCCAAAGCTTGAGGCCAAGCACAAGATCAACAAGCTGCGCAAACTGCTGGATGTGCTGGACGAAGACTACGAACGCATCTACATCGATACCCCGCCGGCGCTGAACTTCTACACCGTTTCCGCATTGATCGCCGCCCACCGCGTGCTGATTCCGTTCGACTGCGACAGCTTCTCGCGCCAGGCGCTGTATGGCCTGCTGGCGGAAATCGAAGAGCTCAAGGAAGACCACAACCCGCAACTGACGGTCGAGGGTATCGTGGTCAACCAGTTCCAGTCCCGCGCCAGCCTGCCCCAGCAGATGCTTGAGGAGCTGATCGCCGAGGGTTTGCCGGTGCTACCGGTGTACCTGGCCAGCTCAGTGAAGATGCGCGAATCGCACCACGCCAACCTGCCGCTGATTCATCTGGACCCGAAGCACAAGCTGAGCCAGCAGTTTGAGGCGTTGCATGATGTGTTGGAGCGTAATGGGTGATTTAGCGTTGAGGGTTGCAGTGGAGCCAGATCGTAACTACTATCTCCCAAAATGGGAGATAGTGCTGGATGCGGGTCATAGCAAAAAGTACATTGGTAAAATTCTGTAATACCCCAGGATATGAGGATGCTTTCGCCCCGTTGCAAAGCTGGCATGACATGTTACTCAAGGCCCACTGGTCAACGCCCCAAGAGCTAAAGGCTCAGATTGGGAATGCCAGCATCTGCGGGAACAACCGAGTGGTATTCAATATCGCAGGGAACAAATATCGGCTTGTCGTCGAGATGCAGTACCGAGCGGGTATCGCCTGGGTCAAATTCGTCGGTACTCACAAGCGCTATGACGAAATAGACGTGGAGGCAATCAATGAATGTTAAGCCCATTCGCAATGACGAAGATCTTCAAAGGGCTTTTCAGCGACTGGAAGTCATTTTCCAGGCTGAGCCAGGAACGCCTGAGGCTGACGAAATGGAAGTGCTTGTAGCGCTCATTGAAGTGTATGAGTCCAAGCATTATCCGATTCCGCCTGCTGATCCGATTGAGGCCATTAAATTCTGCATGGAGCAACAGGGCCTTACGCCTCGGGACCTTGAACGCTTTATTGGACCAAGCGGAAGAGTGTCAGAGGTCATGAATCGCAAGCGAAGCCTGAGTTTGAGCATGATCAAGCGTTTGCATGAAGGGCTCCGTATCCCTTATGAGTCTCTGTTGGCTGGGGTTTGACCTATAGCTCGATTACTTGGCGCCATTCACAAGCCTTCACTCCCCAACCACTGCATCAACGCCTGCAACGGAAACGCCCCGGCCTGACGCGCGACTTCGCGGCCGTTCCTGAACAGGATCAGGCTGGGGATCGAGCGGATGCCCAGTTGGGCCGACAGGTTGCGGTTGGCTTCGCTGTCGAGTTTGGCCAGGCGGCAGCGGCCTTGTAGCTGTCGGGCGGCTTGGGCGAAGACCGGGGCGAAGGCTTTGCAGGGGCCGCACCAGTCGGCCCAGACGTCGATCAAGAGCGGCAGGTCGCCTTTGATCTGGCTGGGGTAGCTTTGTTCGCTCAGGTCGAACGGTGTGCTGGGCAGTACCGACTGCTTGCAGCGCCCGCATTTAGGGGCGTCGGCGAGGCGCTCGGCAGGCAGGCGGTTGAGGCCGTTGCAGTGGGGGCAGGGGATCAGCAAAAGATCGGGCATGATGATGGGTCTCCTGGCAGAGTGGCTTGAGTCGTAGTGTGGCCTGAAACGGCGGGTGTTGCGGGACGTCTGGGCAGGGTGGCGCCGACGCCTCGGCCACCACGGCTTTCAGGTTGTTCGCAGTGTCCGGACGGGGGCGGCGACGCCGCCCTTCGCGAGCAAGCTCGCTCCTACCAGTGCCTAACCCCTGTAAAAGCGAGCTTGCTCGCGATGACCGGCAAAGCCGGTCCTCTGGCGGGCAGGCTTCACCTGCAGGTCATTCGTGTTGTCTGCATTGGGGCGGCGATGGCGCTGACCTTGGGGCATCACTCAAAGCGCCAAACCCCCGATTCCACTACCCCTCACGACGAACAGCTGATCTCCAGATGCTTGCCCCACTCCGGTGGCCGTTGGGCGTATGCCTGCATGCCGGCCTGCTCTTCGAATGGGCGGCTGAGCACTGAATGCAGTTCGCGCACTTTGCTGTAGTCCCCCGCTTCTGCGGCCTCGATGGCCTGCTGGGCGAGGTAGTTACGCAAGATGTATAGCGGATTCACCGCATGCATGCGTTCGCGACGTCCCTGGTCATTGCCCGGTTCGCGTGCGCAGCGGGCGCGGTAGGCCTCGCTCCACCGATCAAAGGCGGCCAGGTCGACGAAGTCGTCGCGCACCACGTTCAGCGCGGCCTCCACGGGTTGATCACCCAGGTGACGGAAGAACAGCGTGTAGTCCACCCCGCCGCGCTGCATGCATTGCAGCAGTTGCTCGATCAGCGCCATGTCGTCGTCCTCGGCCACGGTCAGGCCCAAGCGGCGACGCATCAGGTCGAGGTAGTGCGCCTGGTACAGCGGCAGGAACAGGTTCAACGCCTCCTGCAACGCTTGCACCTCGACGAACGGTGTCAGCGCCTGGGCCAGCGCGCTGAGGTTCCAGTGGGCGATGGGCACCTGGTTGCTGTAGCTGTAGCGGCCCTGGTCGTCGGAATGATTGCAGATGAAGTTGGCGTCGAAATCATCGAGAAACGCATACGGCCCGAAGTCGAAGGTGATGCCCAGGATCGACATGTTGTCGGTGTTCATCACGCCATGGCAGAAGCCGTAGGCCTGCCAATAGGCGATCAGCTCGGCGTTGCGCTCCACGATGCTGCGCAACATCGCCAGGTACGGCAGCGAATCCTGCTGGCACTCGGGGTAATACGCGTGCAGTACGAAGTCGAGCAACTGCTGCGCCTGTTCCGGTTGCTTGGTGTAGTAGAAGTATTCGAAATGCCCGAAGCGCACATGGCTCTGTGCCAGGCGCAGCAGCATGGCCGCGCGCTCCTGGGTCTCGCGCCAGACCACGCTGCTTGAGCCGATCACGCACAACGCCCGACTGCTGGGAATGCCCAGCGCATGCAGCGCCTCTGAACCCAGAAACTCGCGAATCGACGAACGCAGCACCGCGCGGCCATCGCCCATGCGCGAGAACGGCGTCTGTCCGGCGCCCTTGAGGTGCAAGTCCCAGTGCTCGCCGGCGTCGTTGACCACCTCACCCAGCAGCAGCCCCCGGCCATCGCCCAAACGCGGGGTATAGCCACCGAACTGATGCCCGGAATACACCATCGCCCGAGGATCGGCCTGATCCCACAGCGTGTGCCCGCTGAACAGTTCGGCGAACAGCGGCTGTTCGGCAACCGCCGGGTCCAGGTCGAGCAGCGCCATGGCCGACGGGCTGGCGACGACCAGGCGTGGCTCGGCGATCGGATCGGGCAGCACTTGCACGGAAAACGCATCGCCCAGGCGGGCGAAGCGGGTGTCGAAGCTGAGTTGATCGAGGGATTTCACGCGGCTTCTCCAAAGGTGTGGGCGGCGGCCATTCTGGCGTCGGTCCCTGTGTGAGTCCAATCAGTCCGGCATCGTGCCATCGGACTTGCGCGAATCGACGCCGATCATCTGTTGCTTGCCGCCTTTGGCGTCCATCAGGAACACCTCCACTTGCCGCACGGAAATCTTGATGCCGTGTTCCTTGAAGGCCCGGTCGATGTAGCGGTTGACCTCATCGAGCGTCGGGTTGCGGTCGCCCAGATCGCGCACGTGCATGCGCAACTCGTGCTCCAGGGTTTCACCGAAGTTGAGGAAATACACCAGCGGTTCCGGGTCCTTGAGCACCCGCGGGTTTTCGTCGGCGGCCTTGAGCAACAGCTCGCGCACCAGCTCCAGGTCCGAGCCGTAGTCGATGCCCAGCTTGAGCGTGACGCGGGTGATGGTGTCGGTCAGCGACCAGTTGATCAGTTGCCCGGTGATGAAGGTCTTGTTCGGGACGATGATGTCCTTGCGGTCGAAGTCGGTGATGGTAGTGGCGCGGATGCGGATCTTGCTCACCGTGCCCGACAGGTTGCCGATGGTGATGGTGTCGCCGATGCGCACCGGACGCTCGAACAGGATCATGATGCCGGAGATGAAGTTGGCGAAAATCTCCTGCATGCCGAAGCCCAGCCCCAGTGACAGCGCCGCGACCAGCCACTGCAGCTTGTCCCAGCTCACCCCGAGGGTGGCCAGGGTGCTGACGATACCGACCCCGACGATCACATAAGACAGCAAGGTGGTGATGGCATACGCGCTGCCCTGGGCCAGGTTCAAGCGCGACAGCACCAGCACTTCCAACAGCCCCGGCAGGTTGCTGGCAAAGGCCACGGTGATGCCGGCGATGACCAGCGCACCGAGCAGGTCGCCCAGGCTGATCGGCACCAGGCTCGCCGCAGCGCCGGTGCCGCTGCTGTACTCGTAGAGGGTGAAGTTGTTGAGGTAGGAGAACACGCTGAGCAGGTCCGACCACACCCAGTACAGCCCGGCAATGAACCCGCCCAGCAGGGCCAGGCGAATCAGGCGCAGCGACTGCTGGTTGACCTGTTCGATGTCCAGCGTCGGCTCTTCGATGATCACCTCACCGTCGAGCCCCTCCTTGGTGGCCTGGCGCTTGCTGATGGCGCGCTGATACGCCAGGCGCCGCGCCGCGACCGACAGCCCGCGCATGAAGGCCGCCTCGATCACCAGCCAGAACAGCAGCAGGTACAGGGTGTAGATCAGCCGGTCGGTGAGTTTCAGCGCGGTGTAGTAATAGCCAAAACACACCGCCACGAACAGGGCGATGGGCAGGGCAGTGAAAGCCACCCCGACCGTTTTGCGGAACAGCGAGGTGGCCTGATGCGCCGGGCTGATCAACAGCAGGCGGCTGAGCAGCAGCGCCATCAAAGCGTAGCAGGCCAGTACCACGACGATACCGAACACGTCATCGGCCAGCGCCGAGGGCTGGTGCTCGGCCACCGCCACCACCCCGACCAGCGCCAGCACCACGGTACCCAGGCGTCGCACCCAGCCGCGCAGGAACTGCACCTGCGGCTTGTACCAACGGAAATGCACCTCGGCCACGCCGCCTGGGGAAAGGATGCGGTACGCGGTGTAGAACACCAGCCAGGCCTGGGCCAGTTGCCACAACGCGGCGCCCAAGTTGGCGTTCTGCCCACGGGCGTCGATCTGCAGGGCGTAGCTGCACAGCGCCAGGCCCAGGCTCACCGGCATGGCCAGGAGGATGTTGATGAGGATCGCCTGGGGCGTGTGCCACTGGCTGTCGCGCTTGAAGTGGCCGATGTCCTGGTGGACTTTGCTCAGCCGCTCATACAGATACCTGCGCCGCCACAGCAGGCCGCCGATCACCAGCAGCAGGGGCACGAACAGCACCGGGTGCTGGCCCAGGCCGTCGGCCAGTTCGGTGACGCCCGATGACCACGGCAGCCCGCGCACCTGATCGATCAGGCCTTCGGGCGCATAGCGCAACCATTCCCAGTCCAGCGCCTTGTTGCTGGGAATCCAGAACATCTGCTCTTCAAGGGTGGTACGCAGGTTCTGCGCGGTGCTGAACAGCTGCTTCTGGTTCAGCTGCAAGGTGATCGATTCGTTGAGCAGCGACGACAGCTCGCGGTTGAGCCGCTCCAGCAGATCGCTGCGGGTAATGGCCACTTCCAGCAGGGCTTTGCGCAAGACCGGGGTGACGTCTTGCTGCGGCTGGCTGGCCAGCAGTTTCTCGACGTAGGCGCCCGGTGTGCTCATTTGCTCGCGCTGCTGATTGACCTCGAACTGGTACAGGCGAATGTCGGCGATCTGGTCGGCCAGGTCGCGGTCGAGTTTCAGGTGTGGCAGGGCCTGTTTCTGCTTGTAGAGAATCTTCGACAGCAGCAGGCTGCCCTTGAGCACGTTGATCTGCTCGTCCAAGGCCTGGTCGGCCTGAGTCACGCTGTCGAGCTGCTGCTTGGCGCGCAGGTTCTGCTGGGTCAGCTCGTTGAGGCGGTCGGTGCTGCGCAGCAGGTAGTCCGACAGTTTCAGGTTGGCGGCGCTTTCACTGGCCAGCAACGTGCTGCCGCCGGCCTTCTGCGCTTCCAGCGACTGCTGGGTGACGGTCTGCTGCGACTGGGCCAGGCGCTTGTCGTTGATCAGGGTCTGCAGGTCCTGGATTTCCTGCTCCAGGCGTGTGGCTTTTTCGATCAACAGGTCATGGCGCGCGTTGCCGAGGTCTTGCAGCAGGCCATTGCCGGCCAGTTCTCGACGGCGCAACTGGGTCAGGGCATTGAGCGAGGCGAGCTCGGCATTGAATTGATTGCGCTGGTCGCTACTGAGGGTCTTGCCGTTGTCCTTGCCCTGTTTGAGGATGCCGTTGATCTGCTGCGTTCGGCTCTGGCTGTTGCTGATCTCGGCCTGGGCGCGCTCGGGGCGAGTCTGTGAATTGATGATCAGGCTGTTGGCTTCGGACAGGGCCTTTTGCAGCTCGCCCTGCTCGGTGCTGCGCTCGCTGAGCAGTTGTTCGAGCTGCGCCACATCCTGCTTGCCATAGCGCTGGGCAACGGCCGTGGGGGTGCTTGCCTTGAGCTGGTTCAAGGCCTGCTGGCTGTCGTTGATCTCCTTCGGCGCTTCGGCCAGTTGAGTGCGCAGGGCCTCGAGCTTCTCCTGGCTGTCGTCGCGACTATCGAGCCAGGACAGGGTTTTTTCCAGCAGCTGCTGCAAGGCTTTCTGGTCGGCCTCGGGCAGCTTGCGGTCGGCAATCTTGTCGAGGCTTTGCTGAACGCTCTCGGTGCTGGGCGCGTCGGCGGCCACCACGGCAACGGGGAGAAGCAGGCACAGCCCGAGCAGGGCCGTGCGAAATGCGCGCAGGAACATAGGCAGAATTCTTGAGAAACCAGGGACGGTTAGAGGAACAATCCAGGGCCAGGTCGGGCCCCTTCGGGGAATTTGACGCCGACTTTCATGATCTTGTTCCCCTCCATCACCGCAATGGTCCACAAGGTGCTGTGCCACTCGATCTGGTCGCCGACCACCGGTGCACCACCGACTTTCTGGCGGATGAACTGGGCCAGCGGCATCTTGCTGTCCAGCCCATCGAGTTGCAGCCCGTACAGCGAGGCGACCGCGCCCAGCTCGGCATCGCCTTCGAGCACGAAGTCGCCGAAGAAGCGCAGGTCCAGGCCGCGCTGCGGCGCCTGGCTGAACAGCTTGCCCAGCGCTGGCAGGTCGTGTTCGTGGCCGATCACGCAGAGCATGTCGTCGACCTGCAACACGGTGCTGCCTGAGGGGTGCAACAGTTGCTGGCCACGGAACAGCGCGGCGATGCGCGTGCCTTCGGGCATTTTCAGCTCGCGCAGAGCGGCGCCGATGCACCACTTTTCCTGGCCGAGGCGATAAACGAACATCTCCCACTCGCTGGTGATGTGCACTTCCAGCGCAGAGCGGGAAATCGGCGCAGGGTCGGGCGGCACGGTGACTTTCAACAGCTTGGCCATCCACGGCAGGCTGGTGCCTTGCACCACCAGCGAGATCAGCACGATAAAGAACGCCAGGTTGAAGAACAGCTGCGCCTGCGGCAGCCCGGCCATCAGCGGGAACACCGCCAGAATGATCGGCACCGCGCCGCGCAAGCCCACCCAGGAAATGAAGCCCTTTTCGCGGTCATGGAAGGCTTTGAACGGCAGCAGCGCGACGAACACCGACAGCGGCCTTGCGATCACGATCATCCACAACGCCAGGCCCAGGGCCGGTACGGCGATGGGCAGCAGGTCGTGCGGGGTGACCAGCAGGCCCAGGACCAGGAACATGCCGATCTGCGCCAGCCAGGCCATGCCGTCGAGCATGTGCAGAATGCCGTGGCGGCTGCGGATCGGCCGGTTGCCCAGCACCAGGCCGCACAGGTACACCGCCAGGAAGCCGCTGCCGTGCAGGGCGTTGGTCAGCGAGAACACCACCAGGCCGCCGGCGATCACCAGGATCGGGTACAGGGCGCTGGCAAGATTGATGCGGTTGACCGCCTGCAGCATCAGCCAGCCGCCGCCCAGGCCGAGCAGGCCGCCGATGCCGAATTCACGGATCAGGTGGCCGAGCAGGCTCCAGTGCAGGCCGGTCTGGTTGCTGGCGATCATCTCGATCAGGGTCACGGTGAGGAACACGGCCATCGGGTCGTTGCTGCCCGATTCGATTTCCAGCGTTGCCGTGACCCGTTCGTTCAGGCCTTTGCCGCCAAGCAAGGAAAACACTGCCGCAGCGTCGGTGGAACCGACGATGGCGCCGATCAGCAGGCCCTGGATCAGGCTCAGGTCGAACAGCCAAGCCGCGACCATGCCGGTCAGCGCCGTGGTGATCAGCACCCCGACCGTGGCCAGCGACAGCGCCGGCCACAAGGCCACGCGAAAGCTTGCCACCCGCGTGCGCAAGCCGCCGTCGAGCAGAATCACGGCCAGAGCCAAGTTGCCCACCAGGTAGGCGGTGGGGTAGTTGTTGAAGATGATGCCGCCCCCATCGACCCCAGCGACCATGCCCACGGCCAGAATGATGACCAGAATCGGGATGCCCAGGCGGGACGACAACGAACTGACGAGAATGCTTGCACCCACCAGCAAAGCGCCGATCAAGAACAGGCTGTTGATGGTGCTTGCATCCAAAGGCGGGTACTCCAGCGTGTAGCGGGGAAAAAGCGGACCGTGGGTGTTTCACTAGCAGGTCGCATGCCAATCGATTCTAACCTGATGCCGATGCGGGCTGTAAAGTGATACCGAATGGTTCCCGTGCGCTGCGGTTGTAGTGGTGTCTCCCTCGCTCAGGTGACCCATCGACATGAATTCAAACGAAAACCTGCCCCTTGCCCAGATCGCCCAGCGCCTGCTCGGGCAGTTCCCCGACCTGCACCGACTGGCCCGCGACGCTGCGGGCCATTTGCTGCAGCGGCAGTTGGGCTACTGGCTCGATCCGGATCGGTTGTACTGGCATCAGTTCGAGTCGGCGGCCAGCAGTTCGCTGAGCTACACCGGCTGGCGCCATCGTGGGCCGCCACGGCGATCACTGAGCCTGACCGAGCTGGTCATTCAGCGCTTCAGCCCGCAGCAACACAGCGCTGCAGACCAGTTGAGCCTGTACGGCGGTTTCTGCCGAGTGGACGCCAACCAGGCCGAGTACGACGAACGCAACGAAGTTCGGCTCAGCCCACAGCAGGTGTTGCAGGCGCTGTGGGACATGGATTTCGCCGGACGCTATGCTCAAGCGCTGCAACGCTTTCGCACCCAGCGTGGCGAAGATTATTGCGTATGGGCGCGTGCGCGCTTTCTGGCTGCGGTCGCGCGCAGCGCATTGAGCGCGCCCGAGCGGCGCGAATTGCTGGCCGCCACCCTGGCCGTGCCCACACCGCCCAGCAGCCTGAGCGCGTTGCACCAGGGGTGCCCGCCAACCCAGCGCACTGGCTGGTACAGCCTGGCCACCACGCCGCAACGGGCTCAGCCGCTGTTCATGCGCGAGCTCAGGACCGGCAGGCTGTGCCTGTATTGCACCGATGCAGCGGAGGGTCTTGAGGTGTTCAGCGACCGCCAGGCGCTTGCGGCCTCCCTGGCGAGCACTGCTGAGGCCAGCCACACGCAGGCGGTCGTGGGCGATCTGTTCGTCCATGTGCGCGACAGGCTGATGCGCGATCTGCTCAGCGACGCCCACGAGCGCCTCACGACCAACGCTCAATTGCGCAAGGCCGAGTGGCTGGCCGGCGTGCAGGCCGCCAGCCTGGTGATTGCCCCGCTGGCGCCGCTCGGCTGGCCTGTGATCCTGACGTCGCTTGGGCTGGGCGTTGCAAGCCTTGGACTGCACCTGGCTCGTGCCCTCACCGGCAAGACCGCCTGGCGCTCGGCGGCCTGGTGGGCGGTGGTGCTGGACCTGCTGTTCATTCTGCTCGACGCCGCCATGATGCGTGCCGGGCAATTATTCAGCGATGGCCGTGTGCCGCCACGGGTGGCGGGCCCGGCGCCAACCGATGAGGCGTCCATGGACTGGGCGCGCTATATGGCGCCGGCGGCCGACGAACTGCTGGCCAGGTCCGATCAGGCCTTGGCCCGCCAGCAGGCACTGCTGGGCGAGGTGCCGTGGGTCGATCACTCGGCGGTCGATGCCGGCGGTGCGTACCTCGATGCCTTCGGCGAGCCTTACGCGGTGTACCGCGATGAGCTTGGTTTCGGCTCGGCCGCCATCGCCGAGTACACCAGCGCGCCGGAGCGCTACAACCACCTCTGGCGCGGGCTACCCCTGGACGGCAGCGTCGCTGACAATATCCGCCGCAGCCAGCAACTGGCGCACGCCTTGCAGCAGGTGGGTCCCGGCCGCCCGTTGCGCCTGTACCGGGCGGCCTTGAGCGCCCGTGGTACGGGTATCACGACGGTGGGTGAAGGCGCCCTCGGCGCAGGGGATGTACTGGTCACCAGTGATTTCACCTCGTTCACGGAAAACCCCTATGCACTTTGGGAGGTGTTCAACGATCCACGGGTGCAGGTGAGCGGCAGGCCGGCGTTTGACGACAGTGCCGTGGTGTACGTGCTGGAACCCAGTGAGGAGGTGCAGGCGACGCCCATCGGGCCGTTTTCAAGACGGCCCGATGAAGCGGAATCCTTGATGATGCCGGGGCGCTACCTGCAGGTGGAACAGGTGCGGGTGGTGAAAAGCGCGACCTATCGGTTCACCGAGGTACGTTTGAAGGGCCTGGCGCAGGCACCTGAAGGCCTGGCGGTGCGTGACATGCGCACTGGCGCGCCGTTTGATCGACAGGTGTTGGCTGGGCGACTGGGCATCGAGGATGACGCGCTGATGCGCAGTTTTTTTGCGCTGCCGACCTGACGAGGCAGTGAAGAGGGCTGCGCTGCAGGGAATGCTGGCGATTCAAGCTGAATGGGTATCGGTGGGGGCCGGCTGCGCCGGCTATCGTGGCTGAAGTCGCCACGTTCACTGCAGTCGTCGCGCAACGTTACGTATGCGGGGAAATGCGGTCCTTGTGGGAGCGGCCGGCCCGGCGCTCCGGATTGCCGCGATGCACGGCACGGCCGGCCCGATTCAGCCACCGCGCATGGGCGGGAGAACGGGGTGGCAGCTTTGGGCCGGCTGCGCCGCCCATCGCGGCAATAGCCCCTACAAGACCGTGTGAATCTCAGGGTAGGAGCTTGCTCGCGATGGGCCGCATAGCGGCCCCTTATACAGCGCTCAGCCCTGCTGGACTTCACGCATCGGTGCGCCTTTGACCGGCGCGCCGTTGGCGACGTGATAGGTCGCGGTGCTGCGCGGCAGCGGCGCACGGTTGCGGATCTTGTCGGCGATTTTCTCGGCGATCATGATCGTCGTGGCGTTGAGGTTGCCAGTGATGATGATCGGCATGATCGAGGCATCGACCACGCGCAGGCCCTGCATGCCGTGCACGCGGCCCTGGTTGTCGACCACGGCCATGTCGTCGTCGCCCATCTTGCACGAGCACGATGGGTGGTAGGCGGTCTCGGCGTGCTCACGGATGAACTGGTCGAGCTGCTCGTCGGTCTGCACGTGCGCGCCCGGGCTGATCTCGCGACCGCGATAAGCGTCGAGTGCCGGCTGGGCCATGATTTCGCGGGTCAGGCGGATGCCGTCGCGGAATTCCTGCCAGTCCTGCTCGGTGGCCATGTAGTTGAAGAGGATGCTCGGGTGCTGGCGTGGGTCCTTGGACTTCACATGCACGCGACCACGGCTTGGCGAGCGCATCGAGCCCATGTGCGCCTGGAAGCCGTGCTCCTGAACGCCCTTGGAGCCGTTGTAATTGATCGCCACCGGGAGGAAGTGGTACTGGATGTTCGGCCACTCGAACTCAGGGCGGCTACGGATGAAACCGCCGGCTTCGAACTGGTTGCTGGCGCCGATGCCGGTGCCGTTGAACAGCCATTCGGCACCGATCGCCGGCTGGTTCCACCACAGCAGCGACGGGTACAGCGACACGGGCTGGGTACAGGCGTATTGCAGGTACAGCTCGAGGTGGTCCTGCAGGTTTTCGCCAACGCCCGGCAGCTCGTGCACCACGGGGATGTCGAGGCTTTCCAGCAGCGGTCTCGGGCCGACGCCGGAGCGTTGCAGCAGTTGTGGCGAGGCGATGGCGCCGGAGCTGACGATCACTTCCTTGCGTGCACGCACTTCGATGCGCTCTTCACTGTCGCCGTGCAGGTAGGTCACGCCGATGGCGCGCTTGCCGTCGAACAGAATGCGATCGCTCAGGGCGTGGGTGACGATGGTCAGGTTCGGGCGCTTCTTGGCCTGGTCCAGGTAGCCACGCGCGGTGCTGGAACGGCGGCCGTTCTTGGTCACCGAACGGTCCATCGGGCCGAAGCCTTCCTGCTGGTAGCCGTTGAGGTCGTCGGTACGCGGGTAGCCGGCTTGCACGCCGGCTTCGACCATGGCGTTGAACAGCGGGTTGTTGCCGGCCTTGGGCGTGGCCACGCTGACCGGGCCGTCGCCGCCGTGGTAGTCGTTCGGGCCGATGTCACGGGTTTCGGCCTTGCGGAAGTAGGGCAGGCAGTCGAGGTAGGTCCACTCCTCCAGGCCAGGCAGTTTGGCCCAGCCGTCGAAGTCCAGGGCGTTACCACGGATGTAGCACATGCCGTTGATCAGGGATGATCCGCCCAGGCCCTTGCCGCGGCCACATTCCATGCGGCGGTTGTCCATGTGCGGCTCTGGATCGGTTTCGTACGCCCAGTTGTAGCGACGGCCTTGCAGCGGGAAGGCGAGGGCGGCGGGCATCTGGGTGCGGAAGTCGAGGCGGTAGTCAGGGCCACCGGCTTCGAGCAGCAGTACGCTGACGCTGGCGTCTTCGGTCAGGCGGGTGGCAAGGGTGTTACCGGCCGAGCCGGCACCGACGATGATGTAGTCGTATTCCATGGGAAAGCGTCCTCCGGAAGCAATGGCGAGCCTCGCGCTTCAGGCTTCGCGTGGAAGCGGCGTGAAGCTCGCGCCAGAATTAAGGATCAGGCAGGTTGCAGACTTTGAGCGGTGCGCATGGGCGCTGGTTCGACAGTTTCGATCGCAAGGCGGCGCCAGGGCTGACCGACGACCAGCGAATGCACCGGCGCCGTACGCGCTGCAAGGGCCGGCGGCAATACGCCGCCGGCGCGTGCTTGCAGTGGGCGTTCGATCAGAAGACCGACGCGTACTCGCCCAGTTCGACCTGTACCGACTTGATGCGGGTGTATTGCGCCAGCGAGCTGATGCCGTTCTCGCGGCCCACGCCCGATTGCTTGTAGCCACCGACCGGCATTTCTGCCGCCGACTCGCCCCAGGCGTTGATCCAGCAGATGCCGGCTTCGAGCTGGTGGATGATGCGGTGGGCGGCGGTCAGGTCGTTGGTGCACACGCCAGCGGCCAGGCCGTAGTCGGTATCGTTGGCGCGGCGGATCACTTCTTCTTCGGTGTCATAGCTGAGGATGCTCATCACCGGACCGAAGATTTCTTCCTGAACGATGGTCATGTCATCGCGGCAGTCGGTGAACACGGTCGGGGCCACGAAGGCACCCTTGGCCAGGTCGCCCGCTTGCAGACGTTCACCGCCACACAGCAGGCGTGCACCTTGCTCTTTGCCCTTGGCGATATAGCCGAGCACGCTTTCCATGTGGGCAAAGCTGACCAGCGGGCCGAAGTTGGTGTTGTCGTCTTCCGGGTTGCCGATGCGGATGCGCGCAACGCGCTCCAGGATCTTGGCTTCGAAAGCGGCTTTCAGCGCGGCCGGGATGAACACGCGGGTGCCGTTGGTGCAGACCTGGCCGGAGCTGTAGAAGTTGGCCATCATGGCGATGTCGGCGGCCCGGTCGAGGTCGGCATCCGCGCAGATGATCAGCGGCGACTTGCCACCCAGTTCCATGGTGACTTCCTTGAGCGAGGAGCTCGAAGCGCTGGCCATGACCTTCTTGCCGGTGGTAGTGCCGCCGGTGAAGGAAATCTTCTCGATGCCTGGGTGCTCGGTGAGCAGACCACCGACGTCGCGGCCGCTGCCGGTCAGGACGTTGAACACGCCCGCTGGCACGCCGGCTTCGGTGTAGATCTCGGCCAGTTTCAGGGTGGTCAGCGAAGTGACTTCCGATGGCTTGAAGATCATCGCGTTGCCGGCAGCCAGGGCCGGTGCGGATTTCCACAGGGCGATCTGGATCGGGTAGTTCCACGCGCCGATGCCGGCGGTCACGCCCAGCGGCTCGCGACGGGTGTAGACGAAGGATGAATCGCGCAGCGGAATCTGCTCGCCTTCGATGGCGGTCGCCAGGCCTGCGTAGTACTCCAGCACGTCAGCGCCGGTGACGATGTCGACGTAGCGGGTCTCGGAGTAGGACTTGCCGGTGTCGAGGGTTTCCAGCATGGCCAGCTCATCGTTGCGCTCGCGCAGGATATCTACGGCGCGGCGCAGGATGCGCGAACGCTGCATGGCGGTCATCGCTGCCCAGACCTTCTGGCCGCGCGCAGCGCTGGCCACGGCTTTCTCGACGTCAGCTTCGTTGGCACGCTGCACGTGGGCGAGCACTTCGCCGTTCGCCGGGTTGATGGCTTCAAAGGTGGCACCGGAGCTGGCGTCCACGTAACCACCGTCGATGTAGAGTTTTTGCGTTCCGAAACGGGCCATAGTGTCCTCGCAAGTGCAGTGTGTAGTTTGGCTATGCGCGTCGCGCCTGTGCCGATTGGGCAGTGGCTGCGCGCGGTTGTTCAGAAACGTGGGCTTCAGAAGCATGGGCTTCGCAAAGCTGGGCATCGCTGCCCCCGCGTTGCTGCTTAGCCAGTTGTAGATCCATGTATTCGTACGCGATGCGTATTGCCTGGTCGGTGTCGAAGGCATTGGCCGACAGTGCTCCGCGCAACCACAGCCCGTCGATCAGTGCGGCCAGGCCGCGGGCGGCGCTGCGGGCCTCATCGCGCGGCAGGGCGCGGCGGAACTGGTAGCACAGGTTGGAATACAAGCGCAGGTCGTTGATCCGCTGCAACCTGTGCAAGGACGGCTGGTGCATGCTGGAGGCCCAGAAGGCCAACCAGGTTTTCATTGCCGGGCCGGTGACCTGGCTGGCGTCGAAGTTGCCTTCGATAATCACTTGCAGCTGGGCACGCGGGCTGGTGTCCGTCAGTGCCTGGCGCCGAGCGATCACGCCTTGGCTGAGCATGTTCATGATGTGCCGCATGGTCGCTGCGATCAGGCCGTTCTTGTCCCGAAAGTAGTGACTGATGATGCCGTTCGACACCCCGGCCAGGCGGGCAATCAGCGCAATGCTGGCATCTCCCAGGCCTACTTGATCGACCGCTTGCAGCGTGGCGTCGATCAACTGCTGACGGCGAATGGGTTGCATACCGACCTTGGGCATCGTGCTTTCTCCTCAGGCTCGGCGAGCAGGCGACAGGCGTCTGACTCGGCGAAGACCAGTCTATTTTGTTTTGATTGAACGTTCAATCAATAAAGAATAAGCTCTGCGACAATTTGTACCCTTGACAGCTTTTCGGCGGTTTACAGGGGCGCAGATCAAAACCTCAGGAAATCGTGTAACCCCCGGAATACAAGGCGTTGACGGGTTAGAACGGTGCAGGATCAAGATTCCGTCAAGCGCTGTGAATGCGCGCGGCGAACCTTCGGAGTGGAGGTTGAATCTGATTTTTTGCAACGATTCGATTCGGGATCACGGTTTCCAGGGACGCTTTTATAACACCTGAAGCAGTAGGGCTATTGCACCAATTGCTCGGGAAACAACTGATTAGCCTCCACTGCCGCACTCCCCCGGAGCCTTCGTGCAATGAGTTCTGCCTCCCTTACCCAAGCCCCCGCTGAGAGGGTCCGGGTCAACCGCGCGGTGTTCTACACCTCGGCGCTGTTGATCCTCGTTCTGACTGCCCTGTTGATCGCAGTACCCGAAACCGCTGGCCGTGTGCTGGGCGTCGCCCAGTCCTGGCTGACGCGCACCTTCGGCTGGTACTACATGCTGGTCATCGGCAGCTACCTGGTGTTTGTCATCTACCTGGCGTTTTCCAAGTTCGGCACGCTCAAGCTCGGCGGTAAGGACGACACCCCCGATTTCAGCTACGGCGCCTGGGCCGGCATGCTGTTTTCCTCAGGCATCGGTATTTCGCTGCTGTACTTCGGCGCTTCCGAGCCGCTGGATCACTACTTCAACCCGCCAGAAGGCACGTCGGCCAGCCTGGCCGCAGCGCGTCAGGGTTTGCAGCTGACCTTCCTGCATTGGGGCCTGCACGGCTGGGCGATCTACGCACTGGTCGGTCTGGCCGTGGGCTATTTCGCCTACCGCCACAACCAGCCACTGGCGCTGCGCTCGGCGCTGTACCCGCTGGTGGGTGAGCGCTGGGTCAAGGGCGCAGGCGGCAACGCCGTGGACATTTTCGGCATGTTCGTGACCTTGCTGGGCCTGGTGACCAACCTCGGCATCGGCTCGATGCAGGTGGCCTCGGGGCTGGAATACCTGTTCGGCATGGACCACAGCAAGACCAACCTGCTGGTGGTGATCCTGACCATGGCGGCGGTGGCCACCGTGGCAGCGGTATCGGGTGTGGAGAACGGCATCCGCCGCCTGTCGAACCTGAACATCTGCCTGTTCAGCGGCCTGCTGATCTTCGTGCTGCTGGGCGGCGAGACGCTGCACCTGCTCAACGGTCTGGTACAGAACGTTGGCGACTACCTCAACGGATTCGTGCTGAAGACCTTCGACCTGTACGTGTACGAAGGCGACGGCAACACGTCCGAGCGCTGGCTGGGCCTGTGGACCGTGTTCTATTGGGCGTGGTGGATTTCCTGGGGCCCGTTCGTGGGCATGTTCATCGCACGTATTTCCAAGGGCCGCACCGTGCGCCAGCTGGTCTGCGGCGTGCTGCTGATCCCGCTGGGCTTCACCCTGGCCTGGCTGTCGATCTTCGGTAACACCGCGCTGGACCTGGTGATGAACCATGGCGCCGTGGAACTGGGCAAGACGGCCGTTGAGCAGCCGTCGATGGCGATCTATCAGCTGCTGGAATACTTCCCGGCGGCGAAGATCGTCATCGGCGTGGCCATCTTCGTCGGCTTCGTGCTGTTCCTCACCCCGGCCGACTCTGGCGCGGTGATGATGGCCAACCTGTCGTGCAAGGGCGGCAAGGTGGATGAAGACGCGCCGCACTGGATGGTGGTGTTCTGGTCGGTGGTGATCACCCTGGTCACCATCGGCCTGCTGCTGGCGGGCAACTTCGAGGCCATGCAGACCATGGTGGTGCTGGCCGGGTTGCCGTTCTCGGTGGTGCTGGTGCTGTTCATGTTCGGCCTGCACAAGGCCATGAAGCAGGACATGGCCACCGAGCTCGAGCGTGCAGAGCTGGCTGCACGCGGGCGCCGCGGCTTTAGCGAGCGCCTCAGCCAGCTGGAGCTGGAGCCGACCCAGGCCGTGGTGCAGCGCTTCATGGACAAGCACGTCAGCCCGGCGCTGCGTGAAGCCGTCGAGCAACTGCGCGCGCAGGGTTTTGAGGTGGAAAGCCGCCTGGGCCAGTCACGCAACATGATGGGCCTGCGGGTACTGATGGAAGAGGGCAACCCCTTCGTCTATGAAGTGAGCCTGGACGGTTATCTGGCGGCGCCCAGTGAAGCGCCGGTTGAGGGCGAGGCGGACGTGCGCCAGCGCTTCTATCGCGCCGAGGTGTACCTGCACGATGGCAGCCAGGAATACGACCTGATGGGCTTTGCGCCCGAGCAGATCGTGCGCGATGTGCTCGATCAGTTCGAGAGCCACCGCCAGGTGCTGAGCCGCGTCTACAGCTGAATGGGGCCTGCGCGCCCTGACCGGGGCGCAACAGCCTGGTACTCGTCGAGCGTGCGCAGGCGGGCGGGGACGCCTCTGACGGGGCGACCCCAACGCTTATTGCCCTGCTGGGCCATTCTCTTGAGCCTTCTCAGGCGAAACCTGGGTTCAGCGATTACGATACCGGCCGTGGCTGCCATGCCCTGGCATCGCCTGGTTGCTGCGTTCGGCGATCATCTGCTTGATCGCAATCCACTCGATGCCCTGGCTCTTGAGCCGGGGCATTTGCTGTTCCAGTACCGCCAGGGTTTGAGGGTACGGATGGCCGATGATCACCACCGAGCCGTGTTTGCGCGCCATCTGCACCGCCAGCTGCAATTGCCCGGCGATGGCTTCGGGGGTGCGCACGTCATCAAGAAACACATCCCGCGACACGTGCGCCAGGCCGATGTCCTGGGCCTTGGCCGCTGCCACTGTGGCAGCACTGGTACGGCTGTCGACGAAGAACAGATGACGCCGCTGCAGCTCGCCCATCAGCCAGGCCATGGGCGCAGGTTGTGAGGTCATGCGGCTGCCCATGTGGTTGTTGAGGCCGGCGGCGAAGGGCACCTTGTGCAAGGCGGCCTCCAGGCGTTCGGCCAGGGCCGGCAACGGTACGTCCGGGTGCCAGGCATAAGGGCCGGTGGCCGGGTCCATGGGCATGTGCAGGATCACCGTCTTGCCGGCCTTGTGTGCCTGGCGGGCGAAGTCGGTGGCGTGTGGGGTGTCAGGCATGATCGCCAGCGTCACCGGGCCGGGCAAGGCCAGGGTGCGGCTGTCGCGCTCGGTGTTTTGCCCCAGGTCGTCGATGATCAGGCTCAGGTAGGCCTTGGGCGGCTGGGCCGACGCCGCAGACGCGGCGCCGGCCAGCAGGCAGAGCAGGGCAGTGGGCAGGAAACGCATCGGCCCGTCAGTTGCGCTTGGTGACGTTCAGCCCTTTGAGCAGGCTCAGGGCCTGGCTCAACTGGAAGTCGCCATCTTGTGGGCGGTCCTTGCCGTTGCGAGCGCCGGCGACCGTCGGCCGATCGGCACCGCCGTTGCCATTGCCCAGGTGGCCCTTGAGGTCGGCTTCCTTGAGGCTTTCGCTGTCGTCGTCGGCGGTCAGTTTGCCCGAGCGCACTTCGATGTCCGGCACGATGCCCTGGGCCTGGATCGAACGCCCGTTGGGGGTGTAGTACAGCGCGGTGGTGAGCTTCAATGCACGGTCGTTGTTCAGCGGCAGCACGGTTTGTACCGAGCCCTTGCCGAAACTGTCGGTGCCCATCAGCACACCGCGCTTCTGGTCTTGCAGGGCGCCGGCGACGATTTCCGAGGCGGAGGCGCTGCCGCCATTGATCAGCACCACCAGCGGTACACCTTCGCTGGCGTCAGCCGGATCTGCCGAGAAGCGCAGCTCGGAGTTGGCGATGCGGCCTTTGGTGTAGACGATCAGGCCTTTGGTGAGGAAGTGGTCGGCCACTTCCACGGCCGACTGCAGCACGCCGCCTGGGTTGTTACGCAGGTCGAGCACCAGGCCTTGCAGCTTCTTGCCGTTGTCCTTGCGCAGCTTGGCCAGGGCCTTGCCGACTTCTTCGCCGGTCTTGACCTGGAACTGGGTGATGCGGATATAGCCGTAGCCGCTTTCGAGCAACTGGCTCTTCACGCTTTTGACCTGGATCACGGCGCGGGCGAGGGTCACGTCAAACGGGTTGCCGCCGTCACGCACCAGGGTGAGGGTGATTTTCTGGCCGATCTTGCCGCGCATCTTGTCCACGGCTTCGGACATGCTCTGGCCGCGCGTCGGCGCGCCGTTGATCTTGAGAATCAGGTCGCCGGCCTGGATGCCGGCGCGCGAGGCGGGGGTGTCGTCGATGGGCGAGACGACTTTGACGAAGCCGTCGTCCATGCCCACCTCGATGCCCAGGCCGCCGAATTCACCGCTGGTGCTTTCCTGCAGCTCCTGGAAGTCTTCCGGGCCCAGGTAGGCCGAGTGGGGGTCGAGGTTGCTGAGCATGCCCTTGATGGCGTTTTCCAGCAGGGTCTTGTCGTCCACCGGTTCGACGTAGGCTGCCTTGATGCGGTCCATCACCTCGGCAAACGTGCGCAACTCGTCCAGCGGCAGCGGCGCGTTGGCCGTCACTTCCGTGGCCGGCGCCGCAGCAGCCTGGGCGGCGGGCTGCGCGGCAGATGCCAGGGGAACGGCGGCGACCAGGGCGATGGTCAGGGCCAACTGGGTGAGGCGGGGCAAGTGCAGCATGTCTAGCGAACTCCTGATCCTGATCCTTGTGACGCTCCGAGCGGAGCCTCAGTGCAGCCATTGATAGCGCCACGGCGTATAGACGCAACTGCGCTTAACCGCGACACCATTGCGATGGATCGGCGGGCCGACCTTGCTGGCGGATGGCGAAATACAGACCGGCGCTTTCCTGCCCGCCGCTGTCGCCAACGGTGGAGATGGCGTCGCCTGCGGTGACGATGTCGCCAGCCTTCTTCAACAGGCTCTGATTATGCCCATACAGGCTCAGGTAACCATTGCCGTGGTCGAGAATGACCAGAAGTCCGGCACCACGCAACCAGTCGGCAAACACCACACGACCGCCGTGCACCGCACGTACCTGGGTGCCGGGAGACGCGCTGATCAACACCCCGTCCCACTTGGCTCGCGCATCACCGCCGCGTGCATCGCCGTAGCGTGCCAGTAGTCGACCATTGACCGGCCACGGAAGTTTGCCTCGGGCCGCAGAAAAAGCCCCGCCATAGTTGGCGCCATCGCTCGACACCACCGGGCCCAGCGGCTGACGCGGCCTGGCCGGGGCCTCTTCGACCGGCTCTGGGGCGGGCCGCGTGGCGCCGCGTGCCTTCTCGGCCTCGGCGCGAGCCAGCGCTTGCTGCTGACGGCGCTTCTCAGCTTCCTGTTGGGCCAGCAACGCCTTCTGCCGCGCCTCTTCGGCTTCGCGAGCCTGGCGGGCGAGGGTTTCCTCGATGGTCTTGAGCACCTGGGCCAGATCCGCCTGGTTCTGCTGGCGGGTCTGCAGCGCCTGGTTACGCTGCTTGAGGTCGGCGTTGATCTTGGCCAGCACCTGCTGGCGCTCGCTGCGCACGGCTTCAAGCTCGTGCTTGCGGCTGTCGAGATTGCCGCGCTGGGCCAGCAATTGGGCTTGCTGACGCGAGATGTCCTGCTCGACCCCGGCCAGTTGGCGCAAGGTTTCGTTGAAGGTGCGCAGTTGCTCCAGGCGCGCCTTGCTCAGGTAATCGTAATAGGTGAGGGTGCGGGCGAATTTCTCAGGGTTCTGCTGGTTGAGCAGTAGCTTGAGGTATTCCTCGCGGCCGCTCTGGTAGGCCGAACGGGCCTGGATGGCAATCAGCCGTTGTTGTTCAACGCGGGCGCTCTGGAGTTTTTTTTTCTCTTTATCGAGGCGCTCCAGCTCGCCCTCGGTCTTTTTTAGTTGCTGTTGCAGGGCCTCCACCTGCTTCTCCAACGTGCCGATTTCGGTTTCGGTGGTTTGCAGGTCTTTCTGCACGCCGGCCTTTTGCGCCTGAACCTGGCCAAGCACTTTCTGCAGCTCGGCGATGTCCTTGCGGGTGGCGTCCAGTTGTTGCTGAGTCTGCGCGCGCTCGTCGGCAAAGGCCGGACTGAGCAGGCACGACAAGGCGAGGGGAAGGAGTGCACGAAGCATGAGGAAGGTGTACCCGGTGAAAGAACGACCTAGTATGCCCGCCCAGCCAGTCAAAAAAAACGCCCCGCAGCATCTGCTGCGAGGCGTTGGTCTGGAAAGCCCGGAGGTCGGTGCCCCGCAACGCGGGGTCCGGGCCGCACTGTAGCGCGTCAGGCCTTGAGCAGAATCGTGGTGCCGGTCATTTCTTCAGGGATTTCCATGCCCAGCAAGGTCAGCATGGTCGGGGCCACGTCGGCCAGCACGCCACCTTCGCGGACCTTGAACGGGCGTTTGCCGATATAGATGAACGGCACAGGCTCGGTGGTGTGCGCGGTGTGCGCTTGGCCGGTGGACTCGTCTTCCATCTGTTCGACGTTGCCGTGGTCGGCGGTCAACAGCGCTTCACCGCCCACCTTGTCCAGCGCCTCGACCAGGCGACCGACGCAGGTATCCAGCGCCTCGACCGCTTTCACGGCCGCCTCGAACACGCCGGTGTGGCCGACCATGTCGCCGTTGGCGTAGTTGACCACGATCACGTCGAAGCGCTGTTGCTCGATGGCTTCGACGATGCGGTCGGTGACCTGCGGTGCATTCATTTCCGGCTGCAGGTCGTAGGTGGCGACCTTCGGCGATGGGATGAGGATGCGCTCTTCGCCTTCGAACGGCTCTTCGCGCCCGCCCGAGAAGAAGAAGGTGACGTGGGCGTATTTCTCGGTTTCGGCGATGCGCAGCTGGGTCTTGCCGTGCTTGGCCAGGTATTCACCGAGCACGTTGTTCAGGCTGGCCGGGGCGAATGCCGCCGGCGCCGGGATTTTCGCCGAGTAACGGGTCAGGCCGATGAAGGCTGCGACGTTCGGCCTGCGCGCGCGGGGGAAATCGTTGAAGTCGGGCTCGACGAACACGCGCGACAGTTCACGGGCGCGGTCGGCGCGGAAGTTCATGAACACCACGGCGTCGCCGTCTTCGACCGTGACCGGCGCGCCGATGCGCGTGGCCTTGACGAATTCGTCGCTCTCGTCGCGCGCGTAGGCGGCCTCGAGGCCGGCGACGGCGGTGTCGGCGCTGTAGTCGGCGGCGCTGTCGACGATCAGGTTGTAAGCCGCGCTGACGCGGTCCCAGCGGTTGTCTCGGTCCATCGCGAAATAGCGGCCGATGAGGCTGGCGATGCGGCCCTTGCCGAGTTTGGCGAAGGTGTCGTCGAGCAGTTCAATCGAGGCTTTAGCGCTGCGCGGCGGGGTGTCGCGGCCATCGAGGAAGGCGTGCAGGTAGATCTTCTCGGCACCGCGTTGTGCGGCCAGCTCGGCCATGGCGACCAGGTGGTCCTGGTGGCTGTGCACGCCGCCATCGGACAACAGGCCGAGAATATGCACCGCCTTGCCGGCGCCCACGGCGCTGTCCACCGCCCCGGTCAGCACCGGGTTGTGGAAGAACTCGCCGTCGCGGATGGCTTTGGTGACGCGGGTGAAGTCCTGGTACACCACCCGGCCTGCGCCGAGGTTCATGTGGCCGACTTCGGAGTTGCCCATCTGCCCGTCAGGCAGGCCGACGTCCATGCCGGAGCCGGAGATCAGGCCGTGCGGCTGGGTGGCGCGCAGACGGTCGTAGACCGGCGTGCTGGCTGCGGCAATGGCGTTGTATTCAGGGCTTTCGCTGTGACCGAAACCATCGAGGATGATCAGGACCAGGGGTTTAGGCGTGCTCGTCATCAATCCCACTCACGGTTGCTTGAAGGTGATAAAGACCCACATTTTAGGGCAATTCTTCCAGCGACTGCGAATAATCCTCCCGCATGCCGACCGGTGCGCCTGCGGATACGTCATGAAAGCGTGTCACCGCCTGCCGGCCGGGCTGTGGTGGGTAGGGGCCGGTGTGTATACTGGCCGGCATTTTCAATAGCTTGGAACAGCCCTGATGGTTGAGAAACTGCTTCAATTTGCCTCAGAAAACCTTCTTCTGGTCACTATCTTCGTTGTTCTGCTGATCTTGCTGTTGCTCAACGAACTGCGTCGTGGCGGCAAGAGCCTGAGCACTGGTCAACTCACTGCCCTGGTCAATGCCGACAACGGCGTGGTCATCGACGTGCGCAGCGCCAAGGAATACGCCGCTGGCCACATCGTCGGCGCGCTGAACATTCCGCACGAAAAGCTCTTGGGCCGCACGGCTGAGCTGGAAAAACACAAGGGCAAGACCCTGATCCTGGTCGATGCCATGGGCCAGCAGGCCGGCACCTTGTGCCGCGAGCTGCTCAAGTCTGGCTTCAACGCCGCACGCCTCAGCGGCGGCGTGTCGAGCTGGAAAGCCGATAACCTGCCATTGGTGAAGTGACCATGAAGAGCGTCATCGTCTACTCAAGCGACTACTGCCCGTACTGCATGCGCGCCAAACAGCTGCTGCAGAGCAAAGGCGTGGCCTTCGAGGAAATCCGCGTCGACGGCAAGCCGCAGGTGCGCGCTGAAATGAGCCAGAAGGCGGGCCGCACGTCGGTGCCGCAGATCTGGATCGGTACCACGCACGTGGGCGGCTGCGATGAGCTCTTCGCCCTGGAGCGCGCCGGCAAGCTCGATGCCCTGCTGCAGCCCTGAATACCCGTCTTGTTCAACCCATTAGGAAAAGGAACTGTCATGACCGAGCAACAGAACATCGGCGCTGCCGCCGCTGAAGACGACACCTCCCCTCAGTTCTCCATGCAGCGCATCTACGTGCGTGACCTGTCGTTCGAGGCCCCGAAAAGCCCGGCGATCTTCCGTCAGCAGTGGGAACCGAGTGTCGGCCTCGATCTGAACACCAAGCAAAAAGCCCTGGATGGCGACTTCCATGAAGTTGTGCTGACCTTGTCGGTCACCGTCAAGAACGGCGACGAAGTGGCGTTCATCGCCGAAGTGCAGCAGGCCGGTATCTTCCTGATCAAGAACCTCGACGCCGCTTCGATGAGCCACACCCTCGGCGCGTTCTGCCCGAACATTTTGTTCCCGTACGCCCGTGAAACCCTCGACAGCCTGGTCACCCGTGGTTCGTTCCCAGCGCTGATGCTCTCGCCGGTCAACTTCGATGCCCTGTACGCGCAAGAAATGCAGCGCATGCAGGAAGCGGGCGAAGCGCCGACCGCCTGAGCCGTCGCAGCGCGCGGCTGAAGCCGCCGCTCCCGCAAGACCACATGCTCGCTGCGGGAGCGCCGGCACCGCCTCTCGATCAGCCGCGCTGGGCCGCACAGCGACCCCAATCGTGCTCGAAAGTCACCGGAACGGTTCAGGCTGGCGCGGGACCTGTAGGAGCGACTTTAGTCGCGATGGACCGTGCAGCGGCCCTATTTGCCATCAGCGCTTCAGCGAGAAACCGATCGTCCGCGATGCCCTCTGCGGGTAACCGCTGGCGGCAGAGACGACAGCGCCTTCCCTCTCACGCAAACCCTTGCTGCCGCCACGCCTCATACACCGTCACTGCCACCGTATTGGACAGGTTCAAGCTGCGGCAGCCTTCGCGCATCGGCAGGCGCAGGCGCTGTTCGGCGGGCAGGCTGTCCAGCACCTCAGCGGGCAGGCCGCGGCTCTCCGGGCCGAACACGAATGCATCGCCCGGCTGGTAGGCCACCTCATGGAACGGGTGCGAAGCTTTGGTGGTGAAGGCGAACAGGCGTGGCTGGCCTAGGCTCTCCAGGCACGCAGCGAGGCTGGCATGGCGTTGTAGCGTTGCGTACTCGTGATAATCCAGCCCGGCCCGGCGCAGGCGCTTGTCATCGAGCTCGAAACCGAGCGGCTCGATCAGGTGCAGGTGGCAGCCGCTGTTGGCACACAGGCGAATGATATTGCCCGTGTTCGGTGGAATCTCAGGTTGAAAGAGGATGACGTGAAACATGCACGGCTCCAGGCAGGAACAGGAAAATGACGCGCATTCTACCCTCGAACCGGACCCGCGTCCGAAGGCTCGGCGGCGTATGCTCATGGCTCTGGCGCTGTTCGCGGCGCTGGTTGGCATGATGATCGGCCGTCTCACCACAACGCAGCCGAGCGTGCTGGAGCAGGTCGAGGTGGTCGATGCAGGGCTGGATCTGTGGTTCAGCCAGGAGCCCAAGCTGCATGGAGAAATTGTCCAAGCAAGCCTGGCGCTGCTGTTCGATGCTCAGGGCAAAGCCGCGCGCGGACAACTGCAGCTCGAAGGCAAACCCATCGGCTGGCGCCTTCAACACACGGATAAGGGCTTGCTGCTGACGGTGGTCGCTGCGCGCCCTCTGCGGGGGGAGTGGACCACCGCAGAGGACGCCGGACGCTGGCGGGTGCAGGTGAGGCTGAAAAAATAGAAGAGGGGATATCTCGGCCTGCCTGTACCAAGGTCCCCAAAACTGGAGGTACCAAGGTCATTGCAGGTGCCGTGCCAAGTTGCGTTATTTGCGCAAAACGCTGTGCTTGGCAGGCCCACGCACCGAGGGCCTGTAGGCATACGCCCGCAGCAAGGCGCGGTGCTGTCGTGGAGAGAACGGATCTGTGCGGGCTTTGGCCGCGATGGGCTGCGACGCAGCCTCAAGGGCTGTAGTCGCGCTTTACCGGGCAGAACGCGTGGCGTGAGGGAGGACGGCTTTGCCGCCCATCACGACTAAAGCCGCTCCTTTAGGTTCGTAACCCGTTGATTTGAAAGAATTTGTAGAAGCGACTCCAGTCGCGATGGGCGGCCCAGCCGCCCCAATGCAAGCGCCCGAGTAATGACGGACGAGCCGCGATTGCAGACACTGGGGGCTAGTTCGCCGCCCATCGCGATTCATCAGAGCACTGTGCCGATCCCTCCCAGCCCCACCAGCCATTTCTCTGCACGACAGCGCAGCGTCTTGCGGGAGGCGACACCCTCTCAAAGGCGTCTGAGCCCGTTGACTAGCAGACAAACCGCCTCTCCATGGTGCACCCGGCACAGCATCAGTGCACGGCCACCCTCCCCACAGGTTAGCGGTGCAGATCCCGTCGCAGGTCAATCAGATAAGGAAACGCTTCCCGCCCCTCCCGCACCCGCTCGCGCTCGACGTCCGCCAACAACTGACAGGCCTCCTGGCCGCCCATGGCCAGCACGCTGCCATCGGGCGCAATGATGCTGCTTTGTCCGCAGTACGCGATCTCGCCCTCGCTGCCGCAATAGTTGGCGTACACCAGGTAGCACTGATTCTCCTGCGCCCGGGCGCGCACGGTGACCTGGCAGATGAAGTCATACGGCGCCATGTTTGCCGTGGGCACCAGAATCAGCTCGGCACCGGCCAACGCCAGCTGCCGGGCATTCTCCGGGAACTCGATGTCGTAGCAGATCAGCAGCCCGACCTTCCAGCCGTTCAGCGTGATGAGGGGGCAGGGCACATCGCCTGCGCTGAACTGCTGGCGATCCAGCTCGCCGAACAGGTGCGTCTTGCGGTAGTTGCCCAGGCGCTGACCCTGCGCGTCGATCAGCTGCACGCTGTTGTACACCTGCCCATCCGTACCGCGCTCGGCATAGCCATACACCACGGCAATGCCCTGCGTGTGGCACAGCTGGGCAATCGCTTGGGCGCTGGCGCCGTCAGCCGCTTCAGCCAACCGCGCGACCGCTTCGCGGCCAATGTTGTAGCCGCTGAGAAACATTTCCGGGCACACCAGCAACTGCGCACCGCTCTGGGCGGCACGCTGGGCCTGCTGCTGCAGGCGCTGCAGGTTGCCGGGCAGGTCCAGCGGGTGGGGTGTTGCTTGGAAAACAGCGATGCGCATGGCAGCTCCTGGTCAGTCGGGCAGGGCAATCGGGCCGATCTCAGGGAACACGTCGCCCGGCCCGGGGTTGGCGGCGTGGGTGTGACCACCAAAGTGCGTGAGGATGCCCCACACCGCGTTCAACGAGGTCTGCACCGCGCCCTCGACCCACGCCGGCGTCCACGACACATCGTCGCCCGCGAGGAAAATCCCGCGCTGTTCGGCGGGCAGATCGGCCTGCATGAAGTGCGCGTACATCCGCTGGTTGTAGCGATAGTGCCCCGGCAGCGCGCCCTTGAAGGCGCCGAGGAAGAACGGGTCGGCCTCCCAGGAAATACTGATCGGGTCACCGATGATGTGCCCGGCGATGTCGGTGCGCGGGTAGATTTTCTTCAACGCATCCAGCGCCAGTTGCACGCGCTTTTCGGTCGGATGCGGCAGCATTTTCAGCGCATCGCTCATCCACGCATACGACAGGCAGATGACCCCCGGTTTGTCGTCGCCGTTGTCGAACAGGTAGGTGCCGCGAGTAAGGCGGTCGGTCAGGGTCATGCTCATCAGGTCGCGGCCGGTTTCAGCGTCTTTGTCTTTCCAGAACGGCCGGTCGACCATCACGAAGGTCTTGGCTGCCTGCATGTAGCGCGTACGGTCCAGCGCCATCCACAGCTTCTGTGAAAACAGCGACTCTTCACAGTCGATCTGCGTGGTCAGCAGCCAGCTCTGGCAGGTAATCAGCACCGCTGCGTAGTGCCGCGCATCGCCCCAGCTGTCGGTCACCGCCAACTGCCCGTCGGCCGCGCGGGCAATGCGCTTCACGCCACTGCGCGGAGCGCCGCCATGCAGCCCGCTGAGGCTGGTGCCTGCCGGCCAGTGGGCGCAACGTTCCGGCGCGTGGCGCCACAACCCTTGCGGGACCTGCTCCACGCCACCGACCACCAGGTGCTGATGGTCGTCGCAGTTGGTCATCACCACGCGGAAGATTTCCAGCATGGAATTGGGGAAATCCGAATCCCAGCCGCCCGTGCCGAACCCCACCTGGCCGAACACCTCACGGTGCAGGAAGCTCAGCTTGGCGAACGACTTCGAGGTGGCCACGAAGTCATAGAAGGTGCGGTCGTCCCACAGCGGCACCAGGCGGTCCCACAGCGCCTTGAGGCGCGGCACATCGCGGTCGCGGATGGCCTGCTGGATATCGCCGAAGTCGGCCCGCTCTTCCAGCGCATCGGCCCAGGCCTCGGCCACCTCGTGGAACAGCCTGGGCAGGTCAGCGGCGCTCTGCGCATAGAACGTCTGGCCCTCCAGGTCGATCACCGTGCTGCCCGAGGCCGGCGTCAGCGGGTTGGGGAACGGGCGCGTTTCCAGCCCCAGCTTGTCGACGTAATGGTAGAAGGCCGTGGACGACACCGGAAAGCGCATGCCGCCCAGTTCGGCCACGATGCCGTCGGTGCCGTTGAATGCTTGCGAGCGCAAGCGCCCGCCCAGCTTCGAGGCCTCGTACACCACCGGCTTCAAGCCCAGTTTCATCAGCTCGTACGCCGCCACCAGCCCGGCGATACCCGCACCGACAATCGCAACCTCCTGGCCATGCTGCGCTGCGGGAATGCTGCCCAGCCCGGCCGGGTGCTCCAGCCAGTCGTCGAAGGGGAAGGGGAAGTCCGGGCCGAAGATGGTGATCGGTGCCTTGCCGTCAGCGGGGTGGCGGTTGTGCGTGTTCATGGGCTGACCTTGCCAGTGAGGGCTGCGCGGGGCGGAGCCTGAGTATGGGAAATGACTGGCAGTCAGTTTAGTAAGCGTGGCGTTCGTAGATAAGGCGCAAAGTGTCGGCGTCATGCACTACAGCTTTGCGAAATGACGAGATTTACTGAAATTCTGACGAACTAACGACGGTCGACTTTGTTACTCAGGATGATCGAGGTGGTGGTTTTCTCCACCCCGTCCACTCCACCGATCTGGTCCAGCAATTGGTCGAGCTGCTCCGGCGAGTCGGTGCGCAGCCACGCCACATAATCGAACTCGCCACTGACCGTGCACAGCTGTTGCACCTGGCTCATGGCGCTCAGGCGCCTGACCACATCCTTGCCCGAGCGCGCCTGCACCTTGATCCCGACATAAGCCTGCAGTCCGCCGTCCAGCAGGCCTGGGCCCAGGCGCACGCCGTAACCTGTGATGACCTGGGCTTTTTCCAGGCGCGCCAAGCGCGAGTTGACCGTCGTGCGCGCGATACCCAGCGCCCGGGCGAGGTTGGCTACGCTCTCGCGGGCGTTGATCTGCAACAGCGCGATCAGTTGGCGGTCGGTGTCATCGAGGGTAATGGGGCGGGTGGGTAACATGGTGCGTCTCTACGGCTGGGACGAACGGGGTGCCAGCCTATCCAGCAGCGTGGGGTTGGGCAAGCGGGGCTGCCCTGGCAGTGGGCCACTGAAGGGGTGCAGGCACTTGCACAGGGCGTTCAGCGCAACAGTGTCGAGCTGGCGGCTAGCCATCGGTGCCGCCAGCTCTGCCGGGTTCTATTGGCTGGAACGACTGTTGCTGGGCGCCGGGGTGGATGTCGTCGAATGATGCAAGTGGGCACCGGTCGGGTCCTGGATCTGGAACGTGTTGCCATGCTGCCAGCCATCCGCTCCCGGATCAGCCTTGGGGATGGCGATGTCGGCGCGCTGGTGCCTGGTCTTTGCCGCATCGATGTCCAGACGCCGGTTGCGTTGCTCGACCATCGCCGCGTCCGCCTGACCGTCGGCCGTGAAGCCCATCATCAATTGCGGCACGCCGACGGGCAGGGCCTTGTCCTGGTCGGTGTGCCAGGTATGCCAGGTCTTGCCATAGGTATGCGCAAGGCGCGCCATCAGCGCATGCTCGGCCGTGGCGGGAATCCCCGGCGCCACCAACTGCCCCGATGACACCTCATAGCCATGGCTGTGCCACAGCGCTTTCTCCTTGGCCGGCAGCCCCGCAAACAGCTTCTCGTCGATGATGTACTCGACGCCCATGAGCTTGGCGTCCTTCTGATTGCCATCGAAGATCACGCACTGGATCACGTCCTCGTTGAGGATCGAGCAATAGTGGTGCGCTTCCATCTGTACCTCAGGATGGCCGTTGTAGAAGTGGAAGCCGTCGAGGTAGGCGTTGATCTGGTCGATGGGCGGCTTGGACTGCAACGCGGCGGCGCCGGCTTCGAGGAACTGGGTTTTTGGCGATTCCGGGCGGCCGGGTGCGTCTACGGGGGATTGGGTCGCGGGCGCGGAGCAGGCGCTCAGTAGCGCGCAGGCCAGGGGTAAGGCGAGCAGGTAAGGCGGGCGCATGGCGGTGGACTCTGAGTGAATGTCTGCAGAGGACCTTGGGGCTGGCGGGGATGTTCAGGGCGATGTGGTGGCGAGGGTTGCCGGGCAACGTTGGCAACGCCTGTTCCCGGCAGACCTGCAGATTGATTCTTTTGGGTCTCAGGGCGCTGCTGTGGTAGCTGCGGTGACTGCTCAGGGTCGAAAGGGATCCTGTCCAGCGTCGCATCGCTCGATGCGGGCAAGAACTTCAGGTGGATTCTTATGAGTATCGATGAGGCCATATTCATCAAGGTAGATATGTAGAGTGGATAGCCGCTTTGGCGTGATCTTCATGCACCTTCTCAGGCCTTTATCGGTCCACCAATCGAACATCATGAAAAAGTGCTCGTTGGGAAAAAGATGAGCGAAGTCCTTACTTTCCCCTCCGCCTTCTATGCTGCCTCTGAAAATTCTGTGTTGTGTGATCCAGACAAATCGAAATTCTTCCTTGGACGTGTTTGGGAAAATGACTGAAACAGCGGGCCAAAATTCGAGTAGAAATACTATTGGGAGAACTAATGCCCATCTGAAAATCAAGCGCCCATAATGGATTTTATGCTTATCAGCAGACATGCTTGCTCACACCGTCGCCCCAATCTGGAATGGGTACTTCAAGTACCTCGTTCATCACTATGCTATATGTCAGTACCCTATTGTGTTGACTTTTGAAAAGCTTCACGCCGATACCGATAGAGGTGCGATCCTGAGCATCATCCCAAGCCCGCCAACCTTCGACCCCAGCCGAACGAGTGGGGCCAGGAAGCCTCCATTTGGACATGGGTTGATCGAACATTTCATAGATTTTCCGGATAGAGTCGGATGCAATTTGCTCGATACCTCGCCGTCTAATAGCAGGATTTCAGAAAATCCGGCAGCCATCCCGACATAGCCATAATGAATATTCGACCAGATATCGTAGAAGTATTCGTAATCGCCCTGTTTATGCCTTATCCCACCAATGGTTTCACGAATAATCGGTTTATGATCCCAAGGCCGGTTCTGGCCGACTCGCTCAGTCCACAGCACCAGCGCCTCAGCTTTTTTAACCAGTTCAATGCGATAGAAGTCAGGCGGTATTCCCAGGCGCTGACTCAGTGGCAGCTCAAAGTGCCGCCTGGCTTCAGCCTCCGCATCGTAGCTATTCAGCGCTTTCATCTTGATCACGGCGGGATGTCGGATGTTCTTGTTTATCTCATTCGCAATATAACTGGAGCGATGCGGTAGCCGCATTGATGGCTTAACGTCGAAAAGAATCGGGGGGATCATCGCACTGTCTGATGTTTGAGAGATTTTCTCGGTTTGTTTTTTTTGTATCAATAAGACCGTAGGCATCAAGGTGAATTTCAAGATTGGGTCCCCATTTAGGGGTGACGTATATGCACCTGCTGAAGCCCTTGTCAGTCCACCAATCAAACCTCATGAAAAAGTCTTCGTCGGGGAATAGATGGCCGAACTCAATCGTGGATTTACCGTTTCTTAAATCGCCTCTGTAAATTCTATCTTGAGTGTTCCAGACATAGTGAAAATCTTCTGTGGCTAGAGGGGATAATTTTATATAAACAGTTGGCCAAAAATTGAATCGGAACACTATCGGCAGTGAAGTGAGTATTAGTAGGGTCCAGCGGAAATAATGGGTTTTATTTTTTTTAGCAGACATGGACTTTAACACCCTTCATCCATCGGGCAATGGGCACCGCGAGAACTTCACTCGTTATCACCTGCGCCTCGATTCCACCTTGTGGATATCGCTTGAAGAGCTGCCCGCCGATACCGATGGAAATTCGATCCGGGGCATCGTCCCATGCTCTGGATCCCTTGACTCCTTTGGCGCGGGTAGGGCCTTGCCGTTCCCATTCATGGCGTGGCTTCTCAATCATTTCCTGTGCTTTGCTAACGAGGTCAGAGATGATCTGCTCGATCCCTGCTCCGTCCATAAGAATGCTTTCAGAAAATCCAGCTGCTCTACCGACATAGCCATAATGAATGTTTGACCAGATATCGTAGAAGTAGTCGTAATTACCCTGTTTATGCCAAACATCACCAATGCTTCTACGAATAATCGGCTTGTGATCCCAAGGCCGATCCTGGCCCACTCGCTCAGTCCACAAAACTAATGCCTCGACTTTCTTTGTCAGTTCAATGTGGTAGAAGTCAGGTGGTATTCCCAAGCGCTGACTCAGTGGCAACTCAAAGTGCCGTTTGGCTTCAGTCTCTGCATTGTAACCATTCAACGCTTTCATCTTTACCACAGCGGGATGTTCGATGTTCTTGTTCATCTCACCCGCAATGTAACTCGCCAACTCCTCCATCCGGTCGGGATGATCACAGACCTTCCGTCGCCTCGGGCGCGATCAGAGCGTTGGCCGCCACAGCCTTTTCCTCCAGCGCCGGGTCAGCCAGCAAGGTCGCCATCTTTTCGTCATCTACCGAACCATCTGGCCGAAAGGCGCCCAGCGCCATGAAGTCGACGATGGTCGACGTGCCGCCATCGCCGCCGAGAAAGCCGCCCCCAACATCGGCGGACCCGGTGATGATCGTTCCGCCATGGCTGGTGGGGCTGCCCAGGTGCGCCATGGGGCGACCGTTGATGCGAATGGAAGGAAAGCCTGCGGTGATCACTGCTCCGCAGCCGCAGGTGTCACCCACGCGCGCAGCACCCCTGAAATTGAGATTGACGTCAGCCGACGCCGAGGCGATGGGTGTGGAGCCGTGTCCGGGCAGCGGGCAGACATGCGTGTCACCCAATCGAGCGGAGGAAATCATCGAACAGCGTCCTTGTGGCGTTCGTCCAGGCACCATGACCAGACTTCAAACGGGCGTCGAAAAGGCTACTGGAAATACCCCCTGGGCAGACTGTAGGAAGCGTCCTGATTTAAGCGCTGAAAACAAAGTGAGCAGAAGCACTGACGCCGTACGCCCACGTGCAAGTCGATGGCAGTTGCAAATGCCCCGGCGCTTGAACACAATGCGACTTATTATCATTTACGCCGCGCTCGGACGCGCTCTATGCCTTCTTCTCCTCAGGGCCTCGACACCCTCTACATCGACCACCACCGCTGGCTGCACGCCTGGTTGCAGAGCAAGCTGGACAACGCCGCCGACGCCGCTGACCTCGTGCAAGACACGTTCATGCGGCTGCTCAGCCGGCGTGAACGGCTGGAGCTCAAGACGCCTCGCGCGTTCTTGCGCACGGTTGCCAAGGGCCTGGTGATCGACCACTGGCGGCGCGGTGAAATCGAGCGCGCTTACTTGGAAGCGCTGGCCCAGCGTCCCGAGCTCGAATCGCCCTCGCCGGAATCCCGTGAGCTCATCTTCGAGCTGCTCGAAGGCGTCGCACGCATGCTCGACGGCTTGAAACCCAAAGTCCGCCAGGCCTTTGTGCTGGCGCAGTGCGAGGGTTTGTCCCATCAGCAGATCGCCGTGCAGATGCGGGTTTCGCTGCGCTCGGTGGAGCGCTACGTGGCCGATGCGCTGTACCACTGCTACCTGTTGCGCTACGGCGCATGAGCCGCGCCGCGATCATCGAAGCGCCGTCTGCGCAGGTCGTCAGGCGGGCCATCCAGTGGTCGTTGCGCCTGCAGGCGCAGCCGCGCGATAGCAGCCTGTTCGCCCAGTGCGAACGCTGGCGCGCGCAACATCCCGAACACGAGTGTGCCTGGCAGCGTGTGCAGACCCTGAGCGGCGAATTGAACGCGCAATTTCGCGCGCTACCGGCGTCAGGCGTGGCGGTCGAGGTGCTGGAGCAGAGCACCCAGCGGCTCAACCGCCGCCAGGCGCTCAAGCTGCTGTCCGGCCTTGCGGTGGTCGGCTCTGGCGCGTGGTTCGCGCGTGATGTCCCGGCGGTGCAGCACTGGCGCGCCGACTACGCCACAGGCGTCGGGCAGCGTGGCAGCTTCCTTCTGGCGGACGGCTCGCGGCTGCAGCTCAACACCGACAGCGCCGTGGATCAGCACTTCACCGATCGGCGCCGGCTGATTCGCCTGACGCGTGGAGAAATGCTGGTCGAGGCCGATACTCAGCCGGCACATGGGCCGCGACCGGCGCTCCAGGTGCAGAGCGCCCACGGCCTGTTCGAGACGCTCGCTGGGCGTTTCGTGGTGCGCCAGGACGACCACGAGACCCGCCTCAGCGTCAGCGCAGGCAGCGTTCTGATTCGGCTCGCCAATACCGGTTCGGTCGAGGCCCGGCCTGGCCAGCAGTACAGGGTCAGCAGCACCCAGGCGACCCTCGTGCCACACCCGGACATGGACCCAAGTGCCTGGGTCGAGGGCCTGATCGTGACACGCGGCATGCGCCTGGCAGACTTTCTCGCAGAAGTCGCGCGCTACCGCCGGGGCCAGGTGGCATGCGCGGCTGACATCGCCGACCTGCGGTTGTCGGGCGTGTTTCGCCTCCAGGACACCGACCGGCTGTTGGCCGTGCTCACGCAGACCTTGCCGGTGCAGGTGCAGTACCGCACGCGCTGGTGGGTCACCGTTCGGCGAAACGTCTGACTTTTTTTGGCGGGTTTTCCGAAGTGGTGCGGCTTTGAGAGACCACTCCTTCGACCCACCCCTTACGGAACCCTCAATGATCCGGCCACTGATCCCTACCCGTGCGCGTCCCTTTGTTGCTTGCGCCGGCACCCCACGCAACCGGCTGGGCACCGCGATTCGTCTCGCGACCCTGACCACCGCCCTTGGCGTGGCCAGCGTGCCGATGCAGCTGCAGGCCCAAGAGGCCGCTGCCGTCACTGCCAATGCGCGAACGTACGCTATTGCACCTTCGCCGCTGGGCGAGGCCCTGAACCAGTTCGCGCGCCAGGCAGGCATCACCCTCTCGATCACGCCTCAGCAGACCCAGGGCATGCAGTCGCCGGGGTTGCAGGGCCAGTATTCGGTCGAGCACGGGCTGGCCGTGCTGCTCAGCGGGACCAATCTGCAGGCGGTCTCGGGTGACGGCAGTGGCTACGTGCTGCGCAGTGCGGACGAGCAAGCCCTGGCCTTGCCCATGACCGACATCCGCGGCTTCGCCTTGGGCAATGCCCTGGGCAGCGTCGATGGCTACAGCGCCACGCACAGCCAGGTCGCCACCAAGACCAGCACCGCGCTGCTGGAAACCTCGCAGTCGGTGTCCGTGGTCACCCGCCAGCAAATGGACGACCAGGGTGCCCAGACCGTTGCCCAGACCATGCGCTACACCCCCGGCGTGCTGACCAATCCCTACGGTGCGACCCACCGCTACGACTATGTGGCCATGCGCGGCTTCAATGACGGCGCGGTCGACAACATCTACCTCGACGGCCTGAAGTCGATGGGCGACAGCGGCACCTACAGCACCATGCAGGTCGATCCGTACTTCCTCGAGCGCGTCGACATCCTCAAAGGGCCGTCGTCGGTGCTCTACGGTCGCAGTTCACCGGGCGGTCTGGTGGCCTTGACCAGCAAGAAGCCCTTGTACGAGCCTTACCACCAGATCCAGGCCATGGCGGGCACCCAAGGCCAACGTGGCGTGGGCTTCGACTTCAGCGGGCCGCTGGATGATGACAAGCGCATCGCCTACCGTCTGATCGGCCTTGTGGATAAGTCCGACACGCAATTCGACCACGTCGAAGAAAAACGCTACGCGCTGTCGCCCACCGTCAGCATCGATTTTTCCGAGGACACCTCGCTCACCCTGCAGGCTTATCTGCAGCACGATCCCGAAGGCGGCTACCACGGCGGGGTTCCGGCCGACGGCAGCCTGCACAAACGCAATGGCCAACGCATTTCCGAACACTTCTTCGATGGCGAACCGGGGGTCGACGGTTACAGCCGGGATCAGCAGTCGTTCAGCTACCAGTTCGAGCATCGCTTCAACGATGTCTTCACCGCCCGCCAGAACTTCCGCTACCAGGATTCGAAGGTCAAACTCGATCAAGTCTACGGCTACGGCTGGACCACCCCGACCAGCAACGATCTGAACCGCTATTACTCGGGCGGCGACGAGCGCCTGCACGCCTTCATCATCGACAACATGCTGCAGGCCGACTTCTTCACCGGCGATGCCAAGCACACCCTGCTGCTGGGCGCGGACTACCAACGCCGCAAGACCGTGGTGGACTGGACCAGCGGCGCCGTGGGTTCGTTGAATGCCTTTGACCCGGTCTACGGCAACAGCGACATTGCCTACTACAGCCCCACCAGCTACCTGCGGCGCCTGGAGCAGACCGGTGTCTACGCCCAAGACCTGATCGAGTGGGACAAATGGCGCGTTTCCCTGGGCCTGCGGCACGACTGGGTCGAAACCTCCGATGAAAACCGCATCGCCGAATTCTCGCGCCCTGAAGGCACCGAAATCAGCGACAAACGTACCAAGACCACCGGCCGCGCCGGCCTGCTGTACCTGTTCGACAACGGCATCGCGCCCTACCTGAGCTACTCCGAATCCTTCAACCCCAATTCCTACTCCGACAGCGCCGGCACCCCGCTGGCGCCGACCGACGGCACGCAGTGGGAGGCCGGCATCAAGTATCAGCCGCCCGGCACCGACGATCTGTTCACCGCCTCGGTGTTCCACATCGAACAGGAAAACCTGGCCTCCAAGCTGCCGCAGGAAAACTTCTACCGCCCCATCGGCGCCGTACGCTCGCAAGGCCTGGAGCTCGAAGCGCACCTGCAACTGACCGACAACTTCAAGCTGTTGGGCAGCTATACCCTGACCGACATCGAATATTCCAAGTCCATGCCCAGCACGTTCAGTACGCCAGGCAACGTCATCGACAACAAAGGCAACTCACCGACCCAGGCGCCAAAACACATGGCGTCGCTGTGGGGTGATTACGCGTTCGACAGCGGTGCACTCGACGGGCTGCGCGTCGGCGGCGGCGTGCGCTACGTGGGCTACAGCTGGGCAGATGCGGAGAACACCCTGAAGGTGCCGTCCTACACGTTGTATGACGCCTCGGTGGGCTACGACCTGGGCAAAGTGGGGCTCAAGGGCGTGGATGTGCGGGTCAATGCCAATAACCTGACCAACGAGCGCTATGTCGCTTCCTGCGCGAGCCTGAGCTACTGCTACCTGGGCGAAGAGCGCAATGTGAATGCGACGGTGAGTTACCAGTTCTGACGGTTGCGCAGTGGCAGGTCAGCCGGTGTCGGTAGATGGCGGCTGACGGGCGTTTGCGCTGTGGTGATCAGGTCAGATCGGACTGATACCGTGCTGGACGATGTTTGCGTGGGGCTGTGTAAGCCCCTTTTGAATGCGCAGGACAGGCCAATCCTTATGCAATCACGCTGTTGATGTGTAAGACCTTTCTGAATTCAATACTGAATGCTACAAGATCGACGCGCATGAGAACTATCCTACATGCCAAGCCGAACTTTCGCCGTTGTCCGGGAAATGCTTCAGGACTAACGTCCACCGCGTCGTTTCGACGACCGGGTGTGAGAACCCGAACATAACGAATTCGGTCGTCCTTCATGGTGGCCCTGCGCGGGCAGACTTCGGTCTGGCCGGGGTTTCTTCGTTTGCTCGGTTTCTCACCCCGCGCATGGCCGCCACCCTGACCCGTGAGAAGGTCAGGTTGCGGTCTTTCCCATACAAACGAAGGATGCACCTCATGAAAAATCCCGTTCCTGACCCGGCCAAAGCCCTGGATTTCCGCACGCTTTGCTCGATCAATTCCAACGTCCGCTCAGGCGACATCCTCGCCCACACCCTCCAGATCATGGCAGGCATCGGAACGACTCTCGACGAGTACATCTGCGCCAACGCCGGTGAGCCGGGGGTGCGCATGCTGGTCAATAGCGTTCACCACCTGCAGATGACCCAGGCATTGACCGAGGCGGTGTTGCAGCGGGTAGAGCGGGAGCGTAGGGGGTAAGCGGTCGATGCAGGGCTCTCGTTCGCGCGCAGACCAGCGATTTGGCGACTGGCTCGTCAACCGGTCATTCGATCACAGGCTCAGGTGCCCGTACCTGATGTTGAGCGAGCCAGTTTCGATTCATTTGCCAACCTGGATGATCGACCCGCTCGAATACGCCATACACATTAGTCCGGAATTCTTAACTCAACGATCGCCCCCAGCGCGGAAAGGTGATCGGCCAGCGGCTGCAACTGCTTTCTCACGCCGCTGGCGACCGTGAAAGGCAGCGCGTCAGCAAGTGCCAGTGTGTCCTTCAACGACAAGCCGAGGCGTTTGCTGACGAGTTGGACCACGCGCAACTTCTGTGGGCCCATGTTCGTCACGATCAAATCGCACACACCGAAGTCAGCCGACGAGTAACCGCTGCTTTCGGGCTGTATCTCCAACGGATCCGCAGCACTCGCGCGTGCTTCGATGACCTCCTGCCAGAAGGCATTCATCGCATCAGCCTCGGTTTCGATCAAGGTGTTGAAGTGGTCGTCATCCGCCGCCGCTGCCAACGCCTGCAACAGCCCGCCAAACCGTTCAAGGCTTGGCGCTATTCGCACCGCATTCCACTGCCCGGCACCGTGGACTGCGGTGTAGACAGGGTAACCCTGCTCGGCCTCCGAGGCTGCGATGAAGATCGGGTCGTCCAGTCCGGTCAGGGCGATGACGTACCAATCCGGATGCCAGTCGCCCGCCGTCTCAGACACGAGGCTCGCACCGGTATGACCGTGAGTGCGGAAACCCACCTGAAACGCCTCCAGGCATTCGACGTGGGCATAGTGCATCGGCAGCGCGGTGTCGCCGACGACGATGCGCTGAGTCAGGAAGGCTTCGAGCGCTTCAGTGAAGAGTGGCACGGGCACCCTCGGTCATTGAAAAAAGCTGATCGCAGGGGCCCTGCAGAATCCCTACGCCCAGACGTGCCATTACCACCCCATATTGAAGTGAATCCCTGGCGTGAAGCTGAAGGTTGGGTCTGCCACGATCAGCTCATCCTTGCCCTTTTCCCTGGCAACGCGAACTCTGAAAGACTTCGGCTCAACGATCTTTTCCAGCGAAGCAAGGCTTGCCGCTTGAATGATTGCAGGATTCTTCACCCACTCATCGACGTTGCTGGGTGCGACAGTGAAGCTCACCGTCCAGGCGCCGGACAGCGCCGGTGGCAGGTCGCTCGCCGCTTCCTCGCCGATCACTTTGACATCGCTGATCCGGTAGCTGTCGGTGTAGCAGAAGCCAGATTTCTCCGCATCGTAGGCCGCCTTGCCCTTCTCCGTGAGCTGATAGGCCCCGGCGCTTTCGGCAACGAAGCCGATGTCCGTGAACGGCTTGAGGATCGCCTGATTGCTGCCGGCGGTGGACTGCGGGATGGGGAAACGCTTGAACAGCGTGGACGTCGCGCAGCCTTTCCGGTCGATTTTTTCGGACACCGCAGCGGTGATGTCGTCTTCCGAGGGCGTGCTCTGACCACACGCGGTGAGGAGCAGGGACAAAGGCAGGATGGCTAGCAGTCGTTGCATGGAAGATCTCCTTGAGTGGATGGGCGTCGATCAGGTATGGGGCGCTGCGGCACGGTCCCGCGAGCACTCGACACTCACAGGAACACTGATTCGCAATGTTGACCTGATACAGGCTTGATGGTTGCGAAGCCATTGTTGCTGGGCTGGGAGGGCGCGAGTTACAGAGCGCCTCAGGCGATGGCTGAGCGCTGGACACACCGTAGGGACTAGGCAACAGCAGGGCAATAGCGCTGCCCGGGCTGGGCTTGATCAGGCGTGGTGCGAACACTGTTTTTTGGGCGTTAGCTGCCGGGTGGTCAGTGTGGCAGCACTGCTTCAGCGACTTTCGACTGGACATGAAAAAGCCGCGCAATGCGCGGCTTTCAAGATTGGTGGGCCCACACGGACTTGAACCGTGGACCAAAGGATTATGAGTCCTCTGCTCTAACCAACTGAGCTATAGGCCCCAGAAGGAGGCCGGATTATACCGGCGGATGCGCAGCGGTGCCATCTGAAAGATCTGCGAGTACCAAGCGCAAAAACACTGCCGCGAATTCCCGTGCCGGCAGCGGCAAGCTCACGATGTAGCCCTGAATCTGCTCGCACCCCTCGGCCGCCAGGAACTGCTGCTGCGCCTGCGTCTCCACGCCCTCGGCAATGATGGTCAGTTGCATACTGCGCCCGAGCGCGATGATGGCGCGGGCGATGGCGGCGTCGTGGGCGTCTTCGGGCAGGCCGCGGATGAAGGACTGGTCGATCTTGAGGATGTCCAGTGGCAGGCGCTTGAGGTAGCTGAGCGAGGAGTAGCCGGTGCCAAAGTCATCGATGGCCAGTTGCACGCCCAGCTGCTTGAGCTGGTCGAGCACAGCCAGGGCTTCTTCGGCCTGGCTCATGATGAAGTTTTCGGTGATCTCCAGTTGCAGGTCGCCGGCTTCGAGTTGGTAGGTGTGCAGCAGCTGTTCGATGCGCTTGGCCAGGTTGGGCTGGCGCAGTTGGGCGCCGGCCAGGTTGATCGAGAGGGGGCCAAAGGGCTGGTAGTGGGTTTTCCACAGGTGCATCTGCTTGCACGCCTGCTCCAGCACCCAATCGCCGAGCTGCAGGATGCTGCCGTTGTCTTCGGCCAGGTGAATGAAGTGTTCGGGCGGCACCTCGCCAAAGGTCGGGTGGTGCCAGCGGATCAGCGCCTCGGCGCCGACCAGTGTTTGCGTCTTGAGGCTGAGCTTGGGCTGGTAGCACAGGCTCAGCTCGTTGCGCTCGATGGCGCGGCGCAGTTCGTGCTCCAGGGCAATGCGCTCGCTGGCCTGGGCGGTGAGGTCGCGGGTGTAGGCCTCGACGCGGTTGCGGCCCTTGGCCTTGGAGCGGTACATGGCGGCGTCGGCGTTGCGGATCAGGCTGGCGACGTCGCTGCCATCTTGCGGGTAGAGGCTGATGCCGATGCTGGCACTGGTGAAAAACTCGTGCTCGCCGGCCTGGAACGGGGCGACGAAGCAGGCCAGCAGCTTGTTGGCGATGGCACTGGCATCGCTGGGGCGGTGCAGGCCGGGCAACAGGATGATGAACTCGTCACCGCCCAGGCGCGCCACGGTGTCGACATCGCGCACCTGCTCCTTGAGGCGCTGGGCGATGCCTTTGAGCAGCAGGTCGCCAACCGGGTGGCCAAGGCTATCGTTGATGTGCTTGAAACGGTCGAGGTCGAGAAACAGCACCGCGCCCTGATGGCTGGTGCCCTGCGCGCAGGACAGCGCGGCCTGCAGGCGGTTCTCGAACAATGCGCGGTTGGGCAAGCCGGTGAGCGGGTCATGGTGGGCCTGGTAATCGAGCTTGGCCTGGGCATGCTTGAGGCTGGAAATGTCAGCGAACACCGAGACGAAATGGGTGATCTCGCGCTCATGGTTGCGCACCACACTGATGGTGACCCAGCCCGGGTACATTTCGCCGTTCTTGCGCCGGTTGTAGATCTCGCCTTGCCAGTGGCCCTCTGCCGTCAGCTGATGCCACATCGCCGCATAGAAGGCGCTGTCATGGTGGCCTGAGGCAAGCAGCCGTGGCGTTTGCCCGAGGGCTTCGATCTCGCTGTAGCCGGTAATCTCGCTGAAGGCGCGGTTGACGGCACTGATGTGTTGCTCGGTGTCGGTGATCAGCACGCCTTCGGCGGTGTTTTCAAACACCGTGGCGGCCAACTGCAGTTTTTCCTGCATCAGGTGGCGCTCGGTGATGTCGCGCACGATGGTCAACATGCAGTCGATCTCACCAATCGGCAATGGCCTGGCTGACATCTCGCACAGACGAATCTGACCATCGCTGCGGCGAATCAGGCAGCTGAAGTCGCGCACGAAGCCATCGCGTTTCAGGTGTTCGATCAGGCGCCGACGCTCGTCGAGGTCGACCCAGATGCCCAGGTCCAGCGCAGTCTGGTTGTCTTGTAGCGGGTGCAGGTCATACCCGGTGAGGCGACAAAAACCTTCGTTGACCTCGATCAGCAGGCCATCGCTCTGGCGCGACAACAACAGGCCGTCGGGGGAGGCGTGGAAGGCCTTGGCGAATTTTTCTTCGGAAGTTTGCAGCTGTTCCTGGGTTTCCTTGAGCTGACTGATGTCGCGCACCGCAACGACCAGCGCCAGCGTGCCGTCCAGGTCGAAGGTTTCGGCGGAGGTCAGGCCCGTGAAACGCTGGCCATTGCTGCGCCGGTAGGTCATTTCCAGGTTGCGGATGCCGCCCTGATGGAGGCGTTCGAGCAATCCGACGTCGTTGCCGTCAAGCTCCCAGAGGCCGAGTTCGGTCGCGGTTCGCCCGATCACTTCGGTATGAGCCAGGCCGATCTGTTCTTCGAATGCCTCGTTGACCTCCAGCAGACGGCCATCGCTACGCCGCGCGATCACCAGGATGTCTGGGCACTGCTCGAAGACCGATGCAAATTTCTGCTCCGACAGGCGCAGCGCATGCTCGGTGCGCTTGGTTTCGCTGATGTCGATCATCAATCCGCGCATCAACGGCGTGTGGCCCTGCTTGATCATGCTGACGATGTTGCGCACCCACAAGGGGCGGCCATCGGCGCGGATCATGCGGTAGTCGAGGCTGTGGTGGCGCCCGGCAGCGGTTTCGCTGTCACAGTAGTTCTGTGCCCAGAGCGCGTCGTCAGGGTGCAGGATGCTGCGCCAGAACCCGGGTTTGAGCCATTCCTTCAGCGGATAGCCGAGCAGGTCTTCGGCGTGGGGGGAGACGTAGCTGTAGGTGAAATCATGGGCATTGGCCTCCCAAGCGATTGCCGACAGGCTCTCGACCAGGCTGCGGTAGTGGTATTCGCTGCTGCGCAGCTCCTGTTCCAGCGCGATACGCCGGGAAATTTCCGAGCTCAGCCGGCGATTGATGCGAATGACCACGGCCAGCACAGCAACCAGCAGCAGCAGGGCAGGCAGGCCGTAGATCAGCACATCGCTCCACAGGCTGCGCTGGTCGAGCACATCTGCGACCCAGCGCTGCTGGATCTCGTTGATCTCGCTGGGTGACAGGTCGGCCAGCACCTTGTCGAGAATCGCCACCAAGGTGGCGTTCTCGCGGGGTACGGCCATGGCCAACTGATAGCGATAGGGCGTCTGGCCGCTGACATGCAGCCCATCGAGCTTCGATTCACGCAGGCTCCAGATGCTCGAAGCGAGGTCGCCGACCACGGCATCCACCTGTTCTGTGGCCAAAGCCTGCAGGACGGAATTGACGTTGGGCATGGCCACCAGGTTGAGGTCCGGGTGATGAGTGCGCAGCAGTTCATGCGGAGCGTAGTTCTCTACCACGGCGATCTTCAGACCGTACAGATCCTCCAGGGTACGCGGTTGAGGCCCGCCCTTGTGCGCCAGGATAACGATGGGAAAGTCGAGGTAGGGCCGGGTGAATGACAGATAGTTCTGCCGCTCAGGGGTGGACATGATGCCGGCGAGCAGGTCGAGCTGATTGTGCCGCGCGCGTTCGAGCATCTGTGACCAGTCACTGGGCGCGACCGGCGTGACCGCTACGCCTAGGCGCTTCTGGATCAGCGCAGTGTAATCGGCAGACAGACCCTGGTATTGACCGTTGGCGTCGCGAAACTCGAACGGGGGCCATGCGCTGTCACTGCCCAGGCGCAATTGTGGATGGCTGCTGAGCCAGGCTTTTTCTTGTTCCGTGAGCGTGAGGGCGCCGGCGTTTGCCGTCCAGGTGGCAATAAACAGCACAAGAAAAGCCGGCAGCAACCGCATGGCGGGGTCTCGATCATGAAGATTTGAATTCGAGTGTAGCCCGGCATTGGCGGGGCGTTTGGCCCATCTGATGTTTGCTGGAGCAGGCGTCTAGCGAGTCTGAGAAAGTGACTGCTGAAGGGAGGCTGATGATGCTATAGGGCAAAAGAAAACCCCGGCCTGGGCCGGGGTTGGTCATCACTCGTCGAGGAAGGAGCGAAGGTGCTCGCTACGCGTCGGGTGGCGCAGCTTGCGCAGCGCTTTGGCCTCTATCTGACGAATCCGCTCGCGGGTAACGTCAAACTGCTTACCGACTTCTTCCAGCGTGTGGTCGGTGTTCATGTCGATACCGAAACGCATGCGCAGCACCTTGGCTTCGCGGGCGGTCAGGCCGGACAGAACATCGCGGGTCGCTTCCTTGAGGCTTTCGACCGTGGCCACGTCGATCGGGGACTGCATGGTCGAGTCCTCGATGAAGTCACCCAGGTGCGAGTCTTCGTCGTCACCAATCGGCGTTTCCATGGAGATCGGCTCTTTGGCGATCTTCAATACCTTGCGGATCTTGTCCTCAGGCATCTCCATGCGCTCGCCCAGCTCTTCCGGCGTCGGCTCGCGACCCATTTCCTGCAACATCTGCCGGGAAATGCGGTTGAGCTTGTTGATCGTTTCGATCATGTGCACCGGAATACGGATGGTGCGCGCCTGGTCAGCGATAGAGCGGGTAATCGCCTGACGAATCCACCAGGTGGCGTAGGTCGAGAACTTGTAACCGCGGCGGTATTCGAACTTGTCCACCGCCTTCATCAGGCCGATGTTGCCTTCCTGGATCAGGTCGAGGAATTGCAGGCCGCGGTTGGTGTACTTCTTGGCGATCGAAATCACCAGGCGCAGGTTCGCCTCGACCATTTCCTTCTTGGCGCGACGTGCCTTGGCTTCGCCGATGGACATGCGGCGGTTGATGTCCTTGATTTCAGCAACGCTCAGACCGGTCTCTTTCTCGAGGTCGATCAGCTTCTGCTGACAAGCAACGATTGCTGCGTCTTTCTCACCCAGGGCGGCTGCCCATTTGGTGCTGCGCTTGGCAAGGTCACCGCTCCAGGTCTGGTCGGTTTCGTTGCTGGGGAACAACCGCAGGAAGTCGGCACGCGGCATACGGGCATCACGCACACACAGCTGCATGATGGCGCGTTCCTGGGCACGCAGACGTTCCAGTGCACCGCGGACGCGTTCTACCAACGCCTCGAACTGCTTGGGAATCAGCTTGATCGGCATGAACAGTTCGGCGAGCGCAACCATGGCCGCCAGGCTGTCTTTGTGCGCACGACCATGCTTCTTGAGCACTTTGAGGGTGGCATCGCGCTGCTCGGCCACTGCGCCGAAACGCTGACGGGCGAGCTCTGGATCAGGGCCGCTCTCGACTTCGTCTTCGCTATCGTCGCTGTCGTCGCCGTCCTCTTCCTCGTCGTCTTCCTTCTTGGCGTCGGCAGACTTGGCGTTGGGGACTGGCGCTTCATCACCATGCGTGGCGATGGCGTCGTCAGGGTCGATGTAACCGCTGAACACATCCGACAGGCGGCCACCTTCGGTGGTCACGCGCTCATATTCGCTAAGGATATGATCGACGGTGCCCGGGAAGTGAGCGATGGCGCCCATGACTTCGCGGATGCCTTCCTCGATGCGCTTGGCGATTTCGATCTCGCCTTCGCGGGTCAGCAGTTCGACGGTACCCATTTCACGCATGTACATGCGCACCGGGTCAGTCGTACGGCCAATATCGGTTTCAACGGCCGCCAACGCCGCTGCAGCTTCTTCGGCCGCAGCTTCGTCGGTGTCGGCTTCCGCCAACAGAAGGGCATCCGCATCCGGAGCACTCTCGAATACGTTGATCCCCATGTCGTTGATCATGCGGATGATGTCTTCCACCTGTTCCGGATCTGAAATATCCTCCGGCAGGTGGTCGTTGACCTCCGCGTAAGTCAGGTAACCCTGCTCACGACCACGGGTGATCAACTCTTTGATACGAGACTGCTGTTGCGCTTTTCCGGACATAACACCCTATCCACTGAAGGTCTTGGCGGGCAAAAAACAAGCCGAGGATTATACCCGAGCATGGACCTCACGCGCCAGTTGAGGTCGGGGTTTGTGCTGGAACATGACGAATGAGCAAGGCCACCAGCTCGGTTTTTTCTTCGCTGGTGAGCGCTGGGCCGTGGCCGTTATCGCTTAGACGCGCCTTCTTCATCAGATGTTCAAGCCTTCGCTCGCGCTGGCGAGCGGACAAACTGGTTATGGTGTCAATGAACTGTTGTTCAAGGTTTTCGCCATCAATCAACCACTCCTTTTCGGCCAGGGCCCGTAGCAGTCGACCCTGATCGGTGCCGTGCCAGCGAGCGATGAGTTGCATCGAGCTTAGTCGAGGATTTTTCTGCGCGGCCTCGATCAAGGCCACCAGCAACTGACTGTAGACATGCTCTTCGTCAGCGAAGTGGCTGGCGTTCTCGACCTTGCCGGCCAGTAACGGATGATGAATCAAGGTGCGCAGTGCTGACAGGGTGGGCGGTTCCACGGGCGCCGGCACGCGAGGTGGCGGGTCGCGCTGATCGCCGCGCTGCCAGGGCTTGCCGCCCTTTTTCCAGGGCTTGTCCTGCCATTGCTTCTTGCCCTGTGGCTTGTCTGGCGTCCAGGGACGTTGTTCCTGATGGCCGGCGTACTGCTCGACCGGCACCAGGTTGCCATAGTGGGGGGTGAAGCTGGCCATGGCATCGTAGTCATAGCCCGGGTCGTAATCGGGTGAGCTGGCCGCAGGCGCACTCTGCGCCAGTTGCTCGACCTGCTGCGGGTCCAGGCCGGTGATCTCGCGCAGCCGATTGCGCATCAACTGGCGCAGGTTGGCGCCAGGCACTTTTTCAATCAGCGGCGCGGCCAGCGTGGCCAGGTGGGCCTTGCCCTCCAGCGAACGGGGGTCGGCCTCGTTGCTCAGTTGCTCGAAGAAATAATCGGCGAGCGGTTGAGCGTGTTGGTTGATGCGGGCGTGGAAAGCGTCGGTGCCTTCTGCGCGAACCAGGCTGTCCGGGTCCTCGCCTTCTGGCAGGAACAGAAAGCGCGCACGGCGACCGTCCTGCAGGCTGGACAAGGTCGATTCCAGCGCGCGCCAGGCCGCCTTGCGCCCGGCCTGGTCACCGTCGAAGCAGAACAGTACGCTCGGCACCACACGGTACAGGCGCTTGAGGTGCTCTTCGCTGGTGGCGGTGCCGAGCGTCGCCACGGCATTGCGCAAGCCTTGCTGGGCCAGGGCGATGACGTCCATGTAGCCTTCGACGACGATGATCTCGTCGAGATTGCGGTGGTGCTTGCGCGCCTCATACAGCCCGTACAGTTCCTGGCCTTTATGGAACACCGAGGTTTCAGGCGAGTTGAGGTACTTGGGCTTGTCGTCGCCCAGCACTCGGCCGCCAAAGGCGATGACCCGACCGCGGCTGTCACGGATCGGAAAGATCACGCGGTCGCGGAAGCGGTCGTAGCGCTTGCCGCTTTCGGCATTCTCGATGAGCAGGCCGGCGTCGATCATGACCTTTTGCTGCAGCGTGTCAGCGCCCAGGTGCTTGAGCAGGTTGTCCCAGCCGGGCGGTGCGAAGCCCAGGCTGAAGTCGCGGGCGATTTCGCCGGACAGCCCGCGACCCTTGAGGTATTCGACCGCTGACTTGCGCGTCGGATGGTTGCGCAGTGCCTGGCGGAAGAACTCGGCGGCCGCTTCCAGCAGCGGGTACAGCGGCGAGTCGGTCGGCTGGCGCGGCTTCTGGTTGCGCCGGCCTTCTTCGCGCGGGATCTCCATGCCGGCTGCGCGGGCCAGTTCCTCGACCGCCTGGGGAAAGTCCAGGTTGTCGTGGTCCATGATGAAGCCCAGCGCGTTGCCGCCTGCGCCACAGCCGAAACAGTAATAGAACTGCTTGTCTGGGCTCACCGTGAAGGACGGGCTTTTTTCCTTGTGGAACGGGCAGCAGGCAGACAGGTTCTTGCCGGTTTTCTTGAGCTGCACGCGCGAACTCACCACATCGACGATATCGGTGCGGTTCAGGAGGTCATCGATGAAACTCTGCGGAATCAGCCCGGCCATGGCGGTCTCGTCATCTGGCTACTGGCAAGTCTAAACGCTCGCGCGCGGACGTCGCGGCCAGTGATGAAAAAGAAAGGGAGTGCGGGGTGGAGCGTGCGCGTCGGCAGCCTCGAAAGACTCGTCAGTAGACGTGCACAACTGATCAGGGATCAGGTCTGACGTGGTGTTACAGCTTGCCCATGGCTTTTGCCGGGGCACCCAGGGCGCATGGCCCAAGGCTTGAAACTACAACTGCCATTAGCCCGGCACGAGGCCGGGCTTTGGCAGAAGCGTTGCGACGAGCGTCTGTATTAGTACAGACGAACGGCGCGGCGCTGTTCGCGCTGAACCTTCTTGGCGTGACGCTTGACAGCGGCTGCTGCCTTACGCTTGCGCTCGGAGGTCGGCTTCTCATAAAACTCGCGGCTACGAACTTCAGCCAATACACCGGCTTTTTCGCAGGAGCGCTTGAAACGACGCAGAGCGACGTCGAAGGGTTCGTTCTCTTTAACTTTGACGGCTGGCATCCAGAGCTACCTTATTCGTTACCGGGGTAGACGTACTCCTGGCAAAACAAGGTGTGCTGGAGAACGTCGGTTTTCAAGGGTTGCGGATGTTACCCCGTACCCAGCAGGAATGCAAAGCCTCTGATCGAAAACCGCTAGTCGGCACTTGGCACGGCGACTATCATGCGCCGCTTCGAATTCAGCCTCTACAAGGCACGCACCCATGTTAGTACTGGGCTTGGAAACATCCTGCGACGAGACTGGCGTCGCATTATATGACAGCGAGCGAGGCCTGCTGGCCGACGCACTGTTCAGCCAGATCGACCTCCATCGCGTCTATGGCGGGGTCGTGCCCGAACTCGCCTCGCGTGACCACGTAAAGCGCATGCTGCCCTTGATCCGCGAGGTCTTGAGCACTGCCGAGCGCGCTGCGAGCGACATTGACGCCATCGCTTATACCGCAGGCCCGGGCCTGGTCGGCGCTTTGCTGGTCGGTGCTTCCTGCGCCCAGGCGATGGCTTTCGCGTGGGACGTGCCGGCCATTGGCGTCCACCATATGGAAGGCCACCTGCTGGCGCCGATGCTCGAGGCGCAGCCACCGGAATTTCCGTTCGTCGCTTTGTTGGTTTCCGGCGGTCACACGCAGCTGGTACGTGTCGATGGCATTGGCCAATACCAGTTGCTGGGCGAAAGCCTGGACGATGCGGCCGGCGAGGCCTTCGACAAGACGGCCAAGCTCATCGGCCTGAATTACCCGGGTGGCCCTGAGATCGCCCGCCTGGCGCAAAGCGGCACGCCGGGGCGTTTCAAGTTCCCAAGGCCGATGACTGATCGGCCAGGGCTGGAATTCAGCTTCAGCGGCCTCAAGACGTCCGCGCTCAACACCTGGCAGCAGTGCTGCGCCGCAGGCGACGACACCGAGCAGACCCGCTGCGACATATCGCTGGCGTTCCAGCAGGCCGTGGTCGAGACCCTGACCATCAAGTGCAAGCGTGCCCTGCAGCAGACTGGGCTCAAACGCCTGGTGATTGCCGGTGGTGTAAGCGCTAACACGGCGCTGCGGCTGTCACTCGAAGAGATGCTTGCGGGCTTGAAGGGTGCCGTCTACTACGCCCGGCCCCAGTTCTGTACCGACAACGGCGCCATGATCGCCTACGCCGGTTGCCAGCGGCTGCTGGCCGGGCAGCGGCAGGATCTGGCGATCAGCGTGCAGGCCCGTTGGCCCATGGAGCAATTGCCGCCGCTTTGAGGGCTCGGCGTTTGAAAGCAGGAAGCTACAGGCTGATGCCCGTCAGTTACGTGATCGGGGTCGCTTCGCTTTGTGCCCCATCGCGGCCGGTCCGGCGCTGCGGTTGGCCCCACTGATTACAACGCGGTTCAGCTGGCTGGCATCAAGGCCTACAGGCAGTGTTCGGCGTTCAGAAGTGGCGCTCATGCCCTGCGAGCAGGGCCCGCAGGTTGTTGCGGTGGCTCCAGAGGATCAGCAAGGTCAGCACGGCTGTCGGCAACAGTGCCTCGGGTTGGCGCCAGGCCAGCAACGGCAGGGTCAGTGGCGTGGCGATCAAGGCGGCAAGGGAGCTGGTGCGGCTCAGGTACAACGTCAGCGCCCAGACCCCGATCGCGAGGAGAGCAGCCGGCAGATACACCACCATGAGCATGCCTGCCGCCGTGGCGACGCCTTTGCCGCCATGGAAGCGGAAATACACCGGGAACACGTGACCGCCCACCGCGCACAGACCGATCCAGGCTTGTGCCTGCAGGTCGAGCCCAGCCAGCTTGGCCAGGACCACGGGCAAGATGCCCTTGCACAGGTCGCCCAACAGGGTCAGGATCGCCATTCGGCGTCCGGCCAGACGCAGCATGTTGGTCGCGCCGGCGTTACCCGAACCGCTCAAGCGTGGGTCGGGGCTACCCGCCAGCCGGCTGAGGACGATGGCGAAGGACAGCGAGCCAAGCAAGTAGGCGAGCAGTGCCAAAAACCAAAACATGCGAACTATTCCGGGCGAGGACGCCCTGATTCTAACGGCGCCCGTCGCCCTTGTCGTGCTGTGGAGAGAAGTGCTTGGACAGAGTGTTCATCGAAGGCCTGGAAGTCGATACCGTCATTGGCGCCTATGACTGGGAGCGTGACATCCGCCAGTGCCTGCGTCTGGACCTGAGTTTCGCCTGGGACAACCGTCCGGCCGCCGCCGGTGATGACCTGAGCCTGACGCTCGATTACGCCACCGTCACCACGCGCATTCAGGCCTTCGCCGAGCAGGCGCGGTTCGAACTGGTGGAAACCTTTGCCGAGCGCCTGGCCGCAAGCTTGATGGCCGAATTCGGCATCAGCTGGATGCGCCTGAAGGTCGTCAAACCCGGTGCTATTCCGGCTGCCCGCGGTGGTGTTGGCGTGGAGATCGAGCGCGGATGTCTCTGAGCACGGTATACCTGGGGCTGGGCAGCAACATCGACCGTGAGCGGCATCTGCAGGCCGGTCTTGACGCGTTGGCCGGGATTCTCAGCGACATGCGCTGTTCGGCGGCCTTCGAGAGTGATCCGGTGGGGATCAAGAGTGGTCGGTTCATCAATCTGGTCGTGACAGGGCAGACCTCTTTGCCGCTGCTCGAACTGGATCGACGCCTGAAGCTCATCGAAGCCGACAACGGTCGTTATGCCCCGCAGCGCAAGGGGCTGCCGCTGGACATCGACGTGCTGATGTATCGCGATTGGCACGGCAGCTTCGATGGCCTGGTATTACCCCGGGCCGAAATCTTGAAAAACGCGTTCGTGCTGTGGCCATTGTCGCTGCTTGCCCCGGATCTGCAGCATCCGTTGGCGGGTAAAAGCATGGCGCAGTTGTGGCAGGAGGCCGACATCGAGCAGGTGCTGGCGCCGGTGCCTTTCCAGTGGCGCGGACAGCAACTGACCCCGCCCTGACCGCCGCCTGATCCTGGTCGGATCAGGCGTTGCGCGCCGTTACGCTGTTGATGAGGCGTACTCAGCCTTGAACGCCTTCAGTGCGTTCAAGCGCTCTCGCTTGATTGCATCACCCAGCGCCTTGCCCTCCAGGCCCTGCTCGATCAGGTGCTGCGCGCTGGCTGCGCGCGCAGCGCAGGCTGCCGCACGCAGGTAGTCAGCTTGTGGATAAGGCCGTTTTTCCAACCCCAGCCGACCGCGCGCGTCCATCTCACAGGCGGCGATGAAGTCCTCGAAGCGCTGGGGCCGCCGATACACGTCGAACGTCTGCAACAACTCCAGCAGCGTCTCGGGCCGCAACTCCAGGGCTCGGTGCCCATGGGTGTGGTATTCGCCAACCAGTAACGCCAGCTCCTGACACTCCCGTGGCACCTTGAAACGCTGATTGACCGCCTTGATCAGCTTCAGCCCACGGTGCTCGTGGGCGATGTGTCGAGGCCATTGGTCCTGTGGCGTCGTGCCCTTGCCGAGGTCATGCAGCAGGCAGGCCCAGCGCACCTGCAGAGGCTGACGGTGCACGGCCGCCTGCTGCAGCACGGCCAGGGTGTGCACGCCGCTGTCGATTTCCGGGTGGTGTGCTTCGGGCTGCGGTACCCCGAACAAGGCGTCGACCTCTGGCATCAGCTCTTTCAGCGCGCCGCAGTCGCGCAGCACCTGAACGAACACCTCAGGTTGCGCCTCCATCAGCGCCCGTTCGATTTCCTTCCAGCTACGTTCGGCGGTCAGCGCCTGCAGCTCGCCTGACTCACTGATCTGGCGCATCAGGGCCAGCGTCTCGTCGGCCACGTGGAAGCCCTGCGGGGCATAACGGGCGGCGAAACGCGCCACACGCAGCACACGCAGCGGGTCTTCGGCAAAGGCGGGGGATACGTGGCGCAACAAGCGCGCTTGCAGGTCTTGCTGGCCGTGGTAGGGATCGTGAATCGTCCCTTGCGCGTCCTCGGCCATGGCATTGATGGTGAGGTCGCGGCGAATCAGGTCCTCTTCGAGGGTCACCTCGGGGCTGGCGTGAAACGTGAAGCCGCCATAACCGCGACCACTCTTGCGCTCGGTGCGGGCCAGCGCATATTCCTCCCCGGTGATGGGATGCAGGAACACGGGAAAGTCGGCGCCCACCGGCCGGTAACCCTGGGCGTGCATCTCTTCGACGCTAGCGCCCACCACCAGCCAGTCGATATCGCTGACGGCCAGGCCGAGCAGACGGTCGCGGACGGCGCCGCCAACTTTGTAAATGTGCATGAAAAAGCCTCCAGTACGACGCCCAGCATACCGCGTGAGCCGTACCGGAGGCAGTTCCCTCTCAGGGGTGGCGGGCCATGGCCAGGTCCATGCGCCCGTACTCGACGCTTTCCCCGTGTTCGCTGCGCGGCGGCATGTGGTGGGTTTTCATGACCTGCTCGCCTTGCACGGTCTCAAGGTGGATGTCGAAGCCCCACAGACGATGCAGGTGGCGCAAGACTTCCTCGGTGGAATCGCCCAGTGGCTTGCGGTTGTGCTGTTGGTGGCGCAGCGTGAGCGACCGGTCTCCGCGTCGATCAATGCTCCAGATCTGCACGTTCGGCTCGCGATTGCCGAGGTTGTATTGCGCTGCCAGCTGTTCGCGGATGATCCTGTAACCGTCTTCGTCATGGATGGCCGGCACCAGCAGGTCGTCGCGCTGATCGTCGTCAAGGATGCTGAACAGCTTCAAGTCGCGCATCACCTTGGGCGAGAGGTATTGCAGGATAAAACTCTCGTCCTTGAAGCTGCTCATGGCGAATTTCAAGGTCGACAGCCAGTCGCTGCCAGCGACGTCCGGGAACCAGTGACGGTCTTCGTCGGTCGGGTGTTCGCACATGCGACGAATGTCGGTGTACATGGCAAAGCCCAGCGCGTACGGGTTGATACCGCTGTAATACGGGCTGTCGAATCCAGGCTGGAACACCACGCTGGTATGCGACTGGAGAAATTCCATCATGAAGCCTTCGGTGACCAGGCCTTCGTCGTACAGGTCGTTCATCAGGGTGTAGTGCCAGAACGTCGCCCAGCCTTCGTTCATCACTTGGGTTTGACGCTGTGGATAGAAATACTGCGCGATCTTGCGCACGATGCGCACCACTTCTCGCTGCCAGGGTTCCAGGAGCGGAGCGTGTTTTTCGATGAAGTAGAGAATGTTTTCCTGTGGTTCGGCCGGGAAGCGTGCGAAGTCCTTGTCGTCCCCTTTCTCGGCGCCCTTGGGGATGGTGCGCCACAAATCGTTGATCTGACGTTGCAGATACTCTTCTCGTTCTTTCTGCCGCCGCCGCTCTTCTTCGGCCGAAATGGGATAGGGGCGTTTGTAGCGGTCGACTCCGTAGTTCATCAACGCATGGCAGGAATCGATCAGGTCTTCCACCGCATCGATGCCGTGGCGCTCCTCGCACTGGCTGATGTACTGCTTGGCAAATACCAGGTAGTCGATGATCGAGGTGGCATCGGTCCAAGTGCGGAACAGGTAGTTGCCCTTGAAGAAACTGTTATGGCCATAACAGGCATGGGCAATCACCAGCGCCTGCATGCACATGGTGTTCTCTTCCATGAGGTAGGCGATGCAGGGGTCGGAGTTGATCACGATTTCGTAAGCCAGCCCCATCTGGCCGCGCGTATAGGACTTCTCGGTACTGAGAAACTGCTTGCCGTACGACCAATGGTGATAGCCCAGCGGCATGCCCACCGAGGCATAGGCATCCATCATCTGCTCGGCGGTGATGACCTCGATCTGGTTGGGGTAGGTGTCCAGCGCATAGCGGGCGGCCAGACGACTGATTTCCCGGTCATAGGTCTGAATCAGGTCGAATGTCCATTCGGACCCGGTGGAGATGGGCTGGCGTCTCTGGGCTCTGGCGGTCATGTGGCTAACCTGCGCTGAAAGAGTTCACGGAAGACCGGGTAGATATCACCGGCCGAGACCAGTTGTTGCTGGGCAAAGGTGTCAGGGAAAGCTTCGCCCATGCGCTCGTACTCGTACCACAACGCCTGGTGTTCACGCGGGGTGATCTCGACATAGGTGTAGTACTGAACGTGGGGCATGATCTGTTTGGCGAGAATATCCCGACAGATGGGCGAGTCGTCGTTCCAGTTGTCACCGTCCGAGGCCTGGGCGGCGTAGATGTTCCAGTCATTGGTGGGATAGCGCTCGGCCATGATTTCCTGCATCAACTTCAAGGCACTTGAAACAATGGTGCCGCCGGTTTCCCGAGAGTAGAAGAACTCTTCCTCGTCCACTTCCCGGGCGCTGGTGTGGTGGCGGATGAAAACCACGTCGATGCGGTCGTAATTGCGCTTGAGGAACAGGTACAACAGGATGAAGAAGCGCTTGGCGATGTCTTTGGTGGCCTGTGTCATGGAACCGGAAACGTCCATCAGGCAAAACATCACTGCTTTTGAACTGGGGTTGGGTTGCTTGACCAGCAAGTTGTACTTGAGGTCGAACGTGTCGAGGAAGGGCAGGCGATTGATGCGCGCGCGTAGCCGTTCGATTTCTGTTTCGACGGCCTGGATATCGGTGAAGTTGTCGGGCTCCTCGACTCTGAGCCGGGCCAGTTCAGCCTGAGCCTCGCGCAGCAACGCCCGGCTGCTGCCGGTGAGCGCGATACGCCGGGCGTGGGCTGAGCGCAGGGTGCGCACGATATTGATGCGAGAGGGGTTGCCCTCGCTGCTGACACCCGCGCGCACGGTCTTGAAGGTATCGGTGCCGTTCAGGTGACGCTTGACCAGATTGGGCAGCTCAAGGTCCTCGAACATGAACTCGAGAAACTCTTCCTGGGTGATCTGGAACACGAACTCGTCCATGCCTTCGCCGGAATTGCCCGCCTTGCCGCGGCCACTGCCGCCGCCGCCACTCCCTTGTGGACGGGCAATGTGTTCGCCCGCCGTGAATTCCTTGTTGCCGGGGTGAACGACGGTCTGCTTGCCACCCCGACCATGGTGCAACACCGGTTCGTCGATGTCGCGCCCCGGGATACTGATCTGCTCGCCGTGTTCCATATCCGTGATGGAGCGCCGGCTGACGGCCTCTTCGACGGCCTTCTTGATGTGGTCACGGTAGCGCCGCAAGAAGCGCTGGCGATTGACCGTGCTCTTGTTCTTGCCGTTCAGGCGTCGGTCGATTACGTAGCTCATGGTTCCTCCGGTAGCTGGAAGCAGCTGCAAGCCATAAGCCTCAAGCTGCAAGAAAAAGCAGCCACCGCTGCGGCAAGCCAGAGCGCCGGGTGTGAACTCGGCGCCAGACAGCTTGAAGCGTGCGGCTCATCGCTTGCCGCGTTACTGCGATTTCCTGACCCGCAGGTACCATTCAGAGAGCAGACGTACCTGCTTATCGGTATAGCCGCGTTCCACCATGCGCGTGACGAAGTCGTTGTGCTTTTTCTGGTCCTCTTTGCTGGCCTTGGCGTTGAAGCTGATGACGGGCAGCAGGTCTTCGGTGTTGGAGAACATTTTCTTCTCGATCACCACCCTCAGTTTCTCGTAACTGAGCCAGCTGGGGTTCTTGCCGTTGTTGTTGGCCCGGGCTCGCAGCACGAAGTTGACGATCTCGTTACGGAAGTCTTTCGGATTGCTGATGCCGGCGGGTTTCTCGATCTTTTCCAGCTCCTCGTTCAACGCCACGCGATTGAGGATTTCACCGGTTTCAGGGTCGCGATACTCCTGGTCCTGAATCCAGAAGTCGGCGTAGAGCACATAGCGGTCGAAGATGTTTTGGCCATACTCGCTGTAGGATTCCAGGTAGGCCGTCTGGATTTCCTTGCCGATAAACTCGATGTAGCGCGGTGCCAGGTATTCCTTCAGGTAGCGCAGGTAACGCTCGCGGGTTTCGGCCGGGAACTGTTCCTGCTCGATCTGCTGTTCCAGCACATAGAGCAGATGCACCGGGTTGGCGGCAATCTCGTGGGGGTCGAAGTTGAACACCTTGGAGAGAATCTTGAAGGCAAAGCGGGTCGAAAGCCCGTTCATGCCCTCATCCACACCGGCCGAATCGCGGTATTCCTGGATCGACTTGGCCTTGGGATCGGTATCTTTGAGGTTTTCGCCGTCATACACGCGCATCTTCGAGTAGATGTTGGAGTTTTCCGGCTCCTTGAGCCGTGACAACGAGGTGAACTGCGCGAGCATTTTCAGCGTGTCGGGCGCGCAATGGGCATTGGCCAGCGAGCTGTTGACCAGCAACTTGTCGTAGATCTTGATTTCATCGCTGACGCGCAGGCAATACGGCACTTTGACAATGTAGATACGGTCGATGAAAGCTTCGTTGTTCTTGTTGTTGCGGAAGGTGTGCCACTCCGATTCGTTGGAGTGCGCCAGCAGAATCCCGGTGTAGGGAATCGCCCCCAGGCCTTCGGTACTGTTGTAGTTGCCTTCCTGAGTGGCCGTGAGCAAGGGGTGCAGCACCTTGATGGGCGCCTTGAACATTTCGACGAATTCCATCAGGCCCTGGTTGGCCCGGCAGAGTGCGCCCGAGTAGCTGTAGGCATCGGCATCGTTCTGGGGGAATTCTTCGAGCTTGCGGATATCGACCTTACCGACCAGCGCCGAAATATCCTGGTTGTTCTCATCGCCGGGTTCGGTCTTGGCGATGGCGATCTGATTGAGAATCGAAGGGTAGAGTTTGACCACCTTGAACTTGGAAATATCACCGCCGAATTCCTGCAGGCGCTTGGTGGCCCACGGCGACATGATGGTGCTCAGGTAGCGCTGGGAAATCCCGTACTCCTCTTCCAGGATGGCGCCGTCTTCTGTCGCGTTGAACAAGCCGAGCGGTGATTCGAACACCGGTGATCCCTTGATCGCGTAGAAGGGCACCTTTTCCATGAGTTGTTTGAGTTTTTCAGCCAGCGACGATTTACCACCGCCGACGGGGCCGAGCAGATAAAGGATCTGTTTCTTTTCTTCGAGCCCCTGAGCGGCGTGGCGGAAGTAGGAAACGATCTGCTCGATGCACTCTTCCATGCCGTGGAAGTCGGCAAACGCCGGATAACGGCGAATCACCTTGTTGGAGAAAATCCGCGACAGCCTCGAGTTGGCGGAGGTGTCGATCAATTCCGGCTCGCCGATGGCCAGCAGCAGCCGTTCGGCTGCCGAGGCATAGGCACTGCGGTCCGCCTTGCACAGCTCAAGGTACTCCTGCAGCGAGAGTTCCTCCTGCCGCGTGGACTCGAAACGCTGTTGGAAGTGGCTAAAAATGCTCATGACGTCACCTCGCTCGATACGTGGAGCCGACGTCGGATCAATCAGCTGATGCTGGCATGCAAGCGGCGATACCGATTGCTGTTACCCCCCAGAGCACCCTTGAAACGCTACCGATGACCCGCGTGGCGGTGTACCGGCTCTCCCCTAGTTGGATGGCCTGCCTCTAAGGATAGTTGGTTCTGCGCAAGGTCAAGGTCGGTAGGGAAAGAACACCCGCTCGACCGTTCATCCGGGGAGGCGGGAGCCCGCAGGGAGCGCGGGCTGGCGTCACGAAGAAAAATTTATTCGGCGCTGCCCTGAGCGATGTCGGCAGGGTAGGTGGTGCGCCACAGCTCGAAACCGCCATCGAGGCTGTAGACGTCGGAAAAGCCCTGTTGAATCAGGTAGGCCGCGGCGCTTTGGCTGGAGTTGCCGTGGTAGCAGACCACGAGGGTCGGGGCGTCGAGGTCAGCGGCGCGGACGAAATCAGCCACCGAGTGGTTGTCCAGGTGCTGGGCGCCGACGATATGCCCTGCGGCAAAGGCTTGTGTGTCGCGGATATCGACCACCACCGCGCCTTGCTCGCGCAAGGTGTGCGCCTGTTCAGGGGGGATGCGCTTGAATTCGCTCATGGGTGTCTCCTTCAGGGCTGGTTGTCAGATTGGGCGGGCGCGTTGACGGCGGGCAAGGCCCCGCCTTCGGCGCAGTCACAGCGATGGTATTCACCGCTGTCGACGTTGTACAAGGTCATGGCGCCGCCCCACACGCAGCCAGTGTCCAGCGCGATTACCCCAGGCTCGCTGACGCGGCCTTCGAGGGCGGCCCAGTGGCCGAAGATGATCTTGACGTGCCGCGAACGACGTTCTTTGTGCGTAAACCAGGGCCTGAAGCCTTTGGGCGCGGTGTCCAGGCCTTCTTTGCTCTTGAGGTCGAGCTTGCCCTGCGCGGTGCAGAACCGCATGCGCGTGAAGTAATTGGTGATGACCCGCAGACGCTCGACACCGGCCAGTTGCTTGCTCCACTTGTTCGGCTCGTTACCGTACATGCCATCGAGGTACAGCTTGAGGCGATTGTCATCGCGCAGCACCTGCTCGACCTCGGCCGCCAACTCCAATGCGGTTCCCAGCGTCCATTGCGGTGGAATGCCGGCATGGACCATCGCCACGCCACGCGCCTCGTCGTAGTGCAGCAGCTTCTGCTGGCGTAACCAGTGCAGCAGCTGATCGGCATCCGGCGCGTCGAGAATCTCACGCAGCGTATCGCTTTTTTTCAGTCGCTCGACAGAGTGCCAGGCGGCGAGCAGGTGCAGGTCGTGATTGCCCAGCACGCAGACCAGCGAATCGCGCATCGCATACAGAAAGCGCAAGGTTGCCAGCGACTCGGGGCCACGGTTGACCAGGTCACCGACCAACCACAGGCGATCGACGGCAGGGTTGAAGCGAACCCGCTCCAGCAGACACTTGAGCGGCTGCAGGCAGCCTTGCAGGTCACCGACCGCGTACACCGCCATCAGTGCAGGGCCCCGGGCACCGCCAGGCGGAACGGGGCGATCGCGGCTTCGAAGTGGGTGCCGTCTTCGGCCAGCATCTGGTAGCTGCCCTGCATGATGCCCACCTTCGTGGCGATCACAGAGCCGCTGCTGTAGGTGTGCGAATGGCCAGGCGCAATCAACGGTTGCTGGCCGACGACACCGGCGCCGCGGACCTCTTCGACTTCGCCGTCGCCGTTGGTGATCAACCAGTGACGGGACATCAGCGTAGCGCTGACGTTGCCGGTGTTCTGCACGGTGACGGTGTAGGCGAAGGCGAAACGCTGGGTGTCGGGATCGGATTGGTCTTTGAGGTAGCGGGTCACGACGCTGACGTCGATCTGGTAACGGGGATCGGACATGCAAGGGCCTTGGACAGAGTGAGGCGGGGAGGGCAATGGGTGCAGTCTAGGTCATTGCAGGGCGCGCGGGCCAGCCGGCTGGCGGACCGGCGGAGGTCGCGGGGCACGCCCCGCGAGCGGATCAGGCGCTGGGTGCCTGCGCCGCCAGCTGATCGGCCAGGCGCACGAATGCGCTCAGATCAAGCTGCTCGGGGCGCAGGCTGCCATCAACGCCGGCGGCCTCGATGGCGGCAGCGTCGAGCAAGCCCTTGAGCGTGTTGCGCAGGGTCTTGCGGCGCTGGTTGAACGCTTCACGCACCACGCGTTCGAGCAGGGCAGGGTCTTTGGCCGGGTGCGGCGGGGTTTCGTGCGGCACCAGGCGGACGATGGCCGAGTCGACCTTGGGCGGCGGGTTGAAGGCGCCCGGCCCGACGTTGAACAGGTGTTCGACCCGGCAGTGGTACTGCACCATGATCGACAGTCGGCCCCAGTCACCGCCGCCCGGCCCAGCGGCCATGCGCTCGACCACCTCTTTCTGCAACATGAAGTGCATGTCGCGAATCAGGTGGGCATGGGCCAGCAGATGAAAGATCAGTGGGGTGGAAATGTTGTAAGGCAGGTTGCCGACGACTTTCAGGCTGCGCGCGGGCACGCCGAGCTGGTTGAAGTCGAACTTCAGCGCATCGCCCTGGTGCAGGCGGAAGTTGTCGGCGTCGCGGAACTTGTGTTGCAGGATCGGCACCAGGTCCTTGTCCAGCTCGACCACATCGAGGTGCGCGCCACTGTTGACCAGCCCCTCGGTGAGGGCGCCTTGGCCGGGGCCGATTTCCAGCAGGTGTTCGCCGGGCTTGGCATGAATGGCGCGCAGGATACGGTCGATAACGCCGGCGTCATGCAGGAAGTTCTGCCCGAAGCGCTTGCGCGCCCGGTGTTGGTAATGCTCGTTCATGGTCGGTTCTCGGCCATCTGGTAGGCGGTGTTCAGCGCGACGCGCAGGCTGCCGGTGTCGACCCGGCCAGTGCCGGCGAGGTCCAGGGCAGTGCCGTGGTCAACCGAAGTACGGATGATCGGCAGGCCCAGCGTCACATTGACCGCCGCGCCGAAGCCCTTGTACTTGAGGACCGGCAGGCCCTGGTCGTGGTACATCGCCAGCACTGCATCGCAGTGCTCCAGATATTTGGGGGTAAACAGGGTATCGGCCGGCAGTGGACCGCGCAGGTCCATGCCTTCGCCGCGCAGGCGTTCCAGCGTCGGCTCGATGGTGTCGATTTCTTCGCGGCCCAGGTGGCCGCCTTCGCCGGCGTGCGGGTTGAGCCCGCAGACCAGGATGCGTGGCTGATCAATGCCGAACTTGTCGCGCAGATCGGCATGCAGGATGCGCGTGACCCGCTCGAGACGCTCGCCCGTGATGGCATCGGCCACCTCGCGCAAGGGCAGGTGCGTGGTGACCAGCGCAACGCGCAGGTCACCGGTGGCCAGCATCATGACCACTTGCGCGGTGTGGGTCAGTTCGGCCAGGAATTCGGTGTGCCCGGAGAACGGGATGCCCGCCTCGTTGATCACGCCCTTGTGCACCGGGGCGGTGATCATGCCGGCGAAGTCGCCGTTCAGGCACCCCGTGCCGGCGCGGGTGAGGGTCTCGAGGACGAACGCCGCGTTGCTTTCGTTGAGCTGACCTGCAACTGCAGGGCTGGCCAGTGGGGTATGCCAGACGTAGACACTGCCCGCTGGCGCCGGCTGATCGGGCCACTGCTCCGGTGCCACTTCAAGCAGCCTGATCGCCAACCCCAACTGCGTGGCCCGCTCGGCGAGCAGGTCACGGTCGGTGATGGCGATCAGGGGGTGAGGCTGGGCCTGCGTGGCGAGCAGCAGGCACAGGTCAGGACCTATGCCGGCGGGCTCGCCCGGGGTCAGTGCGAAGCGCTTTGGAGTCACTGGGCAGCCTGGTCAGCGCCCGGCAGCTTGACCTCGACATAGGCCTCGTCGCGGATCTGGCGCAGCCAGGTTTGCAGCTCTTCGTCGTACTTACGGTTGCGCAGCACGGTCATTGCCTGTTGCTCGCGCGCTTGTTCGGTGCTGTCGGTGGCGCGACGGCCCAGCACTTCCAGCACATGCCAACCGTACTGAGTCTTGAACGGACGGGTCACGACACCTTGCTCGGCGCTGGCCATCTGCTCGCGGAACTCAGGTACCAGGCTGTTGGGGTCGATCCAGTTCAGATCGCCGCCATTGAGCGCGGAACCCGGGTCTTCGGAGAAGCTCTTCGCCAGCTCGGCGAAGTCTTCGCCGTTCCTGATGCGCTCGTACAGACGCTCGGCCAGTTGCTCGGTCGCCGCATCGCTGCGGATTTCGTTGGGCTTGATCAGGATGTGGCGAACATGCACTTCGTCACGCAGCACGTTGGCACTGCCGCCGCGCTTCTCTTCGAGCTTGAGAATGATGAAGCCGTTGGGAATGCGAATGGGCTGGGTGATATCACCCGTCCCCATGCTGCCCAGCAGCTTGGCGAAGTCAGGAGGCAACTGACCGGCTTTGCGCCAGCCCATTTCGCCGCCTTCCAGGGCGTTCTCACTGGCCGATTGAGAAATCGCCAGCTGGCCGAAGTCAGCGCCTTGACGCAGTTGCTGGTAAACGTTGCCAGCCTTGCGCGCTGCTGCCTGGATCGTCTCGGAGTTGGCGCTTTCAGGCGTAGGGATCAGGATGTTGGCCAGTCGGTATTCTTCCGACAGCTGCATCTTGCCCATGTCCGAGGCAAGGAAGTTCTTCACTTCCTGCTCCGACACCTGAATGCGCTCAGCGACACGACGCTGACGCACACGGCTGATGATCATCTCGCGCTTGACCTGCTCACGTGCGTCGTCGAACGACAGACCGTCATGGGCCAAGGCGGCGCGGAACTGATCCAGCGACATGCCATTGCGCTGGGCAATGGTGCCGATGGCCTGGTTCAGCTCTTCATCAGTGATGCGGATACCCGAACGTTCGCCAATCTGCAGTTGCAGGTTTTCCACGATCAGGCGCTCGAGCACCTGCTGCTGCAGCGCACTGGCAGGCGGCACGCCGCCGCCGCGCTTGGCGATGGTCTGTTGGACTTCCTGGGTGCGCTGGTTCAATTGGCTTTGCATGACCACGTCGCTGTCGACGATGGCCACTACACGGTCCAGAGGTTGCACGGCGGCATGTACCGCCCCACTCAGCAATGCAACGCCCAGCAACGCTGGGCGGATGCGATCAAAAAGCTTGCTCTTCACGTTCGCGGTAACCTTGAATGCCTTGGTCGAGGAAGGTTTCGACTTTCTTGCCAACGACGCCGCCGAGACCCTTGAGGACGATCTGCAGGAAGACGCCATGGTCGCCCTTCTCGTTCTGTGGAGCCGCCTGGCTGTAATCGTCGAAATCAAGCCAGTAACGGTTGATCAGGCGCAGCTTCCAGCAGCAGTTGTCGTACTCGAAACCGCCCATGGCTTCCAGGGTGCGGTTGCGGTTGTAGTCATGCTGCCAGCGCGCGATGACGCTCCATTGCGGGACGATCGGCCAGATGACCGAGAAGTCGTGCTGCTGGATCTTGTAGTAGTCCTTGATGTAGTTGGCATCGCCTGGCTGGCCATAGTCACCACCATTGACTTTCCACGTACCGGTCGCCGTATCGAAGTTGATCTGGTCATTGCGATAGCGATAACCCAGGTTGACGATCTTGTTCGGCTCGTCTTCAGGCTGGTAGTGGAACATCGCGCTGCCCGAGCGGGTGCTGTGGCTGTCCGGGTCCCAGTTGAAGTCGGAGTTGAAGCGCCAGTCGCGGTTGAAGCGATAGCCGTAAACCAGTGCGTAAGGCGAGACATCCGAGGTGCTGTCGCTGCGGTCACGGTAGTCGATACCCGGCAGCTGGACTTCCCGGTCCTTGAAGTACAGGGCCTGGCCAATGCTGAAGGTCTGGCGCTCGAAGCCGTTGTCTTCGATCCAGCGGGTGGTCACGCCCAGCGACAGCTTGTTCTCGTCGCCGATGCGGTCGGTGCCCGAGAAGCGGTTGTCGCGGAACAGCGAGTCGTAGCTGAACAGGGTTTCCGCCGTGTCGAACAGCGGGATGTCAGCTTGTTCCTTGTTCGGCACGTACAGGTAGAACATGCGCGGTTCGAGGGTTTGACGGTAGTTGGTGCCGAACATCGACGTATTGCGGTCGAAGTACAGGCCGCTGTCGACGCTGAAGACCGGAATCGAGCGGTCTATCGAGCTGCTGTAGCTGCCGTAGCCTGCGCTGGATGCCTGAGCTGCAGCCTGGGCTTTGCCTTGACCGTCCAGGTCCAGATCGTACTGGGTGTAGACATACTTCAGCTTTGGCGTGACGTAACCGTAGCTCGCTTGCATCGGCAGACTGATCGACGGCGCGAGGTTCAGACGCGTGCCGTTGGCGCGCGCGATGCCTCTGATGTTTTCATCAATGTGTCGGCCACCCGATGAAGGGTCGTCAGGAACGATAAAGCCGAAGTCTCCGTCGGCTACGCCGTCCTTATTGAACACAGCGCTATTTTTCAAATCCCGGTCAAACCGCACCGCCTCGGTTTCATAATCGAAATTCAACCCACCCGGCTGGAAGGGCAGCGTTCCGTTCAGGGTGATTTGCGGCAGGCGATCGTATGGCGTGATCTGCGAAATGGTCGCCGCCTCGTAGGCATGCGCATTCAACCGTGCGGTGTAGCTGTCGCCGCGGTAGGTGAGCGCGCCCTGCTGATCGAGGAAGTCTTTTCGCTCGACACCGATCTGATCGGATTCGAGGTCCTGGAAGTAGAACGGGTCGCTGATGTCGGTGTAGTTCACCTCGGTCATCAGACGGTCGTTCAGGCCACCCTTGTGCTGCAGGTTGACCATCCAGCGCTTGTCTTTGTAGTCGGTCTGGCGTTTGCGCTCGTCGCTGTCGTCATTCAGGTAGCCGCCGCCGATCTGACCTTCACTGGACTCGGTGAGGTAGCGGAATTCGCCTTCCATCAACAAGCCGCGTTTGGTCATGTAGCGCGGGTACAACGTAGCGTCGTAGTTCGGTGCCAGGTTGAAGTAGTACGGGGTGACCAGCGTGAAGCCGCTGTCGCTGCTGCTGCTGAACGAAGGCGGCAGGAAGCCGGACTGGCGACGGTCATCGATGGGGAAGTAGATATAAGGTGTGTAGAACACCGGAATATCCTTGACCCGCAGCGTGACGTTGGTCGCGGTACCGAACCCGGTGGCCGGGTTCAGGGTGATGTTGTTGCCCTTGAGCTGCCAGGCGTTGCTGCCCGGCTCGCAGGTGGTGTATGTACCATCCTTGAGGCGGATGATGGCGTCTTCGGCACGCTTGGCGTACAGCGCGCTGCCGCGGATGCGGGACTTGTGCATCACGTATTCGGCGTTATCGACCTTGGCTTCACCGGTATCGAGCTGCACCTGGGCCTGGTCGCCGACCACCAGCGAGCCGTTGTCGCGCAACTTGACGTTGCCCTTGAGCTCGCCGCGGTTCTCGGTCTGGTACAGGTTGGCCTCATCGGCCTGCAACTGCATGCTGCCCTGGCGCATGACCACGTCACCGGCGAGGGTCGCGACCTGCTGTTCCTGCTGGTAGCGAGACACCTTGGCGTTGAGGTAGGTCGGCGACTCGTCCTTGGGCGTGGTGTCATTCATGCCCGGGCGGGTCGGCTCGATGTAGGCGCCACCGCAGTACGGGCCGGTTTCGGCCAGTTGCGCAGGGGTGAGCTTGTCACGCGGGACCCAGTCGAGGTGGCTGTAGTCGGCACTGCGCGACTTCAGGCCGCGGCCCTTGGCCTCGGTCACCAGTACGGGCTTGTCCTGGGGGGCGTCGGCGCTTTGCGCTACGTCACCCTGGTCGCCGCCAGCTTGCGCGGCGCCCTTGTGAACAGGCCGTGGGGGAAGGTTATCGCTGGCCTTGGGCTTGCAGTCCCAACCACCCGAGGCGGACACTTGGCAGTTGAACTGCTCGGCAGCCATCACCTGCGGCGTGGCCAGAGTTTGCAGGGCCAACAGGCCGCCGGTCACCAGCAACGGAAACTTTCTACGAAACGCGGGGGATTTCAATGCCATCTTATTAGTCCGGGCTTCCTGCGTGCCATCTGCCCGCGTGTGGGGGCCGCACGCCTCTCGATGGTCTGAAAAAGATGCTGGATAATAAAGCATGACCCGCTTGACGGCTAGGGCCGTCGGAGACCCATGTAATGCCCGAACATGATGTACGTCTGCAACACCTGAGTCAGTGGCTGGATGAGCAACTGCCGACCCTGTTCCTGAACAATGGCTGGGGCACCGTCCCCGCGGGAACATTGACCGCCGCCAGCAGCGACGCCAGTTTCCGTCGTTACTTCCGCTGGCAGGGCGGGGAGCACACGCTGGTGGTGATGGACGCTCCGCCGCCCCAGGAAAACTGCCAACCGTTCGTCGATATTGATCTGTTGCTGGCCAACGCCGGTGTCAACGTGCCGCTGATCCACGCGCAGGATGTCCCGCGCGGCTTTCTGTTGTTGAGCGACCTGGGTCGGCAGACCTACCTCGACGTCATCGACCCTGACAACGCCGACCGCCTGTTCGCCGACGCCATCGAGGCCTTGCTGACGTTCCAGCAGTTGCCATGCACTGCGCCGCTGCCCCATTACGACGATGCCCTGCTGCGCCGCGAGCTTGAACTGTTCCCCCAGTGGTATGTGGCGCACGTTCTGGACCTCACCCTGACTCCGGCCCAGCAGGCGACCTGGCAGCGGGTCAGCCAGCACCTGATCGACAGCGCCCTGGCCCAGCCCAAGGTGCTCGTGCACCGCGACTACATGCCGCGCAACCTGATGGTCAGCGAACCCAACCCTGGTGTGCTGGATTTCCAGGACGCGGTGTACGGCCCGGTCACTTACGACATCACCTGCCTGTTCAAGGACGCTTTCCTCAGCTGGCCGCAGGCGCGTGTCGATGCCTGGTTGCGCGACTACTGGAGCAAAGCGCGTACGGCAGGCATCGCGGTGCAGGCTGATTTCGATGTTTTCCAGCGCGCCAGCGACCTGATGGGCGTCCAGCGTCACTTGAAAGTGATCGGTATCTTCGCGCGCATCTGCCACCGCGATGGCAAACCCCGCTACCTGAGCGACGTTCCGCGCTTCTTCACTTATATAGAAGAGGTCATCGCACGCCGGCCCGAACTCGCTGAGCTGGGCCAGTTGATCAGCGAGCTGCACGCTGGGGCCGCGCGATGAAGGCGATGATCCTGGCCGCCGGCAAGGGCGAGCGCATGCGCCCGCTGACCTTGCACACGCCCAAGCCGCTGATTCCAGTGGCCGGCCAGCCGTTGATCGAATACCACCTGCGTGCGCTGGCGGCCGCCGGGTTCAGCGACGTGGTGATCAATCACGCATGGCTCGGGCCACAGATCGAAGCGCACCTGGGCGATGGCCGACGCTTCGGTGTGAGCATCGCTTATTCTCCCGAGGGCGAACCGCTGGAAACGGGCGGTGGAATCTTCAAGGCGCTGCCACTGCTGGGCAGCGAGCCGTTCGTGCTGGTCAACGGTGATATCTGGACCGACTACGATTTCGCCCGCCTGCGTACGCCCTTCAATGGCCTCGCCCATCTGGTGCTGGTGGACAACCCTGGCCACCACGGCGCAGGTGACTTCAGCCTCGTTGACGGGCAGGTCGGCAACGACGGCCCGGCGAAACTGACCTTCAGTGGTCTCTCGGTCCTTGATCCAGCACTCTTCAAAGACAGCCAGGCCGGCGCCTTCAAGCTCGCGCCGCTGCTGCGCCAGGCAATCAGCGAGGCGCGGGTGACCGGCGAGCACTACACCGGCGCCTGGATCGACGTCGGTACGCCCGAGCGGCTCGCCGAAGCCGAACGCCTGATCACCGAGCGGCCCTGAACATGTGGTGGCCAAGCACGTTGGTGGGGCTGGGCGCAGGCTTTGCCGTGGCCAATATTCCCGGTGCCCTGCTGGGCGGTTTGCTCGGTCAGGCCATGGACCGGCGGCTGCGCGTGAACGGTTGGGCAGACCTCAACGACCGCCTGCATGGCCGCGGGCCACTGCGTGACGAGGACTTGCTGTTCGTTTTGCTCGGGCGGCTGGCCAAGAGTGACGGGCGGGTAGAACAGAGCCATATCCGTCAGGCCCGGGAAGAAATGCTGCGTCTGGACCTGTCTGAGCCTGGCCGGCTGCGCGCGATCGAGGCTTTCAACCGGGGCAAGGCCGGCAAGGACCGCCTGGGCCATCATCTGCGCCGGATCAAACAGCAGGCCCATGCCAGTGAGGGCACGGTGCGTGCTTGCTGGCGAATGGTCTGGGCCGATGGCAAGGCAGGCCGCGAAGAGCGCACGCTGCTGGCCGATTGGGGCGTGCAGTTGGGGCTGGGGCGGCTTCAGGTTCAAGCCCTGGCGCGTGAGTACGAGCCACGGGGCATGCCGCGCGAGGCCCCATCGCTGACCTACGCGGGGGCGTTACGGGTATTGGGCGTTACGCCCGCCACTGCGCCCAATGACATCAAGCGGGCCTACCGCAGGCTGCTCAGCCAGCACCACCCGGACAAGCTGCAAGGCCAGGGCGCCAGTGCCGCTCAGGTGCGCGCGGCTACCGACAGAACGCGCGAACTGCACCAGGCCTATGCGCTGGTGCGCAAGCGCCACGGGCTGTAGCAGGCATCGAAGCCTGCAGCTTTACTGCTGCGGGCTCAACCATCCCTTGACCCGCCTGAACAACTGCTCTTGCTGCGCTGCGCTGTCACCGGGCGTGGCGATCAGCGAGAGCTGGCGGTACTGGCTGTCCTTGACCCGGCGTGTAGCCTGCAAGCGCTGCTCAGCGGCGTTCTTGTCCTGGCTGCGCAGGGCGTAGTAGATGTCGGCTGTAGGCACTTTCAAGGTCGGCAACAGGCTGTGCAGGTTGTCCTCGACCCGCGCTGGCGTCTGCGCCGCGACCATCACCAGCCGTTGCACCTCTGGCGGCTGTTGCTCGCTGAGCAATCGCGCCGTCCAGTAAGCGCCGCTGCCATGCCCAAGCAAAACGATGGTCTGCGTGTTCTGCGACTGGGCATAGGTGATCGCGGCTTTTATGCGGGCGAAGATGCGCTCGGCGTCGGCCTTGTCGCTGTCGTCGCTGGCCTGGGCGGCGTCGGTGCTTTCGGCCGTGTCGGCGTCGGGCGAGGTGGCTTGGGCGACGTTGGCGTTGGCGTCATCCGGGGTGTCCTTGGCGGGTGCCGTCTGGCCATCGGCGGTGGTCGGTGCCGCGGCAGCCGCGGGTTCAACGCGGGCCTGAGGTTGCTCGGCCACCAGATCCGGCACAGTGATGCTCAAGCTGTGCCAGCCGCTGTCTGGCAGTTTGCGACGCAAGGGGCCGACGGCGGTGGGCCAATCCGCCGTTTCACCGGCGCCGGGCACGATGATCACCACGCCTTTGGGGTCGCTGTCGTTGGCCGGCTTCCACAACGCCAGGAAGCTGTCGCTGCCGGCTTGCAGCGTGCGCTGTTCTTCCTTGGGCACCCGTCGCTCCAGTGCCTGGGCGTCATCCGCGCTACGGTCGGCCAGGGGCGGACGCGGTGCTGGCGCAGTCACCGGTGCGGCCGGCGCCGGGTCGTCGGCGGCCTGGCCCACTGGCACAACGGTTACAGCTAGGCAAAAGGCCACCAGCGATGTGCGATAAAGTGAGAACATCGGTCCATCCAGCGTCAGAATGTTCCTCGCAGCCTAATCGTATTTTCCCCCTCCGGCCACGCGTGATGGCCACCCTTTTGCCAGGATGCGCCTAGAGATGAAGCCCGTGCGTTGGCTGTTGATGGTCTGCTACTGCTGCCTGCTCAGCAGCCTGGCGTGGGCGCAGACGCCGTCGGTCAGCCTTGAACCTGCCCAGCAGCAGTGGCTCGACGCCCACCGCCACCTGCGCGTGGGCCTGGTGCTGCAAGCGCCCTACGCGCAGTTCGACCGGCGCCTGCAACAACTCTATGGTGCCAACGTCGAACTGGTGACCTGGCTGGCCCAGGCACTGCGCCTGGACCTCACCTGGCGTAACTTCCCTGACCAGGCTTCGCTCGGGCATGCCGTGCAGGCCGGCGAGATCGACTTCGCGCCTGGCCTGATGCAGACCCAGGCCAGCCTGCGTCTGTGGCTGTTCAGCGACCCGTACATGCGCATCCCACAACGGGTGGTCGGTCCGCGCACCGGCGCGGTGGCCATTGACCTTGAGCGGCTGCGGCCCGACGAGCGGGTTGCCGTGCGCATGCCCAGCGCGCTGGCCGATTACCTGCGCAGCAACTACCCCAGGCTCAACCTGCAAGGCGTGCCCAATGAGCGCACGGCCTTGCAGTGGACCGTCGGCGCTCAAACGAGCTATGCCGTGCTGGATGAAGCCCAACTGAGCCGGCTGTCGCGGGAAAACGAGTTCGCTGACCTGGCAGTGGTCGGTGATATCGGCCTGCCGCAGTTGCTGCGTATCGGCTCGCGCCCTGACTGGCCAGTACTGGCCGAGGTGCTTCAGCGGGGCGTTCAGGCGATGCCCGCCAGGACCCTGGAGCAGATCCACCAGCGCTGGCTGCAACCCAAGTACCCGCGCTTTGCCGAATCGGCCGGCTTCTGGCAGAACCTGGCCCTGCTGCTCGGCATATTGTTGCTCTGCGCGCTGGCCACGCTGGCCTGGCAGCGGCGCCAGCAGCGCTACCTCGAACGCCAGCTGCTGGAGACCCGCGAGAAGCTCTCGGAGCGCCAGTTGCGCGAAGAATCCCTGCGCCTGAGCCAGTTCTCCCTCGACCAGAGCACCATCGGCATTCTCTGGGTCAACTGGGACAGCCATGTGCGCTATGCCAATCAGGCGGCCGAACGCATGCTCGGCTACGGCGACGGCGAGCTGCTCGAACGGCCGCTGATCGACTTCGAGCCCAACCTGCACATGGACCGCTGGCTGGAGCTGTGGAAGCGTGCGCGCAGTGGTGATGACATCGAGCACTTCGAGAGCCACTGTCTGCGCGCCGATGGCAGGCTCCTGCCGGTCGATCTGTCGTTGTCGTTCCTGCGTTTTCGCGACGCCGAATACCTGGTGGTATTTCTCACCGACGTGACCGAGCGCCGCCGTGCCCTGGCGCAACTGCGCGAAAGCGAGGCGCGTCTGAAGGGCATTGCCGGCAATGTGCCCGGCCTGGTGTTTCGCCTGGAGCGCGCCCCCGACGACGACGGCCTGGAATTTCCCTACATCAGTGAGGGCAGCCAATCGCTGGTCGGCTACTCGCCGGCGAGCCTGCAGCAGCCGGACATGGGCTTGCGCAGCCTGGTCCACCCCGACGACCGCGCCGACTACCACCGCATCCAGGACCTGGCCCTGGCCCATGATCAAGACTGGTCATGGCAGGGCCGGGTGCTCACCCGCGAAGGCGAGCAGCGCTGGGCCGACATCAAGGCCAGCAGCCGGCACCTGGGCGATGGCCGGGTGGTCTGGGATGGCGTGGTCTGGGACATCACCCAGAGCAAGCGCGCCGAGCAGGCGCTGGAGCGTTCCCAGGAACAGTTGCGCGAGCTGTCGGCCCACCTGGAAAGCGTGCGCGAGGAAGAAAAGGCGCGCATTGCCCGTGAAGTGCACGACGAACTCGGCCAGATGCTCACCGTGCTCAAGCTGGAGGTGTCGATGTGCGAGCTGGCGTACGCCGAGCTCGACCCCGGCCTGCAGGAACGGCTATCGAGCATGAAGCGCCTGATTGCCCAGTTGTTCCAGTTGGTGCGCGATGTGGCCACGGCCTTGCGCCCGCCGATTCTCGATGCCGGGATTGCCTCGGCCATTGAGTGGCAGGCGCGCCGCTTCGAGGCGCGCACCCAGATTCCGTGCCTGGTGCAGGTGCCCGAGAACCTGCCGGCCTTGAGCGATGCCAAGGCCACCGGCCTGTTCCGTGTGCTGCAGGAGGCCTTGACCAATGTCATTCGTCACGCTCAGGCGCACACGGTGCAGATCGAGCTGGTGCATGAACACCCACTGTTGCGCATGACCGTCATCGACGACGGCGTGGGCTTTGCCATCGACGACAGCCGGCCCACTTCGTTCGGCCTGGTGGGCATGCGCGAGCGGGTGCTGATGCTCGGTGGCAGCATGAGTTTGGACAGTGAGCCGGGCGAGGGCACCAGCCTGAGCGTGACCATCGCGGTGCAACAGGAGGAACGCGTGTGATTCGAGTGTTGGTGGCAGAAGACCACACCATCGTCAGAGAAGGCATCAAGCAACTGCTCGGCCTGGCCCGCGACATGCAGGTAGTGGGGGAGGCAGGCAATGGTGAGCAATTGCTTGAGACCCTGCGTCATACACCGTGTGAAGTGGTGTTGCTGGATATCTCCATGCCCGGCGTGAGCGGCCTGGAGGCGATTGCGCGCATCCGTGCCCTGAGCGATCCGCCAGCGATCCTGATGCTGTCGATGCACGACGAAGCGCAGATGGCCGCCCGCGCCTTGAAGGCCGGCGCTGCCGGCTATGCGACCAAGGACAGCGATCCGGCGCTGTTGCTCACCGCCATCCGCCGGGTGGCGGCAGGCGGGCGTTACATCGACCCGGCGCTGGCCGACCGCATGGTGTTCGAGGTCGGCCTGACCGAATCGCGGCCGTTGCACACCTTGCTGTCGGAGCGGGAGTTTTCCGTATTCGAGCGCCTGGCCCACGGCGCCAATGTCAACGACATCGCCCAGCAACTGGCGTTGTCGAGCAAGACCATCAGCACCCACAAGGCGCGGCTGATGCAGAAACTGAAAGTGCACTCGCTGGCCGAGCTGGTGAAGTATGCGATGGAGCACAAGCTGATCTGAGTGTTCTGTTTGCGACAGGCTTGTTCCGGTGCCTGGCCCTGGACGGCGCAGGCGCTGGCGCGCAGACCACGATGCTGGTACGGGCGGCTTCTGCGTTGCTCCGGCCGGCCGCGATGGGCTGCGAGGCGGCCCCACGTCAGGTGGCGCAGGACCGGCCTGCCTGGCGCTGACCGACGCCCGAAAAACCCCACCGCCTTCGGCGCGATCAGCACCATCCCAATCCCGACATGCCTGTAGGGCATTCCCTACACGCAATCTTCCAAACGGATGATGGCATTCTCTCAGCACGGCCGATTTCCGGCGGTCTGCAGCTTGTCTAGGCTGTGCTCACGGCAGTCATCCAATAAAAAAGGTGCAGGTATGAGTGAGGTGAATTCGAGCGGCTCGACGCTGGTCAGCTTCCGCGGCGTGCAGAAGAGCTACGACGGCGAGGCGCTGATCGTCAAGAACCTCAACCTGGATATCCGCAAAGGGGAATTTCTGACGTTGCTCGGGCCCTCCGGTTCCGGCAAGACCACCAGCCTGATGATGCTGGCCGGCTTCGAGACCCCCACCGCCGGTGAAATCCAGCTGGCCGGGCGTTCGATCAACAACGTGCCGCCGCACAAGCGCGACATCGGCATGGTGTTCCAGAACTACGCGCTGTTCCCGCACATGACCGTTGCCGAGAACCTCGCCTTCCCCCTGACCGTGCGCAACCTGAGCAAGACCGACGTCAGCGAGCGTGTCAAGCGCGTGCTCAACATGGTCCAGCTCGACAGCTTCGCCAAGCGCTATCCCGGCCAGCTCTCCGGCGGCCAGCAGCAGCGCGTGGCCCTGGCCCGCGCGCTGGTGTTCGAGCCCCAGCTGGTGCTGATGGACGAACCCCTCGGCGCCCTCGACAAGCAGCTGCGTGAACACATGCAGATGGAAATCAAGCACATCCACCAGCGCCTGGGCGTCACCGTGGTGTACGTCACCCACGACCAGGGCGAGGCGCTGACCATGTCCGACCGCGTGGCGGTGTTCCATCAAGGCGAGATTCAGCAGATCGCCGACCCGCGCACCCTTTATGAAGCGCCGAGCAATACCTTCGTCGCCAACTTCATCGGCGAGAACAACCGCCTCAACGGCACCTTGCTGTCGCGCCATGGCGAACGCTGCCAGGTGCAGCTGGCCCGTGGCGAGCGGGTCGAGGCCCTGGCGGTGAATGTGGGTCAGCCGGGCGAGCCGGTCACCTTGTCGATCCGCCCCGAGCGCGTGCGCCTCAATGGCCATAGCGAGCATTGCGCCAACCGCTTCTCGGGCCGCGTGGCCGAATTCATCTACCTCGGCGACCACGTGCGGGTGCGCCTCGAAGTCTGTGGCAAACCTGATTTCTTCGTCAAACAGCCCATTGCCGAGCTCGACCCGGCGCTCGCCGTGGGCGATGTCGTGCCGCTGGGCTGGGAAGTGGAGCACGCCCGCGCGCTCGATCCGATTGCCCAGGCTCATTGAACCTGTCTGTCACCAAGTCCTACTGTGGAGAAAACAATAATGCACAAGCAGTTGAAACTGACCGCCCTGGCACTGGGCCTGATGGTCGCAGGCCACGCCCTCGCCGCAGAAACGCCCGCAGACCTCACCGTGGTGTCGTTTGGCGGTGCCAACAAGGCCGCCCAGGTGAAAGCGTTCTACGAGCCGTGGGAACAGGCAGGCAAGGGCAAGATCGTCGCCGGTGAGTACAACGGCGAGATGGCCAAGATCAAGGCCATGGTCGACACCAAGAGCGTGTCCTGGAACCTGGTCGAGGTGGAATCGCCGGAACTGGCCCGTGGCTGTGACGAGGGCCTGTTCGAGGAGCTCGATCCTGCACTGTTCGGTAACGAGTCCGACTACGTGAAAGGCGCTATTCAGCCCTGCGGCGTCGGCTTCTTCGTCTGGTCCACCGTGCTGGCCTATAACGCCGACAAGCTCAAGACCGCACCGACCAGCTGGGCCGATTTCTGGGACACGAAGAAATTCCCCGGCAAGCGCGGCCTGCGCAAGGGCGCCAAGTACACCCTGGAATTCGCGTTGATGGCCGACGGCGTTGCGCCCAAGGACGTCTACACCGTGCTGGCAACCCAGGCCGGCGTCGACCGCGCCTTCAAGAAACTCGATGAGCTGAAGCCGAACATTCAGTGGTGGGAAGCCGGCGCCCAGCCGCCGCAGTTCCTGGCCTCGGGCGATGTCGTGATGAGCTCGGCCTACAACGGCCGAATCGCTGCGGTGCAGAAAGAAAGCAACCTGAAAGTGGTGTTCAACGGTGGCATCTATGACTTCGATGCCTGGGCCATTCCGAAGGGTGCGAAAAACGCCGATGAGGCGAAGAAATTCATCGCCTACAGCGTGCAGCCGGCGCAGCAGAAGATCTATTCCGAGAACATCGCCTACGGCCCGGCCAATACCCAGGCTGTGGACATGCTGTCGGAGGAGGTGAAGCAGACCATGCCGACCACGCCTGAGAACATTGCCAATCAGGTGCAGATCGACGTGGCCTTCTGGGCCGACAACAGCGAGCAGCTGGAGCAACGTTTCAATGCGTGGGCTGCGAAGAAGTAATTCGCGCTGCTGCTGGAGAAGCGCCAGCCTGGCTGGCGCTTCTGTTTCCCCTGATTCCCGGAGTCCGTCATGGCCATTGCAGTGCCCCTGAATGAAGGCGCAGGTCCCAACCTCAAGCAGCGCCTCAAGCGCGCCGAGCGGGTCAACCGCTGGAAGGCGCAGGCGTTGATCGCGCCCCTGGCGCTGTTCCTCCTGCTGGTGTTTCTGGTGCCGATTGCAGCGTTGCTCTACAAGAGCGTCGGCAATCCGGAAGTGGTGGGCGGCATGCCGCGCACCGTGGAGGTCATCGCGCAGTGGGACGGCAAGAGCCTGCCGGGCGAAAACGTCTACAAGGCCTTGAGCGAAGACCTGGTCGAGGCCCGCAAGAACCAGACCCTGGGTGATCTGTCGAAACGCCTGAACATGGAGCTGGCCGGCTATCGCAGCCTGCTGGCCAAGACGGCTCGCGCGCTGCCGCTGAAAAGCGAGCCCGCCTCTTATAAAGAAGCCCTGCAAAGTATTGATGAGCGCTGGGGGGATCCTGCGTACTGGCAAGCGATCCGCCGCAACACCAGCGGCGTGACCTCGTTCTACCTGCTGGCCTCGGTCGACCACCGCATCGATGACCTCGGCGAGCTGGCCAAGACTTCGCCCGACCAGGCGATCTACCTGGATATCTTCGCCCGCACCCTGTGGATGGGCATGGTGATTACCGGTATCTGCCTGCTCCTGGCCTACCCACTGGCGTACCTGCTGGCCAACCTGCCGACTCGGCAGAGCAACCTGCTGATGATTCTCGTGCTGTTGCCGTTCTGGACCTCGATCCTGGTACGGGTGGCGGCGTGGATCGTGCTGCTGCAATCGGGGGGGCTGATCAACAGCGCGTTGATGGCGCTGGGCATCATCGATCAGCCGCTGGAGCTGGTGTTCAACCGCACCGGTGTGTACATCTCGATGGTGCACATCCTGCTGCCGTTCATGATCCTGCCGTTGTACAGCGTGATGAAAGGCATCTCCCCGAGCTACATGCGGGCGGCCATTTCCCTGGGCTGCCACCCGTTTGCCAGCTTCTGGCGAGTGTATTTCCCGCAGACCTACGCCGGTGTCGGCGCCGGGTGCCTGCTGGTGTTCATTCTTGCCATCGGCTACTACATCACCCCGGCGCTGCTCGGCAGCCCGAACGACCAGATGGTCAGCTACTTCGTGGCCTTCTACACCAACACCAGCATCAACTGGGGCATGGCGACCGCACTGGGCGGCCTGTTGCTGCTGGCGACCGTGCTGCTGTACCTGATCTATAGCTGGCTGGTCGGCGCCAGCCGCCTGCGCCTGAGCTGAGGAGCGTTCGTCATGCTGAGCCCTTACATGTCGCCCGTGGAGCGGGTGTGGTTCTACGGCCTGCGGATTCTCTGCGGCCTGGTGCTGTTGTTCCTGGTGTTGCCGGTGCTGGTGATCGTGCCGCTGTCGTTCAACAGCGGCAGCTTCCTGGTGTACCCGCTGCAGGGTTTCTCGCTGCACTGGTATCAGGATTTCTTCGGCTCGGCCGAGTGGATGCGGGCACTGAAAAACAGCGTCATCGTCGCCCCGGCGGCCACCGTGCTGGCGATGGTCTTCGGTACCTTGGCGGCAATCGGCCTGACCCGCGGCGATTTTCCTGGCAAGTCGCTGGTGATGGCACTGGTGATCTCACCGATGGTGGTGCCGGTGGTGATCATTGGTGTGGCCAGCTACCTGTTCTTCGCGCCACTGGGGCTGGGTAACAGCTTCCTGTCGCTGATCCTGGTGCATGCCGTGCTGGGCGTGCCGTTCGTGATCATCACGGTGTCGGCCACGCTGCAGGGGTTCAATCACAACCTGGTGCGCGCGGCGGCCAGCCTCGGCGCCTCGCCGGTCACCGCGTTCCGCCGGGTGACCTTGCCGCTGATTGCGCCTGGAGTGATTTCCGGTGCGCTGTTCGCCTTTGCCACCTCGTTCGACGAAGTGGTGGTGACGCTGTTTCTCGCCGGCCCCGAGCAAGCGACCCTGCCGCGGCAGATGTTCAGCGGTATCCGCGAGAACCTCAGCCCGACCATCGCGGCGGCGGCTACCTTGCTGATCGCCTTCTCGGTGGTGCTGTTGCTGACCCTGGAGTGGTTGCGTGGGCGCAGCGAGAAGCTGCGCACACAACAGCCTGCCTGAGGGCATGCGCGTCGCGGCCAGTGCCCTGCGCCACTGCAGGGCCTGAAGCCACGGCGCGTCCCACTCGACAGGCGCGCCGAATCACTGGCGCAGGGCTGCCATGCAGCCTTCATCCCCCGCAGCCTGCCGCTGCAAGACCGCGGCAAGCCGGCGCCACCAGCGCCCCCGCGTCTGCCCGGGACACGAATTGATACCAATCAGCCCCGAAGCATTTCCCTGAGTTACAATGCGCGCCACCGTGATTCTGCCAACAGGTGCGCCATGCAGCCCTACGCTATTGCCCCCTCCATTCTCTCTGCCGATTTCGCTCGCCTGGGCGAGGAAGTCGACACGGTATTGGCCAGCGGCGCCGACATCGTCCACTTCGATGTCATGGACAACCACTACGTGCCCAACCTCACCATCGGCCCGATGGTCTGTTCGGCCCTGCGCAAGCATGGGGTGACCGCGCCCATCGACGTGCACCTGATGGTCAGCCCGGTCGACCGCATCATCGGTGACTTCATCGAGGCCGGCGCGAGCTACATCACCTTCCACCCTGAAGCCTCGCAGCACATCGACCGCTCCCTGCAACTGATCAAGGACGGCGGTTGCAAGGCTGGCCTGGTGTTCAATCCGGCCACCAGCCTGGAGGTGCTCAAGTACGTCATGGACAAGATCGACATGGTCTTGCTGATGAGCGTCAACCCGGGCTTCGGCGGGCAGAAGTTCATTCCCTGCACGCTCGACAAGCTGCGTGAAGCGCGCGCCTTGATCGATGCCAGCGGGCGCGATATCCGCCTGGAGATCGACGGCGGCGTGAACGTCAACAACATCCGCGAGATCGCCGCCGCCGGCGCCGACACCTTTGTCGCCGGCTCGGCCATCTTCAATGCCCCCGACTACCGCGAAGTGATCGCCAGCATGCGTTCAGAACTGGCCCTGGCACGCGCATGAGCGGCCTCGAGCAGCTGTTCCCGGGCGCGCTGCCCAAGCTGGTGATGTTCGACCTCGATGGCACCTTGGTTGATTCGGTCCCCGACTTGACCAGCGCAGTGGACCACATGCTGCTCGCACTCGACCGCCCACCCGTGGGCTTCGCCTCGGTGCGCCAATGGGTCGGCAATGGTGCGCCGGTACTGGTGCGCCGAGCCCTGGCGAACAGCATCGACCACACCGCGGTCGATGACGCGCTCGCCGAGCGTGGGATGAGCCTGTTCAACGAGGCCTATTCGCGCAGCCACGACCTGACCGTGGTCTATCCCGGCGTGCGGGACACCCTGCGCTGGTTGCGTGCCCACGATGTGCCCATGGCGCTGATCACCAACAAGCCCGAGCGATTCGTCGCGCCGCTGCTCGATCAGATGAAACTGGGCGAATACTTCAAGTGGATCATCGGCGGCGACACCCTGCCGGAGAAGAAACCCGACCCCGCCGCGCTGCTGTTCGTCCTGAAAATGGCAGGGGTCAGCCCGGATCAGGCGCTGTTCGTGGGGGATTCGCGCAGCGATGTGTTGGCGGCCAAAGCCGCGCACGTGCAATGTGCAGCGCTCAGCTATGGCTACAACCATGGGCGGCCGATCAGCGAAGAATCGCCGAGCCTGGTGATCGACGACCTGCGCCTGTTGATCCCCGGTTGCGTCGTCACAGCCACTGGGATAACGTTGCCCGACTTCAAATCGTCGAAGCACAGAGAGCCTCCCGTGGTCGTCACCGGCAAATACTGGATGAAAGTCATCAAGGCACTGGCCCGCTGGCGCTGGCGCGCCTGACGCCCCCCGCCGGCGCCTGCCGGCCCGTCTGCTCGCCCTCATCCATTGCTGCTCGCCCCCGAGGCTACCCATGACCCGCGAAGAATTCCTGCGCCTGGCCGCTGCCGGCTACAACCGCATTCCCCTGGCCTGTGAAACCCTGGCCGACTTCGACACGCCGCTGTCGATCTACCTGAAACTCGCCGACCAACCCAACACCTACCTGCTGGAATCGGTTCAGGGCGGGGAGAAGTGGGGCCGTTACTCGATGATCGGCCTGCCGTCGCGCACCGTGCTGCGAGTGCATGGCTATCAGGTGAGCATTCTGGAAAACGGCGTCGAGGTGGAACAGCACACGGTCGAAGACCCGCTGGCCTTCGTCGAAGCGTTCAAGGACCGCTACCACGTGGCCGACATCCCAGGCCTGCCGCGCTTCAACGGCGGCCTGGTCGGCTACTTCGGCTATGACTGCGTGCGCTATGTGGAAAAGCGTCTGGGCGCCTGCCCCAACCCTGACCCGCTGGGGGTGCCGGACATCCTCCTGATGGTGTCGGACGCCGTGGTCGTGTTCGACAACCTGGCTGGCAAGATGCACGCCATCGTGCTGGTCAACCCGGCAGATGAGCACGCCTACGATCTGGGCCAGGCACGCCTGCAAGCGCTACTGGCCACCTTGCGTGAACCGATCACGCCGCGGCGTGGCCTCGACCTCTCGGCACCGCCTGCGGCCGACCCGGAATTTCGCTCCAGCTTCACCCAGGCCGACTACGAACGCGCAGTGGACACCGTGAAGGACTACATCCTCGCCGGTGACTGCATGCAGGTGGTGCCGTCGCAGCGTATGTCCATCGACTTCAAGGCCGCGCCCATCGACCTGTACCGCGCGCTGCGTTGCTTCAATCCAACGCCGTACATGTACTTCTTCAACTTTGGTGATTTCCACGTGGTCGGCAGCTCACCCGAGGTGCTGGTGCGCGTCGAAGACGAACTGGTCACGGTACGCCCGATCGCCGGTACGCGTCCGCGCGGTGCCACCGAAGAAGCCGATCGCGCGCTGGAAGACGACTTGCTGTCCGATGACAAGGAAATCGCCGAGCACCTGATGCTGATCGACCTGGGCCGCAACGACGTGGGCCGGGTGTCGTCCACCGGCAGCGTGCGCCTGACCGAGAAGATGGTGATCGAGCGCTATTCGAACGTGATGCACATCGTGTCCAACGTCACCGGCCGGCTGCGCGAAGACCTCACGGCGATGGATGCGCTGCGTGCGATCCTGCCGGCGGGCACCTTGTCGGGTGCACCAAAGATCCGTGCGATGGAAATCATCGATGAGCTGGAACCGGTCAAGCGCGGCGTGTATGGCGGGGCAGTGGGCTACTTTGCCTGGAACGGCAACATGGACACCGCCATTGCCATTCGCACCGCCGTGATCAAGGACGGTGAGCTGCACGTGCAGGCCGGTGGCGGCATTGTCGCTGACTCGGTGCCGGCACTGGAGTGGGAAGAAACCTTGAACAAGCGCCGGGCGATGTTCCGCGCCGTGGCGTTGGCGGAACAGACACCCGCCCGCTGAGCGGTACGCATACGAAAACGGCGCTTGAATCAAGCGCCGTTTTTCGTTGTGGGACGCCTTAGAAATCCAGGCTCAGCGCCAGGCTCACGCCCTGCTGGGTGACGGCATCACTCTTGCGCCAGTTGTAGTTGCCGCGCAGGTTCAGGCCGGGGGCCAGCTGCTGGCTCAGGCCCAGACTGGCACGGGTCAGGTTGCTGTCGGGTTGGTAACCGGTGAGGGTAAAGTCGTTGTCCGGCAAGCTGGCCAGGTGCAGCGTGACATCCTGGCGGTCGTGCTCGAACTCGTGCTCACGCGCCACTTCGGCGAACAGTTGGGTGGCCGGCGCCACTTGCACGCTGCCCCGCAAGCCCGCACCCAGACGACGCGAGGTGCGCTCCTGGTCGTCCACGCCCAGCGCAGTGGCGCGATCGCTGCGCTCGTCGTAACCGTCGACCTTGACCCGCGCGTAGTCGGCGCTCAGGAACGGCGCCAGTTGCCATTGGCTGCCTGGTTGGGCGAGGTCGAAACCGACCCGACCCGTGACCGCCCACGCTTGGCCGTCGGTATCGCCTTTCTCGCTCCGCTCGTTCACGCCCAAGGCGAAGGTGCGCTTGAGGTCGCTGTAGTCCAGGTGCCCGGCAGTGATCGCCGCATCTGCCCACCAGCGGTCCTGACGGAACTGGGCGAAGGCGCTGGCCAGATAACTGTCGAGGCGGTACTGCGAATCCTCGGCGCCGACCTCCAGCTTCTGCCGATACACGCCGCCGGCCAGGCCCACGCGCCAGGCCTCATTCAACCGATAGCTGCCGCCCACGGTGAGGTTGTAACCGCGGCCATCACCCTTGGCCGAGCTGCGTTGGCTGTCGAAGTCGAGGTCTTGCCCGCCCGCTGCGACGATCGCCTGCCATTGGCCGATGCCTTGCCAGGGCGTCTGCCACTGGTTGCGCAGCTCATCCTGCTGGGCGCGGATGCCGGCCTGGGCCATCTCCGGCAACAGCGTCAGCTCCCAGGGCGCCGAAAGGATCGAGTAGCCATAGTCGGCGATCAGATGCTGGCCGGCGATGGTGGGGTGCACCGCGTCATTGAACAGCAGTTTGCTGGGGTCGGGTGTGGCGCTGTTGATGCCGTAGCGTGTGTTCTCGCGGCAGCTGTCGCCGCTGTAGCAGGTGGCGACCAGGTCTTGGTCGGTGGCCAGGCCGAACTCGCCCGGGCTGACCAGTGCTTCCTTGAGCAAGGCCGGCACGTTCAGCGGAATGATTTCGGCATCGATCTGGCGCAGTTGATTCACCAGCGACTGGTTGAACACCGCCGAGAGCTGCGAGAGCGGGCCTTGCAGGGGCGAGCCACTGTAGTTCGGTGTCTGGCCCAGGTCTGGCAGCAGCCAGACCATCATGTAGCGTGCGCCGCCTTGCTGCAGGGCTTGAGCGCTCGCTGCGAGCCGGCCGCCGGCTGCGGCCGCCTCGGCGGGGCTGGTCACCAGGTTTTGCAGGAAGTCGTTGCCGCCGCCGGTGAGGTAGTACAAGGCGTTGGGGTCGGCGCGCAGGCCGTTGGCAAGGTAGCCGGGGCGCTCGCGGATCACCAGGCCAGCGAACCGGTTGCCGGGTGGAATCACGACCTTGGATGTGTCGGTGATGGAATCAAGGATCTGCTGCGTGGTGTAACCACCTACAGCCCAGTTGTTGCCATCTGGCCGGCCGGTCGCCGCGTTGTAGGGCGATGTCGAGGGGCCCAGTTCAGCAGCGTCCAAGCCCAGCTTGCTGCCAAGAATCATCGGCGAAACGGGCGCATAGTTGCCGTGCGCATCGCGGTTGGTGAAGCGCGTGCCGGTGTCCGTTCCGGTGAGGTCAGGGAACTGCCCGGCATCGCTGAGGCTATCGCCAAAGACCATCAGCGTGGAATACGGGTTGGGCGATGCCATGGCCTGGCCGCTGGCCAGAACCATCATCCCCAGAAACGTGCGTAAGAAGGGCGGTGTGCGCATGTAGAGATTCCTATTCTTTGTTGTTATTCGACACAGCCGGCCGACCATAGCAAATCCGGGCTTTGCGGTAATTCAACACTTCGTTTGCCCGGCCCCTGGGCTTGTTGCACCCGCGGCGCCCGTAGGCTACTGTGCGATCTCGAATGAGCGAGACCTACTTCCGTGTTGATCGTCAGCAAACTCTTGATGCGCGTTATCAAGGCCCACGCCCGTTGGCGTTGGCGCGCCTGACTTTATCTCCTGCCGGTCTCCCCGGCCCGTTTCTGATTGCTTTTCAAATGCGTTGAACACTGCCCAGGCGGATAGCCCGCGGCTGTGTCCGGTTTCAAAAGCACGTATTCAAAGTCAGTGGATTCAAGAGGTTCAGCCTGATGTTACTGATGATCGACAACTACGATTCCTTTACCTACAACGTCGTCCAATACCTGGGCGAGCTCGGTGCCGAGGTCAAGGTCATTCGCAACGATGAAATGACCCTGGCCCAGATCGAGGCGCTCGACCCTGAGCGTATCGTCGTCTCTCCCGGGCCCTGCACGCCCAGTGAAGCGGGGGTGTCGATCGAGGCCATCCTGCATTTCGCCGGCAAGCTCCCGATTCTGGGCGTCTGCCTCGGCCACCAGTCCATCGGCCAGGCCTTTGGCGGTGATGTGGTGCGCGCGCGCCAGGTGATGCATGGCAAGACCAGCCCTGTGCACCACCATGACCTGGGCGTCTTCGCCGGCCTCAACAACCCGTTGACGGTGACCCGTTACCACTCGCTGGTGGTCAAGCGCGACACGTTGCCTGACTGCCTGGAAGTCACCGCCTGGACCGCGCTGGACGATGGCGCGGTCGATGAAATCATGGGCCTGCGTCACAAGACCCTGAACATCGAAGGCGTACAGTTCCACCCCGAATCGATCTTGACCGAACAAGGCCATGAGCTTTTCGCCAACTTCCTCAAGCAGACCGGCGGCCGCCGTTAAGGACAGAGCAGTGAGCATGGATATCAAAACCGCATTGAACCGCATCGTCAGCCACCTGGACCTGAGCACCAGCGAGATGAGCGACGTGATGCGCCAGATCATGACCGGCCAGTGCAGCGAAGCGCAGATCGGGGCCTTCATGATGGGCATGCGCATGAAAAGCGAAAGCATCGACGAGATCGTTGGCGCCGTGACGGTGATGCGCGAGCTGGCCAGCAAAGTGGAGCTCAAGGACCTGGACGGTGTCGTCGACATCGTCGGTACCGGTGGCGATGGCGCGAATATCTTCAACGTCTCCACCGCCTCGGCGTTCGTCCTGGCTGCGGCCGGTTGTACGGTTGCCAAGCATGGCAACCGTGCGGTGTCTGGCAAGAGCGGCAGTGCCGACCTGCTGGAAGCGGCCGGCATCTACCTCGACCTCACCCCGGTACAGGTCGCGCGTTGCATCGACAGCCTGGGCATCGGCTTCATGTTCGCGCAGAGCCATCACTCGGCAATGAAGCACGCCGCCGGTCCGCGCCGTGATCTAGGCCTGCGCACACTGTTCAACATGCTCGGCCCGCTTACGAATCCGGCTGGGGTCAGGCACCAGGTGGTCGGCGTATTCAGCCAGGCGCTGTGCCGCCCGCTGGCTGAAGTGTTGCAGCGCATGGGCAGCAAGCATGTGCTGGTGGTGCATTCCAAGGACGGTCTGGACGAATTCAGCCTGGCCGCGCCGACCTTCGTGGTCGAGCTGAAAAACGGCGAGATCAGCGAGTATTGGGTCGAGCCCGAAGACCTCGGTATCAAGAGCCAGAGCTTGCATGGCCTGGCAGTCGACACGCCGGCCGCCTCGCTGGCGCTGATCCGTGATGCCCTGGGTCGACGCAAGAGCGAGAGCGCGCAGAAAGCGGCGGAAATGATCGCCCTCAATGCCGGCGCCGCGTTGTACGCCGCTGACCACGCCATGACCCTCAAAGCCGGTGTCGAACTGGCCCACGATGTGCTGCACACCGGGCTGGCCTGGGAAAAAATGCAAGAGCTCGGCGCCTTTACGGCGGTATTCAAGGTGGAGAACCAAGCATGAGCGTACCAACGGTGTTGGAGAAGATTCTCGCCCGCAAGGTCGAGGAAGTGGCGCAGCGCAGTGCTCGCGTCAGCCTGTCGGAACTGCAGCAACTGGCCAAGGCAGCCGATGCGCCGCGCGGTTTTGCCAATGCGTTGATCAAGCAGGCACACCTGAAGCAGCCGGCGGTGATTGCCGAGATCAAGAAGGCCTCGCCTAGCAAAGGGGTGATCCGTGAGCACTTCGTGCCGGCCGAGCTCGCCGTCAGCTACGAGAAGGGCGGGGCGACCTGCCTGTCGGTGCTGACCGACGTCGACTATTTCCAGGGCTCCGATGCCTACCTGCAACAGGCCCGCGCCGCCTGCGGCCTGCCGGTGATCCGCAAGGACTTCATGATCGACCCGTACCAGATCGTCGAAGCCCGGGCGCTGGGCGCAGACTGCGTGCTGCTGATCGTCTCGGCGCTGGATGATGTCCGCATGGCCGAGCTTGCGGCGACGGCCAAGGACGTTGGCCTCGATGTGCTGGTCGAAGTGCATGACGGTGACGAACTGGAGCGTGCCCTGACCCACCTCGACACCCCGCTGGTAGGCGTCAACAACCGCAACCTGCACACCTTTGAAGTCAGCCTGGAAACTACCCTCGACCTGCTGCCGCGTATTCCGCGCGATCGCCTGGCGATCACCGAAAGCGGCATTTTCAATCGGGCCGATGTCGAGCTGATGGAAATCAATGAGGTGTATGCGTTTCTGGTCGGTGAAGCGTTCATGCGCGCCGAACAGCCCGGACTGGAACTGCAACGTCTGTTCTTTCCAGGACGCACGGTGCAAAGCACCCAGTCCCTGGACTGACCACCCTGGCCGCCGCGGACGACGAGCACGCTATGACCGAGCCTGTAATGGCCCTGACCGTCGAGCAGGGGCTTCAAGCCGAGCAGGACCTGCTCGCTGCCGTCTGCCGTGGTGAGCAGAACACCGGGTTGCTGTTCTGGCAGCCGATCGACAGTGCCCTGGTGATGCCTCGGCGCATGAGCCGGCTGCCTGGCTTCGACGCCGCCGCGCACGCCTCTGCCGGTAACGGCTGGCCGGTCCTGTTGCGCGAAACGGGGGGCGAGCCGGTGCCGCAATCGCCGGCCACGGTGAACATTGCCCTGATCTATGTCGCGCCGCGCAGTGAAGGCGATCACGGCCGCATCGAGTTGGCCTATCGACGGTTGTGCGAACCGCTGTGCGACGCACTGCGAGGCTGGGGCGGGGTGGCGTCGGTGGGCGAGATCGACGGGGCCTTCTGTGATGGCCGGTACAACGTCAACCTCAATGGCCGCAAGCTGGTGGGCACTGCCCAGCGCTGGCGTCAGGGCCTGGGCGGTAAGCGCCCGGTGGTGCTGGTGCATGGGGCGCTGCTGCTGGACAACGACCGTGAGTCGATGGTGGCGGCGGTCAATCGCTTCAATGTGGTGTGCGAGCTGGCGCAGCGTTGCCGCGCTGACAGCCATATCGCTTTGCATGAGGTGGTGTCGAACGCCGCTGTGTTCGAGCAGCTGCGCGAGGTCTACACGCAGTTGCTCGCTGCGATCGCTCGCGATTAACGGGTGCCGAAGACCACCATGGTCTTGCCCTTGACGTTGACCAGATTGCGTTCTTCCAGGTCTTTGAGTACACGCCCGACCATCTCCCGCGAGCAGCCGACGATCCGGCCTATCTCCTGGCGGGTGATCTTGATCTGCATGCCGTCCGGATGGGTCATTGCATCGGGTTGCTTGCACAGGTCCAGCAAGCACCGGGCAACGCGGCCGGTCACATCGAAGAAGGCCAGGTCACCGACCTTGCGCGTAGTGTCGCGCAACCGTTGGGCCATCTGGGCGCCAAGGGCATAGAGGATGTCCGGGTCCAGACGGGTCAGTTCACGGAAGCGTCCATAACTGATTTCCGCCACCTCGCACTCGCTCTTGGCCCGCACCCAGGCGCTGCGCTCGTGCACTTGTCCGCCGGTTTCGAACAATCCGAGTTCCCCGAAGAAATCGCCGCTGTTGAGGTAGGCAATGATCATTTCCCGCCCTTCGTCATCTTCGATCAGCACTGTGACAGAGCCTTTGATGATGTAGGACAACGTCTCGGCTTTGTCTCCCGCGCAGATGATGTTGCTCTTCGCCGTATAACGGCGGCGCTGGCAGTGCACCAGCAATTTGTCGATGTTCTTGATCTTGGCGGAAAGCGCGGACGCGACCATCACGAAATCCTGTTCAGTGATGCAGAGAGAAGGGACTGGTTGCTGGCGTTGTGCCAGTCATTTGGCGCCAGATTATCAGCCCTTTCTGATTGCAAAGCCAGAAATCCCCTACGTCGGCTTTTCCGCTTCACGTACAAAGACTAAGCTGACAACCATTTTTCAAGCTTGCAGGAGTTGCACAGATGAAGGCACGCATCCAATGGGCCGGTGACGCCATGTTTCTCGGCGAGTCGGGCAGTGGTCACGTGGTGGTCATGGACGGCCCGCCCGAGGCCGGCGGCCGCAACCTGGGCGTGCGCCCGATGGAGATGTTGCTGTTGGGCCTGGGCGGCTGCAGCAGTTTTGACGTGGTGAGCATTCTGAAGAAATCGCGCCAGGCGGTAGAGAGCTGTGAAGCCTTTCTCGAGGCCGAACGGGCTGACGAAGACCCCAAGGTGTTCACCAAGATTCACCTGCGGTTCGTGGTCAAGGGCCGTGGTTTGAAGGACGCGCAGGTCAAGCGTGCGGTCGAGCTGTCAGCTGAGAAGTATTGCTCGGCGTCGATCATGCTCGGCCGCGCCGGCGTGGAGATCACCCACGGCTACGAGCTCGTCGAGCTCGCCTGATTCAGCATCACCGGCGCGGCAGGGCAAGGCCGCGCGGTGACGATGCCTAGCGTCGCAAGGCTGGCAGGGCCTGCGCAAGCGCGTTCGGTAAACAGTTTCGCAGGCGTTCGGTCAGGCGCTCACGGCGTTTCTGGTAGGCCAGGCCCAGGGCGATCACACCCAGGCCGATCAGCGTCAGTACCAGCGGGAACAGCAGCGATTCGGCGAACACGTCGTAGGCGAGGTAGCCCAGATAGGTGGCCACCCCCAAGGCACCGAAGACCATGAATACCGGGCGCCGTAGCAGTACGGCCAGTCCCATCAGCGCCACGTTGATCACGCAATAGCCAAACTTGCCCAGTTCGCTGCCGCTGTCCATCGCGGTCAGCCCTCCCCAGAAGGCCAACAGGCCTCCCAGGTAGCCCCAGCCCGCGTAGTCCTTGCGCGTGCGACCGTCCACCACCACCGCCACCAGCAGCAGTGCCAGCCCGAACCACAACGACACCTCATGCCGCTGCGCCCAGCTCAGGTCGCTGCCGTACAGGTATTGGCTGATGTCCATGGACATGAACCACAGCGCCAGCGCCATCGGCATGACGATGAAGGGGAAAGGGACGACGCGCAGCATGAGCAGGCCGGCAATGACGGTCGCGCCTTCCATCAGCAACCACTGCCCTTGCACGTAGCGGTAGTAGTGCTGGAAGTCCGGCGTACCGTCCCCGAATGGCCAGAAGCCGGTGATGCGTTGTACGGCAAATACCGCCAGGGGCACGATGCCGACCGCCACGGCTGCCAACACCCCCGCGGCGACAGGCTGGCTGCGGCGCTGCATGTTCAGGGCAAGCAAGGTGAGTGAAACGACGTAGGCCAGGCTGATGGCTAGCAAGGCCCCATCACCGATGCTCATCCAAGCCACCGTCAGCAACCAGCCCATGGCGCCCATGATCAGCAGCGCGCCGAAATAGAACGCCACGTTGGCCAGTTGGAAGCCGGGCCGAGCAGAGGGATGAGCACGCAGAAAAGCCAGCAGGGCGTGGTCCTGACCGGGGTTGAGCACCCCTGCCGTGACCGCGCGGGCCAGGTCGTCGGCATCGAAACGCTGCGTCATGGCATGACTCTCAGATGATCGTTTCAGACTCGGTAGGTGCTTTTGGTCATGACCTTGGCCATCAGGCTCATGCCGAAGCGAACGGGCGCCGGGAAGCGATAGCCGCCTGCATCCAGCGCAGCCTCGGCATGGTGCTCTTCGTCCACACGCATCTGCTCGAGAATTGCACGGGATTTGCCGTCTTCGGCAGGGATCTGCTCAAGGTGTTCGTCAAGGTGCTTGCACACCTGACGCTCGGTCGCCGCAACGAAGCCCAGGCTGACTTTGTCACTGACCAGCCCGGCGAATGCGCCGATGCCGAAAGACATGCCGTAGAACAGAGGGTTGAGCACGCTCGGATGGCTGTTCAGCTGGCGGATGCGTTGCTCGCACCAGGCCAGGTGGTCGATCTCTTCTTCGGCAGCGTGCTCCATCGCGCGGCGCACCTGCGGCAGCTTGGCGGTCAGCGCCTGCCCTTGATAGAGCGCCTGGGCACAGACTTCACCGGTGTGATTGATGCGCATGAGGCCCGCGACATGGCGACTCTGGGCGGGATCGAGCTCGACGTTCGGTTGCACGATCGCAGGTGACGGGCGCGAAGGTTGGCCGCTGAAGGGCAGCAAGGTGCGCAGGGCAGTGTCGGCTTGCAGCAGCAAGCGGTCGAGCGGCGAATAGTGACGTTCGGTAGCCATCGGGCACCTCCGCAAAAGTGTGCCCGACAGTCTACCTCAATCGTGGCAAAGACGATTGCCCAGGGTCATCCCGCGTGCTTGTCACACAACCGGCTACGTGAAAGGATCAGCCCGGCGGCCAGTTCATCTGCCGCTGACCAAGCACGTGCAGGTGGATGTGGTAGACGGTCTGGCCGCCCAGCTCATTGCAGTTCATCACCACGCGAAAGCCTTCCTCGCAGCCCAGCTCAAGCGCCAGGCGCTGGGCGGTGAAGAGGATATGCCCGGCAAGGGTCTTGTCGTCCTCGGTCAGGTCATTGAGGGTGCGGATGGGCTTTTTCGGAATGACCAGAAAATGCACCGGCGCCTGCGGGGCGATATCGTGGAAAGCCAGAACCTGGTCATCTTCGTAGATGATCTTGGCCGGAATCTCCCGGTTGATGATCTTGGTGAATAGAGTATCCACAACGCTGCTCCAGAGTGAGGGTCTGCAAGGAGTGTACTCAGCCAAGCGTCATTCGCCCATGGCCTACTGCATGCCCGAGGGGCAATACCGGCGATGCAGCACGCCTGCGAGTTTTCGCGTCAGCCAGCGTGGCAGCAAGCGCGGGGCAAACGCCAGCCAGCGGTTGCGCCGGCCGGGCATGATCAGGGCGCGGTTCTTGTCCAGCGCGCGGACGGTGAATAACGCCACCTCTTGCGCTGACAGGCAACGGCCACTGCCTTTGAGCCGTTCGATGCTGCGGTTCGCCGAACGCACCGGCCCCGGGCACAGCACCGACACCTTGATGCCCGTGCGCTTGAGCTCCTCGCGCAGGGCTTCGGTGAAGCTCAGCACATAGGCTTTGCTCGCCGCGTAGGCCGCCATCCAGGGTCCGGGCGCAACGCCGGCAAGCCCTGCGACATTGAGTATCTGGCCGCCGCCATGCACGGCCATCAGATTGCCCAGCGCGTGGCAGAGCCGGCTCAAGGCCAGCACATTGACCTCCAGCAGGTCCTGCTCATCGGCCCACTCATGCGCCAGAAACGGGCCATAGGTACGCAGCCCGGCACAGTTGACCAGCAAGTCGATGCGTCGCTCGCCTTCCTCGAGCTCCAGCACGAACCCCGACAGGCGCAATGGCTGGCTGAGATCGCAGGCGCGCAACAGCACGTCTACGCCAAAGCGCTGGGTCAGCTCAAGGGCGACCGCTTCGAGGGGTTCGCGCTGGCGTGCCACCAGAATGAGGTTACGCCCACGCCGTGCCAGCGCTTCCGCCAGAGCCAGGCCAAGGCCGCTGGACGCTCCGGTGATCATGGCGTAACAGGTCATGCAGCGCTCCTGGGGCGGCGAGAAGGGGCGCTAGTGTACAGCGTGCCCCAGAGAGTGACAGGGCCTGTTTCGCCAGGTCTGGTTATTTGAAACGGCTTTCAGAACGGCTTGACCACCACCAGCACGACGATGCCCAGCAACAGCAGCACCGGCACTTCGTTGAACCAGCGGTAGTACACATGGCTTCGGGTGTTGGTACCTGCCGCGAAGCGCTTGCGCTGAGCACCGCAGACATGGTGATAACCGGTCAGCAGAATCACCAGTGCCAGCTTGGCATGCATCCAACCCTGGCTCAGCCACCCTGGCGTGAGGTAGAGCATCCAGATACCGAACACGAAGGTTGCGATCATGGCCGGATTCATGATCCCGCGGTACAGCTTGCGCTCCATGGTGACGAAGCGCTCGCGGCTGACACTGTCGGTGCTTTGTGCGTGGTAGACGAACAACCTGGGCAGGTAGAACAGGCCGGCGAACCAGCAGACCACGCTGACGATATGCAGCGCTTTGATCCAGAGATACAGCATTTGAGAGCTTCCTTAAGGTTTTCACGGTGGTCAGATAGTAGTAGCCAAGCACCCCCAACGGTTAATCCAGTGTTGTTCCGGGCGCCTGCGACCCCTATCATCCAAGGCTTTCCAGTGGCTTCGTTGATAAGGGGCAAGCGTTATGATCAAGGTCGGTATCGTCGGCGGCACGGGTTACACCGGTGTCGAACTGTTGCGTCTGCTGGCGCAGCACCCGCAGGCCGAAGTGGTTGTCATCACTTCGCGTTCCGAAGCGGGCATGGCGGTGTCCGATATGTATCCGAACCTGCGAGGCCACTACGACGACCTGCGTTTCAGCGTTCCTGACAGCGCGGCGCTGGGTGCTTGCGATGTCGTTTTCTTCGCCACGCCCCACGGTGTCGCCCACGCCCTGGCTGGCGAACTGCTGGCGGCGGGGACCAAGGTCATCGACCTGTCGGCCGACTTCCGCCTGCAGGATGCCGAGGAGTGGGGCCAATGGTACGGCCAGCCGCACGGCGCCCCGCAACTGCTCGGCGATGCGGTCTACGGCCTGCCGGAAGTCAATCGCGAAAAGATCCGCAATGCACGCCTGATCGCCGTGCCAGGCTGCTATCCCACCGCAACCCAGCTGGGCTTCCTGCCGCTGCTGGAGGCTGGGGTCGTTGACCCGATGCGGCTGATCGCCGACTGCAAGTCCGGTGTGAGCGGAGCGGGCCGCGGTGCGGCGGTGGGCTCGCTGTTCTCCGAGGCGGGCGAAAACATGAAGGCCTACGCCGTGAAGGGCCATCGGCACCTGCCGGAAATCAGCCAAGGTCTGCGCTTGGCTGCCGGCGGCCAGATCGGTCTGACCTTCGTTCCGCACCTTACGCCCATGATTCGCGGCATTCATTCGACGTTGTACGCCACCTTGCTCGACACCTCGATCGATCTGCAGGCGCTGTATGAAAAGCGTTATGCAGACGAGCCGTTCGTCGACGTCATGCCAGCCGGCAGTCACCCCGAAACCCGCAGCGTGCGTGGCGCCAACGTCTGCCGTATCGCCGTTCACCGCCCGCAAGGCGGCGATCTGGTGGTGGTGCTGTCGGTGATCGATAACCTGGTCAAGGGCGCGTCGGGTCAAGCCGTGCAGAACCTCAACATCCTCTTCGGGCTGGACGAGCGCATGGGCCTGAACCACGCCGGCTTGCTGCCTTGATCCACGCGTGAGCAGAAGGCCCGCCAAGTGCGGGCCTTTTTGTGTCCGTGTGGGGTGTGCCGACCTTGCATCGGGTACCGCACAATTGTTGACCAATTTTCTCGGAGAAGCGGATAATGCGCCCCATCGAGTTTTGTTACGGCGTCCTGCCGGGAGAATCTACATGAGCGTTGAAACCTTCACCCCCACGGGTCTGGAATTCACCCACGGTGCTGCGCACAAGGTGAAGACCCTGGTCAGCGAAGAGGGCAATGATCGGCTGAAGCTGCGCGTATTCGTGACCGGCGGCGGTTGCTCGGGCTTCCAGTACGGCTTCACCTTCGATGAAGACGTGGCCGATGACGACACCATCGTCGAGCGCGAGGGGGTATCGCTGGTAGTCGACCCCATGAGCTTCCAGTACCTGGCCGGTGCAGAGGTGGATTACCAGGAAGGCCTCGAGGGTTCGCGCTTCGTGATCAAGAACCCTAATGCCACGACCACCTGCGGTTGCGGATCGTCGTTCTCCATCTGATACGTGTGACGCTGAACTGAAAACGCCGCGCATTTGCGCGGCGTTTTCGTTCAATCATCCGGCTCAGGCTGGGTAGATGGCGCCCAGGACTCGCAGTCCCTTGGCGGCGGTCACGCTAGGGCGATTGGCCGCCTGCCCGGTCAGGCAGCAGTGGGCCAGCCAAGCAAACGCCATGGCCTCGACCCAATCAGGGTGAACGCCACACGCTTGGGTGCTTTCAACTTGAGCTGTCGGCAGCAGCGCCGCCAGCCGACGCATCAGCGCCCCATTACGCGCCCCGCCACCACAGACCAGCAGCCGGTCGGTATCTGGCTGTGCAGTGTTCAACGCATCGCAGATGCTGCGAGCCGTCAGTTCCAGCAGCGTGGCTTGAACGGCTTCATCGGGTAAAGGCTGCAGTGCACTCAGATGCTGGTCCAGCCACGTCAGGTTGAACACTTCTCGACCAGTGCTTTTCGGACCCGTGCCTGCGAAAAAACGATCGCTCAGTAAGCGGCCGAGCAAGGCGTGATCGACGCGGCCACTGGCGGCCCATGCGCCATCAGCATCGAAGGTCTCACCGCGTTTGCGTTGAATCCAGGCATCGAGCAACACATTGCCTGGGCCACAGTCAAAACCGCTGACCGGCTGATCCTGCGCAAGCAAGGTAAGGTTGCTGAAACCGCCCACATTCAGCACGCCCAGCCGCTGACCAAGGTGGCCAAACAGTGTTTCGTGGAAGGCGGGAACCAGCGGTGCACCCTGTCCGCCCGCGGCCACGTCGCGGCGGCGGAAGTCTGCGATCACGCTGATACCTGTGAGTTCGGCCAGCAGGGCAGGGTTGCCGATCTGCACGGTAAAACCGCGAGCAGGCTCATGGCGGATGGTCTGGCCATGGCTGCCGATGGCGATGATCTGTTCCGGGGCCAGGGCCTGCTCTGTGAGCAGTGCTGCAATGCCTTCAGCCGCCAACCGGGCCCAACGATTCTCCGCCAACGCTGCTCGGGCAATTTCGTCCGGGCCGCTGGCGCACAGCGCCAGCAGCTCACTGCGCAGATCAGCCGGCATTGGCAGGTAATGGGTGGCCAGCAGCCGGGGCTGTTCGTGTTGCTCGATCAAGGCAATGTCCAGCCCATCCAGGCTGGTGCCAGACATGACCCCTATATAGCGCGACATGAATCAGCGCTTGTTCGAGGCGAGTAGGGTGGCTTTTTCCTGATCCATGCGTGCGATCAAGGGCTGGCTCTGCTGCATGAAGCGCTGGCGCTCTGCTTTGGCAATCGGCTCGGACATCGGCACCTTCTGGCTCAGCGGGTCAACGTGGACGCCGTTGACCTGGAACTCATAATGCAAGTGCGGCCCGGTCGACAAGCCGGTAGTACCGATGTAACCGATAATCTGCCCCTGCTTGACGGTGCCACCGGTTTTTACGCCCTTGGCAAAGCCTTGCATGTGGCCATAGAGGGTCTGGTACTTGTTGCCATGCGCCAGGATCACCGTGTTTCCGTAACCGCCGCGACGGCCAGCCAACACCACCTTGCCATCCCCTGCCGCCTTGATCGGGGTACCGCGGGGTGCGGCGTAGTCGACGCCCTTGTGTGCGCGGATCTTGTTCAGGATCGGATGCTTGCGCCCTGCCGAAAACCGCGAGCTGATCCGTGCGAAATCGACTGGGGTACGAATGAACGCCTTGCGCAGGCTGCTGCCATCGGCGGTGTAGTAGCTGGTATTGCCCTGCTTGTTGGTGTAACGCACGGCGGTGTAAGTCTTGCCGCGGTTGGAAAAGCGCGCTGAAAGGATGTTGCCGGTACCAACGACCTTACCGTCCATGACCTTCTGCTCGAAGACCACATCGAACTCATCACCCTGGCGTATGTCCTGGGCAAAGTCGATGTCGTAGCCCAGCACCCTGGCCATGTCCATGGTCAGGCTGTGCGACAGCCCGGCGCGCTGCGCCGAGGCCGACAATGAACTCTTGATCACGCCATGGGCGTAGGCCGTGCGCACTACGGGTTTGCTGACTTCGCGGCTGAAGCTGTAGCCCTTGTCCGAACGGGTGAGACGAATGCTTTCCAGGCTACTGACCTTGCTGTGCAGGCTGGCGAGTTGTCCATCCTTGTCCAACTCGAACTGCAGGACCTGCCCGTGCTTGAGTTGGCTGAACTGCTTGGCCTGCTTGGTGCTGGCCAGCAAATCATGAACGGCATTGGCAGGCAGCCCGACTTTGGCGAATAAGGTGGAGAGGGTGTCGCCTTTGGCCACAGTGACTTCACGGTGTCCCGGCTCGCCCTTTTTCGGTTCGGGCGCTGTCTGGGCGGCCTGCTCGGTAGGCGCTGACGCCGCATTGTCGATCTGCGCGAAAGGCGAGTTGGAGGGCTGTTCGGCTTGCACCAGCGGCGCGCTGGTAGCCTCTTCCTTCAGCGAGTCTGCCGGGTTATCCAGCTCCAGGCTGAGGGTGGTCTTCTTGGCTTCCACTTCGCTGGAAGGGAATACCAGCAGCGCAAGGCTGAGCATCGCGGCAAGACCGCTGGCAGCAAGTAGGTGGATTTTGGGGTACAGCCGAGATGCCTTTGCAGTGTTTGGGGTCATATGGGTGACTTTAAAAAAGGTGAAAAGGAAAAGATGAATGACATGATGAAGATGAAGTAACTGTATAAAATATAACCAAATCTACATTCGTGCAAGGGCGCATAGACGTTACGGGCGCCTCACTGAGTCACAAGATTTTGCAAAACTTGTATTTGACTGCCGATCTTGTATGGTTGGCTCCCTTTGAACCTGAGCCTTGCGGATCTGTTTATGAAGTCGGTGGAAGAGCAGCTGGCGCTTATCAAGCGTGGTGCGGAAGAGGTATTGGTCGAATCTGAGCTGGTCGAGAAGCTCAAGCGGGGCGAGCCTCTGCGCATCAAGGCAGGGTTTGACCCCACTGCGCCTGATCTGCACCTCGGGCATACCGTGCTGATCAACAAGCTGCGGCAGTTCCAGGAGCTGGGTCATCAGGTGGTGTTTCTGATCGGTGACTTCACCGGCATGATCGGCGACCCGAGCGGCAAAAGCGCTACCCGCCCGCCGCTTACGCGCGAGCAGGTACTCGACAACGCCGAGACCTACAAGCAGCAGGTATTCAAGATTCTGGATCCGGCCAAGACCGAAGTTGCATTCAACTCCACCTGGATGGATCAGCTGACCCCGGCCGACTTCATTCGTCTGTCTTCGCAGTACACCGTGGCTCGTATGCTCGAGCGCGATGACTTCGACAAGCGTTACACCAGTAATCAGCCGATTGCCATTCATGAGTTCCTGTATCCGCTGGTGCAGGGTTATGACTCGGTCGCGCTCAAGGCTGATGTCGAACTGGGCGGCACCGATCAGAAGTTCAACCTGTTGATGGGGCGTGAGCTACAGCGCGCCTATGGCCAGGAAGCGCAGAGCGTGGTGACCATGCCGCTGCTCGAAGGCCTCGATGGCGTGAAGAAGATGTCCAAGTCGCTGGGCAATTATGTCGGGATCCAGGAAGCTCCGGGCGTGATGTACAGCAAGCTGGTGTCGATTCCAGACACGCTGATGTGGCGCTATTTCGAGCTGCTCAGCTTCCGCAGCATGGAAGAGATCGCCCAGTTGCGTGCAGATGTGGCAGCCGGTGCCAATCCGCGTGATGTGAAGATCAAGCTCGCTGAAGAGATCGTTGCCCGTTTCCATGGTGAAGAGGCAGCTGCCAATGCGCACCGTGCGGCCGGCAATCGCATGAAAGAAGGCGAGTTGCCTGAGGATCTTCCAGAGATCGCCCTGGAGGCCTCGGAGGATATGCCCATTGCCGCCGTCCTTAATAAGGCTGGCCTGGTGAAGAACTCTGCGGCAGCGCGCGATTTGCTGGCGGCGGGGAGTGTCAAGGTCGATGGCGTAGTGGTCGACCGCGGCTTTGTATTCGTTCGCGGCTCTACCCATGTTTGCCAGGCGGGTAAAAAAGCGTTCGCGCGGATCGTCCTTATATAGAAGAAGGGCTCGTCGGCGTGAGCGACACAGGGGAGGCTTCGGCCTCCCCTGTGCATTCAAGGCCTTTTGAATGTTTCTGAAATAAGTGCTTGACCGCTCGGCGAATGTCTTTATACTGCGCACCACTTCCAGGGCAAACGGAACGGAAAACTCCTTGAGTTTCAATGAGTTGGATGTTTCTTCGGTGTTGGAA